>NZ_JBIRGO010000020.1:0-140806 GCF_044328065.1 Streptomyces sp. NPDC017993
GGCCGGGTGCGCGCGCCCCGCGCGGGGGGGGGGGGGGGGGGGGGGGGGGGGGGGGGGGGCGCCGCGCCGGCCCCCCCCCCGGGGGGGGGGGGGGGGGGCGGCCCCCCCCCCCCCCCCCCGGCTGCTCCGCACAAGGGAAGGCCCCGCCCGCGGCCTGGTCCCGACAACGACTGAGGCCCCTCGCATGGCGAGGGGCCTCAGTGTTATGTGCGCCGCCAGGGACTCGAACCCCGGACCCGCTGATTAAGAGTCAGCTGCTCTAACCAACTGAGCTAGCGGCGCGCGCTGACCTGAAGAACTTTACACGAACTCCAGGCATGCCCCGTACCCACAGCAGGGCTCCTCACGCGGTCAAGCGGTGTGATCCCCGGCACAGGTGCGCCCCTTCCGGGTCTCGCCTTTCCGCCCTGCGGGTCCGCCCCGACGAGGCCCGAACGTACGTTCCGTCCGAGGTGTCCGCCCCCGCGGCCATTCGCCCGGTACAGGGCAAAATGCCCCTTTTTATTCCTCTTCTTCATCAGTTGCCCCGTCAACATGCGGTATCTCCCACCAGTTGAGAGGCTGAGGTCGATGCCGAGGCGAGAGTCGAAGGGTTCCGGAGCTCAGGAGGGCCCGAGATGGCGGTGGCGGGACACCTCGCGCGCCGCCGCGAGGCGCCGAGCCCCCGTGCCGGCCCCCGCGCCGGACCCGCGTGCCGGGTCCGGGCTCCGGGCCGGGGCGACCGCGCGGCCCGCCCCGGCATGGCGTCCGTCACTCCTTCTTCACCTCCCGCAACCCCGACCTGCACAGGTGCGTCTGGTAGGACGCGCGCCCAGGCCCGGGTCCACCGGGATCCGCCCCTCCCTCGGAAAGGTTGATCGTCGTGGTGTCGACAGCCAAGCGCACCCTTGAGATGCAGTTCCTCCTCGGGCCGGACGAAACCGCTCCGGTGGCCGGCCGCTTCAGCTACCGCAGTGACCGTCCGTACGAGGTCGAGGTCGCCTTCCTCAGCCGCGGCCGGACGATCGCCACCTGGCTGTTCGCCCGTGACCTGCTGCTCGCCGGGCTGTGCGGCGAAGCCGGCGAGGGGGACGTACGGGTGTGGCCAACCGGGGAGCCGGGCGGCCGGCGGCGCGTGCACATCGAACTGTCCACCGACGACAGCGTCTGCGAGCTGTCGGTGCGCGCGACGGAGCTGACCGCATGGCTGGAGCAGACGGTGGCGATCGTGCCGCCCGGACACGAGGACGACTACCTCGACATGGACACCCATCTGGCCCGGCTGCTCGCGGGGAAGTGCTGATGACGTCCCTGACCACTGTGACGGTTCCCGGCCAGGGCGTGCCGCCCGAACGAGACCCGGCGCCGCGTACAGCGCCGGGGGAGGGCGGGCGGTCCCGGGCGGCCCGGCCGCCGCGCGGCGGCGCGGACCACACCGCGAGCGAGGACGGGCACGCCCTCTCCCCGAACGCGCCGCACGACCCGCGGGCGCACGGCTTCCTGCCCGAGCGGCCCCCGGTCCGTTCCATGATCGGTACCTGGACGCGGCTGGACGCCATGGCCCGCGCCGCGGCGCTCGCCCCGGGCCGCGAGAGTGCCGTCGACCTGGTCGACCGTGCGCACCACGCCCAGGAGTTGAGTGCCCTGCGGCAGCGGGTCTCGCGGCTCTCGCCGCGCAACGCCGAGGCCGCCGCGATGCGGGTCGCGGTGATCGCGGTGGCCTGCGGCTGGGGAGGTCTCGACCCGCTCGCACCGGCTGCCCGCAAGGTCGCCGACGAGGCGTTCCTCGACCTGTGGGCGGCGATCGCGCAACGGATCGACCATGACCAGTTCGTCGCGCTGCCCACCCTCGCGCTGCACAACTGGGCCCCCGAACGGAAGCCGCGCCGGCACATCCCCATCGACCAGCTGGCCCGCACCGAACCGCTCGTACCGATCGTCCGCTGGGCACCGGAGGGGCAGCCGCTGAGCCGCCTGGACCGGCTGATGCTCGCCGCGACCCGGCTGGAGGCGCACGGCATCTGGCTCTTCCGGCTCGCCGAGACCCTCGCCGGCCGCGCGCCCGACGACTCCTCCACGCCCACCGCGCTGCGTCGTCTGGTCCGCATCCAGCACGCTCTCCGCGCCCAGCTACGCGCGGAGACGGCCGAGTTGGCGGACGCTCCGGTGACCACCTCGCCGCAGAGCGCGGTGCTTGCCGCGCTCGCCGAACAGGGCGCCCTGGAGCCGCCTGTCCTTCAGGCCGCGGACGCGGTGCTGGGCATCGGCGGGCGAGGACGGGTGGGGGAGGGCGGGCGCCAGTACCAGCGCCGCCACCTGCCCGCGCAGCACCGCGCCTGGCTCAGCGCGATGGACCGCCACTGCGCGCCGGTGCGCACCCTGGCGCACCGGGGTGGCCCCGATGCCGCGGTCTACCGCGAGGCCCAGGAGTCGCTGATCGCACTCCGGCGCACGTACACCGCGCTGGTGCACGCGGCCGCCCGCCCGGAATCCGGCTCCCTCACGGCGGCGGCCTGACCCCTGGGGACGGTGGGGCGGCGGTCGGGCGCCCTGGCCGACAAGGGCGGGCGCGTGGCAGGAAGCGGCCCACGCGCCGCCGCTCGTCGCCCCCTGTTGCCTGTCAGTGGCGTGCCGTCAAGGCCCGTGGGGCAGTCCCGGAGATCCGAGCGTTATTGGTCTGGACATGTCCAACACCGCTTACTAGTCTGCGGTTTGGTCTAGACCGCACTTCCAGCTCACGGAACTCCCCCCACGTTCTTCAGGAGCGAAGCATGCGCAAAAAGCTCAGTGCTGCCGTGATAGGTCTCGGCATCGTCGGCGTCTCCTTCCTGTCGACCGGCAGCGCCTCCAGCCACGGCTACAGCGACGCGCCCCCCAGCCGGCAGGCGCTCTGCGCCAACGGCACCGTCAAGGACTGCGGCGCGATCCAGTACGAACCGCAGAGCGTCGAGGCGCCCAAGGGTTTCCCTGCCGCCGGCCCCGCCGACGGCAAGATCTGCTCCGGCGGCCACGACAACTTCGCCGAGCTGGACGACCCGCGGGGCGGCGACTGGCCCGGCACCAAGCTCTCCGCGGGGCAGGGATACACCTTCACCTGGCGGCTGACCGCACGTCACTCGACCGCTGATTTCCAGTACTTCATCACCAAGGACGGCTACGACCCGAGCAAGCCCCTCACCCGTGCCGACCTCGAACCCGAGCCGTTCATGACGGTCCCGATGGGCGGCGCCCAGCCGGGCCAGACGGTGCAGCACCAGGGCACCGTGCCCACCCAGAAGTCCGGCCGGCACCTCATTCTCGGCGTCTGGAACGTCGCCGACACGGGCAACGCCTTCTACGCCTGCTCGGACGTCGACGTCTCCTGACGTTCGGCCCGCCCGGCGACGGCGGCGCGCTACCGCTGGGCCTCCCTGACTTCCCCCGGGGAGGCCCTCGGCGCGTCGCCGGGAGTGCTGCGCGGGCGGCGTCCCGTACACCTCATCCCCTCCAACCCTCTCCACAACTGACGGAGCGTCAGCTACGCTGCGGCGCCATGGCAGCCAACGGCACCAGTAGCGGCGGCACCTCCCGCGAAGGCCACGGCGCCGCCACCGTCGCGGAACTCGTGCTCGCGCAGTGGGGCGACCACCGGCCGGGCGCCACCTGCGGCGACCTCACTCTGACCCATCACGAGCTGGCCGCCGGGGCAGCCGCCCGAGCGGCGTTGCTCGGCGATCTGCTGCCGCCCGCCGCACCGCCGCACATCGGTGTGCTGCTGGACAATGTCCCCGAATACGCGCTGTGGCTGAGTGCGGCGGCGCTCGCCGGGGCGGCCGTGGCCGGCATCAACCCCACCCGCCGCGGCCCGGAGCTCGCCCGCGACATCGCCCACACCGACTGCGCGCTGGTGATCACCGAACGCGCCCACCTGCCGCTGCTGACCGGCCTGCAACTCCCCGTCCCGCCCGACCGTGTGCTCGTCGTGGACGACCCGGCCTACCAGGAACTGCTCACGCCGTACGAGGGGGCCCGCCCCGCCGAAGTCATCGGCACCGGCCGGGGAGGCACGCCCACCCCGGCCACCCGGATGCTGCTCTGCTTCACCTCCGGATCCACCGGGGCGCCGAAGGCCGCCCTCTGCACCCAAGGCAGACTGGCGGCCGCCGGCCGTTCCCTGGCCGGGTACTTCGGCGTGCGCCGGGACGACGTCCACTACCTCTGCATGCCGATGTTCCACGGCAACGCCGTCATCGCCGGCTGGGCGCCCGCGCTGGCCGGCGGCGCTGCCGTCGCGCTGCGCCGCCGCTTCTCCGCCTCCGCCTTCCTCCCGGACGTCCGCCGCTACGGCGCCACCTACTTCACCTACGTCGGCCGTGCCGTGCAGTATCTGCTCGCCACCCCGCCGGGCCCCGACGACCACGACCACCGGCTGCGCGCCGGTTTCGGCA
This sequence comes from Streptomyces sp. NPDC017993, assembly GCF_044328065.1. Taxonomy (NCBI): domain Bacteria; kingdom Bacillati; phylum Actinomycetota; class Actinomycetes; order Kitasatosporales; family Streptomycetaceae; genus Streptomyces; species Streptomyces sp. NPDC017993. The sequence goes on from NZ_JBIRGO010000020.1 coordinate 4,407, forward strand.
CCGAGGCCGGCAGCGTGGACGCCGCCCGCTTCGCCGAACGGTTCGGTGTGCGCCTCACCGAGGGATACGGCTCGTCCGAGGGCGGCGCCGCGCTCCAGCGTTCGCCGGACACCCCACCGGGCGCCATCGGGCGGCCCGCCCCGGGGGACGACCTCGCCGTCGTCGACCCGGAGACCGGCGTCGAGCTGCCGCCCGCCCACCTCGACGCGGCAGGCCGCCTGCTCAACGGCGAGCAGGCCATAGGGGAGCTGGTCAACCGCGGCCGCAGCTCCTTCGAGGGCTACTGGCGCAACCCCGAGGCCACCGCCGCCCGCACCAGGGGCAGGGCCGCGGGCCGCGGCGCGGGTTGGTACTGGAGCGGCGACCTCTTCTTCAGGGACGCCGAGGGGTTCTTCCATTTCGCCGGGCGCACGGACGACCGGCTGCGGGTCGACAGCGAGAACCTCGCTGCCGCGATGATCGAGAACATCCTTGCCCGCTACGCCCCGGCCGCCGGAGTCGCCGTGTACGCCGTGCCCGACCCCGTCGCGGGCGACCAGGTGATGGCGGCCCTCGCACTGCGCGAGGGCGCGGCATTCGACCCCGACGACTTCGCGGCCTTCCTCGCCGCCCAGCCGGACCTGGGGACGAAGATGGCACCCCGCTTCGTACGGCCGGTGGTGGCGCTGCCGGTGACCGCCACCAACAAGGTGCACCGGGTCGCGCTGCGCCGGACCGGCTTCCGCTGTCCCGAGCAGGTGTGGTGGTCGCCACAAGGGGCCGGTGCCGCGGGAGGCGCCGAGTGCCAGGGGGCATCGGGGCGGAGGTACCGGCCGTTCACCGCGGGGGACCGTGCCGTGCTCCTGGCGCACTACCGCGACCACGAACGGGACCATCTGCTGGACCGGTGAGCGACCGCCTGTGCGCAACGACGAAGTGGGCGTCCCCGGAGAACCGAGAACGCCCACTTCACACGTGCGCCGCCAGGGACTCGAACCCCGGACCCGCTGATTAAGAGTCAGCTGCTCTAACCAACTGAGCTAGCGGCGCGCGCTGACGAAAGAAATACTACCTGGTCCGAAAGGGTGCTGAAGACCATGCCCGGGGGAGCTCCCGGCCGGGCCGGCCGACGGTGCCCGCGGGGCGCAGCCCGCGCGTGAACCGGCGTGCGCGCCGCGGGGACGCTTCCGCGCCGGCCGGCCGTGACACGCCCGGCCGGTCAGATCCGGCCAATCGGATCCGGCCGGTCAGATCGCGAGCGAGAGCAGCACCGGAGCGGCGCGACGGTTGAGGGCATCGGCGGCCTGGCGCAGGCGGTGGGCATGCTCAAGCGGCATGGACAGCGCGAGGCAGCCGACCGTCGAACCGGCCGTGATCGGTACGGCGGCGCAGACCGTGCCGACGGCGTACTCCTGGAGGTCGAGGACCGGGACCGTCGGCGGCTGGCTGTCGAGCTTGTGGAACAGCACCTTCTCGTTGGTGATCGTCCGCGAGGTGAGCCGGGCGGTCTTGTGACGGGAGAGGTGGTCCTTGCGGCCGTCGTGGTCGAGCTGCGCGAGGAGGCACTTGCCGACCGCGCTGGCGTGCGCCGTACGGCGGAATTCGGCCCACTCGTTGACCTTCGGGGCGAGCGGTCCGTCGGCGTAGTGGAGGATCTTGACCTCGCCGTCGATGTACCGGCTGATGTAGACCGCCGCGCCGACGGAGTCCCGCAGTTCGTCGAGCGTCACCTGCAGCTTGTCCCGCAGGGCATGGGTGCGCTCACCGCCCGATCCCAGCAGCAGCAGTGAATCGCCGACCACATATGCCCCGTCCCCGACCTGCTCCACATAGCCTTCGCGCTGCAGCATCGACAGCATGTGGGAGAGGTGGTCCGGGGACATGGCTGTTTCGCGTGCGATCTGCGCGTCGGTCACGCCGTGGGCGTGCCTGGAGATCGTTTCGAGCACGCGAAGGGCGTACTGCACCGAATGGAACGGCGCGGTCGGCTCGGGCTTCAGCGCCACGGTGTCCCCCTAGCAGGTTGTTACCGCTTGCGTCGTGACCGTCGTCGCACTGGACGCGGTCGACGCTTGGCCGCGACCGTTCCCGTACAACGGGGCTCGTCTCACGATAGCGGTCAACGGCCTCCGATGGAGGGGGTCTTGACCGAAAAGCATAGGCGGGCACGCGTCTGTCCAGGAGCGCGCCACCCTGGCATATGACCATGGCACGGGAACCCGATCGAGGGTCGCCGGTGGCCGCCCGAACGGCGCCCGTGGGATCGCCGGGTGGGCTCCGGCATCTTCGTGACGCGCCGGAGCCCGGCCCCCCCACCGAGGGGACCGGGCTCCGGCACGGGGGGCGGTGTCAGAGCACCGCGCTCAGGAATTCGCGGGTCCGCTCGTGCTCCGGGTCCGTGAACATCTGCTCCGGCGGCCCGTACTCGATGACCCGGCCGGCGTCGAACATCATCACGCAGTCGGAGATGTCGCGGGCGAAGTTCATCTCGTGCGTGACGCAGAGCATCGTGATGTCGGTGGTGTGCGCGATGTCCCGCAGGACGTCCAGCACGCCCGCCACCAGCTCCGGGTCGAGCGCCGAGGTCACCTCGTCGAGCAGCAGGACCTGCGGCCGCATCGCCAGCGCCCGCGCGATGGCGACCCGCTGCTGCTGTCCGCCCGAGAGCTGGGTCGGGTACTTGTCGAGGTGCTCGGTGAGGCCGACCAGGTCGAGCAGCTCCCGGGCACGCTCCTCGGCCGCGTCCTTCTCCAGGCCCAGGACGTGCACCGGGGCCTCGGTGATGTTCCGCAGCACCTTCATGTTGGGGAAGAGGTTGAACTGCTGGAAGACCATGCCGATGTTCTTGCGGACCTCACGGCTGTGGCGGTCGCTCGCCGGGACGAGCTTGCCGCCCTTCTCCTCGTGCGTGAGGTATTCGCCGTTGAGCTTGATGGTGCCCTCGTCCGGCTTCAGCAGCGTCATCATCAGCCGCAGAATCGTGGTCTTGCCGGAGCCGGAGGGCCCGATCAGGGTCACGTGCTTGCCGGAGAACACCTTCATGTCCAGCGAGTCGAGGACGGTGTGGGAGCCGAAGCGCTTGGTGACCTTGTCGAAGTGGATCAGCTCGCTGCCGTCGACCGCCGGGTTGGCCGTCTCCTTGGACCGGTCCGCCGCGTCCTGGGGGCCGGTGGTGTTGGGGGTGTTGCTGTCAGCGGACAAGACGACGCTCCAGGGCTCGCAGGAGAAGAGAAGCGGGGTAGGCGATCAGGATGAAGGCGATACCGACGACCGTGTACGGCTCGACGGTCTGGAAGGTCGAGGAGGAGAACTGCCGTGCCTCACCCAGCATCTCCAGCACGCCGATCGCGAAGAGCATCGGCGAGTCCTTCAGCATCGCGATGACGTAGTTGCCCAGCGCCGGAACCACACGGCGGATGGCCTGCGGCAGGATCACCGCTATCCAGGTGCGGCTGCGCGGCAGGCTCAGCGCGGTGGCCGCCTCCCACTGGCCGGCCGGCACGCCGTCGATGCCGGCGCGGTAGACCTCGGCGGTGTACGTCGAGTAGTGCAGGCCCAGGCCGATCACGCCGGTGACCATGGCGGTGAGCGTGATGCCCCACTCGGGCATGACGTAGTAGAGGAAGAACAGCTGCACCAGCAGCGGGGTGTTGCGCACGAACTCGGTGAGCGCGGTCACCGGCCAGCGCACCACCTTGAGGGGGGAGCGCTGCGCCAGGGCCCATACGAGGCCGAGGGCGAAGGCGATCAGCGAACCGAGCGCCAGGGCCTGGAGGGTGACCAGGACGCCTTTCCAGAACGTCGGCAGGAAATCGCCGACCGCGGACCAGTCGAACGTCATCGCACATCACCCTCCGCCGCGGCGCCGGCCGCCGTGCCGTTCGCCGGCCCGGCCTGCCCGCCGATGCTCAGCTTGCTTGTCATGGCGGTCCGCTCGGGCGGTGCCTGGCCGATGCCTGCCTTGGCGTGCCGCTCCACCACGCGCATCCCACGGGTCAGCACAAAGGCCAGTACGAAGTACATGACCAGGATGACGGTGTAGACGGGAGCGCTCTGCGCGGTGGCGTTGCGCACCAGCGAAGCACCGAAGGTGATGTCGCCGACGCCCAGGATCGACACCAGCGCGGTGCCCTTGAGCAGCTCGATCAGCAGGTTGTTGAAGGGCGGGATCATGTCCGGCCAGGCCTGCGGCAGGATGATCTTCCGCAGCTGCTGGGCCGGCGAGAAGCTGAGCGCGATGCCCGCCTCGCGCTGCGCCGGGGAGACCGCGGCGATCGCGCCGCGCACCACCTCGGAGCCGTACGCGCCGTACGTCAGGCCCAGTGTGAGGACCGCGGCCCACATCGGGATCAGCTGCCAGCCGAAGCCCATCGGCAGCACGAAGAACACCCAGAACATCAAGATCAGCGCGGAGGTGCCGCGGAAGATCTCGAAATAGGCGCCGGACAGGAAACGGACGATCCACAGCCGGTGGGTGCGCGCGATGCCGATCACGAAGGCCACCGCGGCGCCGAGTGCGGCGCTGTATACGGTCAGCTGAACGGTGATCCACACGCCTTTGAGGAGGAGTTCCCACAAACCCCAGGTGATATCGCTCATGGCCGGCACTTCTCCTTGGCGGTGATCTCCGTCATCTGGTCCTTCTTGAAACCGAAAGGCCGCATCAGGTCCAGGAGCTCGCCGGTCTTCTTCATCTTGTGCAGCTCGCGGTTGAACGCGTCGCGCAGCGCCGTCTCGGGGGTCCGGAAGGCGAAGCCGCCGACATCGATGACCGGCTTGCCGTCCACCAGCGGCGTGACCTCGGCGGTCGCCTCTGCCTTGGTGGTCCTCGACTGGCGTACGACGTTGCGCACGGTGACCGCGGTGCCCACGAAGACGTCCACCCGGCCCTGCTCGACGGCGAGCAGCCCGGCCAGCTGGTCCGGGAGGGTGGAGACGTTCTTGACGCCGGCTTCCTTGGCGTAGTCCAGTTCGGCGTATCCGACGCCGGTCGCCATCTTTGCCCCGGTTTTGGCGATGTCCTTGTAGGTGCGGAGTTTCATGGGATTGCCCTTGCGGACAATGAAAGCGTCCAGCATCTGGTACTCGGGATCGGCGAAGATGACCTTGGCGCAGCGTTCCGGATTGATGTACATCCCGGCGGCGACCACATCGAACTGCTGAGAATTCAGCCCGACGATCAAAGAGCCGAAATCGGTCGGAAAGGGCTCGACCTTGGGTACGCCGAGCCGTTTGAAGATCTCTTTGGCGATGGCGGGTGACGAGCCGGTCATCTTGCCGTCCCGGCCGATGTAGCTGTACGGCTGCTCACCCGCCAGACCCAGGGTGACCGAGCCCTTCGCACGCAGCCGCTCCAGCAGGTGGCCGCCGTCCTTGGCGTCGGCCGTCGGTACCTGACTGCAGCCGCTGGTCCCTCCGATCGCACCCGCTGTGCCGAGCGCCGCTACCCCCGCGAGCAGCGTGCGACGGCGGATGCCGCTAGGCCATTGTCCTTTGGATTTTGAGGTGTTCCCGTGTGGTGGCGCCATGGGCGCGCGACTACCCGAACGATCGGCAGATATGCCGATCGTTTCCAGCCCTTGATATAAGCGCCTCTGAGTTGTTCCGTACGCCGGTATTGCCCCCCTACGATCTGGGCATGACTGATCGCTTCATCGAAGTCTCCCTGGACAAGCGCGGCGTGAGCTGCACGGCCAAGCTGCTCGACGACCGCGCGCCGATCACCTGCGACGCCGTATGGGACGCCCTCCCGCTCGGCGGCGACGTCTACCACGCCAAGTACGCCCGCAACGAGATCTACACGCTCGTCCCGCCGTTCGCCCCCGAGGAGCCACCGCTGGAGAACCCGACGATCACCCCGATCCCCGGTGATCTGTGCTATTTCACCTTCAGTGACACCCAGTTGGGCACCAAGTCCTACGGCTACGAGACCCAGGCCAAGCACCAGGGCCGCGCCACCGTCGTCGATCTCGCGCTCTTCTACGAGCGCAACAATCTGCTGATCAACGGTGACGCGGGCTGGGTCCCCGGGATCGTGTGGGGCGCCGTCGTCGACGGCCTGGACCGGATGGCCGATGCCTGTCAGGACCTGTGGCGGGCCGGCGCCCTGGGGGAGTCGCTCAACTTCCGCCGGGTGTAGCGGGAGCGGGGATCTCCGCGGCCCCCGCTTCGTAGAGGGCGTGCGCGGCGCGCAGCACCAGCGCGTCCGCGTGCCGCGCCCCGACCAGCTGCACGCCGATCGGCAGCCCGTCGCCGTCCACCCCGCAGGGGACGGTGGCGGCGGGCTGCTGGGTGAGGTTGAAGGGGTAGGTGAACGGTGTCCAGCCCGTCCAGCGGGTGTGCCCCGACCCGGCCGGCACCTCGGCGCCCGCCTCGAAGGCGGTGATCGGCTCGGTCGGCGTGATCAGCAGGTCGTAGGTCTCGTGGAAGCGCCCCATCGCCTGGCCCAGCGCCATGCGCGTGTCCACCGCGGCCAGGTAGTCCAGCGCGCTGTAGCGGGCACCCTGGTCGCAGATCTCCCGCAGGCCCGGGTCGAGCAGCTGCCGGTCGTCGTCGCCCAGGTTCTGCACCACCCGTGCCGCGCCGCTGAACCACAGGGTGTGGAACGCCTCCACCGGGTCGGTGATGCCCGGATCCACCTCCTCGACGTGCGCGCCGAGCGCGGCGAGACGGTCGACGGCGCCGCGGACCGCCGCGGCGACCTCGGGCGCCACCGGCACATCCCAGCCGAGCGACGGGCTGTACGCCACCCGGAGCCCGGCCACCGGGCCGGTCAGTGTGTCGCGGAAGGAGGCGGTGCCCGGTGCGAGCTGGGACCAGTCCCGCCAGTCCGCGCCGGTGATCACGTCCATCATCAGCGCCGCGTCGGCCGCGTCCCGGGTCATCGGCCCGACGTGCGCCAGCGTCCCGAACGGGCTCGCCGGATAGAGGGGAATCCGGCCGTAGGTGGCCTTGAGGGCGAAGATCCCGCAGAACGACGCGGGGATGCGGACCGATCCGCCGCCGTCGGTGCCCAGGCTCAGCGGCCCCGCGCCCAGCGCCACGGCCGCCGCGCTGCCCCCGCTGGAGCCGCCCGCGGTGCGCCCCGCGTCGTACGGATTGCCCGTCACGCCGTGCCGCGGGCTGTCGGTGACACCCTTCCAGCCGAACTCGGGGGTGGTCGTCTTGCCGACGAACACCGCACCGGCCTGGCGCATCCGGGCCACCGACGGGGCGTCCTCGTCCCAGGCCGGGCCCTCGGCCCGGACCGTGCGGGAGCCGCGCAGCGTCGGCGTGCCGCGGGTGAGGATCAGGTCCTTGACGGTGGTCGGCACGCCGTCCACCGGGCCGGCCGGCTCCCCGGCCCGCCAACGCTCCTCCGACTCCTTGGCGGTGGCCAGCGCCTCGTCCGCGGTGATCAGGGTGAAGCAGTTCGTCCGGGCCTGGGCGGCCTCGGCGCGCTCCAAGGTCGCGCGGGTGACCTCGACGGGGGAGAACTCGCCGGCGGCGTACCCGGCCGTGAGCCGCGTGGCGTTGAGATCGGCGAGGTGGGTCGGTGCGGTCGTCATGCGTCCTCCGAGCGTGGGCCGCCCCGGAGCGGGGCAGCGGGCGGGTACGGGGCTGCTGCGGGGTGGGGACGTGCGAGGGCGTGGCCGATCGAAGGGCCGGGCCGAGACCGGTGTGTCCGGCGCGGCCCGGTGGGGGCTGGTGGGGCTTGCGGGTTGGGGAGGTCGACCGGTCCGGCCACCTCCGGGTGCCGGACCGGTCGATCTCCGCCGCGTCAGCTCACCGGTACGTATCCGAGCCGCTTGTCGACGAGGTTGCTCAGGGGCTTGCCGGAGGCCCACTGGTCGAAGTTGTCCTGGAACTGCTCGGCGAGGGCGTCCCGCCAGCCCAGCGTGTCCCCGCTCATGTGGGGCGAGATGATCAGATGCGGGACGTCCCACAGGGGGCTGTTCTCGGGCAGCGGCTCGTGCTGGAAGACGTCCAGGGCGGCCGCGGCGATCCGCCATTCGCGCAGGGCCGCGACCAGATCGTCCTCGACGACCAGCTGTCCGCGTCCGATGTTGATGAACCGCGCCTGCGGCTTCATCCGGCCGAACGCCTGCCGGTCGAAGAGATCGCGGGTCGCCTCGGTCAGCGGCGCCGCGCAGACCACCCAATCGGCCTGCGGCAGCAAGCCGTTGAGCGCGTCACTCGCATGGACCGTGCCGAAGGAGGGATCCGGTGATCGTTCCCGGCGGCCGACAAGATCGACGGTGATGCCCAGCGCCTGGAGGGTGGTGCCGATGGCCCGCCCGATCGGGCCGGAGCCCACCACGACCGCGCGGGTGCCGGCGACCCGCAGCGTCTCACGGTGCCGCCAGCGCCGCTGGCGCTGCAATTCCCAACTTCCGTAAAAATCTTTCGCCATGGCGATCACCAGCCCGGCCACATATTCGGCAATCGGCTGCTCGAAAACGCCCCGCGCGTTGGTCACCAGCGTGTCGTCGGCAACCAGCGCCGGGCACAGCAGCCGGTCCACGCCGGCGCTGGCGGTGTGCACCCATCGGGGTTTCGGCCCCTCGGAGGGCCACGAGTCCCGGATCGCATCGGAGGTGAAATCCCAGGCCAACAGCACGTCGGCGGACGGAATCAGGTCGGCCAGGGACGCCTCGTCGGCGTAGATCACCTGGGCGCGGCCGGTCAGTCTGTCCAGCTTCGGCGGCGGGTCGGAACCAAGGACGAGGACGGTGCTTTCGGACATAGCCAGAAACCGTTCTGAAACATGAGCCCCTTTTACTGAAGGGGGCGCCGACAGATGCCTGAGATGCGAGGATTGACCACGCTAAGAAGTCGTATCTACGGTGTCAACAACGGCTCTGTCCCGACGTCCCGGCTTGTACCGGCTGCACCAATACCCACGGCCACTGGCCTGGCCACTCCAGCCCTTCGTTTTTCTTCTAGGGGCCTTCATGGACGTCTCCTTTCTGGGTGGCCCACAGCCGCAGCTCGGCGTGGGCGTCGTCGCTCCCTTCGACTTCGCGCTCGACCGTGAGCTGTGGCGCTGGGTTCCCGACGATGTCTCCCTCCACCTCACCCGCACTCCCTTCGTGCCCGTCGAGGTCAGCCTCGACCTGGCCCGTCTCGTCAGCGAGCACGAAACCCTGCACGCCGCCGTCCAGGCGCTGTGCGCGGTCTCCCCGCAGGTGATCTCGTATGCCTGCACCTCCGGCAGCTTCGTCGCGGGCATGGCCGGCGAACGGGCCATGTGCGCCGCCATGGCCCAGGCGGGAGAGGTCCCCTCTCTCACCACCTCCGGCGCGCTCATCGAAGCGCTGCGCGAGATCGGCGCGCGGCGCATCGCGGTGGTGACGCCGTACACCAAATCGGTCACCGACTCACTGGAGGACTATCTCGGCGAGGCAGGCATCACGGTCACCGGCCGCGCCTACCTCGGACTGACCCGGCACATCTGGAAGGTGCCCTACCGCGACGTCGTCGACATGGCCCGCACGGCCGTGGTCGGCGATGCCGACGCGCTGTTCATCAGCTGCACGAACCTGCCCACCTACGACGTCATCCCGCAGTTGGAGGCCGAGCTGCGGATGCCGGTCCTGTCCGCCAACCAGGTCACGATGTGGGCCGCGCTGCGTGCCATCGGCGTCCAGGCGGTAGGCCCGTATCAGGCACTGCTCGACCCGGTGGCGCGGCGCGGGCCCGCCGCGATGTCCGGGTCGGGGGCCGTCGAGGGAGGTCCTCGGGCGACGCCCGAGGCAGCCTTCGCCGGCACGTCGGTCCCCCCGCCGGACGGCGAGGTGCCCGACGGGGGCGATGCGCCGCCCTATATCCCCGAGGATCCCGGGCCCCAGCCACCGGTCTGAGGCCGGCCCGGATCCGACACTCACCCATCCGCTGCCGGCGTCGCAATCGCCGGCAGCGACCACCCGCACCTCCGTACCCGCACCGCCGTACCCGCACCGCCGTACCGGCGCAGCCGTACCCGTACAGCCGCACCGGCACGGCCGTCATCGCGTCCGCCGGCGCACTCGCGCCCCCCCGACGCCCCGTCTGCCCTCACCGAACCCCCCGCACCAGCAGAACCATCCACACCAGCAGAACCACCCGCACCCGCAGTCGTACACGCAAGGGAGACCTGCATGGCATCGGTCGGCTTCCTCTACCCCGGCTACTCCGCCGAGGACGACTACCCCCGGCTCGAAACGCTCCTGGGCGGCACGGTCCGCCTGCCGCTCGTGCACACCGACATCGGCGAGGACGCCCACCGGGTGGACGCGCTGCTGGAGATGGGCTCCGCCTCGCGGCTCGCCGCCGGCGTCGCGGAGCTGAAGAGTCGTGGCGCCGAAGCCGTCGTGTGGGCCTGCACGAGCGCCAGCTTCGTCTTCGGCTGGGAGGGCGCGCACGAACAGGTCCGTGAGCTGTCCGCCACCGCCGGCCTGCCCGCCTCCAGTACGTCCTTCGCCTTCGCGCACGCCATCCAGGCGCTCGGCGCCCAGCGGGTCGCGATCGCCGCCACCTACCCCGCCGATGTCGCCGAGCACTTCCACGCGTTCCTCAAGTCCTCCGGAACGGAAGTCGTCTCGACCCGCGGCAGTGGCATCATCACCGCCGCCGAGGTCGGCACCTGGGGCCATGCGGAGGTGCTGGAACTCGCCCGCGCCGGCGACCATCCGGACGCCGAGGCGGTCCTGCTGCCCGATACGGCCCTGCACACCGCCGCGCATCTGCCCGCGCTCGAAGCGGAGCTGGGCAAGCCGGTGCTCACCGCGAACCAGGTGACGGCCTGGGAAGGGCTGCGCCTGCTCGACCGCGAGATCGCCTGCCCGGCGCTGGGCACTCTCTTCTCGCGGCCCGCGCGCACCTGACGCGGGCACAGCGGCAGGCGGGGGTCGCTGATCTGTCCCCGAAAGCAGGCCGGATTCCCCGGGGCCGGACCCCGGGCCCCGGCCCGCTCCCGGGAATAAGCGGAGAAGTGCTCCGGTTGTCCTCGTCGCACACCGGCAACGCGAGGAGGACCCGCACCGTGAGCGGCGAAGACGACATCCGGGACACCGGCGACGGCATCCGGGGCACCGCCAAGGGCACCGCACCCGTCCCCCTGTCCGTACTCGACCTGGTGACGGTCGGCGCCGGCCGCACCGCGTCCGACGCGGTGCGGACCGCCGTCGGCATCGCCAGGACCGCCGAGCGCCGCGGCTTCCACCGCTACTGGGTCGCCGAGCACCACTCCATGCCCGGCGTCGCTTCCTCGTCGCCCGCTGTGCTCCTGGCCCATCTGGCGGCGCACACGGAGTCCATCCGGCTCGGTTCCGGCGGCGTCATGCTGCCCAACCACGCGCCGCTGGTCATCGCCGAGCAGTTCGGGACGCTGGAGGCGATGGCCCCCGGCCGCGTCGATCTGGGCCTGGGGCGCGCGCCGGGTACGGACGGTGGCACCGCGGCGGCCCTGCGCAGGAGCGACCGGCCGCATGAAGGCGCCGACGATTTCCCGCAGCAGCTGGCCGAGTTGACCCGGTTCCTCGACGACAGCTTCCCCGACGGCCACCCGTACGCCAAGATCCACGCGGTGCCGGGACCGGTCCAGGCCACCTCGCCCGGCGGCGTGCAGTCCGCTCACCGGCCGCCGCTGTGGCTGCTCGGCTCCTCGGGCTTCAGCGCCCAGCTCGCCGGATCCCTCGGGCTGCCGTTCGCCTTCGCCCACCACTTCTCCGCGGCCAACACCGTTCCCGCGCTCGACCTCTACCGCGCGTCCTTCCGCCCCTCCGAGGTGCTCGCCGAGCCGTACGCCCTGATCGGCGTCTCGGCACTGGCCACCGAGGAAGAGGAGGAGGCCCGCCGCCAGGTGCTCACCGGCGCGCTGTCCATGATCCGGCTGCGCACCGGCCGCCCCGGCCTGGTGCCGAGCCCGGAGGAGGCCGCCGCCCACCACTTCACCGAGCGGGAGCGTGACTTCGTCGACAGCTGGCTCGGCAACGTCATCCACGGCACCCCGGACGCCGTCCGCCAGGGCCTGGACGACCTCGCCAAGCGCACCGGCGCCGACGAGCTGATGATCACCGCCAATGCCCACGGCGGCCCGGCCCGGCTGCGTTCGTACGAGCTGATCGCGGACGCGTACGGACTGCCGGAAGCCTGACGGACCGGTAGGTGGGGCGGCCGTCGTGCGGGCCGCGGCCGGCGCGGGGAGGCGCCGGGCGCCGTCCGGTGGAGTAGGCGGACGGCTCCTCGTCGCGGCCCGTACGACGGCCGCCCCACCGCCGCGTCAGGAGACCGGCGCGGGCCTCAGCTGCCGGTGCGCCGGCCCGCGTCGAGGAGCGCCTCGACGCGGGCCGGCGAGACCGGCCGGGAGTAGAGCCAGCCCTGGCCGGTGTCGCAGCCGATGCGGCGCAGGCGCTCGGCCTGTTCCGCGCTCTCCACGCACTCCGCGGTGACGGTGAGCCCTAGCCGGTGGGCCAGCGCGACCAGCGCCTCCACGATCATCTCGTCCGCCGGGTTGGGGTGCTCCTCGGAGCGGAAGCCGCGCACGAAGGACCCGTCCAGCTTCAGTACGGACACCGGCAGGCGGCTGAGGTAGGCGAGGTTTGAGTAGCCGGTGCCGAAGTCGTCGATGGCGATCCGCACCCCCATGTCGCTGAGCGCCTGGAGGGCCTGCAGCGGCCGGCCGGCCGAACCCATCACCGCGGACTCGGTCAGCTCCAGCTGGAGCAGCCGTGGCGGCAGCCCGGTCTCGGCCAGGATGCCCGCCACGTCCGCGACCAGGTCGGAATCCCACACCTGACGCACGGCCACATTGACGCTGACGAACAGCGGCTGGTCGCCGGGGTGCGCCAGCTGCCAGGCGCGCGCCTGATGGCAGGCCCGCTCCAGGACCCAGCGCCCCAGCTCGACGATGGCGCCGTTCTCCTCGGCCAGTGCGATGAACCGATTCGGCGCGAGCGTCCCGAACTGCGGGTGCCGCCAGCGCACCAATGCCTCGACACCCTGCGCCCGCCCGTCGTCGAGCCCGACGAGCGGCTGGTACTCCAGGGTGAACTCCCCCCGGTCCACCGCCGGCCGCAGGGTGCTGGACAGTGCCTGCCGGGTCATCCGGTGGGCGTTGCGCTCGGGGTCGAAGAGCGTCCAGCGGGCCTTGCCGTCCTCCTTGGCCCAGTACAGCGTGGTGTCCGCGGCCTGCATCAGACCGGTCGCGGTGGTGCCGTTCGCGGTCCGCTCCACCACCCCGATGCTCGCCGACACCGACAGCCGCTGCCCGGCCAGGTCGAACGGCCGCTGGAGCGCGTCCAGCACGCTCTGGGCCAGCTCGGACAGCTGGTCGGTGCCGGTGGAGTCCTCCACCAGGATCGCGAACTCGTCGCCGCCCAGCCGCGCCACCAGATACCCGCCCCGGCCCGGCCCGCGCTCCCCGGCGCTGTCCGCGCAGCGCATCAGCCGCTGTGCCACCGCGCTCAGCAGCCGGTCGCCGACACGGTGCCCGAGGGTGTCGTTGACGGCCTTGAAGCCGTCCAGGTCGAGGTAGCACAGCCCGATCCGGCCGGTCCCGGACGGTTCGAAGCCGGCGGTCTCCAAGGTGGTGGAGAGCCGCTCGAAGAACAGGGCGCGGTTGGGCAGCCGGGTGACCGGGTCGTGCATCTGCAGATGCCGCAGCCGGGCCAGCAGGTCGTGCCGGTCGCTGATGTCCGAGACCGACAGCAGTACCCGCCCCTCGTGCGTCATCGGCTCGACGGTCACCTCCACCCAGACGGAGTGCCCGTCGGGGTGCTTGAGCCGCCGGGTGCAGCGCAGCCGGTCGCTGCGGCCGCACAGCACTTCGCGGTAGGCGGTCCATACCCGCGGGTCCGCGCCGAGGTCGGTCAGGTCCGCCGCGGTCGAGGCGACCAGCTCGTCCGGGTCGGCGCCGACCAGTTCGCCGAAGGCGGGGTTGGCGGCGAGTACCAGGCCGTCGCGGTTGAGGACGGCCATCGGGAGGCGGCCGGCGTGGAAGGCGGCGCGGTAGTCGCCGAGCGCGGCGGCCGAGTCGTCGCGGGGGCCGGCCGGGGCGGGGTGAGCGCCACCGGTTCCTTTGGTCGTACCGTTACGCTCCGTTACCGAGGAGAGCGTCGCTCCGGGCGTGCGGCCCGGACTGTCGGGGTGTCCGCTCACTGCTCGCTCCCGCATGGCGCTTGTCTCGTGATGGAGGGGGGATCTCGCGCTGGAAAGTGTGGCGATCATAGAGGCTGGCGCAGCGGCCGATCCAGCGACGCAGCCGTGATGGTCGGCACGCATGACGGAACTTCAGCCATTTCTGCCCGTGTCTGTTCGCGCGGATTGCCCATTTGGCCGTTTGTCACTTTCCGTTATGGCGTGGCCGAGACGCGCCGGTCACTCGTCTGGTCCTCCGGAACAGGGCAAATACCCTTAAATCGCCACAGGGTGGGTGAGGGGTCACTGTTCCGTCCCTGGAGGTCGATGTGTCGCGCGTCCAGACACCCGACGGGGTGGACCGCCGCCGCTTGCGGCGCGTCGCGGCCATCGCCACGTCCCTGAGCGCGCTCGTCGCGACGTCCATCGTGGCGGGCCCCGCCACCGCTTCCGAGGCGTCCCTCTCGTGCGCGCTCGGACGCTCCGACGCCCACCATTCCGAGGGTGTGGACTCCTGGAACGGCTCGTATCCACGCCCGGCCGGCACGCTCGACGCGGTGATGGTCTTCCTGTCCTTCCCCGATGCCGAGCCCGTCGTCCGCCCCCGGGACCTGGCCGCCGACTACTTCCCCGCCACGTCCCACTTCTTCGAGCGCGCCTCGTACGGCAGGTTCCGGCTGCGACCCAGCATCCAGAAGAAATGGGTGCAGATGCCGCACGTCTCCACCGCCTACGGCATACAGCGGGACTGGGACTCCCACCGGCGCGCGAACTACCTCCGCGACGCGGTCGCCGCCGCGGATTCCGCGGTGGACTTCAGCCGCTACGACATGGTCTATTTCGTCGCCGACCCCGACGCGCCCGGCGTCGACTCCGACGCCACCAAGGTCGTCAATCTCGATCAGCCGATGCGTGCCGACAACGCCGACCTCCGCCGCTTCGTCACCGTCTTCGAACAGAGCCCGCCGGACCGCAACGTCCTCGCCCACGAGACCGGACACGTCTTCGACCTGCCGGATCTCTACCACCGCCCGGAGAGTGGCAACGGCGACTGGGACACCCACGTCGGGGACTGGGATCTCATGGGCAGCCAGTTCGGTCTCGCGCCCGACCCGTTCGCCTGGCACAAGTGGAAGCTCGGGTGGATCGCCGACAACCAGGTCGACTGCGCCGAACTGACCAGCTCCACCGTGCACACGCTGCAGACGCTGTCCGCCCCCAGGGCGCCGGGCGACAAGCGCCGGCCGCGCCTCCTGGTGGTCCGCACCGGCCCCGACAGCGCGCTCGCCATGGAGGCGCGCGGCGCCACGGGCAACGACCGGTCGGTCTGCTCCGAGGGCATCCTCGTCTACCGGGTGCGCAGCGACGTCGCCTCCGGGTCCGGCCCGGTGCAGGTGCTCGACGGGCACCCCGGCACCGAGGCGTGCTGGGGCACCTCCGTCTACCCGCCGCTCGCCGACGCGCCGCTCGGGGTGGGCGAGAGCCTGCGCGACACCGAGGACGGGGTGCGCGTCCAGGTCGTCGGGCGGTCGGCCGACGGGGACTGGACGGTCAAGGTGGGGGGCGGGTGAGCGAACCCTCCGCGGTTTCGGCGGACAACGACGAAGGCCCTCACCGTGGTGAGGGCCTTCGTCTGTCGGTGCGCCGCCAGGGACTCGAACCCCGGACCCGCTGATTAAGAGTCAGCTGCTCTAACCAACTGAGCTAGCGGCGCCTGCTGACGGGGAAAACATTAGCACCCGGATCGGGGAGGGCAAAAATCGATTTCCCTCACTGCGGGATCAGGGCCGGAAGGCCGCTCTGAGCTGCGTTTTCCGTGCTTTTCTCGTCTCCTTCGCCTTCGTCGCCCCCGTCGGCCCCGGCGCGGGCGACGCGGAGGCACGCCCAGAGGAGCACGTCCGGCCCGGGGAGCCACGGGTTGCGGACATCCGGGGCGACCAGCCAGCGGGAGACGTTCGGGGCGAGGGTGTCCTCGGTGGCGGTCCCGTCGACGGCCGCGACGGGACCCTCGGCGGCGGGCCGGGGATGCAGCGGCGGGACCGTCACCGCGTCCCCGGTGCCGTGGCACAGCAGAGCCGGCACGGCGACGCGCCCCTCGCCACCTGACCTCGCCGACGGCGCCCCCATCCAGTCGAGCAGAGCGGGCAGCCGCTGGGCGGTGCCGGGGGCGGCGAACAGCAGGATCCGGCCGCGGTGCGCGGCCACCGGCCCGGAGCCGGGCCCCGTGGACCACAGGTGGTTCACCATGCGGCGCCCGAAGAGCGCGGGGGCGTTGATCACGTCGAAGGCGGTGCCGCACGGCAGGACGCTGGGCGCGGTCGGGCGCGCCGCCCACAGGGTGTGCATGCTGCGCGGGTGAGGGCTGGCGGAGGCGAGCCAGTCGGCACCGGCGAGGGTGACGTACGCCGTGGTGGGGAAGGCGAGATTCCGGGGTGTCTCGGGCAGCCAGTCGCTCATGGGGACAGGTCTACCGATTCGGCGCGATCCGCTGCTGCCGAATGCCGGAATCCGGGACAAGGTCGAGTCGTGAGGAGTATCTTCCCGCCCCTCGCATATGCCAGCGGCTCATGATCATGGACCATGAGCCGTAGTGAGGCGCGTGGGGCGGAGGGGGCGGGTGGTCCGCTCAGCCGTTGTCGCCGAGCAGCGGATCGCCGTCGCGCATCAGGCTGCGGCCGAACTCGACCATCTTCTGCGCGTAGTCCTCGGTCCAGTCGGCCTGCTCCGCGAGCACCGACAGCGGCAGCCGGTCGAAGCGCTTGGGGTCGGTCAGCTGCGCCGCCGCCAGCGCCTGGAACTCCGTCGCCCGGTCGGCGGCCGCCCGGAAGGCGAGCGCCAGCTCCGTCGCACGGCCGAGCAGCTCGTGCGGGTCCTCCATCGACTCCAGGTCGAAGAAGTGCTCGGGGTCGGCGACGGCCTCGGGCGGCTCGAAGAGCAGCGGCGCGGGCTTCATCCGCCGGGGTGTGGGCGCCGTACCGCGGGGGTCGGGAGCCGGTCGCGGCTCGGACATGGACGTACCTCCTGGATCGTGTGCCGCATTCCATTGTCCCGCCCCGCGCAAGTGGGCCTGCCGGTCCGGCCCGCCCGGAGCCCCGGACCGGGGCCGACGGTGCCGACCGGCGGCCCGGCTCAGGGGCGCCAGGCGACGCGGTGTTCCTCCAGATGGGCCAGGACGGCGTGATTGGCCTCCCAGCCGTCCGGGAACTTGACCGTCACGCCGAGCTGCACCGGCTCCGTCGAGGGGTGCTCGTCCAGCAGTTCGGCGACCCCGGCCCGGCACACCACGATGCAGGCGTGCCGGTGGCGCGAGGCGAGC
The DNA here is from genome assembly GCF_044328065.1 of Streptomyces sp. NPDC017993. Lineage (NCBI taxonomy): Bacteria > Bacillati > Actinomycetota > Actinomycetes > Kitasatosporales > Streptomycetaceae > Streptomyces > Streptomyces sp. NPDC017993. The sequence continues at coordinate 21,799 of NZ_JBIRGO010000020.1, forward strand.
ACGCACAGCCGGCCGGTCTCCAGATGGAAGGCGGTCGCGTCCGGGCGGCCGGAGAGCGGGTGGAGGACGACCGTCACGTCGAACTCGCGGCCCTGAAGGCGGTTGGCGGTGTCCACCGCGACACCCGTCACCCCCGCGTCGGCGAGCGCGGCGCGGACGGCCGCCGCCTGGTCGCGGTGGGCCGTGCCGACGGCGATCCTGGCGGCCGTCAGCGGGACCGGGTCGGGGGAGCTCTCCCCGGTCGCGGCGCCACCACGGTCCAGCAGCCGCCGCACCACGGACGCCACCGCGCGCACCGCCTCCGGATCCGTCCGCGGCGTGTGCCGGGCCGGCAGCTCCAGCAGCCCCCAGCCGGACTCCGCGGCCTCGTCCAGGACCCGGTCGACACCCGAACCGTCCCCGGCCACCCCGAACGCCAGCCGGCGGTCGCCGTGGCCGGTGCCGCTGCGGAACGGCGTGTACGGATAGAACGCGGCGGACACCAGTGGCGCGGCGGACGCCGGCAGCCGCCAGGACACCGGCAGGCGGTGCTGCGGAAGTCCGGGATTGTGCGCCAGCAGGGTGGACACCGCGCTCGCCGACGGGTCGTACGCGAGCCCGGCCCACTGGTCGCCGCCGACCACGCTGAACGGATCGAGCTGCCCCGGATCCCCCACGAACAGCGCCCGCTCGAAGAGCCCGGCGACGGCCAGCAGCGCGTCGGAGCGCATTTGGTACGCCTCGTCCACGATGGCGTGCCGCCACGGCTCCTCGACCTTGGTGTACGCCCATTTGGCGGCCGTCGAGACGACGATGTCCATCCCGGCCAGATCCGCCACCTTCGCGGACGTACGGACCGCGGGCAGCTCCGCGAGCGCCGGGTCGAACGCGCCGGGCTCGCTGCTGTGCAGCCGGCCCACGGGCAGCTGCGGGTCCTTCTCGGCGAGCCGCAGGACCAGGTCGTCGACCTGTGCGTTGGTCTGCGCGACGACCATCAACGGGCGGCCCGCCGCAGCCAGTTCGCGGGCCGCGCGGACCACCAGGGTCGATTTGCCCGCACCGGGCGGGGAGTCCACGACCACACCGCGTTCGGTGCCGTGCAGGGTGTCGGCGAGGATCGCGTCCGTCGCCGCGGCGGCCGCCGCACCCGGGTCGAAGGAGCCCGCGCCGTGGGAGAGCTGAAGTGCCGTCATGCCGGACCCTCCAGGATGCCGGTGGCTGCCGGGTGCCGGTCGCCGGTCACAGGAAATCCTCCGCGGTGACGGGGTCGGGGGTGTCCGCGGGCGCGCCCGCACCGGAGGCGTCCGGCGGCGGGCCGCCGTGCGTCCAGGGAGTGTCCTCGGGGTCCGGCAGTTCCGGGCCGCCGCGTGGAGCGTGCTCGAACAGCGTCCAGCACACGGTGTCGTCCGGCTCGGGCACCGAACCGGGCTCCGGCGTCCTGCCGCGCCCCATCCCGCCGGTCAGCCGCACCACCAGCGCACCCGGCTCGTCCGCCGCGAACGCGACGAACTCGGCGGGCTGCGTCCTGCCGTCCGCCAGCGGGCGGTGCAGCTTGGCCCGCTCCGCCAGATGCGGCCGGTCGGCCGTGCGGAGCGTGACCAGCGGGCGCGGCATCGGCCGCTTGCCGTCGGAGAACGCCATCTCGACCGCGGTGACCGTGCCGACCAGCGCCTCACCCGCCAGCCTGCGCCCGGCCATCACCAGTGGATCGTCCAGCGCCTCCTGGGCGTCCAGTTGTGCCTGCGCGGTCTCCCGGGAGGACAGCTTCCGGGCCGCGGTGATCGCGTCGTCCTGCTTGGGCTGCGGTGGCTCCCCGGCGCGCACCCGGTCGCGGTGCGCGGTGTAGGACCAGCGGTCGCGCTTCCAGCGGTCGGCGCCCCGGGGGCCCGCGGGGAGGCCGCGCAGCAGATCGATGCCCTGCCAGACGGCGTCCCAAGTCGGCCGCAACTGCCCCTCGACGAGCGCGCGGACCTCGTCCTCCGCGCCCGGCAGCCCGGCGTCATAACGGGCCATCGCGGGGGCGAGCAGCCGGTTGTCGAACGCCGGGTCGGTGGCCGGGCCGGCCGGCGGGCACCGCAGCCGGCCCTGCTCGTCCCGCGCGGACTCCGCCTGCTCCGCCGCCGCCCGGCCCGACATGCCCTCCGGCGGGTCGATCCAGGCGAGCAGCGCCCCCAGGTGCTGGTCCTCCAACATGCTCTGGCCGGTCGCCCAATGACGGGTCAGCAGACCCGTCATGGACAGCAGCAGACAGGCGCCGGGCACCCGGGCCCGCTCGCCGAAGTGCGTCAGCCAGCGGCCCAGCAGCGGGACATGCGGCGGCGCGGGATACGGCGCCTCCGGCTCCTGCTCGGCCGTCCGCCGGAACCGCATCGAACGACCCAGCAGCCGTACGAAGTCGATGCCGGCGGCGCTCGGCACGATCAACTGCGGCGCGTCAGCGCACAGTTCGACCTGGACGGCCACCTTCTTGCCGGTCTCCGGGTCGGTCTCCTTGCGTTCCTCCCACTCGATGCCGTCCGCGAAGCCGTCGACATAGGGCAGCACCGACTCGGCCAGCTCGGCGAGGAACGCGAACCGCAGATCGCGGTCGCGGGGCTGCGGTACGGCCAGCAGCAGCGGCTTCTCGCGGTCCGTACCGACCAGGGCGCCCAGCGGGGCGCCCGCCTCGCCCGCGGTGGTCAGCGGAACGAGGACCAGCGGGCGGTCGGAGAGATGGCGGTGGCGGACCGTGGCCAGCGGCTGGGCCCGGCCGGCCGCCACGGCCTCCATCCGGGCCAGCGTCTCGATCAGCGACATCCGGGCTCCTCGGGCTCCTCGGGGCGTTCCGCTGCGGCCCGGGAGCCGGCGGGCCGCGCCGCGTCGGCCAGCGCCTCCGCTCGCAGCGCGGCGGCTCTGCGCAGGGCCGTCACGGCAGGGTCGTCGCAGGCGCCCCCGGCATCCCCGCCCGGGGCGTCCGCGCCCGGGGCGTCCGCGCCCGGGGCGTCCGCGCTCCGCGGGCCCGGCACCGCGGAGGACGCGGAGAGCACCTCGCCGACGGTGCGCATACCGCCCAACTCGCCCCGCACGCCCCGCCCCAACGTCTCCACCGCACCGGCGTGGCGGGCGTGCTTGCGGCAGTGAAAGGCCAGCTCGCAGGCCGCCAGGCACTCCGGGGCGTAGGCCGCGTCGACCGCCTCGACGGCCTCCGTCAGCTCCTCGGGCGGCCGGGTCGGTGTCTTGCCGTCGTCCGCCAGCCGCAGGTCGAAGGTGGTCCGCTCGGGCAGCTCGGCGGCGATCTCCTCGACGCGGGTGAGCCGGGCGAGCTGCCGGCGGGTCGTCGCCAGCTGCTTGCGGATGTCGACGGCCGCGGCGGTGGGGAGGTTGGAGAAGTCCTTGGGGCAGACCAGCAGCACCCGGTCGCGAACCCGGACCTCGCGGCCCGTCCGCGCGGTGACGTGCCCGGCGACGGTCTCCAGGGCGAGGACGTACACCGCGGCCTGGCGGGCCGCGGCGCCCACCTTGGCGGCGTCCGCCGCGCCGTCGATCATCGGGAAGGACTTGATCTCGACGACCGTCCAGCTGCCGTCCGGATGGACCACGACCGCGTCCGGCTCGACGTAGGCCGGCGAGCCCGCCACCTCGACCACCAGCATCGGATGGTCGAGCAGCGCCCAGCCGCCGGCCGCGGTCGCCTCGCGCAGCGCGAGCGCGGTACGGGCCGCGCGGCCCTCGGGGCCGGCCGCGGAGAGATCGGGGGTGGCGACCGCCTCGGCCTCGGGCGCCGGGGTGCCCGGCCGCAGCCGTTCGTGGAACAGGCGCATCAGGTCCTGCCCGCCGTCGGCCTTCACCCGCGCCTCGAACGCGTTGCCGCGGACGAGCGCGAACTGCGACTGGCCGTACGCCGCGGGCGAGCCGAGCGCGCGGGCGAGCGCGCTCTTGTCGATACCCGCGCCGTCCAGCAGCGCGCGGCGGCGACAGCCGGGGTTGGCGGCGAGCGCGGCGAGGGCGCGTGCGTCGAGCGAGCGGGGCGGCACGCCGGGGCCGCGCAGCTCGGTGAGCCTGCCCCGGCCGATGCCGGCAGGTGCCCCCGGCCGCGGGCTCGGCGTCGTCGTCGGCTGCGCCGCCTGCGGTGCGGCTGCCGCGGGTCGGCTGTCGCGGGAAACGTTCACCTGCGGAAGTCTCGCATCCGGCACCGACATGCGGGGCGAGTGGCCGCAGGATCCCCCCGAGGAACTCCGCCGCCGTCCCCGCCCACGGACAAAACGACCCCATGCGCGATGATGGAGATCCCGTGGTCGGCGCAGGCGGCATGCCGCAGGCCGGCCCGCACCGAGCGACGACAAGCCGGGTGACCGGCGAGAGGTACGACCCATGGCAGCGCGCATTCTCCTGGCCAGGCACGGGCAGACGGAGTGGTCCCTTTCCGGCAAGCACACCGGCCGGACGGACATTCCCCTGCTGGACGAGGGCCGGCGCGGCGCCAAGCTGCTGGGGGAGCGGCTGCACCGCACGCCCTGGAACGGCCTGCCGGACGTCGAGGTCCGCACCAGCCCGCTGGTCCGCGCGAAGGAGACCTGCGAGCTGGCCGGTTTCGGTGACCGGGCGCAGGAGTGGGACGCCCTGATGGAGGTCGACTACGGCGCGTACGAGGGGCTGACGCCGGCCGAGATCAAGGCCGGGCGGCCGGACTGGCTCATCTGGCGGGACGGGGTCCCGGAAGGGGAGACGCTCGCCGAGGTCTCGGCGCGGGTCGACGAGGTCGTGGCGTGGGCCCGGTCCGCCGACCGCGACGGCCGTGATGTCTTGGTATTCGCGCACGGCCACATCCTGCGCGCGCTGGGCGCCCGCTGGCTGGGGCTGGACATCTCCTTCGGGGCCCGTATCCGCCTGGAGCCGACGTCCCTGTCGGTGCTCGGCTGGGCCTACGGGGAGCCGGCGATCGAACGCTGGAACGACACCGGGCACCTGGGCTGACGACGGCCCGGCCTCAGGCCGGCTGACGGCCCGTCGGATCCGCCGGTTCGGCCGATGCCTCGTGCCGGTCCAGGAAGTGCGCGACCGGCGCGAGGTCGCGGTGCGGGCGCAGCGTGCGGGCCGTGCCGTCCAGCATCGTGCGGATCCGGGCCGAGCGGACCTGCTGAAGCAGAGTCAGCGCCCGGCTGCCGGCCGCGGCGGCCTCCTCGGGGGCCCCGCCGGCCGCGAGATTGGCCGCGAGTTCCGCGGTGAACAGGGCGATGTTGCGGCTGAAATGAGGGTCCTGCAGGGCCACCGCCCGGTGTGCGTGTTCCGCCGCGCGCCCCCGCTCGCCCAGGGCCGACCAGCACTGCGCTTCCAGGCCCTCCAGCTCGGCCTCGCCGTAGAAGGTCATCCACTCCGGATCGTTGTCCGACGGCCCGCCCGCGAAGAGGCGCTGCGCCCGGACCAGTGCCTGCTCGCAGCCCGTACGGTCGGCCAGCCCCGCCCAGCCGCCCGCCTCCCGAAGGGCGAGCAGCGACAGCAGACGGGGTGAGCCGAGGTGCTTGGCGGCCTGCTGGGCGGCCTGCGCGGCCCGTACCGCCTCGCGGGGCCGGCCGGCGTCACGGGCGAGGAAGGCCGTGTTGCAGAAGGCGTGTGCCTCCAGGGCGGGATCGCCGCAGACCCGGGCCGTGGCCAATGCCTCGGCGTAGTGCGAGCGGGCGTCGTCGAAACGGCCCGAGTCGTGCGCCAACCAGCCGACGGTGATGGCGAGTTCCCCCGCCCCGGAGTGCAGCCGGTCCGCGACGGAGCGGCGCTGGACGTCGGAGTCCAGCAACTCGTACGCGGTGCGCAGCGGTTGGGTGGCGCGGCGGTAGATGCCCTCCGCGCCGTGCCGGTCGTCCAGCAGCCGGATCCGCCGGACGGCTTCCTCGACTGCGGTCGCCTCGGTGGCGCCGGCCCGGTTGCCGGGTGAGCGCGGGCCGGGGACGGCGAAGGCGGCGGTTCCCAGGGGATGCAGGGTGGTGATGCCCAGGGCGGCCGCCGGGCCGCCGGTGATGAACGCGCGACGCAGCACGTCGCTCTCCTCGCAGATCTGGATACAGGTATCGCGGTGGTCGGTGTCCGTTGCCAGGGGCGCGGTGTCGGTCGTCGCCGTACGCGCCCCCCGTCCGCGTACCGTCTCGCGTGGCGCGAACCCCATGTCGGGCAGCGTCAGGCCGGGGAACATGTGCCGGAACACCCGCTCGTAGGCGTAGTTCGGGCACCGGATCTCCCCGGACTCGACGCGACCCACATAGCGGGCGTCGCACGAGACCTGCTCGCCGATCTCACGGGCGGACCGACGGACCGCCGCCGCGAACTCGCCCGGTGACAGCCTGCCGCGCAGCTGTCGGAAGGCGGTGTTCGGGCGGGCGGATACGGTGCGGGACGACGCTGATCGTGCTGGTTGCGACGCCATGGCGGACCCTCTCCGTGCCCTCTCCGTGCCATCTTTCGTACTCTGCCGCGTCTGGCGGTGCGGCGGGACGACCGTACTAGCTGTGACGGTGTCGCCACACAGAGTTTGGCCACGAATCGGATATCTCTCCCGCGATCCGCCATGAAGTGCCATCCTTTGCAGCGTTACGCCGCCGTAGCCGTTGACGCGCCACGCCGTTGAAGACGATGTAAAGGGTGCGGTGCGTGCATGAGGAGGGGTTCTCCGTGTGGGAGACCGGCGTGAGCAGAGGCGTCAAGGGGTCCGCGGCCCGGGGCGCCGGCCGTACGGGGCACACCGTGGCGGGCGGCGCACCGGCCATCGCGGCCGCCCCGGGCCACCACCCCCTCCGGGAGCGGACCGGACTGCCCGACCCGGCGCAGCCCTGTGACCTCGTCACGGTGCCCGCCCGGCAGGGCATGGAAGCCGTCGACATCCTCCGGCTGCGGGACGGCGTCGGTCCGGTGCTGCACGACGGCGCCTGTCACACTCTGGGCTTTCTGGTGCCGCCCGGCACGGCCGATGGGTGGGACGTGCCGGGCAGCGCCTGTACGCAGACCCACGGCCGCGGGCTCGCGCTGACCGCGGCCTGCGGTGAGGAAGGGGCCGTCATCGAGTCCCCGGTGACGGGCACCGGCTGGCTGGTCCCGCCGGAGGGCGCGTTCGCCGCGGCGACCGACCCCGCCGTGCTGCGCGAGGCGCTGGGCGAGGCGGCCCGCACGATCGAGGCCGTCGACCGCTGTCAATGAGGCGGTGAACGGCGAGGGGCCGCCCGGGCGAACCGGGCGGCCCCTCGTGGCGACGGCGTTTAGTGGATGCGCCCGCCGGCGGGCGCACCCGGCGCCGGGTCGGCGACGGCCGGGGCGCCGTCCCTGGCCGGACGGGGGATGGTGATGCCGCCGGGCCGGTCGCCCAGCCGGCGCCGCACCCCGCGCATCAACCGGTCCGCGGTGAACGTCGCGCCGTACACGAAGCGCATTGACGGGCCGAACGACGGCGCCGTCAGCAGACCCGCGAAGAACAGGCCGGGCCACGAGGACTCGAAGCCGGCGGTCAGCTCCGGCGCCCGGCTGCCGCCCACCGTCCGCAGCGTGCCGCGCACATGGGGGTCGAGCAGTCGCAGGCGTCCGAGGTCCGGGGTGAAGCCGGTGGCCGCCAGCACGTGCTCGGTGTCCAGGGTCTCGGTGCCGCCGTCGCTCTTGGTGAGGCCGAGGCGCACTCCTCCGTCCCGGGTGGCCGCGGCCCGGATCCGGTGCCCCAGGAGGACCGGTACCGCGGACTCGAACCGGTCGCGCAGCCACCAGGCGCCGGCCGGGCCCAGCGCGGTCTCCGCGATGTGCACCCGCGCCGCGGCCGGCAGCCTGCGCACCGCCCAGGGGATCTCCGACCAGACCCAGTTCGGCCAGCCGGTGCCCAGACCGCTGTGCGGATCGCGCAGCGCGCGCAGCCGGCCGCGCTCCAAGGGCTGCGGCGGGGTGTTCCAGTTGAGCCGGTCGGCGCGGGCCAGGATGCGGGCCCGGGCGCCTTCCTCCGCCAGCAGGGCCGCGGTCTCCAGGGCGGCCTGTCCGGAGCCGACCACCGTGACGTCCCGGCCGGCGAAGCGGCTCAGGTCGTGGTGGTCGCTGCTGTGCGAGGCGAGTTCCGCGGGCAGGCCGTGCAGCGGCTCGGGCCGGTGGACGAACGGCATCACGCCGATGGCGAGCACGACGGTCCGGGCCGCGATGGTCTCGCCGGCGTCCGTCTCCACCCGGAAGCCTCCGGAGTCCGGCCGTACGGAGGTGACGGTGACCTCCTCGACCTGCGGTACCGCCCGCTCCCCGAACCACTGGCCGTAGGCGGTGAAGGTGCCGATGGGGAGGGGGACGCCGTGGCGTACGGCCACGTCGTGGGTCGCGCAGTAGTCCGCGAGGGTGTGGTCACCGCCCGGGGCGGACAGGTTGGAGGACCAGGGTTCGGACTTGAGGAACATGCCGCCGGGCATGTGATCGCGCCAGGAGGCCATCGGCCGTCCCAGCACCCGCAGGCTCAGCCCGGACGCGGCCGCGTGTGCGGCGATCGAAAGTCCGTAGGGGCCGGCGCCCACCACCACGAGGTCGTACATGGGAGTCCCTGCTCTTTCTCATTGTGCGGTCGGCCTGGCGTCGCCCGCCGGGGTCCCGGCGGGGCACGTCAAGGCCAGGGATGGTCAAGGCTGTTGAGGTGCGCCGACGCGGTGCGTGGTGACCGCGCGGGCGGTGTGCGGTGTGCTGCCCGGTGCCGCGGCGCGCACCCGGTACGCGCCCTTGCGGGCGCCGCGGCGCAGCCAGGCGCCGGTCATCGCGAAGAACGGCAGCGGGTCATCGGCGGCGAACCACGCCCGCTCCACCTCCGGGCGCCCGCGCGGGACGTCCGGCAGTGCGGCCCGCGGCCGTTCGCCGAAGGCCGCGGTGACGGCGGAGAGCAGGGCGTAGTTCTCGGCGCGGAAGACGCGCCCGGGCGTACTGCTGCGACCGGGCACCTCGCGGCCGGTCAGGTCCAGATGCAGCGCGCGGACCACGTCCAGGCCGGAGGGGTCGGTGAAGAGCCGGAACTGGGCGCCCGGCCGGGGGTTGAAGTCGAGGAGGTGGTAGCGCCCGTGGGCGTCCCGGCGGAAGTCGAGGTCGAGGATGCCGCGGTAGCCCAGATGCCGGGCCAGCCGCAACGACGCCTGCTCCACCTGGGGGTTCGGCAGCCAGCGGCCGACCGCCGTCAGCCCGGTGCGCAGCGGCCAGGCGCGTTCCTTGCGCCCCGAGCCGCCGATCAGGCACCCGCCGCCGTGCGTGAAGCAGCCGTGGAAGAACCAGTCGGTGTCCGGGCCGCCGGGAAGCTGCCGTTGCAGTAGCAGGGCGCTGCCCGCGCGTTCGGACCGCTCGTACAGCCTGCGGGCGTCGTCGGGGGTGCGCACCAGGGTGGTGCTGCGCAGTCCGGTGGAGGGTGACAGCAGCCAGGGGCGGCTCCACTTGGCGATGACGGGCAGCCCCAGCTCGGTCGCCGCGTCGGCTGCCTCCTGGGCGCTGCCGGGGATGGAGGTCGCCGGGTGCGGCACGTCCAGCTCCCTGCAGAGGCGGGCGAGTTCGGCCTTGTCGGCCACCCGCTCCGGCAGGTCGGCGGGCTGGTCGGGGAGCAGATAGCGGCCCAGGAGCCGGCCTGCGAGCCGGGCCGCGACAATGGCGCCCCGGTCGTCCATGGGGATGAGTACGGCGGGGCTGCCGATGCGTTCGGAAATATCACGCAGCTTTTCCAGCAACGGGATATCGGCCACCGGCGGCGGTGGGAGTTCGTGGCTCCGGTACAGGTATCGCGATCGATCCACGGGACCGCCGGCGGCGGCCGCGACGACATGGACCTCGATTCCGGACCGGCCCAGTGATCTGATCGCTCCCAGGGTGCCGTGATGAAAGGGGTTGGGGTCGAGTCTGAGCAACAGGGCGGGCACATCGGTGTCGAACGATGGCATGAGGGGAGTCCTTCACTTCGATGGACCGTGTGGGGGATGCAATTCGCTAATGGGCTATCAGAATGCATTCAGGCGGCCGAAATGGGAGATCTCCCTATTACCGTCACAGGAACCGGACGCCGAACAGCGGGCGTCTCCAAAGGAGTCACTATGTCCCAGCGAAGCCGGAGGCTGACGGGCGCTGCTCTCGGGGCGATGACCATCAGCCTGCTCGCCTCCTGCAGCCTTGTGTCCGTACCCGATCACGCCGCCGAGAAGGACGACGCACGCAATTCCGCCGCGGTCTCGACGCCCTCGACATCGTTGGGCGCCTTCCTTGGATCCGACGAGGAGGGGGTGCGGCGGATGCCCGACCTTCAGGACTGGCTCGGCGGGACGGACATCGGGGTCGGCCACACCTATCTGCCGGGGGACCGGTGGGCGAACATCGAGGGGCACCCGGACTTCCTCCGGCCTTGGGCGGACTGGCGCGGCGAGGACGAGGACCGGCTGTTCGTGCTCAACGTGCCGATGATGGAGCGCAACGAGGAGGGCGTGTCCGACGACGACGTCCGCGACTTGCTGCAGTACGCCGCGGACGGAGACTTCGACCACCATTTCCGCCGACTGGCGGAAAACCTGGTGGAGCAAGGACTTTCGGACACCGTCATCACCCTCGGCTGGGAGATGAACGGCGTCACCTACACGCATCGCTGCGGACCCGACCCGGAAGCCTGGAAGGAGTACTGGAACCGCATCGTGGCCGCGATGCGCTCGGTTGAGGGGGAGGATTTCCGATTCGATTTCACGCCGAACCGTGGCCGGGACGCCATCGGCTGGACCAAGTGTTACCCGGGCGATGACGTCGTGGACATCATCGGCATGGACTCCTATGACCAGCCGACCGGAATGACATTCGACGAAATGATCGAGGAACCGTACGGGCTCCAGGATCAGGTCGATTTCGCCGACGAGCACGACAAGGACATCTCGTACCCCGAATGGGGACTGTTCCGTAACGGCGACAACGACGAATTCGTCCGGCGCATGCTGGACTGGATCGACGAACAGAAGCCGCTTTACCAGACGATCACCGACTACTGCCCGCACGGCGTCTGGCAGTGCGAGGAGAATCCGCGCTCCTCCCGCGCGTACCGCTCCGCGCTCTACGACCTGCCGGAGCCCGCGCCGTCCCCCGCACGCCCGACGCCGCCCGGCAGGCGGGAGAACTGCTTCCCCCTCGACCTCGGGGAGCGCGTCGAGCGCTGGTTCGGTACCCGGAGGCTGTGCATCCGGATCGACCTGTTGGAGCGGCTGCTGGGGAAGACGGACTAGTGCCCGCCGGTCCCGGCGGGCCCGACGGACCGTGGACCGGAGGGTCATTTCCTGCACACACCCTTCGCCTGCCAGGTGTTCAGCCGGGACCGCAGACCGCGGACCGGCGTCATCCGGCTGCGGACGACGCCGGCCGCCAGCGCACGGCCGGTCACCTGCGCCGCGTACAGGCCCAGCGCCGGACGCAGCGCGCGGGAGGCCAGCAGCAGCCGCTGATTGGTCACCGGCTCCGGGCGCCAGTGCAGCTTGTACGGCTCGGTGCCGCGCAGCAGGCTGAGGATGGTGCGGCCGGTGCCGACGACGTGGCGTGCGTCGTGACGCATGAGCATGGTGGTGATGTCCACCTTCCTGGCACGCAGTTCGGGGTCCGCCCCGTACAGGTAGCCGCCCGCCAGGTCCGCGGACAGCAGCATGATGTCCGTGGCCATCACCCGGCCGTCCATCCGGTACTCGGTGAGTTCCGCTTCGCCGTTGCCGACCATCTCGCGGGTGGCGCGCACCAGGTGCTCGGCGAACCGCGGCCGCAGATGCTCGGGCGTCACCCCGCGCCCCTGCCACTGGAGCCCGTGCAGCCGCAGCAAGGTCTCCACCGCGACGGGCACCTCATGGGCCGGCACGGAACGCTCCTCGACACCGAGGGCGTCGAGCCTGCGCAGCCTGCCCCGTACGCCTCGGGCGCGGGCTCCGGGCAGTCGCCGCAGCAGCGCGTCCATGGACACGCCGGGCAGCTCCAGGCACACCGAGTCGACGAGCGAACGGCGCGGGCCCTGCCAGGCCGCGTAGAGCTGCTCGGCGGCGGCGCCGGGGCGGACCTCCCGCAGGTCGACGAGCGCGCCGCGGGCCGCATCGCGCAGCCCCTCGGCGAGCGCGCCGGCCGCGAGTGCGGCGCAGGAGTCGTCGAGCAGTACGTCGGAGAAGTCGGAGATGCTGCCGCCGAGGGACACCAGCACCGGCAGCGGACGGTGTGTCAGCATCAGCGGCGCGGCCCCGACGAGCCGGCCGCCACGACGCACCAGGATCACCCGCAGCCGCCCCGGAACGCCGTACGACAGCCACCACGAGTACAGCCAGGAATGGCTCTGGAAGGGGGTGGCGGCCCGGCAACGGCCGTGCAGCGCACGCCACTCCGGGGCCAGCGCGGCGAACTGCTCCGGATCGCGGCACACCACCGTCTCCACGGTGTCCGGGTTCTCGCACGCCGGTGCCCGCGAGGGCGCCGGCACCGTCGTCTGCGGCGCCGGCGCCTTCGGGACGCCCGGTACGGGCGCCGCGGCCGACAGGTTCCACGCGGTCCGCTGTGCCGTCATCGCGCCGCTTCCCTGGCCGTGGTCTTCGCACCCGGCGTGGGTGCGGGGCCGTGCGCCGGGGCGGGCACGGTGGCGCCGCGGAGTGCCCCGCGCCGCTCGCGGGGCCGGACGAGCAGCAACAGCCCGCCCATCAGGCCGCCGGCGCAGGCCCCCACCTCGGTGGCGATCGGCACGGACGGGGAGGAGGGGGCGACGGGGGACGTGGCGGGGGAGAAGACCATCAGCTTGGCGCCGGTGCGCATGGCCGTCCCGTTGCCGGCCCGGGCCAGCGAGCGGGCCACCGCGTTGGCGATGTCGGCGGAGGCGCGGGGGGCCGCCGCGGTGCCGGTGATCTCGATCATCGGGGCGTCCGGCGACGTCGTCGCGCGGACCCCGCCGCGCAGCGCGGCCAGCGGCACATCGGAGACGTGGTGCGCGTCGGCGAGCACCGCCCCGCTGGTCGCGACCCGGCCGTACGCCTGCGCGAAGCCGAGGGCGGTGGCCGCGTCGGAGCCCTTCGCGGGCACCACCACGACGTAGCTCGTCGCGGCGTACTGCGCGGGCTGCGACACCCCGAAGGCCAGGCCACCGGCCGCGCCCAGCAGGGCACACACCGGCAGGGGCCACCAGTGGGGCAGCCGGCGCAACCGCGCCCGCAGCCGGCCGCCCGCGCGCCGCGCACCCGGCGCGGGAGTGGCGGATTCTTCCCGTACGGTCTCGTCCATCATGATGCTCACCTCTTGGAGAGCGACTGGTCGCTCGGGGACGGGGACGGGTCGGGCAGTGACACGTTCGAGGGATACGGCTCCGGCGGGTGGGCCGCGGGGACGGCAGACCCGGGGTGCGCGGCCTTCACCGCCGGCCCGGCGAGGGCCTGTTGGTAGACCGCCATGAGCGACTCCGCGCTGCGGGCGATGTCGTAGTGCTCCACCACCGGCGGCACCGGCAGCCGGCCGGGCCCGGTGCGTCGCAGTTCGCGGATCGCGGTGGACAGCTCGTAGGCACCGGCGCGGAACCGGTGGGCGCCGGGGGCCTGGTCGGCGGGGAGTTCGTCGACGGCCGGGCAGCTGCCGTGCAGGACGTGCAGTCCGGCGGCGAGCGCTTCCAGCACGGCCAGGCCGAACGCCTCGTCCGCGGACGGCGAGACGAAGACGTCCATCGCCGACAGCAGGTCGGGGATGTCGACCTCGTCGCCCGGGCCGGCGGCGGGGGACGAGGGGCTGACCGCGCCGCCGAGCTGCCCCAGCAGGTGGATGCGGTCACCGGCGCCGAACTGCTCCGCCAGACGCCGCAGGGTGTCCCGCTCGGGCCCCTCGCCCGCCAACAGCAGGTGGACGCCCGACAGTTGGGTGACCGCGCGGACCAGGACGTCGAACCGCTTGCCGGGAACCAGCCGCCCGACGCCGCCGACCACGAAGGCGTCCGGCGGCAGCCCCAGCCGGGAGCGGGTGGCGGTGCGGGCGTCCGCGTCGAAGGCGAAGCGGTGGGCCTCGATGCCGTTGGGCACCACGTGGATCCGCTGCTCGGGCACTCCCCAGCGCACCAGCCGTGCGGCGACGGTGTCGGAGACGGCGACCGTGGCGGCCCCCAGGCGCTCGGTGGCCCGGTACAGCCCGCGGACGCCGCGGGTCAGCCGGCGGCCCTCGATCACCGCGTCGCCCAACGAGTGCTCGGTGGCGACCACGGCGCGTACACCGGCCAGCCGGGCCGCGATCCGGCCGTAGACACAGGCGCGGTAGAGGTGGGTGTGCACCAGGTCGTAGTTGCCCCTGCGGATCAGCCGGGTCAGGCGGGGGAGCGCGGTGAGGTCCCGGTTGTCGGACATGCCGAGGTGGTGGACGGGGGTGCCGTCCGCCTCGATGCCCTCGGCGACCGGGCCCGGATTGGTGAGGGTGATGACCTCGCAGGACACCGGCAGCCGCCGCAGCATCAGCCGCAACTGTTGCTCCGCACCGCCCACTTCGAGGCCGGTGATGATGTGCAGAACTTTCATCGGAAACCTCCAGCGGTAGCGGCCGGGGCGGCCTCTTCGGTGGGGAGGGGACGGCGGCGCAGTGGGTGCAGCGCGCGCTTGAGATGCAGCCGCCAGGAGGTGTCGGAGGCGCCGATGTGGACCCGCGGCAGGGCGTGCAGCGAGGTCAGCGGGCCGGGGTCGATGGCGCAGGCGTACCGGTAGCCGGCCGCGCGGATCGCCGCCACGGCCCGCGCGTCGACGGTGCCGTACGGGTAGCAGAAACCGTCGGGGGCCCGTCCGGTCACCCCGGCGAGCCGTGTCCGGCTGCCCGCGGTCTCCCGCTCCAGCGTGCCGTCGTCGACGGTGGTGAGGTCCAGGTGCAGCATCCCGTGGGAGCCGACCTCCAGGCCGGCGTCCGCGACGGCGCGGATACCGTCCTCGGTCAGCAGCGGTTTGCGGGGCCCGAGCGGGTCCCAGGCGTTCTCCCCGCCGGGCCGGCCGGGCAGCACGAACACCGTGGCGGTGCAGTCGTGGCGGCGCAGCAGCGGCAGCGCGTCGGAGAGGAAGTCGGCGTAGCCGTCGTCGAAGGTCAGCCCCACCAGGCCGGCGCCCCGGCCGGCCGCGCGGGCCCGCAGCAGCTCGGCGAC
The DNA here is from genome assembly GCF_044328065.1 of Streptomyces sp. NPDC017993. Classification (NCBI taxonomy): domain Bacteria; kingdom Bacillati; phylum Actinomycetota; class Actinomycetes; order Kitasatosporales; family Streptomycetaceae; genus Streptomyces; species Streptomyces sp. NPDC017993. The sequence goes on from NZ_JBIRGO010000020.1 coordinate 36,866, forward strand.
ACCGACGCCGCGCAGTCCGCGTCCGCGCAGCCAGCCCAGCTGGCGATGCAGCCGGTCGGGGGAGACGGTGACGTGGTACGGGTCCTCGGTGACGTCGGCGACCGAGTGGTACATCAGCACCCACGGCGGGGTGCCGCGGGAGCGGCGGGCGGCCGGGACGGAGGCGACGGCGCGGGTGCCCGGCGTCATGTCGTCGTTGCCGGTCGCGGGTTCAACGGGCATGGGTGAGCTTTCCTTCGACGGTGGCTAGGGGGTCTGCGGTGGGTCTCCGCGGAGCGCGGAGCGAAGCCTGCTGCGGGCGGCCGCCACGCGGCCGGGTCCGCCTGCGGTGGTGCGCCGGGGGCCGTTCGGCGATGCGGAGTGGGCGCGATCCCGGCCCCGCGCGGCCGGGGTGGTCCGCCGGGCGGTCCCCAGCAGCTGCCGGACCTCGGGGGACCGGGCCGCTACGGCGGTGGCGGCGAAGACGGCGGGCACCAGCAGCGCGCCGGCCGCCGCGCCGAGCAGCGGATGCGGGGACAGCGCCGCGGCCGGCCCGCCGACGGCGGTGGCCACGGTGGCGGCCAGCACGAGACGGCCGAGGCCCGCCGCGACCCGGCGCACGGTGATGGCGATGACGCGGGTGCCGAGGCCGTGCAGCAGGAGCAGCGCGGTGGCCGTGATGCCGGCCGCGTTGGCGGCGGCGATGCCGTGCACGCCCCACCAGCGGACCGCGAACAGCCCGGTCACCACGGTGAGCAGCAGCCCGGTCGCCATGGCGGCGGCCGGGTACCAGGTGGGCCTGGCGGCGCAGAAGAACGGCCGGATGAGCGCCCCCACCAGGCTGTGGCCGAGCAGACCGAGCGCGTACACCCGCATCACCGACGCGGTGGCGGCGGTGTCCGCGGCGGTGAACGCGCCGCGCTGGAAGAGGATCTCGACGATCTGCGGCGCGCAGGCGATCACATACGACGTGCCCAGCAGCACCACCAGCCCGGCCAGCGTCAGATCGCGTTCCACCCGGCGCCTGGCGCGCTCCGCGTGGCCCTCGGCGACCGCGCGGGCCACCACGGGGAAGGTGACGGTGCAGATCATCAGCGAGAACACCATCGGCATCTGCGCGACCTTCTGCGCGTAGTTCAGATGCGAGATGGCGCCGGCCGGCAGCGACGAGGCCAGGAACCGTTCGACGAGCACCTGCGCCTGCCGGCCGAGCGCGAAGCAGACGACGGGCGCCAGCAGCCCGAAGCCCAGTAGCGCGGTGCGCTTTCGGGCAGCCCGGCGGACCGGCCGCAGCGCCTTACGGGAGGGCAGCCGGCGCACGAAGAAGGGAAGTTGGAGGAGAGCCATCGAGGCCCCGCCGAGGGCCACCCCGGCGGCCGCGGCCCGCACGCCCCACGCGGAGTGCAGCGTCAGCATCGTGCCGATGATGCAGAGGTTGTAGGCGATGTAGATGGCGGCGGGCGCCATGAAGCTGCGGTGGGCGCGCAGTGCGGCACTGAAGTAGCCGGCGACACCGAAGGTGAGAACGGTCAGCGCGGTCAGCCGGGTGCAGTCGACCGCCGCGCCCGGGTCCGCAAGGCCCGGCGCCAGCACCCGTACCAGCAGCGGAGCGCCGAGCGCGAGAAGCGCGGAGCCGCCGGCCAGCGCGCAGAACAGCCGCGGGAACGTGGCGGTCAGCAGGGCCCAAACGGGGTCGCGGCCGTCGGCGGGCAGCTGCCCTGCGGCGCCCTCGGCGGGCCGGGCCGCCCGTGCGGACAGCGCGAGGCTGAACGCCGGGACCAGCAGCAGCGCCATGGCGTCCTCGATCAGCAGCGTGGCCGCCATCTCCGGCACCGTCCACGCCACCAGGAACGCATCGGTGTCGCTGCCCGCGCCGAAGAGATGCGCGATCGTCTGGTCCCGCAGCAGCCCGCACAGCGAGCCGGCGGCGGTCAGCACCGCGGTCAGCGCCGCGGCGCGGGCGAGGAACCGGCCGAGCGGGCTGGAGTTGGGGGGACCGCCGGGGGGCGTACCGCCCGGCTCCGGGGGCGCCGCCTGGGGGTGTACGGCGGCCAGGGGCCGCGCGTCGGCCGGCACCCGCTGCTCGGCGGTCGTCTCGCTCATCGCGCGTCCGCCCCGCCCGCGTGCTCCGGGGTGGCCAGCGCCCACCAGGACACGAGCCCGAACAGCACCGCGGTCAGCACGGTCGTGGGGCCACCGATGTCGGCGTAGAGGAAGTCGACGGCCTGCCAGACCAGCAGGCCGATCGCGATCAGCCCGCAGTCGGCGTGCCGGCCCCCGCGACGGGCGCCCGGCAGCCGGCGCAGCGCGCACACCAGCAGCGCCGCCCAACTGCCCAGCAGCGCCGTGATCCCGACGAGGCCCTGTTCGCTGAGGACCAGCAGATACATGTTGTGCGGTGAGAGCAACGGCTCCCGCTGGAAGGCCCTTCCGGCGCCGCCGGTGTCGCTGCCCGAGGACAGGCCGAGTGAGGCGTGGCCGTCGCGGTGGGCGGCGAAGCCCTTGAGGCCGACGCCGGTCACCGGGGCGTCGCTCCAGATGGAGGCCGCCGCGGACCACAGGGCGTACCGGTCGGTGACCGACCGGTCCGGGGCGGCGGAGACCTCCGTGATGCTGCCGACCCGCTCACTGATCACCTCGGAGCCGACGCCGGCCCCGCCGACCAGCACGACCGCCAGGGCACCCAGCACGGCCAGGGTCCGCACGGCGAGCCGCGGCCCGGCCAGCAGCAGCACCACGATGGCGGACACCGCCGTGGCGATCCAGGCGCCCCGGCTGAAGGACAACGCGAGGGGCACCACCAAAAGCGCGGCGCTGCACAGGGCGGCCGGCCGGAGGTGGCGTGGCGCGTCCGGGGCCGGCGCGAGCCCGAGGGCCAGGGCCGCCACCAGGCCGTAGGCGACCACCGTGGCCATCCCCATGACGTCCAGCGGCCCGAACGTGCCGACCGCGCGGATGTCCTGTCCCATGTAGGACGCGCCCGTCCCCGTCAGGAACTGCTGGACGCCGATCGCGCCCTGCACCAGGGCCAGCAGCACCACAGACCCGGCCACCACCCGGAAGTCCCGGGGGGTGCGCAGGGTCAGCACCAGCGCGGCAGGCACCAGCACGAAGATCTGCAGGGAGCGCGCGAAACCGGGCAGGCTCGCGGCCGGGTCGTCCGAGGCCATGGTGGCCACCGCGAAGCCCACCGCCAGCGAACCCAGTACGAGGGCCGCCGTGAGGGTCAGCGGACGCGCGCGCTGCCGCAGCAGCCGGACCAGGCAGCACAGGAGCAGTACCGCGGACGCCGCGTCCGCCGGTGTGATCCGGCCGGTGGCCGTGACATCGCCCCGGTCGGCCGGCGCACACAGCAGCAGTACCGTGGCGAGCGCCGGGATCAGCGGTGCGTACCGCGTCGACAGCGCTCTGGCCCGTTCGACCGCGGGCCACGGTCCGGTGAGTACGGACGACGGCGCGCCCGCGCTCACCTGCCCTCCAGCCGGAACAGCGAGGACGCCGTACGCAGCATGATCCGGATGTCCTGCCAGAGCGTCCAGCTGTCGATGTAGAGGTTGTCGAAGCGCGCCCGGTCCTCGATGGAGGTGTCCCCGCGCAGCCCGTGCACCTGAGCCAGGCCGGTGATGCCCACCGGCATCCGGTGCCGGGCGCCGTACTCCGGGTAGCGCTGGCTGAACTGCTCGACGAAGTAGGGGCGTTCGGGGCGGGGGCCGACCAGGCTCATGTCGCCGCGCAGCACGTTCCACAACTGGGGCAGCTCGTCGAGGGAGGAGCGCCGCAGCAGCCGGCCGACCGCGCTCATCCGACGGTCGTCCGCCACGCTCCACAGCGTCGCCGACTCGTGCTCGTTGCAGGGCCGCAGGGTACGGAACTTGAGCAGGGTGAAGGCGCGGCCGTGCCGGCCGATCCGCTCCTGCCGGAAGATGACGCCGGGCCCGTCGGAGAGCCGCACCGCCACCGCGCAGCCCAGCAGCACGGGAGCGGCCACCGACAGCGCGAGCGCGGCCAGGGCGATGTCCAGCAGGCGCTTGGCCCAGCCGCCGCGCGGTGGTGCGGGGTTCTCCAGCCGGCGGCACGTGAAGCCCCACAGGTGCTCGCTGTCGCGCCGCGGCAGCCGGCCGTCGTGCGGGACGGCCGAGCCCGCGAGCCAGACCGCGATGTCCTGATCGAGGAACCGCTGGAGCAGGGCCGCGGTCTGCGGATCGGCGTGCGGAGGCAGCATGAACACCGCTTCGCGCACGGTGTTCTGGAGGACGGCACGGGCGATGTCGTCGGGCGAGTTGAGGCGGGGCAGTGCGGGCGCGCCACCGTCCGCGGGCGCCGCGTGCGCGCCCGGCACGGAGGAGCCCGGCACGACCACGCCCACCGGGCGCATGCCGTATTCCGGGTGCGCGTGCAGTGCGGCGGAGAGCCGGCGGGCGGCCGGGTCGGCGGCGATGATCAGCGTGGAGCGTGGCCTGCGGCGGGCCGCGCCGCGCCGCGCCCGGTAGACCGCGGCCCGGCCGCCGCACGCCAGCGTGACGTGCGCCGCGACGGCGCACAGCAGCGCGCCCGGAGGCAGCGCCTGCCCCGCGTTCATGGCGGCTAGCGTCGCTGCTGCCACGCACCAGCAGACAGCGGCCCGGCCCAGCAGTGCGGGCAGGTCGCCCAGCGCGGTCGGGACGAGGCCGGGGCGGTAGAGCCCGGCGTGGGCGTTGAGCAGCACCAGGCACAGCACCATGGGGCCGAGCAGCGCCAGCGTCGGGCCGGGGTCCCGTACGAGGAAGGCGGCACCGGCGGTGGCCAGGCAGTCGGCGGCCATCAGCGGGGCGGTGGTCCCGTTGCGGCCGGCGCGGCGGGTCCGAGTCGGTGGTGAGGTGTGGTCGTGGCCCGGCCGCCGCGGTGGATAGACCGCGGCGGTCTGGGGCCGGGTGGCTGTGGACCGGGGCAGGACCCGGGCGGTTTGGGTCGCGTCCGCGCTCTCGGTCGTCATCGCCTGCTCTGCTCCCTGTTCTCGGGGCACGGCAGTCCGAGCAGTTCGCGGTAAAGATCCAGAACCGCTGCCGCTGTTCGCCGCACGTCGTATGTGGTCCGCACGTGCTCCAGGGCCCGGTGGCCCAGCGTCACGCACAGCTGTGGGTGGGTCAGCAACCCGCACAGGGCCCGAGCCAGGGCGGCGGGGTCCTCCGGCGGCACCAGGCAGGAGGGCGCCGCTCCGGGCGGCAGGCTCTCCCGGGCACCGCACACATCGGTGACCACCACCGGGCGGCCACAGGCCATCGCCTCCAGTGGGGCCAGCGCCATGCCTTCCCAGCGCGACGGCAGCACCACGAGATCTGCCGCGCGATACCAGGGGGCCGCGTTCTCGGCGGCGCCCGCGAAGAGCACACCGGGCGGTGCGGCCTCGTGCAGCAGCTGCCGGTCCGGTCCGTCACCCACCAGAACGAGGCGGGCACCGGGCACCGCGGCCGTGACCTGGGGCCACGCCTGCAGCAGGGTGAGCTGGCCCTTCTGTGGACACAGCCGTCCCACACACACCACCAGGGGTGTATCGGACGGCAGTTCGCTCACGGCGGGCAGCGAGGCGCGCAGCTGCTGCCGGGCCCTCGGGTCCGGGCTGCCGGGTGCGTAACGGTGCACATCCACGCCGTTGTGGATCACCGCCCACCGGGCCGCCACGCCCGCCTCCGCGCCACGCAGCCGCTCCGCCTCGCTCACACACAGCACCCGGTCCGACCAGCGCGCGGCATACCGCTCCCACGCGAGCGCGAGGCGTGCCGTCGGTCCGCCGACCGCCTCGAACGACCAGGCGTGCGGCTGATGGACGGTCGGAATCCGGCCACGGACGGCCAGTCGGGCGGCGAGCCCCGCCTTGGCGCTGTGCGCGTGGACGAGGTCGGGACGGGTGCGCCGGATCAGCCCGGCCAGCCGTCGTGTCTCACCCGGCAGCGTCGGCCCGGGGGACCGGCTCGCGGACCACGGGGCCACTTCCGCGCCCGCCGCCGCGGCGTCATCGTGCAACCCGCCGTCGGGTGGCGCGGCCACCACGACCCGTAGGCCGGCGGCCACTTGGGCCCGCACCAGGTCGGCGACGACGCGGGCGACCCCGCCGTCGACGGGCTGGGAGACATGGAGGATCGTTGGCCGCTGTTCGGACTGCAAGTCATGCGGCAGCACGCGCACTGCTCCCCTGATTACCGAGCTGACAGAACTCTCTGCGGGAATTTCCGAGGCACGTCCTTCAGCGCCTGCTCTCGGCCTGGACGAAGAGCGCGCCGACCAGGTATCCCGCTTTGCTGGTGCCGAAGCGGAAAGTGAGGCGGTCGCCACCGGACCGGAGGGCCGACTTGATGTCGAATACATCGGAGTCGAATCCGAGAGTATTCCGGTACGCGGGCAGCCGGACCGTATCCCGGCCGAAATCAGTGATCGTCGAATTCATCACATCATTGACCGGGTTGGCGGAATCGGTGAGGGAAACGGGCGGCCCCTGGTCGGCCGCGACGCTCAGTGCGTCATTTGCCGCACCCCGGTCGCCGTTATAGGCGACCATGCCCGCACTACCGCTCGCATTCGCCGGGATCCGCAGCTTGTCCAGTCCCACCGAGAGCGCGGGCTGCTTCGTGCCCAGCGGCTGGAAGCCGTCCCACAGCGCCAGACTGCGCAGCGGCTCCCGGGCGTTCTCGTACGCGACGACCAGTGTCCAGCCGCCCCACGCCCCCGCCGGGGAATGGCCCATCGCGACATTGATCTGCGCCACCGTGTACGCGCCTGACCCGCTGTCGCGCACCAGCTTGGTGACGTCCGCCGACGCCTGGAAGGCATCGGTCCTGGACGTGGTGCGGTGTCCGGTCACGGTGTCGGCGAGCACCTGCTTGTACCGGCCGCCCGGCTCGGCGATGAGCACCCGCCGGTTGTCCTTGGGCGGCTTCTGCTCACCGACCCGGAGATTGCCGCCCCAGTACAGCCGGGCGTAGCTGACCCGGGAGTCGGCCGGCAACCGCAGGTCGGCGCTGCTGGAGTTGTAGGTGTTGGCGTCGGAGTCGACGTCGATGTACGCCATTTTGTAATGGCCGTTGACGCCGGGGCCGCCCTGCTGTGCTCCCGCGCACGGCGCGGCCGTGCCGGCCACCGCCGCCCCGCAGGTGATCGAGGAGTTGGCCGCACGCGCGATTCCGCCGTGCTGGACGGCGCGGTAGCGCTCCGCGAAGGGAATTCGTGAGGATTCCTCCGGGGCCGGCGCAGCTGCCGCCGAAGACAGGGTGGCCGACAGTGTCACGGACACGAGCGCACATACGACACCACGCCCGGTGAGGCCCATCGACTTCCGCATGTCTTCCTCTCCGACTTCTATCAGTCAAACAGGAGAGCACTCTGACATTAAGCCTGTTGGAAATTGCGGGAGGCACGCCGCGACCCGTGGGGGATTCCATCGTCCGAATAACGGACTGCGGAGGGTGGCGGAGTGCGGGCCGGCGGCAGGAAGAACGTTTTACCGGACGGCCGAACGCCCCGCATCCATGCCGTAATTCGCTCGTTGAGTGCGGTGCCCCATTCGTGAACTGAAAGGAGAATGATGATGAAGCGCTTCGCCAAGACCGCCTCGGCGGCTGCCGTCACGTGCGCCATGGTGATCGGTGGCGCCGGTGTCGCATCGGCCACCAACGGTGGTCACCACCACCACAAGGGCGGCAAGGGCGCGACGGCCAAGGCCCGTGCGTCGCACTCCCCGGGTGTCCTGAGCGGGAATGTCATCCAGATTCCCATCCACATCCCGGTCAACGTGTGCGGCAACACCGTCAACGTGCTCGCGCTGCTGAACCCGGCCTTCGGGAACTCTTGCGTCAACAAGTGATCCCGCTGCCGGCTCCGGAAGGTGTCGGGCCGGTGTGGTGAGGCTGTACAGCGGTGGGCCGTCCACGACTTCGCGCGTGGACGGCCCACCGCATCGCCATGTGCGCGAGCCGGTGCCCGCCCCAGGTGCTGACCAGCGGATACGGCCACGGCACCGGGCGCCATACTGGGGGCATGGCCAAAAACAGGCGCGGGCGCGGCGGCCCGGAGACCGTCGAGGAGACGGTGGACGGCGGGGTCGCGCAGCTGCGCCCCGACCGTGACCGGCCGCGCGGATTCACGCTGCTGATCGACGGCGCCCCGCAGTCCCACGTCGACCTCGACGACCCGGCGTACCTCGACTTCGCCTACCAGCGGCGGCTCGGGCACGTCGTGGATCTGGCCGCGCCGTCCGGCAAACCGCTCCAGGTCGTGCACCTGGGCGGCGGTGCGCTGACCATGGCGCGCTATGTCGCCGCGACCCGCCCGCGCTCCACCCAGCAGGTCGTCGAGATCGACGCGCCGCTGGTGCAACTGGTTCGCCGCGTACTCCCGTTGGAGAGCGGCTGGCGGATCCGGGTGCGCGGCGGGGACGCCCGTGCGGGACTGGCGAAGATCCCGGACGGCTGGGCGGACCTCGTCATCGCCGATGTCTTCAGCGGGGCCCGCACGCCCGCGCATCTGACCAGTGCGGAGTTCGTGGGAGAGGTCAGGCGGGCGTTGCGGCCCGGCGGCTGGTACGCGGCGAACCTCGCGGACGGTCCGCCGCTGCGGTTCCTGCGGGGGCAGATCGCCACCGTCCATACGATATTCCCGGAGCTGTGTCTGACCGCCGAGCCCGCCGTCCTTCGGGGCAAGCGCTTCGGCAACGCCATCCTGCTGGCGGCCGACGGGCAGCTGCCGGTCGCCGACCTGACCCGGCGGGCGGCGACCGACCCGCACGCGGGCCGGGTCGAACACGGACGGGCGCTGCTGGACTTCACCGGCGGCGCGGCCGCGGTGACCGACGCCACAGCGGTGGCCTCGCCGCCCCCGCCCCCCGAGGTCTTCGACTGAGACGGCGGCGGGAAGTCCGCCGTGGTGAGGAGCGCCCCTTCACCACGAGCCGGGTGGGCCCGGCCAAACCGCCTGCTACGTCGCGTTGTTGCTGGTCACGACGGTCGGCGGGTGATCGTTCCAGGTGCAGATCACGGACGTGTGGGCGGCACCGCCGGTGAAGTCCACGCGGATCCACTTCTCCTGCTTCCACACCTGCATCTCCCAGCCGGAGTTCGGGGTCGCCGACACCAGCTGGGCGGAATCGGTGCCCATGTCGAAGACGACCCGGCCGCCCTGCGTGGAGTAGCTCTTGATCTGGCCACCGCCGGCGGGCGACGCACTTCCCGGCGCGGTGGCGGAGGGGCCGCGCGTCCCGGCGCCCGCGGAGTGGGAGGGCACCGAAGGCTGCGACGCCTTCGCGTCCGACGGGGAGGTGCCGTTGCCGGACCGGTCCGACGAGCCGGACGGCTTCGGCCGGTGGGTGGAGGAGGAACGCGGCGAAATGCCGCTGTCCGGCCCGCTCCCCGCGGCGGGAGCCCGGTCGGAGAGGGGCAGCGCGCGCGGCGCGTCGTACGCCGTGCCGGCCAGCACGGTGTGCACACCGAACCACGACAGCGTGACCGCGGCACCCGTCGCCAACGTCCAGGCCGCGGCGTGAACCAGTCCTCGTTGCATTTGGCTCATACTGCACCACCCGCCCGCCGGGTCGCAGCCCGTCAGCGGCTGCCGTCAACCGCGATGCGGGCGTCAACCCCGGATAAGGAAACCCGCTCGTATGGCGTACGGTGCCGCCCATGGCTCGTGTGCTCGTCGTCGAAGACGATCAGTTCGTACGCTCGGCCCTCATCCGGCATCTGACCGAGGCATCCCACACCGTACGGAGCGTCGGCACCGCTCTGGAGGCGCTGCGCGAGGTGGCGCACGTCGGATTCGACGTCGTCATCCTCGACCTGGGACTGCCCGATCTGGACGGGTCCGAGGCGCTCAAAATGCTGCGCGGGATCACCGATGTACCCGTGATCATTGCCACCGCGCGGGACGATGAGGCGGAAATCGTCCGGCTGCTGAACGACGGCGCCGACGACTACCTCACCAAGCCGTTCTCCGTGGAGCACCTCTCCGCCAGGATGGCGGCCGTACTGCGTCGCTCCCGCGCCACCACGGCCGGCGCAGAACCGCCCTCACGAGTGATCCGGGTAGGCGGCCTCGCCATCGACCCGCTGCGCCGCCAGGCCGAACTGGACGGTGCCGCGCTCGACCTGACCCGCAGGGAATTCGACCTGCTGGCGTTCCTCGCCGGCCGCCCCGGCGTCGTCGTGGCCCGCAGGGAACTGCTCGCCGAGGTCTGGCAGCAGTCCTACGGCGACGACCAGACCATCGACGTCCACCTCTCATGGCTGCGCCGGAAACTGGGGGAAACCGCGGCGAATCCGCGCTATCTGCACACCCTGCGCGGTGTCGGCGTGAAACTGGAGCCCCCGCTGTGAGATGGGCCCTGGTCAAGGTGGCCCTGGCCGTCACCGCCATGGTCGTGGTCGCCTTCGCCGTTCCGCTCGGGCTCGTCGTCAAGGAGATGGCGCGCGACCGCGCGTTCTCCAACGCCGAGCGGCAGGCCGCCACCATCGGGCCGGTACTCGCCATCACCTCCGACCGCGCCCAGCTGGAGCGGGCCGTCGCCAGCGCCGAGACCGGCGCCGGTGGCCGCATCGGCGTGCATGTGCCGCCGGGCCCCAAGGGCGGCAAGCCCGCCGAGATCGGCTCCCGGCGCGCGGCCCCCGAGGACGTCGCGTCCGCGGCCAGGCTCGGCCGGGCCTCCATCTCACCGGTACCCGGCGGCTCCTCGCTGCTCCAGCCGACGGCGGTCGCCTCGGGCATCGCCGTCGTCGAGATCTATGTCCCCGACGACGCCCTCACCAACGGCGTCGCCACCTCCTGGGTGGTGCTCGCCGGTGTCGGGCTCGCGCTCATCGTCGGCTCGGTCGCCGTCGCCGACCGCCTCGGCACCCGGATGGTGCGGCCCGCCGAGCGGCTGGCCGGCGCCGCTCACGACCTGGGCAAGGGCGAACTCGGCGTCCGGGTCCCGGAGGACGGGCCCAAGGAGCTGCGGTCCGCGGCGGTCGCCTTCAACTCCATGGCCGACCAGGTCGTCCAGCTGCTGGCCAACGAGCGTGAGCTGGCCGCCGACCTCTCGCACCGGCTGCGCACGCCGCTGACCGTGCTGCGGCTGAACGCCGCCTCGCTCGGTGACGGGCCGGCCGCCGAGCAGACCAGAGCCGCCGTGGAACAGCTGGAGCGCGAGGTCGACCAGATCATCCGCACCGCACGCGAACAGAAGGCGCAGACGCAGCAGGCCGCGGCCGCGGCCGGCTCCGACGCGGCCGAGGTGATCCGCGAGCGGATGGGCTTCTGGTCGGCGCTCGCCGAGGACGAGGGGCGCACCGTGCGCGTCGCCGGCGCCGACCGCCCGGTCCGCGTCCCCGTCGCCCGGCCCGAACTGGCCGCCGCCCTGGACGCGATGCTCGGCAACGTCTTCCGGCACACCCCCGAGGGCACCGCCTTCGCGGTGGACGTCCACAACGCCGAGGAAGCGGTGATCGTGCTGGTCTCGGACGCCGGGCCCGGCATCCCCGACCCCGACGCGGCACTGCGCCGCGGTCACGGCGGCGGCGGGGACGGCTCCACCGGCCTCGGGCTGGACATCGTGCGGCGGCTGGCCGAGTCCACCGGCGGCGATGTGCGCATCGGCCGCTCGGTCCTGGGCGGCACCGAGGTACGGGTCTGGCTGGCACTGGACGACCGGCGCGCACGGCACGGAGAGCGGCGCGGGCACCGCCTGCGGCGCACGCTCGGCAGCCGTGGCAAGCGCGCGGCGAGCAGGGTCTGAGGGCTCCCGCGGTGCCCGCGTCCGGGGCCGGGCGCCGGTCACCAAGGGCGCGGACGCTCGCCTCTGACGTGTCGCCCTAGGGGCTCTGGGACGCCCGCTCTTAAGCGCTCCCTTCCCCTGCCTTAAGCGGTCCATAAGTCCGTCAACAGCCTTACAGAAACGGGCATTTGTCCGTTTCGCAGTCGCTAGCGTGCGGGACGCACCGGATACCCCCCACGTGACGACAGGCAGGCACGAGATGAGTTCCTCGGCACACCGCAGGCGCATGAGCCGCACCACCAAGCTGATCGGCGCCGCCGTGGCCGCCGCGATCGCGGCGGGCGGCGCGATCGCCGTCACCGGTTCGGCCATGGCCACCAAGACGCCGCGGAGCGGCGACGCGAGCCCCGCGAAGGCGTCCGCCGCCTTCGCCCCGTTCGTCGACACCTCCCTCGCCCCCGCCTACGACCTCCTCGGCACCGCCGAGAAGACCGGGGTGAAGAACTTCAACCTCGCGTTCATCACCTCCGGCGGCGGCTGCGACCCCAAGTGGGGCGGTTCGGGCGAGCTGGACGGCGACCCGGTGGCCAAGCAGATACCGGATCTGCGGGCGGCGGGCGGCGACGTCCGGGTCTCCTTCGGCGGCGCCAACGGCTCGGAGCTGGGACTGGCCTGCGGGTCCGCCGACGAACTGGCCGCCGCCTACGGCAAGGTCATCGACCGGTTCGAGCTCACCAAGGTCGACTTCGACATCGAGGGCGGCGCGCTCCCGGACACCGCGGCCAACACCCGCCGCGCCCAGGCCATCGCCCAGTTGCAGAAGAAGCACCCCGACCTGGACGTCTCGTTCACCCTGCCGGTGATGCCCGAGGGGCTGACCCCGGACGGCGTGAAGCTCGTCGCGGACGCCAAGAAGAACGGTGTCGAGGTCTCCGCCGTCAACATCATGGCGATGGACTACGGCCCCTCCTACGACGGGGACATGGGCACCTACGCCACCAAGGCCGCCACCGCCACCCAGGCGCAGATCAAGGAGGCCCTCGGGCTGAACGACGCGGACGCCTGGAAGACCGTCGCGGTGACCCCCATGATCGGCGTCAATGACGTCCAGAGCGAGGTCTTCAAGGTCGACGACGCCACCGAGCTGGTGAAGTTCGCCCAGGACAAGCATCTGGGCTGGCTGTCGATGTGGTCCTCGACCCGCGACAAGGCATGCGAGGGCGGCACCTCGCCCTCCGCGCAGCCGACCTGCAGCTCGATCGAGCAGGGTCCGCTGGACTTCACCAAGGCGTTCGGGGCGTACGCCAGCTGATCCCGTGGCGGCCGGGCGCTCCCCGGCCGCCACGGACGGGGCGCAGCGGCTTCCCCCACCCGCTGCGCCCCGTCGTCCTGCCCGGAGCGCGGCGCGGTCCGTCAGCTGTCCGGCAGCTCGTTGTCGCGGGCCACCGCGGCGTACCACCGGGCGCTGGACTTCGGCGTACGGGTCTGCGTCGGGAAGTCCACGTGCACGGCGCCGAATCTCTTGCTGTAGCCGTAGGACCACTCGAAATTGTCCAGCAGCGACCACAGGAAGTAGCCGCGCAGATCGACGCCCGCGGCGAGCGCCCGGTGGGCGGCAGCGAGGTGGCCGCGCAGATAGGAGATCCGCTCCGGGTCGTGCACGGCTCCCTCGGCGTCGGGCTTGTCGTCGAAGGCGGCGCCGTTCTCGGTGATGTAGAGGGGGAGGCCCGGGGCCTCGCGGTGGAAGCGCAGCAGCAGGTCGTAGAGGCCCGACGGGTCGATGGACCAGCCCATCTCGGTGCGGTCGCCGGGCGGTTGGTGGAAGGCGATGTGCTCGGCGCCGGCCCATGGCGAGCGGCTGCCCGCGCCGTGGCCGTCATGGCGCGGCGGGGCGTTGTCAGTGCTCCCTGATACCACTGACGGTGTGTAGTAGTTGATGCCCAGCGCGTCGAGGGGGTGGTGGGCGATGGCCAGATCGCCGTCGTGCACGAAGGACCAGTCGGTGAGCGGCGCGGTGTCCGCGAGCAGGTCGTCCGGGTACGCACCGTGCAGCATCGGCCCGGTGAAGATACGCGTCGCCAGCGCGTCGATCTGCCGCTGAGCGTCGAGGTCGGCCGGGTCGGACGAACGCGCCCGCACGACCGCGGGGTTGAGGCTGACCATGATGTCGGCGCGGCAGGGCAGAGCCTCGCGCAGTGTCCGGGCGGCGAGGCCGTGCGCGAGGTTGAGGTGGTGCGCGGCGCGCAGTGCGGCCACCGGGTCCGTACGTCCCGGGGCGTGCACCCCCGACGCGTAGCCGAGGAAGGCACTGCACCACGGCTCGTTGAGGGTCGTCCACAACTCCACGCGGTCGCCCAGGGCCTCGGCCATGATCGCCGCGTAGTCGGCGAAGCGGTAGGCCGCGTCCCGGTGCGGCCAGCCGCCCCCGGCGGCGGATCCGCCATGGATGTCGGCCTCCAGCTCCTGGGGCAGATCCCAGTGGTAGAGGGTGAGCATCGGGCTGATCCCGTGGTCGAGGAGGTCGTCGACCAGCCGCCGGTAGAAGTCCAGGCCGCGCTGGAGGGCCGGACCGCGGCCCGTGGGCTGCACCCGCGGCCAGGAGACGGAGAAGCGGTAGGCGCCCAGCCCGAGTTCGGCCATCAGGGCCACGTCCTGGGAGCTGCGATGGAAGTGGTCGACGGCGATATCACCGGTGTCGCCGGCGAGGACCTTGCCGGGCGTGTGGGCGAAGGTGTCCCAGATCGAGGGGGTGCGGCCGCCTTCCCGCGCCGCGCCCTCGACCTGGTACGCGGCGGTGGCCGAGCCCCACAGGAATCCAGGGGGGAAGCGATGAGTCATGGAGGTGCTCCTGTTCGGTGTCAGGGGACGCGGACCGCCCGGCGGCCCGAGGCGACAGGGCGAGGAAGAAGGGGGAGGCCGAGGAAGAGCGGAGACCTCACCCCTTGACCGCGCCCTGCATAATGCCGCCGACGATCTGCCGGCCGAAGAGCACGAACGCCAGCAGCAGCGGCAGGGTGCCGAGCAGCGCGCCCGCCATGATCACGGCCTGGTCGGGGACATAGCCCCGGCCCAGACCGGTCAGCGCGACCTGCACCGTGGGGTTCTCCTGGGTGAGCGCGATGATCGGCCAGAAGAAGTCGTTCCACGCCTGGACGAAGGTCAGCATTCCCAGGACGGCCATCGCGGGGCGGGCGGCCGGCAGGACGATGTGCCACACCACCCGCAGGCTGCTCGCGCCGTCCACCCGCGCGGCCTCGACCAGCTCCGTCGGCAGCGCCTGGATCAGGTACTGCCGCATGAAGAACACCCCGAAGGCGCTCACCAGCGTCGGCAGGATCACCGCCTGCAGATGGTTGGTCCACTCCAGCTCGGCGATGGTCATGAACAGCGGCACGACACCGAGCTGCGGCGGAATCATCATCGTCCCGATGACCAGCAACAACAGCAGGTTCTTCAGCCGGAACCGCAGTTTGGCGAAAGCGAAGCCGGCGATCGTCGAGAAGAGCACGGTGCCCAGCGCGATGGTGCCGGCCACCACCGTCGTATTGGCCAGCGCCAGGCCCATGTTGGCGTCGGTCCAGGCCGTTCCCAGATTCTTCAGCAGATCGGAGCCGAACCAGAACGGCGGCGGCGTCCGGGCGAGCCGGCCGTTGTCGCGGGAGGCGGCGATCGCCGTCCACACCAGCGGGAAGAGCGAACCGACGCTGAACAGCGTCAGCACGGCGAGAGTGAAGGGCCCACCGCGCAGAGCCCGGCCCCCTTCGACGCCCCCGCGCCGCCCGCCCGTCCGACGCTCAGCGGTGCGCCACCGGCCACGTCGCCCGCCGCCTCCCGACAGGCCCGTCGCCCTTCGCCCGTCCCGGTGCTCGCTTGCCTCGGCCTTGAGCAGCACAGTGTCTCCTCACCGATCCCCGCGCAGCCGCCGGGCGATCAGCAGATGCACCGCGCCGATCAGCAGCAGGATCAGGAACATCGCCCAGGCGACGGCGGAGGCCCGGCCGAGATGGAAGTTGAACCAGCCCTGGTCGTAGAGGTAGAGCCCCAGGGTCTGGAATTGGTGCGAGGCGCCGCCCTTGTGGCCGGCCGCGCCGCCGAAGAGCAGCGGTTCACCGAAGAGCTGCATCGCGCCGATCGTGGAGACGACGACCGTGAAGAGGATCGTCGGCCGCAGCGACGGCACGGTCACATGGAGGAACTGCCGGCCGCTGCCGGCGCCGTCCAGGGCCGCGGACTCGTACAGATCCCGGGGGATCGCCTGCATCGCGGCCAGATAGATCAGCGCGTTGTAGCCCGTCCAGCGCCAGATCACGATCGAGGAGACCGCGAGCTGCGAGGCGAGGGTGCCGCTCTGCCAGTCGACGGGCCCGAAGCCGACCGCCCCGAGCGCCCAGTTGATCATCCCGTAGTCCCGCCCGAAGAGCAGCACGAACACCAGCGTCGCGGCGGCCACCGACGTGGCGTACGGCGTCAGCAGCGCGACGCGAAAGAAGGACGAGCCGCGCAACCGGTGGTTGAGCAGATGGGCGAGGCCGAGGGCCATCAGCAGCTGCGGGACGGTCGACAGCACCCCGATGGTGAAGGTGTTGCGCAGCGCGTTCCAGAAGAACTCGTCCTCCAGCAGCCGGGTGTAGTTGTGCAGCCCCGCCCACTCCATGTCGTCCGGCGCCGACAGCTCCACCCGGTGCAGCGAGGCCCACCCCGTATAGAGGAGCGGAAAGAGCCCGAAGGCGATGAAGAAGAGGAAGAACGGCGCGATGAAGGCGTACGGGCTGTAGCGCACGTCCCAGCGGTAGCGGCGGCTTCGCCGGGCGCGGCGGCGGGCCTCCTTGTGGTCCGCCGCCGCGCCCGCGGCGGGGCGCACGACCGTGCCGGTCACCCGTCCACCGCGCTTTCGACCTCCTTGAGCGCCGCCCGCCATCCGGCCGCGGGAGACTTGCCCTGCTGCTCGACCTGCAGAATGCCGATATCGGTGAAGGCATTGCCGATCTGCTGGTCCTTGGGGCCGAGCACCAGCGTCGGGATGCGCCTGGCCGCGGCGGAGAAGATCCTGCCGGTCGGTGCGTCACCGAAGTAGGGGTTCCTGGCGTTCTTCACCTCGGGCAGGTCGTAGGCGGCCGGGGTACTGGGGATACTGGCCTGCGCGGCGAAGACCTTGGCCTGCTGCTCGGGGGCGCTCAGCCAGACCGCCAGCTTGACGGCCTCGGCCTTGTGCTTCGCCGCCTTGGGCACCCCGACGAACGAACCGCCCCAGTTGCCCGGCCTGGGGGCGGGCGCGACATCCCACTTGTCCTCGGCGGCCGCGCCGGCCTTCTCTTTGATGTAGCCGAGCATCCAGGGAGCGCAGGCCACCGTCGCGAACCTGCCGTTGGCGAACGCCTGGTCCCAGGGCTTCTCGAACTGCTTGAGCCGGGCGGTCATCTTCTCCTCCGCCGCACGGATCGCCAGCGACCAGGCGGTCTTCACGGCGGGGCTGTCCCGGTAGATGAGCTTGCCGCCGGAGTCGTAGAAGCGCTCCGCGTAGCCGTTGTAGACGGCGGAGAACAGTCCGGCCGCGGAGTCCATGAAGACCGTCCCCTGGGGGGCCTTCTTCATGTAAGAGGCGCCGGTGTCGACGTACTTCCGCCAGTCGCCGGCCCACAGCCTGCCGACCTGCTCGCGCTGTGTGGGGAGCCCCGCCTTCCGGAAGAGGTCCTTGCGGTAACACATCGCGGTGGGGCCGATGTCCGTGCCGAGCCCCACCGTCCTGCCGTCCTCGGTGGTGGCCTGAGCCCATTTCCAGTCCAGCCACCGGCTCTTGTCGACACCTTCGGCGTGGCTGAGGTCCTCGAACTTGTCGGCCTGGGTGGTGACCACCTCGTTGATGTTGCCGACCTCGATGGCCTGGACATCGGACAGTCCGCTGCCCGCGGCGAGGTGGGTGAGCAGCTGCGGATAGTAGGCGTCATTGCGCTCGATCACGTTCTCTTTGATCTTCACGCCGGGATGCAGCTTCTCGTATTCCTTGTAAAGACCGGCCTGTTGATAACCGAAGACCCCGAAGGTGCCGACGGTGACAGTGGTCTCGCCTTCGGCGTCGTCGCCCGCGGAGTCGTCGGCGCAGCCGGCGAGCAGTGCGGCGCCGAGAGCGGCGACGGTCGTGAGGATCACCAGCTTGCGTGGTGGGGTGGAACCGCTGCGCATGTGCGTCCTCCTGGTGCCCTGACGCGTACGGTGTGCGTACGAGAGATGTAGGGAATGGATACCTTGGGAGCGCTCCCAGCCGTGATGAGTTGAAGAGTCACCGCAACGCTCCGTGGTGTCAAGGGAGTGCGCATCAACTCGTATGACTCTGGCCGGAGTTGACCGATGGCCGCTTACCGAGCGGCACGCCGGGCCCACGTACTGTCAGTGCTCCGGTGTTCAATGACGGAACACAGCGGCGCGCCGGTGGCGGTGCCGCTGCGGCTCGGCGCGGTCCCGGAACCCGGAGGCGGTCAGCATGGCAGTGGCGGCGTACGGCAGGCGGCGCACGGGCCGCCCCACCCTGGAGGACGTCGCGGCCCGCGCGGGCGTCGGCCGCGGCACGGCCTCCCGCGTCATCAACGGCTCGCCCCGCGTCCGCCCCGCCACCCGCGAGGCCGTCGAGCGCGCCGTCGCCGAACTCGGCTACGTCCCCAACCGCGCCGCCCGCGCGCTGGCCGCAAACCGCACCGACGCCCTCGCCCTGGTCATCCCCGAGCCCGAGACCCGGTTGTTCGCCGAGCCCTACTTCTCCGGCATCATCCGCGGCGTCAGCGCCGAACTCGCCGCGACCGACTACCAGTTGCTGCTCACCCTGATCGCCACCCCCCAGGAGCGCCGCCGGCTGGCCCAGTTCCTCACCGCGCAGCGCGTCGACGGCGTCCTGCTGCTCTCGGTGCACGCCGATGATCCGCTCCCCGCCCTGTTGGACCGGCTCGCCCTGCCGGCGGTGCTCAGCGGCCGTCGCACCGCCCGGGAGTCCGTGCCGTACGTCGACTCCGACAACGCCGGCGGCGCCCGGGCCGCCACCGAGCATCTCCTCGCCACCGGCCGCCGCGCCATCGCCACCATCACAGGGCCGCTGGACATGTACGTCGCCCGCTGCCGGCTGGACGGCTACCGGCAGGCCCTGGCCGCCGCGGCCGGCCGCCACCCGGCCCCACCCCTGGTCGCCCACGCCGACTTCACCGAGGAGAGCGGCCGGCGCGCCATGGCCGAGCTGCTGGATCGCAACCCCGGTCTGGACGCGGTGTTCGCCGCCTCCGATGTGATGGCCGCCGGGGCCCGCGCGGTGCTGCGCGAGCGCGGCCGGCGGGTCCCCGACGATGTCGCACTGGTCGGCTTCGACGACTCCCCGGTCGCCCGCCACATGGAGCCGCCGCTGACCAGCGTCCGCCAGCCGATCGAGGACATGGGCCGCGCGATGGTGCGGGTCCTGCTGGGAGAGATCGCCGAACGCCCCTCGCCCGGGGCCCAGTTGGTGCTCCCCACCGAGCTGGTGCTCAGATCCTCGACCTGAGCGCCGGGCGGCTCAGCCCGGAGAGACGGCGGCCACCGCGCCGCCCCGGACGGCCGCCCGGAAGGCGATGGGCGTGGTGCCCGCCCGCCGCTGGAAGAACTTGCTGAAGTTGGTCGCGTCGTCGAAGCCCAGCCGGTCCGCGATCCGGGCCGCCGACTGGTCGCCGTGCGCCAGCAGCCGCTTCGCCTCCAGCACCACCCGGCGGTCGATGAATTCCTTCGCCCCGACTCCGGCGGCGGCCTCGGTCGCGCGGGAGAGGGTGCGCGGCGCGTAGCCCAGCGACCGGGCGTAGTCCGCGACCCGTCGGCTCCTGGTGAACTCCCGCTCCACCGCGTCCCGGAAGCGCAAATAGGTCTCGCTCGCCTCACAGGCCCCTTCCCTGTCGGTGTCCACCGCACCGGCCGGATGGGCGGCCCGCAGCACGAGCACGGCCAGCAGATGCCGCAGCACTTCGACATGCACCTCCAGCGGCAACCCGCCCAGGGCGCCGAACTCGCGATGCAGCTGCCGCATCGCCTCGCTCAGGGCCCGCGCCGCGGCCCCCTCGGGACGCCGCACGGCAGGCCCGTACCAGTCCTCGATCCGGGCCGCGGCCGCGGTGGACGGGTCGAGGAAGGTGGCCTCGAAGAGCACCAGCAGCCCCTCCGCCCCGGTCAGGTCACCGAAGTGCTGGACCTGCCCAGGACGCGACCACAGCAGATCACCCGGGGTGAGGAGGTGCTCGCGGAAGTCGACGCTGTGCGTCAGCCGACCGCTCTCCAAGGTCAGCAGATGGTGAAAGCCGGGGCGGTGCGGTGTGGACAGCTGACAGGCATCGGCGCGCTCGCGCAGCTCGGCGAGCGTCATCACCTCCACACCCGCGGGCCGCCCGGCCGGCGCAGAGAACGCCACCTCCGGGATCTCGGTCACGGGCTCCCCGCCGTGCTGTCGGTTTTTGACCATCACCCGTCTCCTGGGTACCCCGAAATGTCCAGCTGGTGCCCCTAGCGTAGAAGACGTCAGCGAGGCTGATGACCGAAAACGGAAGTCCTTACCGGACGCACGAAACACCTGGGAGACCCACCATGTCCACGATCGCTCTGTTCGGGGCCAACGGCACCATCGGCAGCCGCATCCTGCACGAGGCCCTGCAGCGCGGCCACCGGGTCACCGCGGTCGTCCGCGATCCCGCGAAAATCACCACGACCCACCCCGAGCTGACCGTGACCACCGGCGACATCCTCGACCCGGCGTCCGTCGCCGCGGTCGCCAAGGGGCAGGACGTCCTGATCAGCGCGGTCGGCGGCGGCGACGGTCCGGGCCACCTCGCCACTATCGAGCCCGCGGCCCAGTCCCTCGTCGCCGGCCTCCGCACGCTGGGCGACGTGGCACCCCGCCTGATCACCGTCGGCGGCGCCGGCTCGCTGCGCACCCCCGACGGCAAGCAGGTGTGGGACGCGGAGGGCCTGCCCGAGTTCCTGCTGCAGATCATGCACGCGCACGGCGACGCGCTGGACCACTACCGCACCGTCTCCGACGTGCGCTGGACCAACCTCAGCCCGGCCGCCACCATCGAGCCCGGCGAGCGCACCGGCAGCTACCGCACCGCCACCGACGACCTGATCGTCGACGCGGAAGGCGTGAGCCGCATCTCCACCGAGGACTACGCCGTCGCCGTCCTCGACGAGATCGAGCGGCCTCGCCACCTCGGCGAGCGCTTCACCGTCGCCTACTGACGCACCGTGCGCTCGGCCTGCCGCGGGCTCGCCGGCGGCTCCGGCCGGAGGCGAGCCGGGGGAGCGCCCGGAACGGACAGCGACCGCAGCGGTGTGCTCGGAAACAGCAAGGCCCCCGACCGAGGTCGGGGGCCTTGACAGTGGGGTGAGTAACGGGACTTGAACCCGCGACATCCTGGACCACAACCAGGTGCTCTACCAGCTGAGCTATACCCACCATGACCGGTGCTGTGTGGTTCTTGTTCCCCACCGGCTGAGAAAAAGTGTACAGGGTCCCGAGGGGTGCTCGCTCCCAGGTTTCGCGGCCCGGGAACACGGGCGTGTCTCGCGGTTCGGGGGCCGGGCCTGCGGGTCCGTCACGAGGCGTCCGCAGACCGCCCGCCGGGCGCTTCGCCCTGCCGGACCCCGGAAAGCCCCGTGGACCTCCCCCTGCCGGGAAGGCGGGCGGAGGTCCACGGGAAAGCCCACAAGGCGTGGCCTGCTGTGCGCCGGGGAGTGGTCCCCGGCCGCTTCACTCCGCCGCGGACTGCGGCTCGGTGGGCAGGACGTGCTTGGCGGCGATGGCCTTGGCGGTGTCCGAGTCGGGACCGGGCTGCGGCACGAAGACCGCCTCCCGGTAGTAGCGCAGTTCCGCGATGGATTCGCGGATGTCCGCCAGGGCCCGGTGGTTGCCGCTCTTGTCCGGGCTGTTGAAGTAGGCCCGCGGGAACCAGCGCCGGGCCAGCTCCTTCACGGACGAGACATCGACGATCCGGTAGTGGAGGTAGCTCTCCAGGGTCGGCATGTCGCGCAGCAGGAAGCCGCGGTCGGTGCCGACGGAGTTCCCGCACAGCGGGGCCTTCCCCTGCTCCGGCACGTGCTGCTTGATGTACGCGAGCACCTGCGCCTGAGCGGCCTCCAGCGTCGTGCCGCCGTCCAGCTCCTCCAGCAGCCCGGAGGCGGTGTGCATCTGGCGCACCACCTCCGGCATGGTGGTCAGCGACTCGGCCGGGGGGCGGATCACCACATCCACCCCGTCGCCCAGCACATTCAGCTCGGAGTCGGTGACCAGTGCGGCCACCTCGATGAGCGCGTCATTCGCCAGCGAGAGTCCGGTCATCTCGCAGTCGATCCACACCATGCGATCGTTCATACGCCTCACCCTACGGGGCGCTCACGCTGGCTGGGGAGCACGGGGCGTCCGGCGCCCCTCCCGACGGGTGCTTCCGGCAGTCGTGAGGCGAAGGCGTCGGAACGCGGCTTGCCCGCTTCGCCCTGTTCGCCCGCTTCCGCGGCCGCCATGGCGGGCGTCTGCCCGTGGCCGGCCACCGCGGCGGCGGAGAACCGGTCCGCGCCCCCGGATCCCGGCGCCGTACGCTCGCCGCGCTCCGGCCGCAGCGAATCGGGCCCACCCTGCGGTCGACGCGCGCGGTACGCCGCGCGGTAGGCCGCGGGCGAGGCGCCCAGCTGCCGCCGGAAATGGCCGCGCAGGGCGACCGGCGAGCGGAATCCGCAGCGCCCCGCGACCTCGTCCACCGAATAGTCGGAGGTCTCCAGCAGTCGCTGGGCCTGCAACACCCGCTGGGTGATCAGCCACTGCAGGGGGGCGCTCCCGGTCAGGGAACGGAACCGCCGGTCGAAGGTGCGCCGGCTCATGTAGGCGCGGGCGGCCAGGGTCTCCACGTCGAACTGCTCGTGGAGGTGCTCCAGCGCCCAGGCGACGACCTCGGCAAGCGGGTCGGCGCCGATCTCCTCCGGTAATGACCGATCGAGGTAGCGCTGGTGCCCGAGGTCGGACGCGGTGCGGCGGGGCGGTACGACGAGCCGGCGTGCCAGCGCGTTCGCGGCGTCCGCGCCGTGGTCGGTCCGCACGATGTGCAGACACAGATCGATGCCGGCCGCCGTCCCCGCGGAGGTGAGCACGTCGCCGTCGTCGACGAAGAGCTCGCGGGGGTCGACATGGACGGACGGATAACGCTTGGCGAGCGTCGGTGCGTACATCCAATGAGTCGTGGCGGGGCGGCCATCGAGGAGTCCGGCTGCGGCGAGGACGAACGCCCCCGTGCACAACCCGACGATCCTGGCCCCTTCTTCATGCGCGCGGCGCAGCGCGTCGAGCGCGGCGGGCGGCGGGGCCTGGGTGATGGAGCGCCAGGCCGGTACGACGACCGTCCCGGCACGGGAGATCGCCTCCAGCCCGTAGGGGGCCGAAAGTTCGAGCCCCCCGGTCGTGCGCAAAGGTGCGTCTTCGCCGGCGCACACAAGCAGCCGGTACCGCGGAACGCCTGCGTCCTGGCGGTCGATGCCGAAGACCGAGAGCGGAATGGAGCTCTCGAAAATGGGGCCGCCACTGAAGAGGAGCACCGCGACTATTTCGCGGCGTCGTCGGGCGGCGAGCTTGCGTGCGGCATCTGGTACGGCAGCGGAGTCCTGGCTCATGGCACTTAAGCCCCCCTCGGTCGTCTCGCCCTCTCGGTACTGCACAGTTCCCCCGCCGTCACTACCAAGATCGAATCTACTGTGTCCCGTGAGGATGGAGTGCCAAGTTCACCACCCGCTGGTATGTCGATATGGCAACTTGGCGCGAAGCATTCGATCACGAAGCGTTCCACTCGTCGGGCCTGCATGGGAAGTACGCGTCTCGGCTCTGCCCGCTCGCCGTAGGGCACAACCATGCCCAGCGGTCCTTTCCTCCCTGCTCACACCGGGGTTGTGGGGTGGTGGGGACAAGGGAGGGGACCCGGCCGGAAGTTGGCTGAAAACGGTCGCGCGCAGACTTGCGGGCGGCCTAATCGACCGGCGTACGCCGTCCGGAATGCCGTCCGCCCCCATGCGCCGCCGTCCCGCTTTCCGCCCTTCTGTACCGGTGTCGGCCGGTGTCCTCGGTGAGGGCCCGCGCGGCGGTCCGTTCGGATTGCCGCAGCAGGGCGCGGCAGGCGCAGGTCACGGCCGCCAGGCCGGCGGCGGCACCTAGCGCGCCGGCCAGGGAGGCGCCGCTCACGAGGAGGACGAGGGGTACCAGGGCGCAGCTGAACGCCCCCCAGCGCACCACATCGCTCACCGGGTCGGGTGATCTGTCGGACGGCACGGGCACGTCGTGCTCCCTTCACACAGGCAGCTACTACAACGTCTCCGGCGATCATGGGTCACCGCGAGGGGTACGTACGGGGGCAGGGCGGGGCATTGCCATCCGGGCCACGCTCCGGCATGCTCCGGGGAACGTTCGAGGCCCGGGGTCGCCGTGGGCGGGCCACTGTGTCCGCGGTGGGCTCTGGGCAGCGGAGGGGTGGCGCCGTACTCTTGGGGTATCAGGTTGGGAAGGTGATTCCCAGTCGTATCGTTCCTCATTGAACTATGGCTCGCGCTCCGCCATCGAGCCAGCTCAGTCAACTGCCGGATCAAGTCAATCGCCGTTCCCCGTTCGCCCCTCCGCAAGAGGATGTCCTCGCCGAGACACCCATGGCCGGTCACGAAATCCCCGAACCCGCGGACCGCAAGCAGGTCGCCGATCCTCTGGCGGGCCTGGAAGCGGTGGAAGAGACACGCCACTCCTGCGACCCCGCCTTCCAGCACGGCGTCGTGGTCGGCTTCGACGGCTCCATGTCGAGCGAGCGCGCGTTGGCGTATGCAATCGGTATGGCCCGGCGCCTCGGCTCCGGGTTGATCATCGTCCATGTGGCCAATCGGCTGCCGACGACCGTCTGGGCGGGCTGTGAGCCCCCGGTCTTCGTGGACGTGCCGGATCACCGTACGGAAGTGCTCGGGCTGGAGCTCGCGTGCGCCGATCACCTCACCGAGGTCCCGTGGATCCTCGTCGAGCGCGGCGGGGACATCTGCCACGAGCTGGAGGAGGTCGGCCAGGAGTACGAGGCCGACGCGATCGTGGTCGGCTCCACGCACGGCATCGTCGGCCGGATCTTCGGTTCGGTCGCCGGACGCCTGGCGCGCCGCGCGCAGCGCCCGGTGATCGTCATTCCCTGAGCGGCCGAATCCGCCAACCCCCCTCACACCGCAGCCGCCTGAGTGCACGTCACGTCGCGCGGGGTTCGCCGTGTCTACTGATGCGTAGAGGTGGATTGTGCGCTTGTGAGGGGTAGGAAACGGTCACGTGAGCGCGCCACGGTACGGGCCGCCGGCGGCCGCGCCACGGTTCAACGGCGTGCTGCCGGCCGGGAGATGACGGCTCCCGGGGTGGCGGCATCCTGCCGGCGTTCGGGCGACGCCGGCACAGGGAGCCGGTTGCCGCGCGCGTTCGGTGGCTCGCGCGCAGCCGCCGGCTCCCGACCCTTGCGGGCCTGCCGGATCTACTCCACGGTGACGGACTTGGCCAGGTTGCGCGGCTTGTCGATGTCCCGGCCGAGGGACAACGCCGTGTGGTAGGCGAGCAGTTGCAGCGGGATGCCCATCAGGATCGGGTCCAGCTCCGGCTCGTTCTTGGGCACCACGATGGTGTGGTCGGCCTTCTCCTGCTCCTGGTGCGCGACGGCGAGGATGCGGCCGCTGCGGGCCTTGATCTCCTCCAGCGCGGCGCGGTTCTTCTCCAGCAGGTCGTCGTCCGGGACGATCGCGACCGTCGGCATCGCGGGCTCGATGAGGGCCAGCGGGCCGTGCTTGAGCTCCGAGGCCGGGTAGGCCTCGGCGTGGATGTAGGAGACCTCCTTGAGCTTCAGCGAGGCCTCGCGCGCCACCGGGTAGCCGCGCACCCGGCCGATGAACATCATCGACTTGGCGTCCGCGTACAGCTCCGCCAGCTTCTTGATGTCCGCCTCGCCCTCCAGGATCTCGGTGATCTGGGCGGGCAGCTTGCGCAGGCCTTCGATGACCCGCTTGCCGTCCGCGACGGACAGGTCGCGGATCCGGCCGAGGTGCAGGGCGAGCAGCGCGAAGGAGACCACCATGTTGGTGAAGCACTTCGTGGAGACGACGCAGACCTCGGGCCCCGCGTGCACGTAGATGCCGCCGTCGGTCTCCCGGGCGATCGCCGAGCCGACCACGTTCACCAGGCCGAGCACCCGCGCACCCTTGCGCTTGAGTTCCTGGACGGCCGCCAGCACGTCGTAGGTCTCACCGGACTGCGAGACCGCCACGTACAGCGTGTCGGGGTCCACGACCGGGTTGCGGTAGCGGAACTCGGAGGCCGGCTCCGCGTCCGAGGGGATGCGGGCCAGCTCCTCGATCATCTGCGCGCCGATCTGGCCCGCGTGGTACGAGGTGCCGCAGCCCAGGATCTTCACCCGGCGCACGCCGCGCGCCTCGCGGGCGTCGAGGTTCAGGCCGCCCAGGTGCACGGTGGAGAACCGGTCGTCGATCCGCCCGCGCAGCGCGCGGTCCACCGCGTCCGCCTGCTCGGAGATCTCCTTGTGCATGTAGGTGTCGTGGCCGCCCAGGTCGTACGACTCGGCCGCGTACTCGACGGTCTCCGGAGCGGACGTGGTCCGCGAGCCCTCGGTGGTGTAGGTGCGGTAGTCGTCGGCCTTGAGGGTGGCCATCTCGCCGTCGTCCAGGGTGACGACCTGGCGGGTGTGCGAGACCAGCGCGGCGACGTCCGAGGAGACGAACATCTCGTGCTCGCCGATGCCCAGCACGACGGGGGAGCCGTTGCGGGCGACGACGATGCGGTCGGTGAAGTCGGCGTGCAGCACGGCGATGCCGTAGGTGCCCTCGATGTGGCGCAGCGCCTCGCGGACCCGCTCCTCCAGCTTCGGGGCGGTGGAGCGGCCGATCAGGTGGGCCAGCACCTCGGTGTCGGTCTCGGAGGCGAAGACCACTCCGTCGGCCGTCAGCCGGGCGCGCAGCTCGGAGGCGTTGTCGATGATGCCGTTGTGGACCACCGCCACCTTGCCCTCGGTGTCGAGGTGGGGGTGGGCGTTCTCGTCGGTGGGCGCGCCGTGCGTGGCCCAGCGGGTGTGCGCGATGCCGGTGCTGCCCGCGAACCGCTTCGGCAGCCGGGACTCCAGCTCCCGGACCCGGCCCTTGGCCTTGGCGGTCTTCAGGCCGCCCGGGGTCTTGCCGGCCGCCTTGGCGTGGATGGCGATGCCGGCCGAGTCGTAGCCGCGGTACTCCAGGCGCTGCAGGCCCTCAAGGAGCAGGGGAGCAACGTCGCGTTTGCCGATATATCCGACGATCCCGCACATACAGTGGCCCTCCGAGAAACGTGTTGACGAGTGTTCATGACTGCGTTCGTGGTGACTGCGTTCGCGTGCGTCCGGCGTGTCAGCCGTACACGAGGCGGCGTAGCTGGCGTATCGAGAGTGACGGCGGGGCCACCGCGCGGTGCGGCAGCTCGTCGGCGATCCGCTCGAAGATCACCTCGTTGCGCAGCCCCTGGGACTGCAGCTCGCGGTGTCTGCGGCGGACGAAGTCCTCCGTGGTCTCGTCGAAGTACGCGAGCACGTCCAGGACCACCCGGGCAGCTTCGCCGCGGTGCAGCGGCGTGCTGCGCACCAGGTGGTCCACGAGGTCCTCATGGGACGGGCGGCGATCGAGCACTCGTCGATACTGCGGGGCCCGGCGCAGGAACGCAAGAAATCTGCCCGATATCGGGCAGGTCCCTGAGATGGCGGCCGGAAAGTGGTCTAAACCTTGACCAGATCCGAGGCTCACGGTACGCATGGTCACCGTTCGGTCGCTCCATGCCATGCAGAAGGTGCTCTCCACGCCATCCATGCACGATGCTCGCCGAAGGGACCGTCGATGAGACGACGCAGACTCCTGTTTTCGCTGCTGCTGGCCGCGGCGGCGGGAATGGGAACCGCCGCCGTACCGCCCCAGCCCGCCGCCGACCGGGCCGCCACGCCGCTGGGGCAGGTGATCCCCGCGCCCGCCTCGGTGCACAGCGGCGGCGATCCGTACACGATCGGCGGCCGGACCGTGATCCGCGTTCCCGGCGGCTCGGGAGAGGCGCGGCAGGTCGCCGGCTATCTCGCCGGGCTGCTGCGGCCCGCGACCGGCTTCGCGCTGCCGGTGACCGCCAAGGACGGCCGGGACGGCATCGTCCTGCGGCTCGGCGGCCGGGGCGCCAAGGGGCTGGGCGAGGAGGGCTACCGGCTGACCTCCGGCGGCCATGGGGTCACCATCAGCGCCGCGCGCCCCGCGGGCCTCTTCCATGGCGTGCAGACCCTGCGGCAGTTGCTCCCGGCGAGCCTGGAGACGCGACGCACGCAGCACGCGGCCTGGCAGGTGGCGGGCGGCACCATCGCGGACTCGCCGCGCTACGGCTACCGCGGCGCGATGCTCGACGTCTCGCGGCACTTCTTCACCGTCGAGCAGGTCAAGCGCTACATCGACCAGCTGGCCCTGTACAAGATCAACAAACTGCACCTGCATCTCTCCGACGACCAGGGCTGGCGGATCGCCATGAAGTCCTGGCCGAAGCTGGCGACCTACGGCGGCAGCACCCAGGTGGGCGGCGGTCCCGGCGGCTACTACACCAAGGACGACTACCGCGAGATCATCGACTACGCCACCGACCGCTTTCTGACGGTGGTCCCCGAGATCGACATGCCGGGTCACACCAACGCCGCGCTGGCCTCCTACGCCGAGCTGAACTGCAACGGCGTGGCGCCGCCCCTCTACACCGGTACCCAGGTCGGCTTCAGCTCGCTGTGCGTGCCGAAGGCGCGGACGTACGACCTCGTCGACGACGTCATCCGGGAGCTGGCGGCGATGACCCCCGGCCCCTCGATCCACATCGGTGGCGACGAGGCCCACTCCACCAGCCATGAGGACTACGTGGCCTTCATGGACAAGGTCCAGCCGGTGGTCGCCAAGTACGGCAAGAAGGTGATCGGCTGGCACCAGCTGACCGGCGCGCACCCGGCGAAGGGCGCCGTCGCGCAGTACTGGGGCTACGACGCGACCAGCGCGGCGGAGCGCGAACAGGTCGCCGCGGCCGCCAGGAACGGCACCCCGCTGATCCTCTCGCCCGCCGACCGCGCCTACCTCGACATGAAGTACGACAAGAACACGCCGCTGGGCCTGTCCTGGGCCGGCTACGTCGACACCAGGCGCTCCTACGACTGGGACCCCGGCAGCTACCTCCAGGGCGCGCCGCCGGAGTCGATCCTCGGCGTCGAGGCGCCCCTGTGGTCCGAGACGCTGTCGACGTCCGCGCACATCGAGTACATGGCCTTCCCCCGCCTGCCGGGCATCGCGGAGCTGGGCTGGTCGCCGGCCTCGACCCACGACTGGGAGACGTACAAGGTCCGGCTGGCCGCCCAGGGGCCCCGCTGGGACGCGATGGGCATCGGGTACTACCGGGCGCCGGAGGTGCCGTGGCCCGCGAAGTGAGCTGAGCCCGCGGGGCGTCGGCGGGCGCCCCGCCCGCGGCCGCCCCCGGGCCGCCGGGCGGGCCGCGGCAGCGCGAAGGGGCCGCTTGCCCGCCCGGCCGGCCCGGCAGCGCCGAGCCGGCCGTGGAGCGCTCGCTACACCCCCAACTCCCGTGCGATCAGCATCCGCTGGACCTCGCTCGTGCCCTCGCCGATCTCCAGGATCTTGGAGTCGCGCCACATGCGGGCGACCGGGTACTCGTTCATGAAGCCGTAGCCGCCGTGGATCTGGGTGGCCTCACGGGCGTTGGTGACGGCGATCTCCGAGGAGTACAGCTTGGCGATGGCGGCCTCCTTCTTGAAGGGCTCGCCGTGCACCAGGCGGGACGCGGCGTCCCGCCAGGCCAGCCGGGAGGTGTGGGCGCGCATCTCCATGTCGGCGAGCTTGAACTGGATCGCCTGGTTGCTGCCGATCGGCCTGCCGAAGGCGTGCCGCTCCCCGGCGTACTTCACCGACTCGTCGACGCAGCCCTGTGCGAGACCGGTGGCCAGCGCCGCGATGGCGATCCGGCCCTCGTCGAGGATGCGCAGGAACTGCGCGTATCCGCGGCCCTCCTCGCCCAGGAGGTTGGCGGCCGGTACGCGGACGTCGGAGAAGGACAGCTCGCGGGTGTCGGAGGCGTTCCAGCCGACCTTGGAGTACGGGGCGCCGACGGTGAAGCCGGGGGTGCCGGCCGGCACGATGATCGCCGAGATCTGCGGGCGGCCGTCCTCCTTGCGGCCGGTGACGGCGGTGACGGTGACCAGGCCGGTGATGTCCGTACCGGAGTTGGTGATGAAGCACTTGGTGCCGTTGATCACCCACTCGTCGCCCTCGCGCACCGCGGTGGTGCGGGTGCCGCCGGCGTCCGAGCCGCCGTCGGGCTCGGTCAGGCCGAACGCGCCGAGCATCTCGCCGCCGCACAGCCGCGGCAGCCACTCGCGCTTCTGCTCCGCCGTGCCGAAGTGGTAGATCGGCATGGCACCCAGCGAGACACCGGCCTCCAGGGTGATGGCCACCGAGGAGTCGACGCGGGCCAGTTCCTCAAGGGCGATGCCGAGCGCGAGGTAGTCGCCGCCCATGCCGCCGTACTCCTCGGAGAACGGCAGGCCGAACAGGCCCATCCGGCCCATCTCGCGGACGATCTCGTACGGGAATTCGTGGCGCTCGTAGAAGTCGCCGATCTTCGGGGCGACCACGTCGTGCGCGAACGCCTCGACCGTACGCCGGAGTTCTTCCAGCTCGGAGGGGAGGCGGTGGTCCAGGGACATGGGGGTCACTCCTTGTGGGAGAGGGCGCGGACGGTGCGGGAGGGGCTCGGGCGGCCCAGGGTTTCGGCCATCCACACGGAGGTGGCGGTCAGCCGCTCCAGGTCGACACCGGTCTCGATGCCGAGGCCGTGCAGCATCCACACGAGGTCTTCGGTGGCGAGATTGCCGGTGGCGCTCTTGGCGTACGGGCAGCCGCCGAGGCCGCCCGCCGAGGCGTCGACGGTGGTGACGCCGTGCCGGAGCGCGGCGAGGGTGTTGGCGAGGGCCTGCCCGTAGGTGTCGTGGAAGTGGACGCCCAGCCGGGAGGTGGCCATGCCGGCCTCGTTGAGGCAGGTGAGGAGCTTGTGGACGTGGCCGGGGGTGGCGACGCCGATGGTGTCGCCCAGGCTCAGTTCGTCGCAGCCGAGGTCGGTCAGCGCGCGGCAGACCCTGACCACCTGCGCGACGGGCACCGGGCCCTCCCAGGGATCGCCGAAGCACATCGAGAGGTAGCCGCGTACGTGCAGCCCGGCGTCCTTCGCCCGCTCCACGACGGGCGCGAACATCGCCAGCGCCTCGTCGACCGTGCGGTTGAGGTTGGCCTTGGCGAACGACTCGGTGGCGCTGGCGAACACCGCGATCCGGCGGGCGCCCAGGGCGAGCGCGCGGTCCAGGCCGCGCTCGTTGGGCACCAGGACCGGCAGCCGGTGCGCGTCGATGTCCCCGAGCAGCGGGAACAGGCCCTCGGCGTCGGCGAGTTGGGGCACCCATTTGGGGTGCACGAAGCTGGTGGCCTCGACCGTCGGCAGCCCCGCGTCGGCGAGCCGGTGGATGAACTCGGCCTTGATCTCGGTGGGGACGACCGACGCCTCGTTCTGCAGGCCGTCGCGGGCGCCGACCTCATGGATACGGACGCGGCCGGGCAGCCCCTCGGCGGGGACCTCCATCGGCAGTCCTGCCGCGGTCATGATGCGCTCTCCTGCTCACCGTCGGGGGAGGTCCGCGGGACGTCCTGATCACTCTCGTGCGGAGCGACGACGGCCAGGATCTGGTCCATGGCCACCGTCGTGCCCGCGGTGACGTCCAGCTCGGTGACGGTCCCGGCGTGCGGCGCGGTGATGACGTGCTCCATCTTCATCGCCTCCACCACCAGCAGGCCCTGACCTGCGACGACGTCATCGCCGACGGCCACCTTCACGACGGTGACGGTGCCCGGCATGGGGGCGCTGAGGGCGTCCGCGCCGTGTGCTCCGGCGGCTCCGCGCAGCGTCGCCGCCACCGGGTCGTGGTCCTGGACGTGCCAGGAGTCGCCGTCCCGGCCGAGCCAGTCGCCGCTGCGGTGGAAGGTGTGCAGCACGTCGTCGACGGTCACCCGGACGAGGTCCGGCTCGACCTGCCAGGTGCGCTCGCCGCGCGGGGCCGGCCGCAGGTCGTACGCCACCGGGTCGTGTCCGGCGACCTTGAGCCAGTGCCGGGTCGGGGCGGGCTCGCCACCGAGCCGGAAGCCGGTCGGGGCGGCGAACGGGTCGCGCCAGCCGCCGTCGGCGGTCGCCGGTTCCAGGGCGGCCTGGCGCACCGCGGCGGCCGCGGCGTACACCTCGGCGGGCACCTCGCCGTCGACCAGCCCTGCCGCCTCGCGCTCCACCAGTCCGGTGTCCAGCTCGCCGGACACCACGTCCGGATGGGCCAGCAGACGGCGCAGGAAACCGGCGTTGGTGGTCACGCCGAGCGTGCGGGTCTCGGCCAGCGCGGCGCGCAGGGTGCGCAGCGCGGACGCGCGGTCCGGGCCGTGGGCGATGACCTTGGAGAGCATCGGGTCGTAGAGGCTGCCGACCTCCGCGCCCCGCGAAAGGCCGGAGTCGGTGCGCACACTGCCGAGCCGGCGGCTCCCGTCGGGCAGGGGGGATCCCCACGCGCTCTGCGGCTCGTGCAGCGCGAGGACCGTGCCGCCGGTCGGCAGGAAGTCGCGTGTCGGGTCCTCGGCGCAGATCCGGGCCTCGACGGCGTGCCCGGTGAAGGTGATGTCCTCCTGGCGGAACGGCAGCCGCTCGCCCGCCGCGACCCGCAGCTGCCACTCCACCAGGTCGAGGCCGGTGATGAGCTCGGTCACCGGGTGCTCGACCTGGAGGCGGGTGTTCATCTCCATGAAGCAGTACGCGGACGGGTCCTTGCCCGGGACGATGAACTCGACCGTGCCGGCGCCGCGGTAGCCGCAGGAGCGGGCCGCCTGCACGGCCGCCTCGCCCATCGCGGCGCGGGTGGCCTCGTCCAGCAGCACCGAGGGAGCCTCCTCGATCACCTTCTGGTGACGCCGCTGCAGCGAGCACTCCCGCTCGCCGAGGTGGAGGACGTTGCCGTGGCCGTCCGCGAGCACCTGGATCTCGATGTGCCGGGGGCGGTCGATCCAGCGCTCGACGAGCAGGGTGTCGTCGCCGAAGGAGCCGCGGGCCTCACGGCGGGCCGCGGCGATCTCGTCGGCGAGCATCGAGGCGTCACGGACCAGCCGCATGCCCTTGCCGCCGCCGCCCGCGGACGGCTTGAGCAGGACGGGCATGCCGATCTCCCGTGCCGCGGCGGCCAGTTCGGCGTCGCTGAGACCGCTGCCGGAGGAGCCCGGCACGACCGGTACGCCGGCTGTGCGCACCGTCTCCTTGGCGCGGATCTTGTCGCCCATCAGAGCGATGGCCTCGGCGGACGGGCCGATGAAGACCAGCCCGGCGTCCGCGCAGGCCCGCGCGAAGCCGGCGTTCTCGGCGAGGAAGCCGTAGCCGGGGTGGACCGCCTGCGCCCCGCTGCGCGCCGCGGCTGCCAGCAGCCGGTCGACGCAGAGATAGCTCTCGGAGGCCGGCGCGGGGCCGAGCCGTACCGCGGTGTCGGCCTCGCGCACGTGCCGGGCGTCGGCGTCGGCGTCGCTGAAGACCGCGACCGAGCGGATGCCCAGGGCGCGCAGCGTGCGGATGACGCGGACCGCGATCTCGCCGCGGTTGGCGACCAGGACCGTGTCGAACATCGTCGTGGACATACCTTTGGACATCCCTCTCACATCCGGAAGACGCCGTAGCCGGTGGCCGCGCCGTCCCGTTCGGGGACCGGCGCGTTGGCGCAGGCGGTGAGCGCCAGTCCCAGCACCTGCCGGGTCTCCAGCGGATCGATCACGCCGTCGTCCCACAGCCGGGCGGTCGCGTAGTAGGCGTTGCCCTGGGTGTCGTACTGCTCGCGGATCGGGTCCTTGAAGGCGTCCTCGTCCGCCGCGCTCCACTCCTCGCCGCGCGCCTCCAACTGGTCGCGCTTGACGGTGGCGAGGACGGAGGCGGCCTGCTCGCCGCCCATCACCGAGATCTTGGCGTTCGGCCACATCCACAGGAAGCGGGGGGAGTAGGCCCGGCCGCACATGGAGTAGTTGCCCGCGCCGTAGGAGCCGCCGATGACGACCGTCAGCTTGGGCACGCGGGTGCAGGCGACCGCGGTCACCATCTTCGCGCCGTGCTTGGCGATGCCGCCCGCCTCGTAGGAGCGGCCGACCATGAAGCCGGAGATGTTCTGGAGGAACAGCAGCGGGATGCCGCGCTGATCGCACAGCTCGATGAAGTGGGCGCCCTTCTGGGCGGATTCGGAGAACAGGATGCCGTTGTTGGCGACGATGCCGACCGGGTGGCCGTGCAGATGCGCGAAGCCGGTGACCAGGGTCGTGCCGTACTCGGCCTTGAACTCCGCGAAGCGGGAGCCGTCGACGAGCCGGGCGATGACCTCGCGGACGTCGTAGGGGGTACGGGAGTCGGCGGGCACCGCGCCGTAGAGGCCGGCCGGATCGACCTTCGGCTCCTCGACGGGCCGCACCGACCACGGCAGCGGGCCGCGGTCGCCGAGGGTGGAGACGATGGTGCGCACGATGCGCAGGGCGTGCGCGTCGTCCTCGGCGAGGTGGTCGGTGACGCCGGAGGTCTTGGCGTGCACCTCACCGCCGCCCAGCTCCTCGGCGGTGACGACCTCGCCGGTGGCGGCCTTCACCAGCGGCGGGCCGCCCAGGAAGATCGTGCCCTGGTCGCGCACGATGACGGCCTCGTCGCTCATCGCCGGGACGTAGGCACCGCCGGCGGTGCAGGACCCGAGCACGGCCGCGATCTGCGGGATGCCCGCGCCGGACAGCCGCGCCTGGTTGTAGAAGATCCGGCCGAAGTGATCGCGGTCGGGGAAGACCTCGTCCTGCATCGGGAGGAAGGCCCCGCCGGAGTCCACCAGATACAGGCACGGCAGGTGGTTCTCCAGGGCGATCTCCTGCGCCCGCAGATGCTTCTTGACGGTCATCGGGTAGTAGGTGCCGCCCTTGACCGTGGCGTCGTTGGCGACGATCACCGTCTCGCGGCCGGAGACCCGGCCGATCCCGGCGATCACCCCGGCGGCGGGCGCGCCCCCGCCGTACATCCCGTCGGCGGCCAGCGGCGCCAGCTCCAGCAGCGGCGACCCGGGGTCCAGGAGGGCGTCCACCCGCTCCCGCGGCAGCAGCTTGCCGCGCGCGGTGTGCCGCGCCCTGGCCTTCTCGCCGCCGCCCAGCCGGGCCGCAGCGAGCTTCTCGCGCAGCCGGGCGGTCAGCTCGCGGTGCGCGGCCTCGTTGGCCCGCCAGGAGTCGGACGCCGGATCGGCGGCACTCCCCAGCACCGGTGCCTGCTCCATCAGTACGAGCCCCCTTGCTCGGTCACCTGCCGTGGCCGCCACGGTGTGCGGGGCGACGGCACGTTGTTAATGGGCGTTAACCTCATTTCCTTCAGGTTAACGAGCACTAACCCGGCTGTCTACAATTGACGGCATGAACAATGCGCATGCGCCCGCCGCGACCAGCCGCCGCGAGCAGATCCTCAAAGAGGCGGCCCGGCTCTTCGCGGAGCGCGGCTTCCACGGCGTCGGGGTGGACGAGATAGGGGCGGCCGTGGGCATCTCGGGCCCCGGCCTCTACCGCCACTTCGCCGGCAAGGACGCGATGCTCGCCGAACTCCTGGTCGGGATCAGCGAGCGGCTGCTGGACGGCGGGCGGATGCGGGTCGCGGAGGGCGGCGAGAGCCCCGAGGCGGTGCTGGACGCGCTGATCGACGGCCATATCGACTTCGCGCTGGACGACCGCCCGCTGATCACCGTCCACGACCGTGAGCTGGACCGGCTGCGGGAGGCCGACCGCAAGCGGGTACGGCAGCTGCAGCGGCAGTACGTGGAGCTGTGGGTGGAGGTCGTGCGCCGGGTGCACCCCGGCTCGTCCGAGGCGCAGGCGCGCGCTTCCGTGCACGCCGTCTTCGGCCTGCTGAACTCCACCCCGCACCTGGGCAGGCCGGGCGCGCTGCCGGGCCGTACCGAAATGGCGGAACTGCTGCACCGGCTGGCGCTGGGGGCGTTCGGCGCGGTGGCCGCGGACCCCGTGGCGGTCGTAGCGGCGGGGGCGTAGGCGGCGGAGAGGGGGCCGCCGGCCGCCCGGAGCCCTTCGGGCCGGTGCGGCGGGTTCCCGGTGGAGACGTGTCGCATGCCGCACCGCGGACCGGGCGATACCTCTGGACAGTCCTGGTGACCGGCCGGTAGCTTTCGCTGACGAGAGAGCTGAGCAAGCGCTTAGCCATTTGCGGCGGTCAAGGAGGCCATGGGCATGCGTCGTACGGTGTTCAACGAGGATCACGAGGCGTTCCGCGACACCATCCGCGCCTTCATAGAGGCCGAGGTCGTCCCCGTCTACGACGAGTGGTACGCCGCCGGGCAGGCGCCCCGCGACTTCTACGACAAGCTCGGTGAGCTGGGCGTCTTCGGTATCCGGGTCCCCGAGGAGTACGGCGGCGCCGGTATCGAATCGCACAAGTTCGAGGCCGTGATGTACGAGGAGACCGCCCGCGCGGGCGTGACCTTCGGCGGTTCCGGCGTGCACGTGCTGCTCGGTCTGCCGTACATCGAGATGCTCGCCACCGACGAGCAGAAGAAGCGCTTCCTGCCGAAGTTCGTCAGCGGCGAGGAGATGTGGGCGCTGGCGATGACCGAGCCGGGCACCGGCTCCGACGTCGCGGGCATGAAGACCACCGCGAAGCTGTCGGACGACGGTACGCACTACGTCCTCAACGGCGCCAAGACCTTCATCACCGGCGGCGTGCACGCCGACCGCGTCATCGTCTGCGCCCGCACCGCCGCCCCCCGCGAGGACGACCGCCGGTTCGGCATCTCCCTCTTCGCCGTGGACACCAAGGCCCCGGGCTACTCCGTCGGCCGCAAGCTGGACAAGCTCGGCCTGAAGGTCTCCGACACCGCCGAACTGGCCTTCGTCGACGTCAAGGTCGCGGCGGAGGACCTGCTCGGCGAGGAGAACAAGGGCTTCGGCTACCTGGGCCACAACCTCGCTTCCGAGCGCTGGGGCATCGCCTTCGGCGCCTACGCGCAGGCCAAGGCCGCCGTCCGGTTCGCCAAGGAGTACGTGCAGGAGCGCACCGTCTTCGGCAAGCCCGTCGCCGCCTTCCAGAACACCAAGTTCGAGCTGGCCGCCTGCCAGGCCGAGGTGGACGCCGCCGAGGCCGTCGCCGACCGCGCCCTGGAAGCCCTCGACGCGGGCGAGCTGACCGCGGCCGAGGCCGCCTCCGCCAAGCTCTTCACCACCGAGGTCGCCCACCGCGTCATCGACAAGTGCCTCCAGCTGCACGGCGGTTACGGCTACATGAACGAGTACCCGATCGCCCGCCTGTACGCCGACAACCGCGTCAACCGCATCTACGGCGGCACCAGCGAGGTCATGAAGACGATCATCGCCAAGAACATGGGCCTGTGAGCCGGTAGCGCCCGTATCACCGAGCCCTGAGCGAAAGCGCACGCACGTGAACGAAGCCCTGCGGTCCCTGCTCGACCTGCTCGACCTGGAGCGGATCGAGCAGGACATCTTCCGCGGCCTGAGCCGCGCCGCGGTCGTGCCGCGGGTCTTCGGCGGGCAGGTCGCCGCCCAGGCGCTGGTGGCGGCCGGGCGGACGGTCCCTGCCGACCGCCCGCCGCACTCCCTGCACGCGTACTTCCTGCGGCCGGGCGACCCCGGCGCCCCGATCGTCTACACGGTCGACCGGATCCGTGACGGACGCTCCT
The DNA here is from genome assembly GCF_044328065.1 of Streptomyces sp. NPDC017993. Classification (NCBI taxonomy): domain Bacteria; kingdom Bacillati; phylum Actinomycetota; class Actinomycetes; order Kitasatosporales; family Streptomycetaceae; genus Streptomyces; species Streptomyces sp. NPDC017993. The sequence continues at coordinate 74,417 of NZ_JBIRGO010000020.1, forward strand.
TCACCACCCGCAGGGTGGTCGCCGTCCAGCACGGGCAGCCGATCTTCCACCTCTCCGCGTCGTTCCAGATCCACGAGGAGGGGCTGGAGCACCAGGAGCCGATGCCCAAGGCGCCCGACCCGCTGACGCTGCCCACCGCCGCCGAGATGCTGCCCCGCCACGCCGACAGGTTCGTCGAGCCGGGCGTCGTCGAGCGGCTGCTGGAGGCGCGTGCCGCGGTCGACCTGCGGTATGTCGACGAGCCGCCGTTCGGCAGCGTCGGCGAGGCTCGCGAGCCGCGCTCGCAGGTCTGGTTCCGTACCAACGGCGCGCTCGACGCGGCCGTCAGGGAAGCCGGCGCCGACGGCGAGGACGCCCTCACCCGGCCCCTGCTGGACATCTGCCTGGTCACCTACGTCTCCGACATGACCCTGCTGGACTCGGTGCTGCTCGCGCACGGCCGGGGCGGCTGGGCGGTCGGCGATGTGGTCGGCGCGAGCCTGGACCACGCGATGTGGTTCCACCGGCCGCTGCGCGCCGACGACTGGCTGCTGTACGACCAGGAGTCCCCCACCGCCCAGGGCGGCCGGGGACTCGGCAAGGGCCGTATCTTCACCGCCGACGGGGAGTTGGCCGTCTCGGTGATCCAGGAAGGCGTGATCCGGGTACCCCGCCCGTAGCCGCGGCCGTGGTGGGGCCGCTGGTGGTCAGCGCAGACCGGCGGCGTTCAGCAGGTAGGCGGTCAGCGGGTCGTAGTGGCGCGGGCTCAGCACGTGGTCGTCCAGCGGGATCGTCACCTGGAGGGTGCCCTCGGCCTCGCCCAGGAACAGCGCCGGGTCGTTGGAGTCCGCGAAGCCCACCGCTTCGATGCCGCGCTGGCCGGCGCAGCCCGCCCAGCCGTGGTCGGCCATCACCAGATCGGGCAGCGGCTGCCCCGCACGCTCCAGGCCGTCCAGGATCGCGGCCATCGGCGCGGGGGAGTGGGTGTGCCACAGCGTGGCACCGCGCTCCAACATCGCCACATCGGCGAACTGGAAGACCATGCCGTCGTCCGCCTGCAACCCCTCCGGGATGACGACGATGTCGCAGCCCTTCGCGCGCAGCGCCTCGGCCGTCGCACGGTGCACATCCAGCAGCCCGCCCGGGTGGCCGGTCGCGAAGAGCACCCGCTGCCGGTCGGCCGCCGCCTTGCGCAGCACCGCGGCGGCGCGGTCCAGCGCGTCCACCGTCAGCTCGGGGTCGATGGTGTCCTGCCCCTGCCGGTGGTGCGGGTCGTCGTTCACGCCGCAGCGCTCGGCCATCACCGCGAGCACGTCCTGCTCGTCGCTCCACCGGTCGCCCAGCTCCAGCCCGAGCCAGTAGTGGCGGTCACCGTTGGCGAGCTTGCGGTAGTGGGAGAGGTTGTTCTCGCGGGGGGTGGCGACGTCACCGGCGATCCGGGTCCGGACGAGATGGTCGACGAGTTCGGCGCGGGTGGGGGCTGCGGCGGCAGAGGCTATCGGCATAGCGCCATTGTGCCCGTACCGATCTCCCGGGGCGGCGGAGTTCCGCAGCGCGGACAGCGGGACAGCGGGACAGCGGGACAGCGGGACAGCGGGACAGCGGGACAGCGGGACAGCGGGACAGCGGGACAGCGGGACAGCGGGACAGCTGGACAGCGAGACTGCGGGACTGGGGTCGGCGCCCGCGGCCGGCGGCGACGGCAGGGCGGGCGGCAGGCCGGGCGGTGGGCGTCCGATTGGCCAAAACGTCGAACGCCTCTCGCCCCGTCCCCGGAAATGTCCATGTGCGGATCTCGCGGGCCTCCCTAATGTCAGCCTCATGACCACCGCATCCAGTGGGCCCGTCGGCCCCGTCGACTCCTCCCGCATCCCGCGCTATGCCGGTCCGGCGACCTTCGCCCGGCTGCCCCGCCTCGACGAGGTCTCCCGGGCCGATGTGGCCGTCGTCGGTGTCCCCTTCGACTCGGGGGTCTCCTACCGGCCCGGCGCGCGCTTCGGCGGCAACGCCATCCGGGAGGCGTCCCGTCTGCTGCGCCCGTACAACCCGGCCCAGGACGCGTCCCCGTTCGCCCTCGCCCAGGTCGCGGACGCCGGTGACATCGCGGCCAACCCCTTCAACATCAACGAGGCGGTGGAGACCGTCGAGGCCGCCGCCGACGACCTCCTGGGCACCGGAGCCCGGCTGATGACCCTGGGCGGCGACCACACCATCGCCCTCCCGCTGCTGCGTTCCGTCGCCAAGAAGCACGGCCCGGTCGCCCTGCTCCACTTCGACGCCCACCTGGACACCTGGGACACGTACTTCGGCGCCGAGTACACCCACGGCACGCCGTTCCGCCGCGCCGTCGAGGAGGGCATCCTCGACACCTCCGCGCTCTCCCACGTCGGTACCCGCGGCCCGCTGTACGGCAAGAAGGACCTCGACGAGGACGAGAAGATGGGCTTCGGCATCGTCACCTCGGCGGACGTCATGCGCCGCGGCGTCGACGAGGTGGCCGACCAGCTCCGCCAGCGCATCGGCGACCGCCCGCTCTACATCTCCATCGACATCGACGTCCTGGACCCGGCGCACGCCCCCGGTACCGGAACGCCCGAGGCCGGCGGCCTCACCTCCCGCGAACTGCTGGAGATCCTGCGGGGCCTGGCGTCCTGCCACCTCGTCTCCGCCGACCTGGTCGAGGTCGCCCCGGCCTACGACCACGCGGAGATGACGTCGGTGGCCGCCTCGCACACCGCCTACGAGCTGACCACGATCATGTCGCGGCAGATCGCGGCGGCGCGGGGCTGACCCCGGCGCGCACGATGCGACGCCACTCGCCGGGCCCCGCCGTGTGCGGCGCCCGGCGAGTGCTTTTCGGGTGAGTGAGTCCGGCGGGCCGTGCTTCGACGGCCCGCCGCTGTCAGTGCCCGCGCCGGGACGCGGGCCCGCCCGGGGCCGTCACAGCAGCCCGTCCCACATCTGCTCCACGACCATGGACCACCAGCGGTTGGGCCCGCCGAGGCTCTGCGGGTCGAGAGAGGCCAGCTCCCGCTGGAAGCGGGCGGTGTCCTGCGCGGCGCCGATCGGACTCAGCTGCCTGCGCCCCTCCCAGCGGCTCTGCAGCAGGGCCAGGGAACGGGCGAAGGAGCCGAGGTCGGAATTGACGAACGACGCCCAGCCCGACCGCAGTTCCACCGCCCAGACCTTGCCGGTCCCCGGCTCGACGCAGATCTCCCGCCCGCAGTCGTCACCGATCCGGACGTAGCCGTACTCGTCGTACGACTCCTTGAGGTGCGGCTTGAGGGGCTCGCCGCGCAGCTCCGCGAGGCGTGGCAGCTCCACCGCTGCCGGCTCCTCCGCCGGCAGCCGGAAGAAGGGCGCGAAGCGGGCCGGCAGCCCGGCCTGGGTGAGCACGCCGAGCGCGTCCGGCGGCAGCGGGCCGTCCTGGAGTTCCTCGGCGTCGCGGCGGGTGAGCGCCCCCTCGCCGAACGCGGCGAGCACCTCGGCGGCGACCTCGGACACCGAAGGGGCGGGCGGCGCCGCGGCCTCCGGCCTCGGCGGGAGCGGCAGCCGCCCCGGGCGGGCCGCGAGGGGCCTGCCCTCGCGCCGCGCCAGGTCGGCGGCGTGCTGGTGGAGCGCCTCCTGGCCCTTGTCCCGGGAACGGGCGTCCGTCCCGTACTCCACCGTGTGACTGACCTTGACCCGCGGCCAAGAACGGACGATCAGCGCGGCGCAGTTCCCCCCGGGGAGGGCGCAGGGCTGCAACTCGCTGTACAGCTCCAGGACGTCCTCGGGGGCGATGCCCCGCTGCGCGAGGTGGTCCACCAACTGCCACTCGGGGTGCGGGCGTCCGGGGCCGCTGCGGGCCAGCTGGGTCGCCTCCGACCCGTCACGGTCGCGGAAGCGGCACACCGCGGTGTAGCCGATGCCGGTGCCCAGCGGCACCCCGTCGTAACTGTCATCGCTGCTCATCTGGAGAGTCCTCTTACCCGTCGTCGGCAGCCCGCGTCGGACCGCGGCCGCTTCTGCGCGTCAATCGAGAATGTAGGTGCTGTCACTGACGAGCCGAGGCCACAGGGTGGCCAGTGCGCCCTTCCCCGCACGGCGTGTGCACGCGGGGTCGATCCGGCCGAGCTGCCCCAGGATGTGCTCCCGGAACTCCTCCGCTTCGTGATCGTCACGCGCCTTCGAGGTGAGGACCGCCTTCAGCGCGACCGTCCAGCAGCGCAGAAAGGCATCCAGCGAACTGTTGACCAGGCACACGAACTCGCCCGCCTCGGCCAGCAGAACGCGCCCCCCACCGTGCTCCACGCACAGCTGCATCCCCTCGTCGCCCACGAAGCCGATGACGGAGGCGCCGGGCCAGGGGGCCTGCCCGGGGGACGCCTCGCCGGGGGCGTCCTCGCCGCCGCCCAGCAGCGGCAGCGTCGGCACGAAGCGTTCCACGCCCTCGAACCAGAACTCGGACGCCGGCAGGCCGACATCGGTGAGCAGGCGCGCGGTGTCGGGCAGCGACGCCAGCGGGCCGAGGCGCGCGGGATCGGCGCGCACCGGCCTGCCGACCACGGCGAACAGCGACTCCAGATGCTCCGGAGCCAGCGCGGAGCCGCCCCACAGGGCGTCGTCCACGAGCACCCACGAGGAGCGCCGGCGCGGTCGCTGCGGGAGTGCCCGCTGCCCCCCGCGGCCCTGCGCCACATCGATGAGCATCATCCCGCTGCGCCCGAGCAGCAACGCGCGCTCGCCGGACAGCGGATGCACCTCCCCGGCATGCTCCTCGGGGCAGACCAGCGCGGTGGTGTCGAGGGACTCGTCACCGACCGGGCGCACCCCGACCCAGCCGTCGATGTCGTCCAGCACGATTTCCACCGGCCCGCTCCGGGCCGACGCGTCCTTCGCGGGCTCCTCCGAGGCCTCCGGAGGCTCCGTCGACGCGTCGCCGACGGGAGAGCCGTCAGCGAGCACCCACCACTGGTAGAGCCCGCTCAGCTCGCCGCGGGTGCAGAACTGCTCGGCCCCCTCCACGCTGCGCCAGCCGTGCAGTTCCACCGGGCCGGGCCATTCGCTGTCGAAGTCCGCCGGGTCGAAGGCTCCCAGCGGCCGCCAGTGCGCCCAGTGGGTGCGCCAGACCCGGGGCACGCCTAGCCGCTGCTGCCAGTCCAGCAGAGCGGTGTCGCCGCAGACCGCGGCGGTCAGGCCCAGGCGCGCGGCGTGCTCCGAGACATGGCCGGTGCGCGGTCCGACGTAGAGCCGGTGCGCCTGTACGAGGGCCCGACGGCGCGCGCGCAGCTCCGGCCTGAGCGACCGGTCGGCGTGGCTGTCCGCGTCCTCGAAGGACGGCAGGTCCAGCAGGAACGCCACGGCCGGGTCGGCGATCCACTCGTCGAGGACGCCCCCCGAGGCGGCGTGGGCCAGCCCGGGGCCGAGCGCGTACTCGGCCTCCGGCGAGAGCGACTGCCCGCCCGCGGCGGCGCGTTCGGCGTCGGTGAGCACCTCGTCCGGGGCCAGCGCTGTCGCGATCGTGCGCTGCAAGCCGGGCAGGGCCTGGCCGTACGAGCGACGGACGGCGGCGGCGAGGGCGGGGTCGCGCAGCCGCAGGTGCCGGACGGGCGCGCTCACGGCACCCTGTGCACCGGGGGTCGCCGGGCTGCCGGAGTCCTCCGCGCCCGCCTCCTCCCCGGGGGGACCGTCGGTGACGACCTCCTCCGTGACGAAGGCGGCCGCTGCCTGGACCACGCGGTCGAGCGCCGCCTCGGACGTCCGTTGTCCGCTGAGCGCCGACACGGCACGGGCCGCTAGCGATACCGGCATGCCCGGCTCCGCCTCGGCCAGCGCCACCGGGGTGAGCGCGGTGCCCACGTCGTCGGCGGCCTCCTCGAAGGAGTTGAGGAAGAAGCGCCAGGCCGCTTCGAGTGTCGTCGGCAGTGTCTCCGACGTGTCCGGTGCCCACACCTCTTCCCTGGCCCGCAGGTCCAGGGAAATCGTCTCGGCCAGCAGGAAGTTGGGCCAGGAACTGCGGGTGACGGCTTCCGCGACGGCCTCGGCGGCCGCGGGGTCGGCCTCGCTGTACGCGGAGCCGTTGACCCGCAGGAGGCCGGTGACCCAATGCTGGAACGCGGCACGGTCCGGTGCGAAGGCGGGGCTGTCCAGATCTATGAGCGCATGGGCGGGCAACTTGGCCCGGCGCACCAGCTGTTCGGCCTCCTCGCGGGGCAGGTCGAGGAGCAGCCGGAGAGGCTCGGCGCCGTCCCCCACGCGCTTGCGGGTCACGTCGCCCTGCCGCACCAGTGGCAGCAGGACGTCCTCGGTCAGCCGCTCCGGTACCCGGCTCAGCGCCGTCCGGCCGGCCCGCGCCGTGTCCAGCAGCGCGACGGTGAAGGGGGTGCCGCGTCGCTTCGCCGCCCGGTAGAGCAGCGGCGCGGGAAACCAAGTTCCCTCGGGGAAGGGGCCGGTGGGCTCATTTCCCGGCAGCAGGGACCGCTCGACCTCCGCCGCGATCTCCCGCTGCGTACGCCCCCGCGCGTCCAGCACGAGGTCGAAGGCGTCGGGCGGCGGGGGAGGCGCGACGGACTGGTCGACGAACGCGCGCGCGTCCGTGTCGGCCGCCATCGCCAGCCATGCCAAGAGCCAGCTCTTCCCGCAGCCGGGGGCGCCCGTGACGATCCGCACATGGTCGTCGGGCGCCTCGGAGGCGAGCCAGGTGACCAGCGCATGCGCTGCGGTCGAGCGGCCTACCAGGCGAAATTCCATGGTCCGCAACCTTACTAGCCGTTCGACTACTCGTCGTCGGAGTCCGCCGGGCCCATGCCCGCGGGGTGCTCGCGGGAGTCGTCATCCAAGATCTCGCCTCGGCGTGCCTTGAGATCCTTGAGGTGCTCCCGCATCTTCTGCGAACCCGTGCCGTCATCCGGATGCGGCAGGGTGTGCGTCGTCGGCACCTTGCCGAAGACGCGGTACATCAGGGCCGCACAGCCCTTCTGCGCACAGGGCGCCCGCTCGGTGTAGACCTCCATGAGACGAATGCGCTGGCCGGGGTCCAGGGTCGACTGCATGTGCTGGAGATACTCGACCGCGGCCCGTTCGGAGTGCTTCGACTTGCCCGTCCAGGGCTGGTCGTCGACCTTGTTGACGGCTCCGGTGGTGCCGAAGCTGCGCGCCAGCATCACGTATTCCTGGGTCCCGGGCTCCACGACGTACCTGAACGCCGCGTAGTTCGCGGAGGGTGACATGCCGAAGTTGTTCTTGCCGCTGTGCTGGTCGGCGGCGGAGTCGGGCACCGCGTACTGCTGGAAGAACTCGTGGTCGAGCCGCGCGCGCTCGACCATCCGGCCCAGATCGCCGTCGTCCCAGTCCCGTTCCTGCGATCCGACGAGATCCTGCGCCTCGGCCGCGGTGAACTTGCTGGTGTCCGGTTCGTCACGGAGCCGGCCGTCGTGTTCGTCGTCCGAACCGTCGGCGTCCTCCATGTCGGCGTCGGAGTCGGCGTCGGAGTCGGAGTCGGCGTCGGACTCGGAGTCGTGGTCCGCGTCCGGCATCTCGCTGTCGGCGTCGTCGTCGGTCTGGTCCGGATGCTTGTTGTTGTCGGTGCCCGCCGGTTCGGCCGGAGGCCGGCGCTCGCCGTCCGGATCGTCGTTGACGTCGTCGCGCTTGTCGTTGTCGTGCTTGTTGTCGTCGCGCGTGTCGTTGTCGTGCGCGGGGCCTTCGTTGTTGTTGTCGGGTGTCCGGTCCGGGTCGGCGGAGTCGTTGTCGGGCGTCCGGTCCTGCTGGGTGGGGTCGTTGTCGGGCGTCCGGTCCGGGTCGGCGGAGTCGTTGTCGGGCGTCCGGTCCTGCTGAGAGGGGTCGTTGTCGGCCGGCTCCGGGTGCGGTCGGCGCTCATTGTCCGAAGGCCGGCTGTCGTCGTCGGGGCGGTTGCTGTCCTCGGGACGGTTGGTGTCCGTGGTGCCGTCGTCGGGACGGTTGGTGTCCGTGGTCCCGTCGTTGGGCCGGTTGGTGTCCGAGGGTTGGGTGCGGTCCCCGGGCCGTTCGGCGTCACCGGGGCGCCGGTTGTCGCCCTGGTTCGCCGTCTCGCCGTCCGCGCGGCCGTCCGGAGTGGACGGCACCGGGCGGCGGTCGGAGTCGAGGGGGACGGCGAAGACGCCGTTGTCGCCGTTGTGGAGCGGCTGGTCGCTGCGTTGGCCGGTCTGGGAGTCGACGTAGGTGATTTTGCCGTTGTGGTTGACGGCGTTCCAGGCGTGGGCGCGGCCGTTGTTGTCCTGGGTGATGATGACGGCCTGTGAGCCGTGGCCGGAGTCGCGGAGCGTGTTTTCGAGGCGGTTGAAGGCGTCGGGGCCGTTGCCGTAGTCGTTGAAGCGGGCGCCGAGGGTGTTTTCGATGCGGTCGCGGCCGTTGTTCTCGCCGCGGTCGGAGGGGCTGCCGTCGGGGTTGGTGTCGGGGGTGCGTTGGGCGGCGGCGGTGGGGTTGCCGGAGTAGGTGTCGGCGGTGGCGAGGGCGGCGTCGACGCAGTTGTTGTTGCGGCCGGGGGCGTCGGGGCCGGGGCCGTTGATGGTGTCGACCCAGTTGCCGTCGTCGGGGTCCGGGTGACGCTGCGGATTGCCGTTCTCGTCCTTGGGGACGCTGTCGGCCACCTGGTTCTGGTGCTCGTCGGTGGGACCTTCGAGACCGCCCGGCTGCTCGCGGTTACGGGTTTCGGAGGCCGGGGTGGGGTCGCCGGAGTCGCTGTCGCTGTCGCTGTCGCGGTCGCTGTCGTTCGTTGCGTCCGTGGTGTCCGAGGGGGTGTTGCGGTTGTCCGTGTCGTTGTCGGCCGGGTCGCTCTCGGGGCTGTTCCGGTCGGTGCCGGAGTCCTCGTCGGTGGCGTTGTCCTGGTCCGGACGGTCGTCCTGGTCGGTGGCGTTGTCCTGGTCCGGCTGCTGCTCGGGGCGGTCGTCGGTCGCCGTGTCCTCGGAGGGCCGGTTCCGCGGGTCGTCCGAGCCCTGCTCGGGGCGCGGCGAATCCTGCTCCGGACGCGCGGGGTCCTGCTCGGGGCGGTCGTTCCGGGGCCGGTCCTGCGGACGCTGCTGGTCGGTGTCGCGCGGAGGCCGCTGCGAGGGGAGTTGAGTGTCCGGACGGCTCGTGTCCGGACGGTTGGTGCCCGGGCGGTTGGAGTCGGGGCCGTCGAGGCGGGGGTTGTAGGCGGGGCGGTCGGGGCGGCGCTGTTGGGTGATGTCGTGGATGGGCTGGGTGCCGTCGGGACGGCGGTTGGACGGTGGGGTGCCCGTACCGCCGTTGCCATTGCCGGTGGGGGGTGTGGTGCCGCGTGGTGGGGCGGTGGGGGGTGTGGCGGTGGCGGTGTTGCCTTGGGGCGGCATGGGGCCGCCCATCATGGGGGCGGCGTTCTGCGGCGTGTTCTGGGGGTTCTGCTGGGATGGAGCGCCGGGTGTGGTGGGGGTGTTGGGGTCCGCCGTGTGCTGGGTGGGCGGGGGCGCCGTCATGGTGTCCGCGGACTGGGTGGTGACGGTGGTGTCGTCGGCGGGCGAGGGGTCGCGTTGGCCGAGAGGTGGGCCGGAGGAGGTGTGGGGGGTGGAGGCGCCTTGGGAGGGGACGCTGACGTGAGGCGTGGAGGTGCGTCCGCTGCCACCGGTGTTGTCCCCGTTGCCGTTCCCGTTCCCGTTGCCGGTGTTGTTGCTGTCCCCGTTGTGAGGGCCGGCGTTGGGGCTGGAGGTGTCGCTGGTGGTGGGCGGGTTGCCGGCCACCGGGTCGGGCGTGGACGACGGCTGGTCGGGCCGGGAGGACGGCTGGTCGGGGGTGGCCGACGGCTGCGGGGAGGGCGCGTTATCCGGGCGCGAAGTCCCGTCCGAAGCAGGCGAGTTGGACTGGTGGCCGCTCGACTGGTCCGGGCCCGGCGAGGAACGGTCCGGCCCGGCGTCGGGCGTCGGGGCCGCATCGGGGCGCGCGGAGGGGTCGGAGGCCGGCTGCGTACTGGTGGCGTCCGGGTTGGGGCGGGCGTTGTCCGGGGTGTTGTCGGGGGTGGGCTGGGTGCTCACCGTGTCCGGGTTCGGGCGGGCGTTGTCCGGGGTGTTGTCGGGCGTCGGTTGGGTGCTCGCCGCATCAGGTGAGGAACCCGAGTCCGGTGCGGGGCGTGAGTCCGGCGTGGCGCCGGTGTCAGGTGTGGCACCGGTATTCGGTGTGCTGCCCGAGTCAGGGGAGTTGCCCGTGCCTGGTGTACTGCCCGAGTCAGGGGAGTTGCCTGCGCCCGGAGCGCTGCTGGAATCGGGTGTGGTTCCCGAGTTCGGTGTGCTGCTCGCGTCCGGTGTGGTGGAGCCGGCGTAGGGGCTGTTGTTGCCGCCCTGGTAGCCCTCGTCGAAGGGCGAACGCTGCTCCGGCGGGGGCAGGGGCCGACTCTCAGGGGTGTTCCCGGAGTTCGAGCCGGGGGTGGAGCCCGTCGAACCGTCGGACGTACCGGCCGGGCCGCTGGTGGAAGGCGCGCCGTCGGAGGCGGTGGACGAAGGGGAGCCCCCTCCGTCGCCGGCTCGACCGCCCGAGCCGCTTCCGCCGCCCGAGCCACTTCCGGTACCCACGCCGCTGCCGGGACCGCTCCCGTTCCCGGACGTGCCGCTGCCGCTGTCCGTACCGCTACCGCTACCGCTTCCGGACGTGCCACCGTCTGTACCGCTGCCGCTGCCGCTGCCGGACGCTCCCGAGCCACTGCCCGAGCCGCCACTGCCCGAGCCGCCGCTGTCGCCGCTGCCCGAACCGCTCCCGCTCCCGCTGCCCGAACCGCTCCCGCTGCTCGAACCGCTCCCGCTCCCGCTGCCCGAACCGCTCCCGCTCCCGCTGCCCGAACCGCTCCCGCTCCCGCTGCCCGAGCCGCTCCCGGAGGCGCTTTCGCTGCCGGTGCTGCTACTGCTGCCGCCGCTGCTGTCCGAGCCCCCTCCGCCGTGCCCGGCGGCCGAGTCCAGGCCGCCGCGCGCGTGCGCCCCGGCCCTGCCGCCCGCGCCGTCTCGCAGCGCCTCCGTGAAGGTCTGGCCGGAGTTCTTGGCGGCCTCGATGCCGGCATCCGCGCCGGTCTTGAGGCTGCGGTTGACGTCGAAGCCCTGCTGGGCCCCGAAGTTCATGTTCATGCCCTGTGCGATGGCGTCGGAGATCATCGCCTCCAGAGCGGAGACGGCGGGCTCCTTGAGGGTCTCCATGATCGCCTCGACCAGCGCCTCGCGTGCCTCCTTCAGCAGGCGGCGCACGATCACGCGGGTGAGCTGGGTGGCCCCTGCCGCACCGATTTCGGACAGGCCGAGAGTGAAGGGGGCCGCCGCCTGCGCCGCGATGATCTCGGCTGCGAGGATCGCTAACTGGGCGATCACCGCGACTTTCATCCCGATGATGATCCCGGCGCCCACGTCCAGCGCGATGGCGATCAGCTCGGCGGCCGTCCGTGCGTCGTCCAGATAGCCGGAGCCGGTCCCGGAGAACTTCTCCCAGGTCTTGCTGAATCCGTCGATGCTGTCGCCGGCGTTCTGCGAGAGGACGTTGCCGGCCGCGCTGACGCCCTCCGCCTGCAGTTGTTCGACCGCCGCCGCGAAGTCCCGCCACTGCTGGGCGGATTCCATCATCTTGTCCTCGTCGCCCGTCGGCCAGTCGTAGCCGAGCATCTCAAGGACCCATTCGAGCCAGTCGGGAAGCATGAGCGACATGACGGCGATCCCCCGTAGGACAGCAGAGCGAGGCGGAGAGGAGAGGAGAGTGCTGCAGGGTTACGCGGAGTGGGGCGACTTGAGACTTGCGATCGACGTGCTCTGGGCCTCGGCGTTCGCGATGTGCTGCTTCATCAGCGAGTCGTTGAAGTCCTCGTCGGCCTCATGGTTGTTGCCCATCGTGGTCAAGGCGCCGCCGATCTCCTGGAGCTTGGCGGCGAGATGCCCCATCGACTCGTACATGCCGTCGCGCAGACCTTCATAGACGACGCCGAACTTCGAACCGATGTCGTCGTCGCCCCACGGCGGGGTGCCCTGGCCCTCCAGGCCGGTCAGTCCGGTCTGGAGCTTGTCCACAGCTGTCTGATAGCGCTGGCCCACGCTGGTGAAGTCCTTGCCGCCCGCCTTGAGTGACGGTACGTCGGCCTGTAGTCCGTCCCCTGCCACAGCATCCCTCGTTTCAAGAGCTGGTCGTAACCATGTGGCGCCTGGCAAGTCTAGGCACGAGAGGCGGTCCGGCCTCAAGACGCCTTCTGTCACAGCCGTGTTACCGGTGCCGAGCGGTGTGCGATCCCCTCACCCGGCGCGTGCGGAGGACGGGCGACAACGCTGACATTAGACCGTCCCGGCGGGCGGCAGTGGAAAGTTGGTGAGCCCGGCGACTCCGGAGTGATGACGACCTGGTGGGCGTCACGGTTCCCGCGGTGTGCCGCGGTCGAGGGCGCGGAGGGCGAACCACAGCTCCATACGGACGTCGGGGTCGTCCAGATCGGTGTCGAGGAGGCTCGCGATACGGGTGATCCGCTGGCGGACGGTGTTGCGGTGGATGCCAAGGGCGGTCGCGGTGCGATCCCAATTACCGTGCAGCGAGAGCCAGTTGTGGAGAGTGGCGAGGAGGGGCGAGGAGCCCGCCAGCGGGGCAAGGAGGGCCTGGGCATGGTGGCGGGCGTCCGAGGGGGCGACGAGGGAGGTGATGCCGTGGGGGCCAGGGGTGCGGTGGTGTACGAGGGGGACGCGGCCGGCGAGGGCGCGTCGGAGGGCGGAGGCGGCGTGCCGGTCGGCGGCCGGCAGCTCGGTGACCGGGGCGGCTTCGCTGACGCCGAGAGTCCAGCCCGGGTGTCCGGTGACGTCGCGGTCGGCGGGGACGAGGGCGCGGAGGGCGGGGGACGCGGCGTGCGGTGCGGTGGGCCGCCCGGACCCGGCCTCGGCGCGGACCGGAGCCGTAGGGCCCGGTGTGGCGTTCGCTGTGGGGCAGCGGGCGACGAGGGGGGTGTGGAGGGCGGCGGCGAGGGCGGCGGGGGAAGCGGTCGTGTCGCGGCGCGGCTCGGCGTGCACGACGGTCCAGAGGGGGTGGCCCAGAAGCGGGCCGACCTGCGAGGGGTCGGCGCCGAGCAGTAGTTCGGCCAACGCGGCGGAGTGGTCCGTCCCGACCGGGCCCTGGCCCGAGGCCGGGCCGGTGATCAGGGAAAGGAGGACGGCGGCGACTCCCGCGATGGTGTGGGCGGGCGGGTCGAGGGGGTGCGCGGCGACCACGAGGGCCGGCGCCTCGCGACGGGGGCCGCGGCCGGTGAGGGCGTACGCGGTCAGGTGGGTGTCGGGCAGGGTGTCGGTCGCCGAGGACGGGCCGCCGCGGCCGACGATGCCGGCGAGGTGCGCGGCCGCGGCCCGGCAGGCGGCAGTGGGCGGGGGACCGGCCGTGCCGTGCTCGGTGCCGTCCGGGGAGAGCAGGGCGGTCCAGCCGTGCACATGGCGGGCCAGTGCGCGCAGGACGGCCGGTGCGGGATCGGCGCGGGCGGCAGCCGAGGCCAACGCCCGCTGGGCCTCGCTGAGCCGGGTCAGCTCGCGGTGCCTGGCCTCCGTCACGGCCTGCCAGACGGCGCTCTCCACGGCGGTGAACGGCGTGGCCGGGGGCACCTCGATCAGCGGCAGACCGTGCCGGTCGCAGGCGGCCACCAGGGCGCGGGGAACGGTGTCGTGCACCGGCGCGATCCCGAAGCCGAGCGCGGCGGCACCGGCGGCCACGGTCCGGGCGACGTAGCCGTCGAGATAGGCGTCGAGAGGGCCAGGGGGAAAGGCGTCGGGGGAGGCGGCGGGCGCGGGGGAGCGGGCGGTGCCGTCGGTGTCGGTGTCGGTGTCGGTCTCGGCGGCGGTGGTGCCGGTGCCGGGCCCGGAGCCGCTTGTGGGCCCCGCCTTCTCCTCCGTCCCGCCGGCCGCCTCCGCCAGGTGCATCCCCGCTGTGAGCAGCATCTCGCCGCCCAGGAGGTACGGCACCGGGTCCGCCATCTCCGAGGTGTGCACCCAGTGGATGACGACGCCTTCCCGCGGTCCCGCGATCTGCCGCAGGCCGAGGTCGGTGCGTGCGAGGAGGTCGGACAGCGCGACCGGCGGCGTCGAAGGCGGCACGTTGCGCGCGGCCTCAGGGGGTGCGGACGGGCCCGGTGACGGGTGCGGGTCCGGCGGCGTGGGCTGAGTCATGTGCGAACCATCCACTGAGGGAGCGGTGAGTGGAGGAAACGTACACTTCAGCGTCGACTTTCAGCCTCCTAGGGTCAACCCCCAAGACGAGACGCACGTACGGCACCCCTCCCCGTCACACCCCCGCCGCACCGCTCTCTCGCCCCCGTTCTGCGTTCCCCCTCTCCCCTCGGCGTTGCTGGAAGGGATGGCCCATGGCTGTCGACTACGCGGTGATCGTGCTCTACCTGGCCGGAATGCTCGCCATGGGCTGGTGGGGCATGCGGCGCGCCAAGTCCAAGAGCGAATTCCTGGTCGCCGGGCGCCGGCTCGGGCCCGCGATGTATTCGGGCACCATGGCCGCGATCGTGCTCGGCGGCGCGTCGACCATCGGCGGCGTCGGACTCGGCTACCAGTACGGGCTCTCCGGCGCGTGGATGGTCTTCACCATCGGTCTCGGGCTGCTGGCGCTGAGCATCTTCTTCTCGGCGCGGATCGCCCGGCTGAAGGTCTACACCGTCTCCGAGATGCTCGACCTGCGCTACGGCGGCTCGGCCGGGATCATCTCCGGCGTCGTGATGTGGGCGTACACGCTCATGCTGGCCGTGACCTCGACCATCGCCTACGCGACGATCTTCGATGTGCTCTTCGGCATGGACCGCACCCTCTCGATCGTGCTCGGCGGCGTGATCGTCGTCGCCTATTCGACGCTCGGCGGGATGTGGTCGATCACCCTCACCGACATGGTCCAGTTCGTCGTCAAGACCATCGGTGTGCTGCTGCTCCTGCTGCCCATCGCGGTGGTCAAGGCGGGCGGCTTCGCCGAGATGCGGGACCGGCTGCCGGACGACTACTTCGCGCCCCTGGGCATCGGCGGCCAGACCGTCTTCACCTACGTGCTCATCTACTCCTTCGGCATGCTGATCGGGCAGGACATCTGGCAGCGGGTGTTCACCGCACGCGGCGACAAGGTGGCGCGCCTGGGCGGCACCGCCGCCGGTACGTACTGTCTGGTCTACGCGGTGGCCGGCGCGGTCATCGGTACCGCGGCCAAGGTGCTCTACCCCCACTTGGGCAGCCCGGACGACGCGTTCGCGACGATCGTGAAGGACGCGCTGCCGATGGGGGTGCGCGGGCTGGTGCTGGCGGCGGCACTGTCCGCGGTGATGTCGACGTCGTCGGGAGCGCTGATCGCGTGCGCGACGGTCGCCAACAACGACATCTGGGCCCGGGTGAAGGGCTTCCTGGCGGCTCGGGGGGCGACGCCGGGCGGCCAGGACACGGGCCAAGACCCCGCTGACGGCCGGGGCGAGGAGGCGGCCGGCGGGTCCGACGAGGTGCGGGACAACCGCCTGTTCATCCTGCTCATGGGCGTCGCGGTGATCGTCATCGCGATCGCGCTCAACAACGTCGTCGAGGCGCTGACCCTCGCCTACAACGTCCTCGTCGGCGGCCTGCTGGTGCCCATTTTGGGCGGGCTGCTGTGGAAGCGCGGCAACGCCACCGGCGCCCTGGCCTCGGTCGCGGTGGGCGGCCTCACGGTGATCGGCTTGATGGCCACGCTCGGCGTCCTCGCCAACGAGCCGATCTACTACGGACTGCTGGCCTCGCTGGTGACGTACGTCGCCGTGAGCCTGGCCTCGAAGCCGACCGATCCCGCGGTGCTCACCGCCTGGCGTGCCCGGCTTGCCGGCGAGGCGGCGCCGGACGAGGCCGGCGAGGAGCCGGCGCCCTCGTCCGCGGCCCACGGCGTCTGAGCCGGCTCCCGGCCCGCGCCGCCCGCCTCACGCACCTCGTCCTCGCGCACCGTTCCGCGGTGCCGTTCCCCGCTCACCCTCCTCAGGAAGGCAGCACCTACCCATGAGCACCACCACCCCCACGGCGGCACCGCACCGGCGCAACGGCGGCGATCTGGTCGTCGAATCGCTGACCGCGCTCGGCGCGAGCACCGTCTTCGGGCTGCCGGGCCAGCATGCGCTCGGGGTGTTCGACGCGCTGCGCCGCTCCGCGCTGCGCTACGTCGGGCTGCGGGTGGAGAACAACGCGGGCTTCGCGGCCGACGCGTACGCCAGGACCACGCACGGGGTGGCGCCGCTGCTGGTCTCCACCGGGCCCGGGGCGCTGATGACGCTGGCCGCGCTCCAGGAGGCCGCCGCGGGCTCGGCCGCCGTCCTGGCCATCGGCAGCCAGGTGCCGCTGGCCGGCATCGGCGGCGGACGCCACGGCTATCTGCATGAACTCACCGACCAGAGCGCCGTGTTCCGGGGCGTGGTCAAGTCCGTCCACACCGCTCGGACGGCCTCGCAGATCCCGTCCGCGGTGGCCGCGGCCTGGGAATCGGCGCTGAGCGTGCCCCACGGGCCGGTGTGGCTGGAGATCCCCCAGGACGTGCTGCTGGCACCCGTCGAGGTGCCGCCTGTGGCGGAACTCCACGCCGTACCACGTGAGTTGACGCCACGGCCGGAGGTGACGGCGGAGGCCGCGCGGTGGCTGACGGAGGCCCGACGGCCGGTCATCCTGGCCGGCGGCGGCGTCGTGCGCGCCGGCGCCGAGGCGGAGTTGCTGGCGCTCGCCGAGCGGTTGCGGGCGCCGGTGGCCACGACGTTCGGCGGCAAGGGCGCCTTCCCGTGGGAGCATCCGCTCTCGCTCCGGTCCTGGCTGGAGGACCGCCACACGACGGAGTTCCTGGAGGACGCCGACACGCTGCTGGTGGTCGGTTCGGGGCTCGGCGAACTCTCCTCGAACTACCACACGTTCCGGCCCCGCGGCCGGGTCGTGCAGATCGAGGCGGACCTCGGCAAGCTGGAGTCGAACCATGCCGCGCTCGGCGTCCACGCGGACGCCCGGCCGGCCCTGGCCGCGCTGGTGAAGGAGGTGGCGGGCCGCCCGGTACGGGAGAGCGCCGACGGCGCGGCCTCCGCCCCGCAGGACGCGGTGGCGGACCTGCTGAAGAGGGTCCGGCAGCGTATCGACGGGCAGGGACTCGACCTGGAACAGCAGATCCTGGCCTCGGTGCGCGACGCGCTGCCCGACGACGCGGTCAGCTGCTGGGACATGACGATCCTGGCCTACTGGGCCTGGTCCGCGTTCGACGCGCGCCGCCCGAACGCGCTGCACTCCGCGCAGGGCTCCGGCGGCCTGGGCTACGGCTTTCCGGCGGCGCTCGGCGCGGCCGTCGCCGACCCCGACCGGCCGGTGCTCGCGGTCTCCGGCGACGGCGGCGCGATGTACTCGATCGCCGAGCTGGCCACCGCCCGGCAGTACGACCTGCCGGTCACCTGGCTCATCGTGGACGACGGCGGCTACGGCATCCTGCGGGAGTACATGACCGACGCGTTCGGCGAGGCGACCGCGACCGAGCTGGCCCGGCCGGACTTCGTGGCGCTGGCCGAGTCCTTCGGGGTGCCCGCGGTCCGTACGGATCCGGAGCGGCTGCGCGAGGACCTGGCGGCGGCGCTCGCGGAGCCGGGGCCCTCGGTGGTGGTGCTCCCCGCCCGGCTGCGGATGTTCGCGCCGACGCACCTCGACGAGGTACCGGCCGACGGCAGGTGACGCCGCTTCCCGCCTCACGGACCCGGCGCGCGCACCTCGCGGACGCGGCACGCGGGTGCGGCGCCGACGCGCCCCTGGAGCAGCCGGGACAGTGACGCGTGCACGTCCTCGACCGAGCGGTGCGGCTGGAAGGACTGCCAGTCCAGGGCGGCCACCAGGACCATGCCGAGCAGGGCGGAGGCGGTGAGCGGGATGTCGAGTTCCGCGGTGAGTTCACCGCGTGCGACGGCCTCCCGCAGGACGGACTCGACGACCGTCAGCACCCGTCCCCGTACCGACCGCAGCGTGTCGCGCCAGGTCCGGTTGGTGCGCCAGAGCTCGGCGACGTACAGCTGGGTGAGGGCGGGGGAGCCGGCGATGAAGTCCAGGCCGGCCCGGATCATCGCGTCCAGGGCGTCGACCCGGGTGCCGCCGCGCGCCGCGGTCGTCTCGGCGGCTTGCCGCAGGGACCCGGCCAGGAGGTCGATGCCGTCCCGCAGCAACTCCTCGTACAGGACGTTCTTGCTGGTGAAGTTGTAGTAGACGGTGCCCTTGGCGACGCCGGCGCGGTCGGCGATCTCGTCCACGGTGGTGGCGGAGAAGCCCTGTTCCGCGATCAGGGTGACGGCGGCGTCGAAGAGCTTGCGCCGGGTGGCCGCACGGCGGAGCCCGGCGGGGGCGTGCCGATGGCTGCCGGAGGCGGCCGCGTGGCCCGCTTCCGCGCCGGTGCCGGGGTGCGCCCCGGGGGCGGTGCCGTTGCCGGCACCGCCCCCGGGACCGGAACGCTCGGTCACAGGCTGAGCTCCGGGTGCAGGTCCTTCATCCGTACGACCTGCCGGCCGCGCGCCGCCAGAGCGGTGAGCGCCAGCGCGCCGAGGGTGAAGGCCGTGAGCACGATGCTGCCCTGCCACACGGGTTCGAGACCGCCGCCGGTGATGAGCCGGCGCAGCCCGTCGACGACATAACTCATCGGCAGGAACGGGTGGATGGCGGCGAAGAACCCGGGGCTGGTCTGCACCGGGTACGTGCCGCCCGCCGAGGTCAGCTGGAGCATCAGCACGACGAGGGTGAGCACCCGCCCGGCCGGCCCGAAGAAGGCGCTCAGCAGCTGGATGACCGCGGTGAAACAGGCCGTCGCCAGCAGCAGGAAGCCGATGGTGGCGGCGGAGCGGGCCATCTCCAGGCCGAGCCCCCAGTGGAGGACGGCCATCAGGGCGAGTACCTGCGCCACCCCGATCGCGAACGCCGGCAGCCAGGAGCCGAGTGCGATCCGCCAGCCGGGGGCGCCGGCGGCCAGGGCGCGCTTGCTCAGCGGGGCGAACAGCATGTACGCGACCATCGCGCCGACCCAGAGGGAGAGCGGGATGAAGTAGGGCGCCAGGCCGGTGCCGTAGTTGGGCGCCTTGTGCATCGACTGTGAGGCCAGCCCGACGGGGTCGGCCATCACCTCGGTGCGGGCGTCGCGGTCGTGCTTGTCGTAGTCCGGAATCTTGGCGACGCCGTTGTGCAGGCCCTCGGCCAGCTGGTTGGAGCCGTCCTTGAGCTTGAACAGACCGCCGTTGAGCGAGACCGCGCCGTCCTTGAGCTTGCCGATGCCGCCTTCCAGCTGGTCGGTGCCGTTCTTGGCCGCGCCGATGCCGTCGTGCATCTGCCCGGCGCCGTCGGCGACCTTGCCCGTCCCGTCGGTGAGCCGGCCCGCGCCGTCGGTGAGCTGCCCGGCCCCTGTTGCGATCTTGCCGGCGCCGTCGGACACCTTGTGCGCGCCGGCGTTGAGCCGGTTGATCTCCGCGACGGCCGTTTCGAGGTCCTTCTCGGAGGTCGGCGCGCGGTCGGCGACGGCGGTGGCCACCTTGTCGAGCCTGCGCAGATCGCCGGTCAGCTTGTCGATGCCCGAGGTGTGCGAACTGACAAGGGAGTTGACCTTCTCCGCGGTGTCGGCGGCCAGTGCGGTGGCGTCCCGGGCCTTCTTGAGCGCGGGGCAGTCGGCGTCGAGGGAGACGGCGCTCCCGCAGCGCTGGTCGTAGAGGGTGTCGAGCTGGTCGGCCGCGTCGCGCGCCTCGGAGGCCGCGTGGGCGGTGTCCCGCGGCAGCGTGCCGAGGTCGTCGGCGAGTGCCCCGGAGGCGCCGGCGACGACCCGGGCCTTCTCACCCAGGTCCTTGGCGTACTGCTTGAGGAACGGACGGGCCTTGCCGGCCAGGCCGTTGGCGGTGTCGGCGAGCTTCTGGGTGCCGGCCGCGACCTGCCGGGTGCCCTGGCTGAGCTGTTCGATCTTGGAGTGTGCGAGGCCGAGCTTCTCCTGAAGCGTCTTGGCGCCCCGGTGGGTGTCCCCGGCGCCCTTGCTCAGGTCGCCGGACCCCTTGTCGAGTTTGCCGAGGCCGCCGGAGAGCTTGCCGGTGCTGTCCTTGGCGGTCCCGAGGCCGTCGGCGAGCTTGCCGGAGCCCTTCTTGGCGTCGTCCAGCCCGTCGTCCAGCTTGCTCGCGCCGTCGGCCGCCTCGGCCGTCCGGTCGTGCAGGTCGGAGAAGGACACGAAGATCTTGTCGAGGAAGGCCCGGGAGGACTTCGCCGAGGTCTTGGCGCGGATCTCGGAGAAGACGGTCTTGGAGATCGAGCCGACGATGTAGTTGTTGGCGTCGTTCGTCCGGACCTTGAGGGCGCCGGTCTGCGGGGAGTCACCCGAGCTGGAGGCGATCCGCTCACTGAAGTTCTTCGGGACCGTCAGGGAGAGGTAGTAGGTGCCGTCCTCGACGCCCTTGGCGGCCTCGGCGGCGCTGACCTCCTCCCAGTGGAAGGTCTTGCTGTCCGTGACGTTCCCGGCCAGCTCCTCGCCCGCGTTGATCTTCTTGCCGTCGGCGGAGGCGCCCTTGTCGTTGTTGACGAGTGCCACCGGGATCTTGTCCAAGCGGCTGTAGGGGTCCCAGAAGGAGCAGAGGTACAGGGCTCCGTAGAGCAGGGGGATCAGCATCAGGGCGACGAGGCCCAGCCGGGGGAGCTTCCCCCTGCCGAAACGCCTGAGCTCAAGCGCGGCCAGTCGCGGCGAACGCATGCGCTGCTTCCTCCTCATCGGTGTCGGCCGGGTCGTTCCGGCCGGAAGTGGTGGTGGGTGATGCGGGTGCGTCCTGGCCGTCCTGGCTGTCCTGGCCGTCCTGGCCGGACGCGGCGCCGGGGCCGGTGCGCGCGGTGGCGGCCTGCCTGGTGCGGACGACGAGTGCGTCCGACGGCGCGTCGCTGCCGGAGGCCACGACGGTGGTGCCCGCCAGCGCGAGGTCCCGCAACAGCTGCCAGGCCAGGGCGCGTTCGTCCGCGGACAGCTTGAGGTCGACGTCGTCGACGGCCAGCAGCTGGGGGCCGTGCATGACGGCGAGCGCGAGGGAGAGCCGCAGCGCTTCGAGCCGCTCCAGGTCGCGTACGGCGGTCCGCAGCCCCTTGGGCAGCGTGTCCGGGTCGAGCCCGACGGCGGCCAGCGCCGCCTCGATCCGGGCCCGGGTGGTCTCCTTGTGGCGGCGGCCCCAGGGCAGCGAGCCGCTCAGGGTTCCTTGCAGGCGGTGGCCCAACAGGGCCTGTTCCTGGAGGTGTTCGCCGGCGGTGAGCGCCGGTTCGAGGTCGGCGACGCCCGGTACGTGCGCCAGGGCCGTGCGGCCGCGTACCGCCCCCATCCGCTTGGGCAGGGGGAATCCGGCGACCGTCGCGTCGCCTTCGGTGATCCGCATCCGGCCGGTGAGTGCGAGCAGCAGGCAGGTGCGGCCGGAGCCCGAAGGGCCCTGGACGGCGATCAGCGTGCCCGGTTCCGCGGAGACGTCGACACCTCTGAAGGCCCATCCTCGTGGGCCCTCGACTCCGATCCCCCTGGCGTTGACCGCCGCCCCCTGACGGGTGGTGTCCACAACCCCTCCTTTGTTCTGACTGGTCAGTCTAAAAGTGTGCCGTAAGTGTGGCCCTATTGACCAATCGGGGGGAGTTTCGTGCGAGCGCGCCGGAGCGGGGACGGGAATTCGTGGCCTGGACTCCGTGACCCGGACGGGGGTGTCGTTTTAGGGTGCCTTCACGGCGGGGGCCGATGTATTGCCATGCTCAAGGCGCAGTCCGTACCGCAGGACCCGGGTACGGCTGTGCATGTACGACGGAGAACCATGGATCGCTCGACACATCACCCCGCGGATCCGCCACCGCAGGCCCCGTCGAACCACCCCGCCCGGCCCGGGGCGCGTCTCCCGCGCAAGGTCGTCGCGCCGCTGCTCGCCGGAGCCCTCGTCGCGGTGCTCGCACCCGCCGCGGCCTCGGCCAGGAACGAGACGGCGCCCGCTGCGGCGCCACCCGGCGCCGCACACGGATCCTGTACGAAGGGCGACGGCGCCTCCGGTGGCGACGGCTGGACGGCCACCGCCACCCGCATCGACCCCAAGGACAGCCACCACGCCTTCGTCGGCAACGGCTACCTCGGGCAGCGGGTGCCGCCCAACGGAACCGGCTACGCCGCCTCCGGAGGCGAGACCGGCTGGCCGCTCAAGACCCCCGAATACGACGGCTCGTTCGTCTCGGGCCTCTACGCCAAGGGCCCCAAGGACCTCAAGGGCCGCCAGGCCATCGCGGCGATCCCCACCTGGACCACGCTCGACGTCGCCACCGGCGGCGCGCACTCCGAGACCTTCTCCTCGGCCACGAAGCCCGGCCGGATCTCCGACTACCGCCAGACCCTCTTCCTGCGCTGCGGCTTCGTCCGTACCTCGCTGACCTGGACGGCCGCCGACGGCCGCGCCACCGACCTGGTCTACGACGTCCTCGCCGACCGCACGCGCGCCCACACCGGCGCCGTACGGCTGCGGATGACCCCGCACTGGAGCGGCTCGGCCACCGTCACCGACGCCCTCGACGGGCGCGGCGCCCGCCGGATGACGCAGGCCGGCGACCCCGCCGGCGGGCGGGGCTCCCGCGACACGATGGACGTCGCCTTCCGCACGGATGGCACCAAGACGGACGGCGCGGTCGCCTCGACCCTGCGCGCCGACCGGAAGGTGCACGCCGAACGCCCCCGACAGGGCGCGCAGAACGCCAAGTTGAGCAACAGGCAGCAGCTGCGCTTCCCGGTCAGCAGCGGCCGCTCGTACGAGCTCACCAAGTACGTCGGCGTCGACACCGCACTCACCTCCCGCTCCCCGCGCGCCACCGCCCACGCCGCCTCCCGGCAGGCCGCGAACCGCGGCTGGGACGCGATCTTCGCACGGCACACCGCGGCCTGGCAGCGGCTGTGGCGCAGTGACATCGAGGTCCACGGGCGTCGTGAACTGCAGTCGTGGGTGCGCTCGGCGCAGTACGGACTGCTGTCCAGCACCCGGGCCGGCAACCGCAACAGCATCGGGCCCACCGGCCTGACCAGCGACAACTACGCCGGCGAGGTCTTCTGGGACGCCGAGACGTGGATGTATCCAGGGCTGCTGGCGAGCCACCCCGACCTCGCCAGGTCGGTGGTCGACTACCGCTACAAGACCCGTGCCGGCGCCCGCGCCAACGCCAAGAAGCTCGGCTACGACGGGCTGTTCTACTCCTGGACCAGCGGCAGCAAGGGCGACCTGAACAACGAGTGCCACAGCTGGGACCCGCCGCACTGCCGTACCCAGAACCACCTCATGGGCGACATCTCCCTCGCCACCTGGCAGTACTACCTCGCCACCAAGGACACCGGATGGCTGCGGTCGCGCGGCTGGCCGGTCCTCAAGGGAATCGCCGAATTCTGGGCCTCCCGGGCGACCCGTAACGACGACGGCAGCTACTCGGTCCGGAACGTCGCCGGGCCGGACGAGTACAGCAACGGTGTCGACGACGGGGTGTTCACCAACGCCGGTGCGGCCACCGCCCTGCGGCACGCCACCCGCGTCGCGGACATCCTCGGCGAGCGGGCGCCCGCCTCCTGGCGCACCATCGCCGACAAGCTGCGCATCCCCTACGACGCGAAGAAGAAGGTCTTCGAGCAGTACGCCGGATACAAGGGCACCACCATCAAGCAGGCGGACACCGTGCTGCTGATGTATCCGCTGGAATGGCCGATGAAGCCTGACCAGGCCGCCGGCACGCTGGACCACTACGCCGCGCGCACCGACCCGGACGGCCCGGCCATGACGGACTCCGTGCACGCCATCGACGCGGCCGGCATCGGCGAGGCAGGCTGCTCGACGAACACCTACCTGATGCGCTCCATCAAGCCGTTCGTCCGCGGCCCGTTCAAGCAGTTCTCCGAGGCGCGCGGCGACAAGGCCGGCGCGGGCGACCCGCACGCCGGGCGGCCCGCACAGGACTTCCTCACCGGCAAGGGCGGCTTCCTGCAGACCTTCACCCACGGGCTGACCGGCCTGCGGCTGCGCGAGGACAAGGTGCGGCTCGACCCGATGCTGCCGCCGCAGCTCTCCAAGGGCGTCACCCTGCGCGGACTGCGCTGGCAGGGGCGCACCTACGACATCGCCCTCGGCGCGCACCGCACGACCGTGCGGCTGACCGACGGTGCGCCGATGCGGATCGACACGCCGGAGGGCGAGAAGGTCGTGAGCCGGGGTCAGCCGGCGGTCCTCAAGACCCGCCGCCCGGACCTGACCCCGACCGACAACGTCGCCCGGTGCACGCAGGCCCGCGCCACCTCCGAAGAGCCCGGGATGTACGCGGGCGCCGCGGTGGACGGCAACGCGACCACCGCCTGGGTGCCGGACGCCGCCGACGGCACGCTCACCGTCGACCTCGGCCGCACCACCCGCGTCGGCCGGATCACCCCGCACTGGACGGCGACCCGGCCGAAGTCCCACGTCGTGCAGACCTCGCAGGACGGAAAGCACTGGCACGCGACGAGCGACGAAGGCCGGACCCGGGCGAGGTACGTACGCGTCGAGGTCCACGGCGACGGAGCCTCCAAGGGCGACGGAAAGCCGGCGAAGCATCCCGGGATCTCGGAGCTGACGGTGGACAAGGACTGACAGCGGAGAAGAGCTGACCTGCCAGCTGACCTGCCTTTGACGCGGCGCCCCGAGCCGGCCGGCTCGGGGCGCCGTCCCGCGCTCCCAGCACCTCGTCCCAGCGGGCGCCACCCGACTCCCGGGCTCCCGGGCTCCCGGCTCAGAACACGACGCGGGCGGCGGCGACGGTCGCACCGGCGTCCGGGGCACCCTCATACGCCCTTGCGTCGAGCGGCGCCCGGCCGGACAGGTGCCGCATCAGCGCGACGGCGTCCGCCCGGACCGTCACGGCAGGCGCTCCCCGGCCCAGACTCCAGCGGCCACCGGCCGGTCCTGAGAGGTCCAGCAGGGTCGGCGGGCCACGCCAGGCCAGGGCGAGATCCAGCAGCACCTGCCCGACGACCTCCCTGTCGTGGTCGTCGAGAACCAGCTCACGGCCGGTGGCGTCGGCGATGTCCACCCGGTGCATCCAGGGGTCGCGTGACATCAGGACCCGGTCCATGTAGTCCATGGAGTCCTCAGGCAGCTCCTTTGACTCGGGGAAGAGCGGACTCAGACGTATCCGCCGCCGCACGGCGCCCGGTATGCGGTCCGCCGCCCGCACCCCCTGCGGTCCGAACCGGCTCAGCAGCGCGATCAGGTCCTGGGGCGGGACGGACCGCCGGTCGTCGACCTGGCACTGGTTGTGTCCGTGCAGGGGCGTCAGCCGCGGGTAACGCCTGCGGGCACGCAGCGTCCGGCCGATCATCAGCCAGGGCCGCGGAAGTTCTTCGAGCTGCCCCACCATGTGTGCGGTGACGTCCCGCACGGTCCACCCCGCACAGGCCGTATCGAGCGACCAGTCGGCCGGGGCCAACGCGCGCAGGGTGTCGAGCGTCGCGCGGACTTCCGCCGCGTTCACCTCACGGGCCCGGGCGGGCGGAGTACGAGGGATGTCGACGGCCGGGGCCGGTGCGGTGGTGACCATGGCGCACTCCCTGGGCAGGGCCCCGAGACACTGCCCACGCTACGCCGGGCACCGGGCTCGGCAAGGCCGAGCGCCTCACCCCGCGGCGTACCCCGGTGGGCGACCGCCTTCCGTCGCCTGCCGCTCCGGCAACCGGTCGTAGGAGCGGAAGGTGTAGGAGGCGGTCGCCCGTATTCCGTTCTCCCCGGAGGCCGCCGGCAGATGGAGCCGCTTGTCGAGAAGCCTGCCGAGCGGGCCGCAGTTGTGGGCGCGCGGCGCCGCGAAGGTGGTGTCGTGCACCGCGAACCTCACGATCGGCGGCTCCTTGGAGACCCATTCCGTCGCGCCGTCCTGGATCAGCCGGAATTTCACCGGGTCGGAGTCCGCGCCGAGCGTGCAGTGCTTGCCCAGCAGCGGATGCGTGAGGCGGAACGTCATGTCGATCGCGCCGCGGTGCACGCCGTCGGAATAGAAGTCGGAGAAGCCGGCGTACTGCGGCCGCACCCGCAGCCCGTCGAACGGCGCGGGGATCGCTGCCGCGTCCGCCTCGCCGGCGCGCAGCCCGCCGAACACCTGGCCCCGGCTGCCGTCCGGCATGGGGCCTTCGGCATTGGTGGCGGTCATCGGGGCGAGAGCCGGGACGTCCAGCCCGCCGGCCGTGAAGTGGCTGTCCATGACGAACACCTCGCAGCGCCATGCGGCCGGGTCGACGCCCGCCGGCAGCGCCGGACAGTCGCGGAAGTCGAAGGACGGGGTGGAGGGAGAGGAAGGAGAGGAAGGAGAAGGGGGAGAGGAGGAAGAGGAAGGAGGGGGAGGAGAGGGCGGGGCAGGTAGGGAGGAAGGGGCGGGCTCGGATGGTGGTGTGGGTGCGGCGGCAGCCGTGGTCGTGCCGGCGATCAGGGTGGCGGACGCGGCGCCGGCGAGGCCCACCGCCACGCGGCGCCCGATCGAGTACTTGGTAACGTTCCGTTGCTTCCTCATGACGCTCAGCTTGGCCCCGAGCGGCCCGTCACCCATCAGGGATCCCCCGCAGTGGACCCCGGTCTTCCCCGACGCCGTCTCAGGGTCCCCACCCGGTGCCGCCCACACCGCCCGTACACGCCCGCTCCGGGGGCGGAGTGTGGCCGAAACCGGTCGGTGAATGTTGCAGCGGGATGAAATCTGCCCCGCTCGGCGTTGGTGACAGCGGCAACGGTCGAGGTGCGGGAGGCATCGGGTGGCGGGGACGGATACGGCACGACAGGGCTGGGCGCGGCGGCTGTCGCGCGACTGCTGGCAGTACAAGAAGGACGTGCTGCTCGCGCTCGGCGCCTCACTCGCCGGCATGGCAGTGATGGCCCTGGTCCCGCTCGTCCCGAGGCTGATCATCGACGACGTCATCATCAAGCACGAGCGCTCCCTCGCCCCCTGGGCCGGCGTCCTCGTCGTCGCCGCGATCGCCGTCTATGTCCTCACCTACATCCGCCGCTACTACGGCGGCCGCCTCGCCCTGGACGCCCAGCACGATCTGCGCACCCGCATGTTCGGCGCCATCGCCGCGCTCGACGGCCGGCGGCAGGACGAGCTGAGTACCGGCCAGGTCGTCGGACGCGCCACCAGCGACCTCCAGCTGATCCAGGGCCTGCTGTTCATGCTCCCGATGATGATCGGGAACGTCCTGCTCTTCGTGATCTCCCTGGTGGTGATGGCGATCCTGTCGCCGCTGCTCACCGTCGTGGCGCTGGCCGTCGCCCCCGCCCTGTGGTTCATCGCCAAACGCAGCCGCGCCCGACTGTTCCCGGCCACCTGGTACGCCCAGGGCCAGGCCGCCGCGGTGGCCGGTGTCGTCGACGGCGCGGTCTCCGGCGTCCGCGTGGTCAAGGGCTTCGGGCAGGAGGAGCAGGAGACCGGCAAGCTGCGCGAGGTGAGCCGCCGGCTGTTCGCCGGCCGCCTGCGCACGGTCCGCCTCAACGCCCGCTACACCCCCGCCCTGCAGGCCGTACCCGCGCTCGGCCAGGTCGCGATGCTCGGCCTCGGCGGCTGGATGGCCACCCAGGGCCAGGTGACCCTGGGGACCTTCGTCGCCTTCTCCACCTACCTCGCCCAGCTGGTCGGCCCCGTCCGGATGCTGGCGATGATGCTGACCGTCGGACAGCAGGCACGGGCCGGTGTGGAGCGGGTCTACGAGCTGATCGACACCGAGCCGTCGATCCACGAGCGCCCCGGCGCGCACGAGCTGCCCGCCGACGCCCCCGCCACCGTCACCTTCGACGCCGTGACCTTCGGCTACGCCCCGCTGCCCCCGTCGGAGCACAGCACCGCCGCACAGTTCTCCAAGGCCGCCTCCTCGGACGAGGCCCCCACCGTCCGGCCGGTCCTGAAGGACTTCTCGCTGCGCATGGAAGCGGGCGAGACCGTCGCCGTCGTCGGCACCTCCGGCAGCGGCAAGTCCACCGTCTCGTTGCTGTTGCCGCGCTTCTACGACGTCTCCGCGGGCCGCGTCCTCGTCGGCGGCCATGACGTACGCGACCTGACCCTGGAGTCCCTGCGGGCCGCCATCGGCCTGGTCCCCGAGAGCAGCTTCCTGTTCTCCGACTCCGTCCGCGACAACATCGCCTACGGCCATCCGGACGCCACCGACGAGCAGGTGCGCGCCGCGGCCCGCGCCGCCCAGGCCGACGACTTCATATCCCAACTGCCCGACGGCTACGACACCGCGGTCGGCGAGCAGGGCCTGACCCTGTCCGGCGGGCAGCGGCAGCGCGTAGCGCTGGCCCGCGCCATCCTCACCGACCCCCGGCTGCTGGTCCTCGACGACGCCACCTCCGCGGTCGACGCCCGCGTCGAGCACGAGATCCACGAGGCGCTGCGCGGGGTCATGGCGGGCCGCACGACCCTGCTCATCGCCCACCGCGCCTCCACCCTGGCGCTCGCCGACCGGGTCGCCGTCCTCGACGGCGGGCGGCTGGTCGACATCGGCACCCAGGAGGAACTGGAAGGCCGCTGCGCGCTGTACCGCAGGCTGCTGACCGACCCGGAGGAGCTGAGCGGCGTCGAGCACGACCCGGCGGGCGAACTGGCCGGCGCCTTCAGCGACGACCACGCCACCACCGGGCTGCCGGCCGGCGAGGCGGAGACCACCGACCCGGACCGCGGGAGCCCGGGGACCGGGGCGCCCGGCACCATCACCCCCGAGCTGTGGGTGCGCCGCGAGCAGGAGACCGAGGAGGGCCTGGCCGGGGCGATGCCCGGAGCGGCCGCCGCGGCCGGCCCCGGGATCGGTGCCGCCATGGCCGGACTGCCCGCCACACCGGAGCTGCTGGCCCAGGTCGCCGCACTGCCGCCGGCCACCGACGCCCCGGACGTCGACGAGGACCGCGCGGTACGCGCCGAGAACTCCTACGGCCTGCGCCGGCTGCTGCACGGCTTCGGCGCACCGCTCGCCGTCGCCCTCGCCCTGGTCGCGGTGGACGCGCTGGCCGGACTGCTCGTACCGATCCTGATCCGGCAGGGCATCGACGACGGCGTCCGCCTCGGCGCCCTGGTCGGCGTCTGGACGGCCGCCGCGCTGGCCCTGGGCGTCGTCCTCGCCCAGTGGGCGGCGCAGATCGGCGCCAACCGCATGACCGGGCGCACCGGTGAACGGGTCCTCTACTCCCTGCGCGTCAAGATCTTCGCGCAGCTGCAGCGCCTCGGCCTCGACTACTACGAGCGGGAGCTGACCGGCAAGATCATGACCCGGATGACGACGGACGTGGACGCGCTGTCCACCTTCCTGCAGACCGGCCTGGTCACCGCGGTCGTCTCCGCCCTCACCTTCTTCGGCATACTCGTCGCCCTCCTCGCCCTCGACATCCAGCTGGCGCTGGTCGTCTTCGCGACCCTCCCGCCGCTGATCATCGGCACGTACTTCTTCCGCAAGCAGAGCGTGAAGGCATACGAACTCGCCCGCGAGCGGATCAGCGTCGTCAACGGCGACCTCCAGGAGAGCGTCGCGGGCCTGCGTATCGTCCAGGCATTCCGGCGCGAGGAGCGCGGCGCGCAGCGGTTCGCGGCCCGCAGCGACGCCTACCGCCAGGCGCGGGTGCGCGGCCAGTTCCTCATATCGATCTACTTCCCCTTCGTCCAGCTGCTCTCCTCCGTCGCGGCGGCGCTGGTGCTGATCGTCGGTGCCGGCCGGGTCGGTTCGGGCACCCTCACCGCCGGTGCGCTGGTCGCCTACCTCCTCTACATCGACCTGTTCTTCGCCCCCGTCCAGCAGCTCTCCCAGGTCTTCGACGGCTACCAGCAGGCTTCGGTATCGCTGGGCCGCATCCAGGAGCTGCTGCGCGAGCCCACCACCACACCGGCCGCCGAGGCGCCGCGCAAGGTGCCCGCGCTGCGCGGCGAGATCGCCTTCGACAAGGTGCACTTCCACTACGGCGAGAACGACGAACAGGCCCTGGCAGGCGTCGACCTGACGATCCCGGCGGGCCAGACCGTGGCCTTCGTCGGCGAGACCGGCGCCGGCAAGTCCACCCTCGTCAAGCTGGTCGCGCGGTTCTACGACCCGTCCTCGGGCGCCGTCCGCATCGACGGCACCGACCTGCGCGAATTGGACCTGACGGGCTACCGCCACCGCCTCGGCGTCGTCCCCCAGGAGTCGTTCCTCTTCGCCGGCACGGTCCGCGACGCCATCGCCTACGGCCGGCCGGACGCCACCGACGCCGAGGTGGAGGCCGCATCCCGGGCGGTCGGCGCGCACGCCATGATCGCCACCCTGGAGGGCGGCTATCTCCACGAGGTCGCCGAACGCGGCCGTAACCTCTCGGCGGGCCAGCGTCAGCTGCTCGCCCTCGCCCGCGCCGAATTGGTCGACCCCGACGTGCTGCTGCTGGACGAGGCCACCGCCGCCCTGGACCTCGCCAGCGAGGCCGTGGTCAACCACGCCACCGACCGCCTCGTCGGACGCCGTACGACCCTGGTCGTGGCCCACCGGCTGACGACGGCGGCCCGCGCCGACCGTGTCGTGCTGATGGACCACGGCCGGGTCGCCGAGGACGGCACCCACACCGAGCTGCTCGCCCGCGGCGGACGCTACGCGGAACTGTGGCGCACCTTCACCGGCGAGGAGGAACCCGTGGCGGCCTGAGGGACACCCGCACCGCCACCCGCCCAGCGGAGCGCCGTCACCCGTCCGCCTGCCGGGCCGACCCGGCACGCGACAAGGGCTGGTGGCGGTCTCGTTGCGCGGATAGGTTCAGCCCGACCTTTGTCATCCCAAGGGGAGGGTGCATGCGCAAGGCCATCAGATGGCTGCTGTCGCTCGTCGTGCTCATAGGCACGGTAGGAGTCGGCGGCGCGTCGGCAGGGGCGGCCACAGCCGCCGAGCCGAAGAGCAAGGACATCAAGGACCGGATCCTCGCGATACCGGGGATGAGTCTCGTCGAAGAGAAGCCGGTCGACGGCTACCGCTACTTCGTCCTGAACTACACCCAGCCCATCGACCACCGCCACCCCGCCAAGGGGACCTTCCAGCAGCGGCTGACCCTGCTGCACAAGTCGGTGGACCGCCCGACGGTGTTCTTCACCTCGGGCTACAACGTCAGCACCACGGCGTCCCGCAGCGAACCCACGAAGATCATCGACGGTAACCAGGTCTCCCTGGAATACCGCTACTTCACCCCGTCCCGCCCCACGCCGACCGACTGGAAAAAGCTGGACATCCAGCAGGCGGCCACCGACCAGCACCGCATCTTCAAGGCGCTGCACCGGATCTACGACCGGAACTGGATCGCCACCGGCGGCAGCAAGGGCGGCATGACGGCGACGTACTACCGCCGCTTCTTCCCGCACGACATGGACGGCACCGTCGCCTATGTCGCGCCCAACGACGTGCGCAACGACGAGGACTCCGCCTACGACCGGTTCTTCGCGACCGTCGGCACCGCGCAGTGCCGCGCCGACCTCGCGGCCATCGAGCGCGAGGCGCTGGTGCGCCGCACGGAGATGGTCGACCGCTTCCAGAAGTGGGCGGACAAGGAAGGCAACACCTTCACGACCGTCGGCAGCGCCGACCGGGCCTACGAAGTCATGGTCACCGACCTGGTGTTCGGATTCTGGCAGTACCAGCCGGCCGAGACCGCCTGCCCCCAGGTGCCCGCGCCGACCGTCTCCACGGACGACCTGTGGGCCTGGATGGACGAGGTCGGCGGCTTCGCCAGCTACACCGACCAGGGCATGGCCCCGTACACGCCGTACTACTACCAGGCGGGCACCCAGCTCGGTGAGCCCGGCTACGGCTACCCCCAGCTCACGGACCTCCTGAAGTACCCGGGGATCAACAACTCCCGGACCTTCGTGCCCAAGGACATCCCGATGCGCTTCGACGCGCGCGCCATGCCGGACATCGACCGCTGGGTACGCCACCACGCCCACCGGATGATGTTCGTCAACGGCCAGTACGACCCGTGGAGTTCGGAGCACTTCGAGCTCGGCAAGGGAGCCCGGGACGCCTATCGCTTCACGGTGCCCGGCGGCAACCACGGCTCGAACATCGCCAAGCTGAAGGAAGCCGACCGCACCAAGGCCACCGCCGAACTCCTGCAATGGGCCGGTCTCCCCGTCCCCGAGAACGGCAAGGCCACTCCGCAGGCCCCGTACGACAAGAAGCTGGACAAGCAGGAAGTCCGGCGGATGCCGTTGCTGCGGCCGTAGTCCGCACGACGACGCGGCGCGCCCCTCGCCGAGGCGGGGAGCGCGCCGCGTCACGCACGTCAGTACGTCAGTCCGTGTCCGATCGGGTAGAGGGCGGTGCCCGGGGCGTCGGCGCGCATCACCGGGACGGGCAGTTTGCCCCCCGGTTTCGCCCGTCCGGCGATCACCCGCGCCGCGGCCCGCAGCTCCACATCCGTCCACGAGTAGCTCGCCAGCCCCGCCTTGACACCGGCCAGCTGGGCGATGTCGTACGGATTGCGGACGGCAAGCTGCACCACCGGCTTTCCGGTGGCCAGCAGTGCGGAGACCAGCTGCCGCTGGGACGAGGAGGCGGTGACGTTGTAGGTGGCCACCACCACCGCGTCCCGCTCGCCCAGCGCCGCCACCGCCTGGTCGATCAGCTCCTGCGTCGGCGTCATGCCGGTGGGCAGGGCGGTGGCCGTGAAGCCCAGCTCGGTCAGGGCCGTCGCCAGCACCTTCGTGGGCGGGCCGCCGGTGCCGGACGGCGCGGCGGCGTCGGCCCCCACCACCAGCACCGAACGCTCCCGCCGGCGCGACAGCGGCAGCACCCCGCCCTCGTTGTGCAGCAGGGTGGTGGTGCGGTCCGCGATCCGGTCCGCGGTGGTGAGATGGCCGCGGGTGCCGACGACCCGGTCCACCGCCGCGTGGGTGGTGTACGGGTCCGCGAACAGCCCGCGCTTCTCCTTGAGCAGCAGGATGCGCAGCAGCTTGATGTCGAGCTCACGCTCGGTCAGCTCACCGTCCTTGAGGGCCTTGAGGACCGCGCCGTGCGCGACGGCCAGGTCCGGGGGGTTGAGCAGCTGGTCGACGCCCGCCTTGAGGGCGAGGACGGGCACCCGGGCGTCGCCGTATTTCACCCGTACGCCTTCCATGCCGAGCGAATCCGTCACCACCACACCGTCGTAGCCGAGGCGTTCGCGCAGGATGCCGGTGAGGATCGGCCGGGAGAGGGTGGCGGGGTCCTCGCTCGGGTCGAAGGCGGGCACGACGATGTGCGCCGTCATGATCGAATCGATGCCGGCGGCGATCGCCGCGGTGAACGGCGGCGCGTCCAGCCGCTCCCACTCCTCCGCGGTGTGGTGGATGTACGGCAGCCCGACATGGCTGTCGGTGTCGGTGTCGCCGTGCCCGGGGAAGTGCTTGGCGCAGGCTGCCACGCCGCCGGCCTGGTACCCCTTCACCTCGGCGGCGACCATCCGGGCCACGGCCTGCGGGTCGGCGCCGAAGGAGCGCACCCCGATGACCGGGTTGGCCGCGTTGACATTGACGTCCGCGTCCGGGGCGTAGTCCTGCCGGACGCCCATCGCGAAGAGTTCCTCGCCGGCGATCCGGGCCGCCGCACCGGCATCCTCGCGGGACCCGGACGCGCCGAGCGCCATCGCCCCCGGAAAGAGCGTGGCGGGCGCTCCTATACGGGCCACGATGCCGTGTTCCTGGTCCGTGGAGATCAACAGCGGCAGGGGGACTCGCTGGGCGGCGGCGGCTTTCTGGATGCCGTTGGACAGATCGGCGATCTGGTGCGGATCGCGGGTGTTGTGCGCCCAGCCGAAGTAGATGATGCCGCCGACGTGGTACTTGGCGATCAGCTCGGCGGCGTTGGCGACGCCGATCTCCTTCTGGTTGGACGCGGCATCGGCGGGGTCGGGGTCGGTGGCGGAGTGCCCGAAGACCCGCATCACGAAGAGCTGGCCGACCTTCTCCTCCGGCGTCATACGGGAGATGAGGCGGCGCAGCCGGGCACGGGTGGCGGCGGTGGGAGGGGAGGGCGGCCGGCGCCCGGCGGGGGACTCGTCAGCGTGTGCGGGGACGGCGCCCGCGGCGCAGGCGGCGGCCGCGGCCGCCGCAGTGGTCAGGACGGTACGTCTGGAGTGCATGTGCGCTCCTTCCGGAGGGCTTCCTCGGCTGAATGAAGGAAACTTCCAAGGAGACACGGATAGCCGGAAAACTATTGCCGGTCAATGACTGGGGACGTGGTGGCGCTCAGGTATTGCGGGGCGGGCAGGGCTGTGTGAGGGGTAGTCGGACATCTTTGGGCCCCTCCCGTCCGCGCCGCGTTCCTTCAGGAGACGGGCCGCGCGTCCAGCAGGCGCTGGAGATGGGCGCGCCCGGGGGCCAGCAGCGGAGCGAGGTCCTGCGCCTCGGGGTACCAGCGCTTCTCGTACTCCCAGCAGAGCCAGCTGCCCGTCTCCTGGCCGTCCGCGCCCGCCGGCCCCTCGCCCAGTGAGGCCAGCACCGCCGCCAGCGGCAATCGGCCTGCGCCGAGCGGCAGCGGCGTGGTGTCCTCCGCCGACGCGACGTCCTTGACCTGGACATAGCCCAGATGCGGGGCGAGCGCGGCGTGCGTGTCGGCGGGATCCTCGCCGCCGAGCCAGCTGTGCAGCACATCCCACAGGGCGCCGATGCTGCCGTGCCCCACCGGGCCGAGGATGCGCGCGGCGTCCGCACCCGTGCGGTGCGAGTCATGGGTCTCCAGCAGGACCCGGACGCCCCGGTCGGCGGCGAGCGGCGCCACCGCACCGAGGCGCCGCGCCGCGTCGGCCTCCGCCTCGGCGGCCGGGCGGTCACCGGCACCGGGGAAGACCCGCACGAACGGCGCCCCGAGATCGGAGGCGAGCAGCACCAGTTCGGTCAGCTCGTTCGCCAGCTTCTCCTCGCCCGCCTCGCCGTGGGCGGCCGCGACCTCCTCGTACCCGGCGAGCGCCAGGACCTGCACGCCCGCGTCCGCGAACCGCTCGCGCACGGCGGCCCGTTCGCGCATGCCGAGGAGCGGGTGCACCGGCTCCTCGGGATGCGCGCGCAGCTCCACCCCCTGGTACCCGGCGTCGTTCGCCAGCCGCAGCACGTCCGGCAGCGGCATGCCGGGCACCCCCAGGGTCGAGAACGCAAACCGCACCGCGCTCCTGGTGTCGTCCCTGCCCCTTGCCATGCCGCCTCCTGTGCCGTAGCTCGCCGTGCCGTCGTTCGTGCCCGCGATCCCGCTGTCCATGCCCGTCCCGGGACGGGGCCGGTACACGGGCACGGCCGGGTCCATGGTGCGCCGCCCCGGCGACCGCTCCGGTCCGGCGCGCCGGTGGACGCTCCCCGTCCGCGGCGCGCCGGACGAGAGGCCCACCGGCCCGCGCGTGGCGCCCGGCTCCGCCGATCCGGCGCACGCCGCCCGCGCGCATCCCGCTCCGCAGCCGGGTGCGCGCTTCCGGCCCGGTCAGGCGTGCGGGACCGCGGTCGACCGGCGTACCAGCAATTCCGCGCGCAGGGTCGCGAGTCCGCCCGGCGGCGGCTCCTCGCGTCCCGTCGCCAGCCGGCCCGCCCGCGCCCCGGCCTCCTGCAGCGGCAGCCGGACGGTGGTCAGGGCGGGTGCCGCGTCCACGCTGAACGGCAGATCGTCGAAGCCGGCGACGGACACGTCCTGCGGGATCCGCAGCCCCCGGTCCCGCAGCGCCGCGCAGACGCCCAGGGCGGCGGTGTCGTTGGCCGCCACGATCGCCGTCAGCGCCCCGTCGCGGCGCAGCAGCTCGACGGCCGCGTCGTAGCCCGACGCGCGGTCGTAGGCGCCCTGTACGGTGCGCCGCGGGTCGTCCTCGATGCCGTGCGCGGCGAGCGCGGCGCGGTGACCGGCCAGCCGTTCGCCGGTGGTGGTGCGGCCGGCCGGCCCGGCGACGCAGCCGATACGGACATGCCCGAGCCCGGCGAGGTACGCGGTCAGCTGCTCTGCGCCGCCCCGGTTGTCGAACGCCAGGGTGGTGAAGGGGGCGGCGGCGTCCGGGGACGCGGCACCGGCGGCCGGCCGCCCGCACAGCACGACCCGGGTGCCGGCGCCGGACAGCCGCGCCAGCTTGGCCTCCAGCGCCCCGGCGTGCGCGGCGTCCTCCGACGCGCTGCCCGTCAGGACCACGGCGGCCGCCCGCTGCCGCTGGAGCAGCGTGAGGTAGTTCAGTTCGCGCTCGGGGGAGCCGCCGGTGCTGCACACCACGGCCAGCTTCTCGCCGCCGGGCCCGGCCGCGCCGCTCAGCTCCGTCTGGACGGCGCCGGCAATGATTCCGAAAAACGGGTCGGCGATGTCGTTGACCAGGATGCCGATCAGGTCCGAACTGGCCGCGGCAAGCGCGCTGGCCGGGCCGTTGACGACGTACTCCAGCTCCTCGACGGCGCGCAGCACCCGGCCGCGCGTGCTCTCGGCGACCGGGTAGTTGCCGCTGAGCACGCGCGAGACGGTGGCCGCCGAGACGCGGGCCCGCGCCGCCACATCCGCCAGTGTCACCCCCACGGCGCGCTCCGCAGGGCCCCGGCGCTCCCCGCGCTCCCCGTGCTCCTCATGTCCCACCTCTTGTCCGTGTCCTGAGCGCAGGCTAGCTTCTGCCGCGATAGAAAGCGCTTACTAGACCGATGGCGCACACCGCTCACGCACACCGGTGACGGCCGTCGATGACGCACGACCCGACCCGGCGACAGCCGAAAGCGAGAGGGGGCCCGGCCGTGACACGCACGACCGTACGCATCGCCATGAACGGCGTGACCGGACGCATGGGATACCGCCAGCATCTGGTCCGCTCCATCCTCGCCCTGCGCGAACAGGGCGGACTCGACCTGGGGGACGGGACGGTGATCTGGCCGGAGCCGGTCCTCGTCGGCCGGGCGGAGCACAAGCTGCGGGCCATCGCCGAGCGGCACGGCCTGGACCACTGGAGCACCGACCTCGACGCCGTGCTGGCCGACGACGACATCGACATCTACTTCGACGCCCAGGTCACCGCGGCCCGCGAGGAGGCGGTGAAGAGAGCGATTGCTGCGGGGAAGCACCTGTACGTCGAGAAGCCCACCGCGACCGACCTGGCCGGCGCCCTGGACCTGGCCCGGCTGGCCCGGGACGCCGGCATCAAGCACGGCGTCGTCCAGGACAAGCTCTTCCTGCCCGGCCTGCGCAAGCTCCGCCGCCTCGTCGAGGGCGGATTCTTCGGCCGCGTCCTGTCGGTGCGCGGCGAGTTCGGCTACTGGGTGTTCGAGGGCGACTGGCAGGAGGCGCAGCGCCCCTCCTGGAACTACCGCGCCGAGGACGGCGGCGGCATCGCCGCCGACATGTTCCCGCACTGGGAGTACGTCCTGCACGAGCTGTTCGGGCCGGTCAGGTCCGTCCAGGCACATGTCACCACGCACATCCCGCGCCGCTGGGACGAGTCCGGCGCCGGCTACGACGCCACCGCCGACGACGCCGCCTACGGCATCTTCGAGCTGGCCGGCGGCATCGTCGCGCAGATCAACTCCTCCTGGGCCGTCCGCGTGCACCGCGACGAACTGGTCGAGTTCCAGGTGGACGGCACCGAGGGCTCCGCCGTCGCGGGCTTGCGCGGCTGCCGCGTCCAGCACCGCGCAGGCACCCCCAAACCGGTCTGGAATCCCGACATCCCGGCGACCGAACCGTTCCGTGCGCAGTGGCAGGAGGTGCCCGACAACGACGACTTCGACAACGGCTTCAAGGCGCAGTGGGAGCTGTTCCTGCGGCACGTCGTCCGCGACGAGCCCTGGCGCTGGGACCTCGCGGCGGGCGCCCGCGGCGTCCAGCTGGCCGAACTGGGCCTGCGTTCCTCGGCGGAGGGCAGCCGCCTCGACGTGCCGGAGCTGACGCTGTGACCGCGCCCGGCCGCACCGCAGCCGGCCCGCACCCGGCCGGCGGGCCCCTGCCGGGCGGCAGCGCGCCGCCCGTCTCCCGCACCGTCTTCGCCGCCGCCCACGTCGTCGCCGACCCGCTGGCCGACACCACCCCCGACGGCCCCGCCGCCCTCGACTGGGACGCCACCCTCGCCTTCCGACGCCACCTGTGGTCCCACGGCCTGGGCGTCGCCGAGGCCATGGACACCGCACAGCGCGGGATGGGCCTGGACTGGCCGGCCGCCGCCGAACTGATCCGCCGCTCCGCCGCCGAGGCACGGGCCGTCGGCGGCCTGCTTGCCTGTGGCGTCGGCACCGACCAACTCCCACCAGGCAAAGCCACTTTGGCGGACGTCCGGGGCGCCTACGAGGAACAGCTCGGGCTCGTCGAGGACGTCGGCGGCCAACCGATCCTGATGGCCTCCCGGCAGCTCGCCGCGGCCGCCCGCGGACCCGCGGACTACCGGGAGCTCTACGGCCATCTGCTGCGCCAGGCCACCCGCCCGGTGATCCTGCACTGGCTCGGCCCGATGTTCGACCCGGCGCTGGAGGGCTACTGGGGCAGCGCCGACCTCGACACCGCCACGGACACCTTCCTGGCCATCATCGCCGACCACCCCGGCAAGGTCGACGGCGTCAAGGTCTCGCTGCTCGACGCCGGCCGGGAGGTAGGGCTTCGCCGCCGCCTCCCGGCCGGCGTGCGCTGCTACACCGGCGACGACTTCCACTACCCGGAGCTGATCGCGGGCGACGACCAGGGGTTCAGCCACGCGCTGCTGGGCGTCTTCGACCCGCTGGCGCCGCTGGCCGCCGCCGCCGTCCGCCTGCTGGACACCGAACACCCCGGGGCCACCGCCGAATTCCGGGCGGCCCTGGACCCGACCGTCGCCCTCTCCCGGCACCTCTTCCAGGCGCCCACCCGCTACTACAAGACCGGCGTCGTCCTGCTCGCCTGGCTCGCCGGCCACCAGTCGCACTTCACCATGGTCGGCGGCCTGCAGTCGGCCCGCTCGCTGCCCCACTTGCGGCGCGCCCACGAACTGGCGTCCGGCCTCGGCCTGTTCCCCGACCCGGAACTCGCCGCCACCCGGATGCGCACCCTGCTCGCCCTCCACGGGCTGGAGGACGCATGACGGACCAGGGGACGCAGGAGACGCCGCCAACGGCCGCGCGGACGCTGCTGGACCGCCTGAGCATCAACCAGGAGACCGTCAAGCAATGGTCGCTGC
The DNA here is from genome assembly GCF_044328065.1 of Streptomyces sp. NPDC017993. Taxonomy (NCBI): domain Bacteria; kingdom Bacillati; phylum Actinomycetota; class Actinomycetes; order Kitasatosporales; family Streptomycetaceae; genus Streptomyces; species Streptomyces sp. NPDC017993. The sequence goes on from NZ_JBIRGO010000020.1 coordinate 113,472, forward strand.
CGGAGCTTGCGGACGGCTGCGCACGGGCGGGACTGCGCGGCGTGGGCCTGTGGCGGGCGCCGGTACAGGACTACGGCGTCACGGCGGCCGCCCGGCTCGTCCGGGACGCCGGACTGACCGTCACCAGCCTGTGCCGCGGCGGGTTCCTCACCGCCCCCGAACCGGCCGCGCGGGCCGCCGCCCTGGACGACAACCGGGCCGCCGTCGACGAGGCCGCCACCCTGGGGACCGACACCCTCGTGCTGGTCTCCGGCGGGCTGCCGGCCGGCAGCCGCGATCTGCACGGCGCCCGGGAGCGGATCGCGGAGGCACTGGCCGAACTGGCGCCGTACGCCGCGGAGCGGGGCGTACGGCTGGCCATCGAACCGCTGCACCCGATGTACGCGGCGGACCGGTGCGTGGTCTCCACACTCGCCCAGGCGCTCGCGCTCGCCGAGCGGTTCCCCGCCGAACAGGTGGGGGTGGTCGTGGACACCTACCACCTCTGGTGGGACGACACCGTCGGCGAGCAGATCGCCCGCGCCGGGGGCGGGCCCGGCCGGGACGGCTCGCGGATCGCCGCCTTCCAGCTCGCCGACTGGATCACGCCACTGCCGGAAGGCGTCCTGCTGGGGCGCGGCCAGCTCGGCGACGGGTCGGTGGACCTGCGCTGGTTCCGCGAACAGGTCGACGCGACCGGCTACCGGGGCCCCATCGAGGTCGAGATCTTCAACCCGGCGCTGTGGGAGCGGGACGGGGCCCAGGTCGTGGCCGAGATCGTCGCGCGATTCGGCGCGCACGTCGGCTGAGACCCCTGCCGTGAGCCGTACCTGCGGTGACCGGAAAATAACTCACCGAATACGCACAACCGTTGGCGGTGCACGGAAGTCATAGCTGGCGTCGGTCTCGTGAAGGGGAGGGATCCGGGGGGATCCGGGGGCTGACGCGGAGGGGGAATCGAGGGGCCCGACCATCGGACGGGCCCCTCGATGACGACCGGGGGCGCGCGGGCAACGCGGCGCACGCGGGACGCGGTGTCAGACCCCGGCGGTACCGTCGGGTCATGGTCAACGCAGCCGTGGTGGAAGGGGTCCTGGAGCGGATCACCTACGCCAACGAGGAGAGCGGCTACACCGTCGCCCGGGTCGACACCGGCCGCGGCGCCGGCGATCTCCTCACCGTCGTCGGCGCGCTGCTCGGCGCGCAGCCCGGCGAGTCGCTCCGCATGGAGGGCCGCTGGGGCTCCCACCCCCAGTACGGCAAGCAGTTCACCGTCGAGAACTACACCACCGTGCTGCCCGCCACGATCCAGGGCATCCGCCGCTATCTGGGCTCCGGCCTCATCAAGGGCATCGGCCCGCGGATCGCCGACCGCATCGTGGAGCACTTCGGCACGGACACCCTCGACGTCATCGAGCAGCAGCCCGCACGGCTGGTCGAGGTGCCCGGTCTCGGCCCGAAGCGGACGAAGATGATCGGCGCGGCATGGGAGGAGCAGAAAGCCATCAAGGAGGTGATGGTCTTTCTCCAGGGCGTCGGCGTCTCGACCTCCCTCGCGGTGCGCATCTACAAGAAGTACGGCGACGCCGCCATCTCCGTCGTCCGCAACCAGCCCTACCGCCTGGCCTCGGACGTCTGGGGCATCGGCTTCCTGACCGCCGACCGCATCGCCCGCTCCGTCGGCATCCCGCACGACAGCCCCGACCGCGTCAAGGCCGGCCTCCAGTACGCCCTGTCGCAGTCGACCGACCAGGGACACTGCTTCCTCCCCGAGGAACAACTCATCGCCGACACCGTGAAGTTGCTCCAGGTCGACACCGGCCTGGTCATCGACTGCCTGAGCGAACTGGCCGCGGGCCCCGAGGGCGTGGTCCGCGAGAAGGTTCCCGCCGGGGACGGCGGCGCGCCCCTCACCGCCGTCTATCTGGTGCCCTTCCACCGCGCCGAGATCTCCCTGGCCGGCCGGCTGCTGCGGCTGCTGCGCACCGACCAGGACCGGATGCCCACCTTCCAGGACGTCGCCTGGGACCGGGCGCTGGCCTGGCTCGCGCAGCGCACCGGCGCCGAGCTGGCTCCGGAACAGCAGGCGGCGGTGCGGCTGGCACTGACGGAGAAGGTGGCGGTGCTCACCGGCGGGCCGGGCTGCGGCAAGTCCTTCACCGTCCGGTCGGTGGTCGAGCTGGCGCGCGCCAAGAAGGCCAAGGTGGTGCTGGCGGCGCCCACCGGCCGGGCGGCCAAGCGGCTCTCCGAGCTGACCGGGACGGACGCCTCCACCGTCCACCGCCTGCTGGAGCTCAAGCCCGGCGGGGACGCCGCGTACGACGCCGACCGCCCCCTGGACGCCGACCTGGTCGTGGTCGACGAGGCGTCGATGCTCGACCTGCTGTTGGCCAACAAGCTCATCAAGGCGGTCCCGCCGGGCGCCCACCTGCTGCTGGTCGGGGACGTCGACCAGCTGCCCTCGGTCGGCGCCGGCGAGGTGCTGCGCGATCTGCTGGCCGGGGGAGGGGCCGCGCACAGCGCGTCCGACGGGGGTGGTGGTCGGGTGACGGGTGGGCCCGTGCCGGCCGTCCGGCTGACCCGCATCTTCCGGCAGGCCCAGCAGTCCGGGGTGGTGACCAACGCCCACCGCATCAATGCCGGCGTGCCCCCGCTGACGACCGGGCTGGCGGACTTCTTCCTGTTCGCCGAGGAGGACACCGAGGAGGCGGGACGCCTGACGGTCGATGTGGCCGCCCGCCGGATCCCGGCGAAGTTCGGGCTCGACCCGCGCCGGGACATCCAGGTCCTGGCGCCCATGCACCGCGGCCCGGCCGGCGCGGGCGCCCTGAACGGCCTGCTCCAGCAAGCCGTCACCCCGGCCCGCCCCGATCTGCCGGAGCGTCGCTTCGGGGGCCGGGTCTTCCGAGTGGGTGACAAGGTCACCCAGATCAGAAACAACTACGAAAAAGGCCGCAACGGCGTCTTCAACGGCACCGTCGGCGTGGTGACCGCCCTGGACGCCGACGAGCAGCGGCTGACCGTGCTCACCGACGAGGACGAAGAGGTTCCCTACGACTTCGACGAACTGGACGAACTCGCCCACGCCTATGCCGTGACGATTCACCGCTCGCAGGGTAGTGAGTATCCGGCGGTGGTGATTCCGGTCACCACCGGTGCCTGGATGATGTTGCAGCGCAATTTGCTGTATACCGCCGTGACCCGGGCAAAGAGACTGGTGGTGCTCGTCGGCTCCCGAAAGGCTCTGGGGCAGGCCGTGCGCACCGTATCCGCCGGTCGGCGCTGTACGGCGCTCGATCACCGACTCGGCGGAGTGTTGTGATGTGCCACCTCTTTCCCAATCGGGGCGAAGGGGAGCAGGATGGGCACTCAGGCGGCACTGAGTGCCGCGATGAGGCCCTATGGCCGACCCCGAGTGCACATCCAAGGTCCAAATGGGGGAAGGTATAGGCAGTCAGGGCACCTCGAAGTAGAGGCACAACGTCGGTGAGGGATGACGTGAGCGACAACTCTGTAGTACTGCGTTACGGGGACGGCGAATACACCTACCCGGTCGTCGACAGCAGCGTCGGCGACAAGGGCTTCGACATCTCGAAGCTGCGCGCACAGACCGGTCTGGTGACCCTGGATTCCGGTTACGGCAACACCGCTGCGTATAAATCCGCTGTCACCTATCTCGATGGTGAGGCGGGCATTCTCCGCTATCGCGGGTACCCGATCGAGCAGCTCGCAGAGCGCAGCACGTTCATCGAGACCGCGTATCTGCTGATCAACGGTGAGCTGCCCACCGTCGATGAGCTGTCCTCGTTCAAGCAGGACATCACGTACCACACGCTGCTCCACGAGGACGTCAAGCGCTTCTACGACGGCTTCCCGCGGGACGCGCACCCGATGGCCATGCTGTCGTCGGTCGTCAGCGCGCTGTCCACCTTCTACCAGGACAGCCACAACCCGTTCGACGAAGAGCAGCGCTACATCTCCAGCATCCGACTGCTGGCCAAGCTTCCGACGATCGCGGCCTACGCGTACAAGAAGTCCGTCGGCCACCCGGTCGTCTACCCGAGCAACGACCTCGGGTACGTCGAGAACTTCCTGCGTATGACCTTCTCGGTGCCCGCCGCGGACTACGACCTCGACCCCGTCGTCGTCAACGCCCTCGACAAGCTGCTGATCCTGCACGCGGACCACGAGCAGAACTGCTCGACCTCCACCGTGCGCCTGGTCGGCTCCTCGCAGGCGAACCTCTTCGCCTCGATCTCGGCCGGCATCAACGCGCTGTGGGGCCCCCTGCACGGCGGCGCCAACCAGTCGGTGCTGGAGATGCTGGAAGGCATCCGGCGCGACGGCGGCGACGTCGACACCTTCATCCGCAAGGTGAAGAACAAGGAAGACGGCGTGAAGCTCATGGGCTTCGGGCACCGCGTCTACAAGAACTTCGACCCCCGGGCGAAGATCATCAAGGCGGCGGCGCACGACGTCCTGTCGGCTCTCGGCAAGTCCGACGAGCTGCTGGACATCGCCCTGAAGCTGGAGGAGCACGCGCTCTCCGACGACTACTTCGTCGAGCGCAAGCTCTACCCCAACGTCGACTTCTACACCGGCCTGATCTACCGGGCCATGGGCTTCCCGACCGAGATGTTCACCGTGCTCTTCGCGCTCGGCCGGCTGCCCGGCTGGATCGCCCAGTGGCACGAGATGATCAAGGAGCCCGGCTCCCGCATCGGCCGCCCGCGCCAGATCTACACCGGTGTCGTCGAGCGTGACTTCGTCCCCGTCGAGCAGCGCTGACGGCAGCCGCCGCGCGCCATCGGCAACGGGCTCCGGCCCCCACCCCTGACCGGGGCGGGGGCCGGAGCCCGTCCGGGCGTCACCCGGGCGTCACCCGGGCAAAAGAAAGCGCCCCGCCTCCCGATCCCCCCACGGGTCCGGAGTGCGGGGCGCTTCCCGTGTCCCGGGTTCGGATTCCCCCCACGGGATCCGTCCGGGCGTTCTCGGGTTGCACCGCGATCTGCCGGGACGCGCACATTCGGGAGGGCCGCTCAAAGCTCCCCGGGCGCGTCGCCCCGGCCACGCGTAGCCGAGCGCGATCCCCCAAGATCAGCACGGCTGTTGCAGTGCAAGCCCCGCCGGGGTGCCTGCACTGTCCGGTTAGACTCGCGACCCCCCTCAATGGTTACGTTCGGATGAGTGTGATCTGGGTCTCGTGCCATATGGGGCCTAATGCGGTCAAGGGCCGCGATTTGAAGATCGCGGCCCTGACGTATGGGTGTTGTGTCGGTTGTGTGGCCTATGTGAAAACCCGCAGTCTCGGCTGGGGGTGATCACGGAGGCGAAGGGTTGGCCGACGCTCCTTCTCGGCCCGCGCCCGGGCGCGGGGGCGCCGTGGGGGTCAGGCCCGGCCCGCGAGTTCGTATCCGGCCTCGTCCACCGCCGCGCGTACGGCCTCGTCGTCGAGCGGGGCCTTGGAGGTGACGGTGACCACCCCGGTGTCCGCGGCCGCCTGCACCGAGCTGACGCCGGCGATCTCGGAGATCTCGGAGCGCACCGCGCCTTCGCAGTGGCCGCAGGTCATGCCCGTGACCCGGTAGGTCGTGGTCACCTCGCCGGCCCGGACGTCGATGCTGTCGGAGCCGTCGGGGGTGCAGCAGGAGCCGTTCTCGGTCATGGGGGTTCTCCTGATCGTGTCGATGTGTTCCGTTGAGTGCCGAAGAGCCCGCGGGGCCACTACTGAGGACGATGACTCCCGACAGTCGCACTGTATACCCCTGGGGGGTATCAATCCAACTCTGGGCGTCCCCGGCCGCGCGGAGTTCACCGCACGACGGCCCTCCCGGCACGCGTTGCCGTAGCTCCCCCCACGCGTCAGCCTTGGGAGTACGGGCTCGGGACGGATCCGAGGAGGCGGCAGGATGGACGTACTCGCCTACGGCCTGCTGGCGCTCACCACGCTGCCGCCGCTGGTGCCCAATTCCGCCCTGCTCGTCACCGCCGGTGTGCTCGCCGCCCGGGGAGACGCCTACCTCCCGCTGATCCTCCTGGTCGTCGTGGGCAGCGCGCTGCTGGGAGACGTCCTGATGTATCTCGCCGCGCGGCGCTTCGGCGGACCCGTACGCTCCTGGCTGCGGCGCGAGGACCACCGCCGGGCCCTGCTGGAGCGGACCTCGCAGCACATCGAGCGCTACGGCCTGCCCTTCCTGATCGGCGTGCGGTTCCTGCCCAGCGGGCGGATCGCCGGCGCCCTGACCTCAGGGATACTCCACTACCCGCTGCGCAGGTTCGCCCTGGGCGCCGGCATCGCCGAGGCGATCTGGGCGACGTACTCGGTCGGCCTCGGCTACCTCGGCAGCGCCGCCGCGGGCGACCCGCTCGTCGCGGCGGGCATCGGCGTGGGGGTCTCCCTCGCCGTCGCCGCGGTGGCGACGACCGCCCAACGGACGGCCCGCCGCCGCTCCCTGCGCCGCCCGCCCGCCGAGAGCCGGCCGACCGGGAGCGGCCCGCCCGCCAAGGACAAAGAAGCGGGTGAGGAGCCCGGCGACAGCCCCGAGGAACCGGGCCACCGGGCCACGCAGATGTCCTCCGCCACGCCGCGGACCACTCCCTCCCGGCCGCACCGCCCCCACCATCGCGGGAGGCACCCACCGTGCTCGACGGTCAGCCACCGCTGAGTGACGGGGAAACGGTGCGGGCAAGATGACCGGCGGCTGACTCCGCCAAGGTGCGGATCGCCGGGTGCCAGGGGCGGCCGTGCGGACCGGTCAGAACGAGGCGGCGCGAGGTGTGCGGCCTCAGCGGCAGCAGGACCAGGTCAGGGGGGACCAGCGAGCGGGAGACCTCGGACAGGATCGTCACACCGATACCCGCCTGCACCATGCTGATCAAGGTCGCCAGGTCCCGCACGCGGTGCGTCGGGGCGAAACGCAGCCCGGCCAGGTCATGGATCGTACGGATGCGGACTTCGCAGGCGTTGGGGGAGATCAGGAACGCGTCGTCCTCCAGATCGCGGAGTTCGACGAACGGCTCCTCCGCCAGGGGATGATCCCGTGGCAGCAGCGCCCGGTAGCAGTCGAGGGCGAGATCGAAGCCGTGGCCGGGCGGCGGATCGATCAATATCGCGGCATCGGCCGTCCCGTCCTCCAGCCAGGCCGAGACCTCGGCGCTGTCCCCCTCGAAGGTCCGCACCGTGATCCGCGAGGCAGCCTCGCGCCAGTGCCGCAGCAGACCGGGGATCAGCCCCTGGGAGACCGTCGGCGTGGAAGCCAGCCGCACGGTGCCGGTCATCGTCGCCGTGGCCTCGGCCGCGACCTGCTCCACGGACCGGGCCGCCGACACCGCGAGACGGGCGTGCGGCAGGATCCGCTCACCGAGCACGGTGGCCCGCACCGGAGCGGCACGCACCAACAGCGGTGCGGCGAGCTCGCGTTCCAGGGACGCGACGGCGTGCGACACCGCCGACTGACTCATGCCCAGCTCCGCGGCGGCCGCGCTGAAGCCACCCGCGTCGACGACGGCGAGAAAGGCCCTCAGCTGAGGAAAATTCACGGGCATGCGGCGGCCTCATAGAGCTATGACACGTATGCGTTGGATCCATCGTGCCAGGTCCGCGACGCTTGCTCCGTGCCGCCAACTCCGGCGCGGCCACGCCGAGCACGTACCGAGGAGAGCCATGCCGCACATCCGCGTCACCATCCCCGACCCCGACCTCCCGGCCGACGTCCGGCGCACCCTCGCCGAGGGGCTGACCCGGCTGGCGGTCTCGGTCCTGCACAAGTCCGACGCGAGGACCATCGTCCACATCGACCTCGTCCCGGCCGACAGCTACTTCATCGGCGGCAAGCCCCTGACCGGCGGCCGCGACGCACACATCGAGGCGAGCATCACCGCGGGCACCAACAGCGCCGAGGAGAAGGCGGCCTTCATCCCCCCCGCCGATGCGTTCCTGACGAACGTCCTCGGCCCGCTTCCCCGGTCAGGCGTCGCGCTGCACGAACTGCACCCCGAAAGCTACGGCTACCACGGCGTCACCCAATTCGACCACTACCGCCGGACCGCCGACGCACCGGCCGCCTCCGCTGCCCACTGAGCTGCCTGCCGTCAGCCGGACGGGCGCGGGCACCGGACGGTGCGCGTCGGCCGTGCCGCCGGAGCGGGTCACGCGCCGGCGGACGCGCCGCCCGCGGCGCCACCCCCCGCGGCCGCCTCCGCATCCCCGCCCGCGCCGGCGCGCACGTCCGCCACGTTGACCGGTTCACCCGTCCGACGCGAGCGCTCGCACGCCTCCGCGACATACAGCGCCTCCAACGCCTCCTCCGGCGGACAGGGGTTCGGCGCACGGCCACCGGCCACCTCGGCGAACACCCCCAACTCCGTGACATACGCGGCATGGAAGCGCTCCATGAACGTGTCGTACGGCTCCGCCTGCTGCCACGACAGCGCAGGTTCGGCCGACGGAAGCGGCGCCCGGTCGTCCAGGCCGACGACGCGGGCGCTCCGGGAACCGCAGACCTCCAGGCGGACATCATGGCCCGCGCCGTTGTAGCGGGTCGCGGTCACCGTCGCCAAGGTGTCGTCGTCGAAGCGCAACAGCGCCGCGCAGGTGTCGACATCATCGCCTTCGGCGAAGAACGACGCCCCGCCATTGGCGCCCTGCGCATAGACCGACACCACCTCGCGGCCGGTCAGCCAGCGCATGATGTCGAAGTCGTGGATGCTGCAGTCGCGGAACAGGCCACCGGAGGTGGGGATGTAGGCGGCGGGCGGCGGCGTCCGGTCGCTGGTGCAGGCACGCAGCGTGTGCAGCCGCCCCAGCTCGCCGGAGCGCAGCGCCTCGCGGGCGGCGCGGTAGCCGGCGTCGAAGCGCCGCTGGAAGCCGATCTGCACCGGCACCTTCCCGGACCGGGCCCGCTCCACCACACCCACGGTGCCCGCGACATCCAGGGCCACCGGCTTCTCGCAGAAGACCGGAACCCCGGCGTCCAGCGCCTGGTGGATCAGCGGCGCGTGCGCACTGGTCGCAGCAGTGATCACCACACCGTCCGGGCCGTCCGCGTACATCTCCTCGATGCTCGCCGCGGCCCGTACGCCGAGGCTCTCCGCGAGCGCCGCGGCGCGGGCGGTATCGACATCCGCGACCAGCAGGTCGCAGACGCCGGGGACGCTGCGCAGCGTCCGGGCGTGGAACGCGCCGATGCGCCCGGTGCCGATCAGGCCGATCTTCATGCCGCGGGGTCCTTTCGGAAGGGGGAGGAACCAGGGGAGTCGAGAAGGAGAGAAAGGAGAGAGGGGGAGAGTGGGGAAGAGTGCGGGAGTGGGAGGGGCGGAGAGTGAGGCTCCTCGCGCCGGAGCCGGCGATCAGGGGCTGCCCGGCCCTCGGCGCACGTCGGCCCCACGCCGGGCGGGCGCGGGGCCGGTGACCGAGTCCGGTGGACCCGGGGGAGGGTGTGCGGTGGCGGCCGGTCAGTCGGCCCGGTCCCGCCGGCCGCGATGGCCGGGCCGGCGCGCCACCCAGGCTCTGACGGTGTCGGCGAACCAGTACGGCTTGCCGCCCTCCACCAGGTCCGGCTCCGGCAACAGGCCGTGCTTGCGGTACGAGCGCACGGTGTCCGGCTGCACCTGGATATGTGCGGCGATCTCCTTGTACGACCAGAGCCTCCGGTCGGTCATCTCTGCGCACCTCCTCAGATCCACACGCGGGGCCGACCCGAGGGAGCCGGCGGGGACCGCGTACGGCGTGATGATCACTCAGCCTTCGTCCGGTGAACGACGGCCGACGGAGGGCGGGGAGGGGCTGTTGAAGGGCTGTGACGAAAGACCCGTGTAACGGTGACAGCTGTGACGACGGCAGGACGCGGTGACGGTGCGTGGGAAGTTGCTGGCCGGGGCCGGGACGGGGCCGTTGCGTCGCGGGGTGGGAACAGTGCGCCCCGGGATGGGGACTTCGCGCCCCAGGGGCGGGACGTCGCACCCCGGGGCCGGACACATCGTGTGCCGGAGCCAGGAGTGACGAGCCGTCAGTTCGGCCTGGCGGCGGTGCGCAGGGCATCCTCCAGCTCCTCCAGGGCCAGGCCCTTCGTCTCCGGCGCGTACCGCTTGCAGAACAGCAGGGACAGCACGCACATGGCCCCGAACAGCCAGAAAGTGACGCCGGCGCCCACCGCGTCCAGCAGGACCGGAAAGAACAACGCCACCGCGAAGTTCACCAGCCACATCACGAACACCGCGGCGCCCATGGCCAGTCCGCGTACCCGCAGCGGGAACATCTCGGCGAGCAGCAACCAGACACCGGTGTTGAGGGTGGCTTGCATGAAGGCCATGTAGAGCACCATCAGGCCGAGCACCAGAGCGCTGACCGCGGTGGAGGGCGGCAGCTGGAAGGACGCGCCGAGCAGCGCCAGGGAGATCGCCATGCCGGCCAGCCCGCCGATCAGCAGGGGCCGCCGCCCGACCCGGTCGATCAGCGACATCCCGACCGCGGTGGCGAGGACGGAGACGGCGCCGACCGCGATGGTCGCGGTGATCGAGGCGTTGGTGCCCAGGCCCGTGGTGGCGAGGATCTTGGGTGCGAAGTAGATGACGGCATTGACGCCGGTGATCTGCTGGACGATGGCGAGCCCGATGCCCACCAGCAGCAGCCGCCGCACCCACGGGGTGCGCAGTTCCTGCCAGGCACCGCGACGGGCGTCAGCCTCCAGGTCGCGGGCGTGCGCGATGCGGCTCAGCTCTTCGGCGACATCCTCGGCGGGCAGGGTGCGGTGCAGCACCGCGGCGGCGTCGTCCGGCCGGCCCTTGCTGATGTACCAACGGGGGGTGTCAGGGAGGAAGAAGAGGCCGACGAACAGGGCCACGGCGGGCAGCGCCGCCAGACCCAGCATCCAACGCCAGGCTTCCCAGTGCGCCAGGACGGCGTTGACGAGGTAGGCGAGCAGCTGACCGCTGACGATCATCAGGGAGTTGAAGGAGACCAGACGGCCGCGGATGCGCGGCGGCGCGATCTCCGACAGGTACAGCGGCGTGATGACCGAGGCGCTGCCGACGGCGAGCCCGAGGACGAACCGCGCCACCGCCATGAACGGCACGGTCGGGGCGAGCGCGACGGCCACGGCGCCGCCGATGAACACGGCGCCGGCCCAGAGCAGGGAGGCGCGGCGGCCCAGCGCGTCCGACATCCGGCCGCCGGCCAGCGAACCGAACGCGGCGCCGATCAGCAGCGCGCTGGTGATGATCCCTTCGCCCAGGGAGGAGAGGCCGAAGTGACTCTCCATGAAGGGCAGGGCGCCGGAGACCACTCCGGTGTCGTAGCCGAACAGGGCGCCGCCGAGGGCGGCGATGGCAGCGATGCCGACGATGAAGCGCTTGGCGTTGCCGGCGGGTGCGCTCTCGCGCGGGCCTGCGGACGCCGTCCTGCTGGTCGGGGCGGCCATCGTCAGCTCCCGTTCGCCTTGGCGCCGGGGTCGATGTCCCGGCGCCGGCGGACGCGTACCGGCGAGCCCGGTGAGGTGACGGCAGAGCGCGGGCCGGAGGGGGTGGTCATGGAGCGGTCGAGGGCAATGCGCATGGAGCGAAGGGCCTTTCGGGTGGCGCACGAGACGGGCGGCGTCGGGCGGGCGACGCGGGGTACGGGGAGGCGCGCGGTCCGGGGCCGCGCGGGTCCTGGCGACGGCGCGTGGCTGGGGAGGGCGTGTGGCCTGGGGGCGTGGTTTCCGGCGATGGCGCGTGGCCTGCCGGGGGGGCGTGGGTTCCGGCAGTCGCCCAGTCGCCCAGTCGCCCAGTCGCCCAGTCGCCCAGTCGCCCAGTCGCCCAGTCGCCCAGTCGTCGCCCTGTTGCCCAGGTCGCCCAGCGGCCCAGTCGTCCCGTCGCTGGAAACGGCGCGCAGCGTGGGCGGTGTGGCGCTGAGCGGAACGACCTGACTCAGCGACGGCCTCAGCGACAGCCTCAGCGATAGAGCGCGGGCCGTTCGGTCAGCTCCACGGGTACGCGCTCGCCGCTCGCCTGCGCACGGACGCCTGCCTCGCACACCGCAGCCGCGGCATAGCCGTCCCAGCAACTGGGGCCCTCGACCTCGCCGCGTCGGGTGGCGTCCACCCAGCGCTGCACCTGCCGGTCGTAGGCCTCCTCGAAGCGCTCGACGAATCCGGGGGTGATGGCCCCGCCCCACTTGCCCGCGGTGTTCACGAACACGCCGCGGTCGTCACCGATGCGGGCGGTGCCGCCCTCGCAGACCGCCTCGCAGCTGACCTGGTAGCCGAAGCCGCAGTTGACGAACAGTTCGGTGTCCACGACCTGTCCGGCCGCGGTCTCGAAGAGGATCAGCTGCGGATCGCTGAGCCCTTCGGGGGCCTTGCCGGTGGGCGCCGGGCGCAGCACGCGGACCGCGGTGATCTCCTCCTCCAGCAGCCAGCGGGTCACATCGATCTCGTGCACCACCGAGTCGTGGATCATCATCGCGTTGGTGAAGCCGGGCGGGGTGTCGGCGTTGCGGTGCTTGTTGTGCAGCATCAGGGGCCGGCCGTAGGCGCCCTGGGCCAGCAGGGCCTTGAGATGCAGGTAGTCGGTGTCGTAGCGCCGCATGAAGCCGACCTGCACGCGGCGGTGGCCCAGCTGCTGCTCGGCGTGCAGGACCCGCAGCGCGGAGGCGGGGTCCGGGGTCAGCGGCTTCTCGCAGAGCACGGGCAGGTCCCGCGCGAACGCCTCCAGCAGGGCCGCCTCGTGGGCGGGGCCGGGGGAGGCGATCAGGACGGCGTCCACCCCGGGATCGTCCATGGCGGCGGCCGGGTCGGTGTAAGGGCTACACCCCTCGATGCCGTCGGCGAGGTGCTTGACCCGGTCCGCGTCGATGTCGGACACCGCCGCCACCCGGGCACCGCTGATCACGTCGTTGATCCGGCGTACATGGTCAGCGCCCATCCGGCCGGTGCCGATGACCGCCACGCCGAGGATTCCGTGCGAAGTCATGTGGTCCTCAAGTCCGTAGGTACTACAGCGTGTGATATATCCTGGGAACTGATTACTCTCTGTAATCGTTGCCGGGGTATGAGGAGGTGCCGCGAGGCGAGCGCAGGAGGTGTGGGGAGGTGAGCGCATGAGGAGTGGGGACGTGTGAGTGCGTGAGATGTGAGCGCTGGGGATGCGTGCGTGAGGTGTGAGCGTAGGGGAGGTGGGTGCATGGGGACGGGGCGGCAGCCCGACGGGGTCCGAGGCGGGTCCGAAGGGTGAGCGCACGCCCACCCTCGCCCGATCCCGCGCCCGAAGCGCCACGCGCCCGCGCCCGAAGCGCCATGCGCCTGCACCCGAGGTGCCTCCCGCCCGGTCCTGCGCCGGAAGCGCCACCCGCCCGGACCCACGCTCGAAGCGTCACGCGAGCCCACGCCTCAAGCCCTGCCCGAGCCCACACCGCAGGCCCCGCCCGAGCGCGCGCCCCAGGGCTGGGCTCGCGCCAGCGCACCCCCGCGGCTCGCACCATCGCCCCCCTCGAGCCGCTCAAGGCTGCTCAAGCCCCTCGCCCCCTGCGTCCCTCGGCCCCTCGGCCCCTCGATCCTCAGGCTCCGCAGGAGCTGAGGAAGCGGCGGGTGCGCTGTGCGATGGGCAGTGGCTGGTCGGGCGGGCACGGGTACATGTCCTGCTCGACGATGGCGAAGAGGTCGACGTTCAGCTTCTGTGCGGCCTCCAGGACCGGCGGCAGCGCCGGTACGCCGAGCGGCGGCTCGCACATCACGCCCTGCTTGACGGCGGGCCCGAAGGGCGTGCCCTTGGCGTGGACGTCGGCGAGGATCTCCGGGTCGACCTGCTTGAGATGCAGATAGCCGATCCGCTCGCCGTAGGTGCGGATCAGCTTGACGCTGTCGCCGCCGCAGTAGGCGTAATGCCCGGTGTCCAGGCAGAGGTTGACCAGGTCGGAGTCGGTGACGTGGAGGAGGCGCTCGACGTGCTCCTCGGTGTCGATGTGGGTGTCGGCGTGCGGGTGCACCACGATGTCCAGGCCGAATTCGTCCCGCACCCGCTTGCCCAGCCGCTCCATGCCGGTGGTCAGGTGCTTCCACTGCTCCACGGTCAGCTCGCGCGGCTCGATCTCCTCGGCGGTCTTGTCGTCCCGCCAGAAGGAGGGGATGACGACGAGGTGCTTGGCGCCCATCGCCTGCGTGAGGGTGGCCACCTCCTGGACATGCGCCCAGGTCTCGTCCCATACGGCGGGGCCCCGGTGCATCGAGGTGAAGATGGTGCCGGCGGAGACCTTCAGGTCGCGGCGGGCGATCTCCTCGTGAAGAACGGCGGGGTCGGTGGGCAGGTAGCCGTACGGGCCGAGTTCGATCCACTCGTATCCGGCCTGCGTCACCTCGTCGAGGAAGCGCTGCCAGGGGACCTGTTGCTCGTCGTCGGGGAACCACACGCCCCAGGAGTCGGGGGCGGAACCGACGCGAATACGGTCCAGAACGGGCGCAACGGCACGGGGTGCGGACATGCTGCGGCTCTCCTCTCGCCGGTCTGCGGTGACCGGGAGGCGCTGGTGGGGTCGTGGGGCTCAGCCTCTCTGTCGCCCCCGTGAGTGTCAAGACTTCGTCCTGACATAAGGACTTAAGGACTTTGTAGTCCGCGGGTCCGTGTCCTCGGACGGCCGCCGAGCAACCTCCGTCGCCCCTCCCCGCACTCCTGACGTCATAATGTAAGGACAAACTGTTGACAGGGTCTGATTCTGCCCGTTAGACCTGTGCGCAGAGCCGAACCGCCGACCCGCCGCGGCGGCCCGACCGAAGGGGCGCACATGACCGAGCCGTACGACCTGATCACCATGGGCCGCATCGGGGTGGACATCTACCCGCTGCAGACCGGCGTGCCCCTGGCCCAGGTCGAGACTTTCGGGAAGTTCCTCGGCGGCTCCGCCACCAACGTCGCGGTCGCCGCCGCCCGGCTCGGACGCCGCTCCGCCGTCATCAGCCGCACCGGACGCGACCCGTTCGGCGACTACATCCACCAGGCCCTGCGCGACTTCGGCGTGGACGACCGCTGGGTGACGCCGGTGGACAGCTACCCGACGCCGGTCACGTTCTGCGAGATCTTCCCGCCGGACGACTTCCCGCTCTACTTCTACCGCCGCCCCAAGGCCCCCGACCTGGTCATCCACCCCGAGGAACTCGACCACGACGCCCTCCGCGCCGCCCGGATCTTCTGGATGACCGGCACCGGGCTGTGCGAGGAGCCCAGCCGCAGCGCCACCCTCGCCGCACTCCAGGCCCGCGCCGCCGCCCCGGAGGCGGGCGCCACCGTCTTCGACCTCGACTGGCGGCCGATGTTCTGGGGCGGCGAGGGCGGCGCCTCCAAGGACGGCGGCGCGTCCGGCGCCGCCGCCATGGCCGCGGCCCGCCCCTACTACGAAGCAGCCCTGCGGCACGCCACCGTCGCCGTCGGCAATGTCGACGAGGCCGAGGTCGCCACCGGGCTGCGCGACCCCAAGGCATGCGCCCACGCGCTCCTGGACATGGGCGTCGAACTCGCCGTCGTCAAACAGGGCCCCAAGGGCGTCCTCGCCGTCCACCGCGACGGCCGCACCGCCGAGGTCCCGCCCACCCCCGTCGAGGTCGTCAACGGCCTCGGCGCCGGCGACTCCTTCGGCGGCGCGCTCTGCCACGGCCTCCTGAGCGTCTGGGAACTGGAGCCGATGATGCGCTACGCCAACGCCGCCGGCGCCCTCGTGGCCGGCCGGCTCGCCTGCTCCTCCGCGATGCCGACGGCCGCCGAGGTCGAGTCGTTCCTCGCCGGCCGGTGACAGCCGTGGCCCCGGCCGCCGCCCTCCCGGCGGACCACCCCCGCACCCCGCCACACCTGCGCGCCCAAGAAGGTGAGTAACCCCTTGACCCCTCGGATCAGTGACCTCGCGACGCTGCGGGCCCGCCACCCCGAAGCCGTCGCGGAGGCCGCCGCCCGCCGCACCCGCCGCCCGCTGATAGGCGACAGCGGCCGGCTGATGATCGTCGCCGCCGACCACCCGGCGCGTGGCGCGCTCGCCGTCGGCGACCGGCAGCTCGCCATGGCCAACCGCCTGGACCTGCTCGAACGCCTCGTCCTCGCGCTGTCCAGGCCAGGGGTCGACGGTGTCCTCGCCACCGCCGACATCCTGGAGGACCTGCTGCTCCTGGGCGCCCTCGAAGGCAAGGTCGTCATGGGTTCGATGAACCGCGGCGGCCTCGCCGGCGCCACCTTCGAGATGGACGACCGGTTCACCGGCCACCGCCCCCAGGACCTCACCCGGCTGCGCTTCGACGCCGGCAAACTCCTGCTGCGCATCGACTACTCCGACCCCGGCTCGCTGACCACCCTGGAGGCCACCGCGCGCACCATCGACGCGATGGCCGAGCGGGAACTGCCCACCTTCGTCGAGCCGTTCCTCAGCCGCCGCATCGACGGCCGGGTCCGCAACGACCTCAGCGCCGAGGCCGTCACCCGCTCGGTGGCCATCGCCTCCGGCCTCGGCGGCACCTCCGCCTACACCTGGCTGAAGCTGCCGGTCACCGACGACCCCGACGCGATGGCCCGGGTCTGCGAGACCTCGACGCTGCCGACCGTGCTGCTCGGCGGCGACATCGGCACCACCGTCCGGGACCAGGAAGCCGCGTACGAGAAGTGGCGCAAGGCGCTGCGGCTGCCGACCGTGCAGGGGCTGGTCGTCGGCCGCTCCCTGCTCTACCCGGCCGACGGCGATGTCGCGGCGGCCGTGGACACCGCCGTCGGGCTGCTGTGAGACCCCACCGGCACGGCGAATACGCAGGAAAAGCCGCCACCGCGCAGGAGACTTGAGACATGAGCTGTGACTTCCATCTGACGGCCGACGACGCGGCGCGAGACCCCTACGCCCTCGACATCGACCCCGAGCGAGCGGGCTGGGGCCACTCCTCGCTGCGCGTCCTCAACCTGCCGCCCGGCGGCCGGCACGCCTTCGCCACCGGCGACAGCGAATGGATCGTGCTGCCCCTGGCCGGCGGCTGCACCGTCCGCACCGGCACCGGCGAGACCTTCGAACTGACCGGCCGGGAGAGCGTCTTCAGCGGCGTCACCGACTTCGCGTACGTACCGCGCGACGCGCAGGTGCAGCTGACCACCGACGCCGGCGGCCGCTTCGCGCTCACCGGCGCGCGCTGCACCCGCAGCCTGCCCGCCCGCTACGGCCCCGCCAGCGACGTCCCCGTCGAACTGCGCGGCACCGGCAACTGCTCCCGACAGGTCAACAACTTCGGCGCGGCAGGCGCCTTCGACTGCGACAAGCTCATCGCGGTCGAGGTGCTCACCCCCGGCGGCAACTGGTCGTCCTACCCACCGCACAAGCACGACACCTGCCGGCCCGGCGAGGAATCGGAGTTGGAGGAGATCTACTACTTCGAGATCGCCGCCGCGCACGGCACCGAAGGCGTCGGCTACCAGCGCGTCACTCCCTCCGGGCACGGCCGCGGCACCGACGTCCTCGCCGAGGTCCGCAGCGGCGACGCCGTCCTCATCCCGGACGGCTGGCACGGCCCGTCCATCGCCGCGCCCGGCCACACCATGTACTACCTCAACGTCATGGCCGGCCCCGGCGAGACCCGCGAGTGGCTGATCTGCGACCACCCCGACCACGGCTGGATCCGTGGCACCTGGCCCGACCAGCCCGTCGACCCTCGCCTTCCCCTCTACGCAGCGCCCGCAGGAGACGCCCGATGACCGCCCCCACGCCCCCGCCCGGCACCCGCCGTCTGACCGTGGCCCAGGCCCTGGTGGAGTTCCTCGCCCACCAGTACACCGAGCGCGACGGCCGCAGGCACCGCCTGATCAACGCCTGCTGGGGCATTTTCGGCCACGGCAACGTCGCCGGCCTCGGCCAGGCCCTGCTGGAGTCCCGGGCGGCGTCCCCCAGGGGCACCACCCCCGAACCCCCGGGACTGCCCTACCTCCAGGGCCGCAACGAACAAGCCATGGTGCACGCCGCCGTCGGCTACGCCCGGCAGTGCGACCGGCTCTCCGCCCACGCCGTCACCACCTCCATCGGGCCCGGCGCCACCAACCTCGTCACCGGCGCCGCGCTCGCCACCGTCAACCGCCTCCCGGTCCTGCTGCTGCCCGGCGACAGCTTCGCCACCCGCCGCGCCGACCCCGTCCTCCAGCAGCTCGAAGTCCCGTACGCGGGCGATGTGTCGGTCAACGACGCGCTGCGCCCGGTCTCCCGCTTCTTCGACCGCGTCACCCGCCCCGAGGCACTGATCCCCGCCGCCCTCCAGGCGATGCGGGTGCTCGCCGACCCCGTCGAGACCGGTGCCGTCACCCTCGCGCTGCCGCAGGACGTCCAGGCGGAGGCGTACGACTGGCCCGAGGAGTTCTTCGCCGACCGTGTGTGGCGCGTCCCCCGCCCCGCCCCGGACCCGTCCGCCCTCGCCGACGTCGTACGCGCCCTCCGAGACGCCCGCAGGCCGCTGATCATCGCGGGCGGCGGCGTCCACCACAGCGAGGCCGAGGACGCGCTGCGCGCCCTCGCCGACAGCACCGGCATCCCCGTCGCCTCCACCCAGGCGGGCAAGGGCTCGCTGCGCCACGACCACCCCGCCGACGTCGGCGGCATCGGCCACACCGGCACCGCCACCGCCGACGGCCTCGCCCGCGAGGCCGATCTGATCCTCGGCGTCGGCACCCGCTACACCGACTTCACCACCGCCTCCGCCACCCTCTTCGCCGCACCCGGCGTGCGCTTCGTCAACCTCAACATCGCCTCCTTCGACTCCCACAAGCTCGGCGCCCTGTCCCTCGTCGCCGACGCCCGCACCGGACTCGAAGCGCTCGCCCGCGAGCTGGCCGGCCACCGCGTCGACCCGGCGTACGAGGCGGCCTACACCGCCGCCAAGACCGAGTGGGAGACCCTCGTCGACGCCGCCTACGCCGCGGAGGACGAGACCGCCCGCCCCTCCCAGACCCAGGTCCTCGGCGCCCTCGACGCCGTCGTCGACGACACCGACATCGTCCTCAACGCCGCCGGCTCCCTCCCCGGTGACCTGCACAAACTCTGGCGCGCACGGTCCCGCAGGCAGTACCACCTCGAATACGGCTACTCCTGCATGGGCTACGAGATCCCGGCCGCGATTGGCGTCCGGCTCGCCGCGCCCGACAGGCCGGTGTGGGCGCTGGTCGGCGACGGTACATATCTGATGAACCCCACCGAGATCGTCACCGCGGTACAGGAGGGACTGAACATCAACATCGTCCTCATCCAGAACCACGGCTACGCCTCGATCGGCGGGCTCTCCGAGGAGACCGGGGGCGAGCGGTTCGGCACCGACTACCGTTTCCGGGCTGAGGACGGCACGTACACCGGCGCACCGCTGCCCGTCGATCTCGCCGCCAACGCCGCCTCGCTCGGCATGCACGTCCTGCGTGCCGCCACCGTCGGTGAGCTGCGCGCCGCGCTCGCCGAGGCGCGCACCGCGAATCGGCCCACATGTGTCTATGTCGAGACCGAAACGGCTGACACTGTGCCGGGCGCGCCGGCCGCTGCGGCCTGGTGGGATGTTCCTGTTGCCGAGACCGCGACGCGTCCGGCGGCGGTCGCCGCCCGCGAGGCGTACGACCGGCACGCCGCAGGACGCCGCCGCCACCTCTGACCTCAGCTTGTTGTCGTCACCAGAAAGGTCCCCCGCATGAAGACCATCAGCCACTGGATCGGCGGCAAGCCCGTCGAGGGCGTCTCCGGCAACTTCGGCCCGGTCTACAACCCGGCCACGGGTGCCCAGGAGAAGCAGGTCGCCTTCGCCTCCGTGGACGAGGTCGACGCCGCCGTGACCGCCGCCGGGGAAGCGTTCCGCACCTGGGGCACCAGCTCCCTGGCCAAGCGCACCTCGGTGCTGTTCAAGTACCGCGAGCTGGTCGACGCGCACCGCGACGAGATCGCCGCGCTGATCACCGCCGAGCACGGCAAGGTGCACTCCGACGCGCTCGGCGAGGTCGCCCGCGGCCTGGAGATCATCGAGCTGGCGTGCGGCATCCCGGAGAAGCTCAAGGGCGAGCTGTCCACCCAGGTCTCCACCCGGGTGGATGTCGCCTCGATCCGCCAGTCGCTCGGCGTGGTCGCCGGCATCACGCCGTTCAACTTCCCGGCGATGGTGCCGATGTGGATGTTCCCCCTCGCCATCGCCTGCGGTAACACCTTCATCCTCAAGCCGAGCGAGAAGGTGCCCAGCGCCGCGTTCAAGCTCGCCGAGCTGGCCGCCGAGGCGGGTCTGCCCGACGGTGTGCTGAACGTCGTCAACGGCGACAAGGTGGCCGTCGACGCGATCCTGGAGCACCCCGGCATCGCCGCGGTCTCCTTCGTCGGCTCCACCCCCATCGCCCGCTACATCCACACCACCGGCACCGCCAACGGCAAGCGTGTCCAGGCGCTGGGCGGCGCCAAGAACCACATGCTGGTGCTGCCGGACGCGGACCTCGACCTGGCCGCCGACTCCGCGATCAACGCGGCGTACGGCTCGGCCGGCGAGCGCTGCATGGCGATCTCCGTGGTCGTCGCGGTCGGTGACACCGCCGACCCGCTGATCGGCAAGATCAAGGAGCGCGCCGACAACCTGCGGATCGGCCCCGGCGACGACCCGGCCTCCGAGATGGGCCCGCTGATCACCAAGGTCCACCGCGAAAAGGTCGCCTCGTACGTCGAGGGCGCCGCGGCCCAGGGCGCCGACGTCGTCATCGACGGCACCGGCTACACCGTCGAGGGCTACGAGGACGGCCACTGGATCGGCGTCTCGCTCCTGGACAACGTCACGCCCGAGATGGACGCCTACCGCGACGAGATCTTCGGCCCGGTGCTGTCCGTCGTCCGCGTCGAGACCTACGACGACGCCATCGCCCTGATGAACAACTCGCCCTGGGGCAACGGCACCGCGATCTTCACCCGGGACGGCGGCGCGGCCCGCCGCTTCCAGCTGGAGGTCGAGGCCGGCATGGTCGGCGTGAACGTGCCGATCCCGGTCCCCGTCGGCTACCACTCCTTCGGTGGCTGGAAGGACTCGCTCTTCGGCGACCACCACATCTACGGCAACGACGGCGTGCACTTCTACACCCGCGGGAAGGTCGTCACCACCCGCTGGCCCGACCCGTCCGACGGCGGCATCAACCTCGGTTTCCCCAGCAACCACTGACGCCCGCGGCGCCCCGTCGCCCCGTCCCGCCGACCGACCGGCCGCCGCCGGTCGGTCGGCGGCCGAACCCCCTGCCGGCCGTGCGCCGGCAGGGGGTTCGCGCTGTCCGCGGGGGCGGCGCAGCGGTGGTTTCCCCACCACCGATCCGGGGGGCTGGCGTGACCGAAAACGATTGCTACCGTGCTCCTTCGCGGACAGACGAAATCCAACGGGGGGCAAAATGCCACGAAGTATGGCGCTGGCCAAGGGCGCGCGGATCACCGGCGGGGTGTTCTGCCTGCTGTTCTTCCTCTACACCGCCTACTGGCTGGCAATCGACGTCGATGCGTTCGGGCTCGACGGCCTTTTCGACATCTGGACCGGCGGGCGCAGGAGCGGCCGTGACCAGGTCACCATCCCCTTCCACCTCGGCCTCGCCGTCGTCCAGCTGGCCGCGGCCTGGGCGGCGTTCGCCGGGCTGCGGACGGCCGGTGGTCTGCTCGCCGTCGGCAGCACCCTCACCTTCGTGATGTCGCTGCAGGCCATCGTGAGCACCGGCTTCGCCACCGACCAGAACCGCTACTTCCTCATCCCCTTCGAGCAGAACTCCACGACGTTCGAAGGCGTCTTCGTCAGCGCGCTGTGCCTGGTCCCGCTCTCCCTCGTGGCGTGCGTCGTGCTGCTGGCCGGAATGCGTTCCTGGCCGCGCCCGCGCCCCAGCGAACCGCCGATGCGCCCCGTGAAGGTGCCCGGTACGGTCGCCGGGCTGATCCTCGGCGCGATGGTGCTGCTGTATGTGGCCTGGAACATCTACTGGCTGGTGGAGCGCGGACTCGGCTCGGCGGACGTGTTCTACCTCGGCACGGGCGTTCTCATCTCCCTGCTGGATGTGTCTCCCGGCGCCTACTACCTGACCCTCATCGGGCTGAGCGCCGCGGCCGCCCTGAGCTGCCTGGCACGCGGCGGCGCGGCCCGCGGCCTGGCCATGGGCCTGGCGACGGTGCTGCTGCCGAACGCCCTGCTGAGTGTCATCGCGATGGCCAACAGCGGCACGCTCTTCGACTTCGGCGCCGCCTCCCCGGGCTTCTCGGTCCTCGTGCACCTCGGCCTGGTGCTGTCCCTGTTCGGCTCGCTCGCGCTGTTCGCCCTGATGGGCCGCGGCGAGCCGGTCGCCCCCGGCTGGCATCCCCCGGCCCCGGCCCCGCAGTTCGGCGTCCCCGGCATGGTGCCGCCCGGCCCGCAGGGCCCGCCGCCGGCCGGCTGGCAGCAGCCCGGGCCGCCGATGCCGCAGCAGGGCCCGCCGATGCCCCCGGCCGGCAACCCGCCGCCGATGCCCCCGGGCAACCCGCCGCCCGGCAACCCGTCCGCCCCGCAGGGCGGTTTCGGACCGCCGCAGTACTGACCGGCGGACGGCCTCCGACGACGGACGACGCAACGGGCACCCCGTACGCCGGGATGCCCGTTGCGTCGTCCGACGCTCTTGTGCGCCCGCCCGTTGGTATCCTGCGGATGCGCCCGAGAGGGGCGATCGCCGCTGCGGCAGGGGAGGTTGATGAATATGGCCCGCCACGAGCTTCATCAGCATGCCCTTGCCCGGGTCGCCTGACGGAGAGCGCGACCCGGTCGTTTCGCCCACGACCAGGAGTGTCGAGTGTCTTCCTCTTCTTCCTCCCATCCCTCTCGCCCCACCAGCCCCTCCCAACTCTCTGCTTCCTCCTTTCGTCTGACCGGCGCGGACCTGGCCACTGACCGGCTCGTGCTGCGGCCGTGGCCCGCGGACGAGGTCACCGCCGTCCTCGGTGACGAGCGCAGGGCCCACTGGGCGGCGGACTTCCCCGCCGAAGGTGACCGCGTCATCGCCGGCTACATCGCCGAACGGCCCGACGCGCACGGCACGTACGGCCAGCGGCAGATCATCGAGCGGGACAGCGCCCTGGTGGTCGGCGCGATCGGCCTCTTCTGGCCGCCCGTCGACGGCTACCTGGAGTTCGGATACGGGATCGTCCCCTCCCGGCAGAGCCGCGGCTTTGCCACCGAGGCGGCCCGCGCCGTCGTCGAGTTCGCCCTCATCGCCCCGGGTGTGCACACCGTGGGGGCCGACGTGGAGCTGCCCAACCCGGCATCCGCCCGGGTACTGGAGAAGGCCGGCCTGGAGCACTGGAGCAGCGACGGGGCTCTGGCCCGGTTCCGCATCACGGCACCCGAGCCGACCCGGCGATAGCGCACGGGGCCGGGCGGCGGCACACCGGCCGCCGCCGGCCTGCGCGGACGTCCCTCGCATCGCCCGCGCGCACAAGTGGCCCGTACCACAAGCGCGGTACGGGCCCCCGGTATGTACTTCACCGGGAGGTGGCAAGGCTCACCCCACGGGGCGGGGTGCGGCCTCCGGGCCATACCTAGGATTCAGATATGGATCTCCCACTTCGCCGCGGTCCGCGGGCCGCTTCCGGCACGCGCCGGAAGCGGCTCTGTGCGACCGCGGCCGCCCTTGCCGTACTCATAGGAGGCGGCACCTGGGCGGCCGCCTCCTCCGACGCCGCACCCGCAGTGCACCGCGAGGACCGGGCCATGGCGATGCCCGAAAAGCCGGGCAGTGAGAAGAAGGTCCGTATTGACACCTCCTTCTTTACTGCCGAGGGCACCAGCGGGCGGCGGCCCGCGGTGCTGCTCTCGCACGGTTTCGGCGGCAGCAAGAACGACGTGAGGGCACAGGCGGAGCAGCTGGCCCGGGACGGCTACGCGGTCCTGACCTGGTCCGCGCGCGGCTTCGGCAAGTCGACCGGGAACATCGGGCTGAACGACCCGGACGGCGAGGTCGCCGACGCCCGCCGGCTGATCGACTGGCTCGCCGAGCGGCCCGAGGTGCAGCTCGACAAGCCCGGCGACCCCCGGGTGGGCATGGCCGGAGCGTCCTACGCCGGCGCCATCTCGCTGCTGACGGCCGGCCACGACCCGCGGGTCGACGCCATCGCCCCACAGATCACGTACTGGAACCTCGCCGACGCGCTGTTCCCCCACGGCGTCTTCAAGAAGCTGTGGGCCGGGATCTTCTTCACCACCGGCGAGGCCGGCAGCCCCACCGGAGCACCGGGCGCCGCGCCCACCGTGCCCACGGACACCGGCTGCCAGAAGTTCGAGGCGGAGCTCTGCGAGATGTACGAGCGGGTCGCCGTCGCCGGCAAGCCGGACGCCGCCGCAGAAAAGCTCCTGGAGGCCCGCAGCCCGTCCGCCGTCGGCGACCGCATCAAGGTGCCGACCCTGATCATGCAGGGCCAGACCGACTCCCTCTTCCCGCTGGACAACGCCGACAGGATCCAGCAGGCGGTCCGCAAGAACGGCGCGCCGGTCGACGTCGACTGGATCGCCGGCGGTCACGACGGCGGGGACCGCGAGATGCCCCGGCTCGAAGCCCGCACCAAGACCTGGTTCGACCGGTACCTGAAGAAGGACAAGAGCGTCGACACCGGCCCCGCGTTCCGGGTCAGCCGCAGCGGGGGAGTGGACTCCACCGACGGCGCCGTCCGGCTGCGCGGCGCCAGTGGTGACCGCTACACCGGGCTGGACAACGATCCACGGCGGGTGCCGCTCGCCGGCCGCGAGCAGACCTTCGGCAACCCGGCCGGCGCCGGACCGCCCGCCATCTCCGCGGTGCCCGGCGTCGGCGCGCTCGGCAACTTCTCGTCGCTGGGTGCCGGCGGCCTGTCCCTCGAATTCCCGGGCCAGTTCGCGCACTTCGACTCGGCGCCGCTGCGCGGCTCCACCCACCTCACGGGCAGCCCCACTGCCACCGTCGACGTCCGCTCCAGCTCCTCCGACGCGGTGTTCTTCGCCAAGCTGTACGACGTCGCCCCCGACGGGAGCCGGCAGGTGCTGCCGTCCCAGCTGGTCACGCCGTACCGCGTCAAGGACGCCGAGGACGGCAAGCGCGTCCGGCTGCGGCTGCCCGCCGTCGACCACGACTTCGCGGCCGGCCACCGGATGCGGATGGTGCTCTCCGCCACCGACCTCGCCTACGCCTCCCCGGACGAGCCCGCCAAGTACACCGTCTCGCTGCACGACGGCGGCCTCGACGTGCCCACCGCCCCCCAGGTGCGCAGCGCGGCCACCCCGCTGCCCGCCTGGACCTGGGGCCTGCCCGCCGGGGCCGCGGTCGTCGCCGCGCTCCTGCTGCTCACCGCCCGCCGCCGGACCTCGGCCCCGGCGCCCGACCCGGCCCTGGCCGGCGTCCCGCTGCAGATCACCGATCTCAGCAAGCGCTACGCCAAGTCCGCCGACAGGTATGCCGTGCAGGGCCTGTCCTTCCGCGTGGAGCAGGGCCAGGTGCTGGGCCTGCTGGGACCCAACGGCGCCGGCAAGACCACGACCCTGCGGATGCTGATGGGCCTGATCCGGCCCGACGGCGGCGAGATCCGGATCTTCGGCCATGCGATCCGTCCCGGCGCGCCGGTGCTCTCCCGGGTCGGCGCGTTCGTCGAGGGCGCAGGCTTCCTGCCGCACCTCTCCGGACGGGCCAATCTCGATCTGTACTGGCAGGCCACCGGCCGGCCCGCCGCAGACGCGCACATCGACGAGGCCCTGGAGATCGCCGGCCTGGGCGACGCGCTGCAACGCGCGGTGCGCACCTACTCCCAGGGCATGCGGCAGCGCCTGGCCATCGCGCAGGCCATGCTGGGCCTGCCGGATCTGCTGATCCTCGACGAGCCCACCAACGGACTCGACCCGCCGCAGATCCGCGAGATGCGCGACGTGATGATCCGCTACGCCGCCGCGGGACGCACCGTCATCGTCTCCAGTCATCTGCTGTCCGAGGTCGAACAGACCTGTACGCACCTGGTCGTCATGGACCGCGGCCGGCTCGTCCAGGCGGGCCCGGTCAGCGAGATCGTCGGCTCCGGCGACACCCTGCTGGTGGGCGTCGCGGGCTCCGAGCCGCTCTCCGACGCCCTGGTGGAAAAGGCCGACGCGCTCCCCGGGGTCGTCTCCGCCGTCCGCGCCGAGGAGGGCCTGCTGATCCGCCTCGCCGACCCGGCCGGTACACCCGAGCTGCTCGCCGACCTCATCCGGCTGGAGATCCCCGTGGACCGCGTCGGCCCGCACCGCCGCCTGGAAGACGCCTTCCTCACCCTGATCGCAGGTGACCGATGACCGCCCCCGCCACCCCCGCACCGCCGGAGCCGCCGGTGCACACCAGCCCCGAACCGCCGCAGCCGTCGGCGCCCGCCGCGCCCGGCTACCGCGCGCGCCGCACCCTCCCGCTGCGCGTCGAGGCGCTGCGCCAGCTCAAGCGGCGCCGCACCCTGGTGATCGCCGCGATTCTCACGCTGCTGCCGTTCGTGCTGGTCGCGGCGTTCGCGATCGGTGGTGACCCGAGCTCCCGCGGCAACGGCCGGGTCACCTTGATGGACACCGCCACCGCCTCGGGCGGCAATTTCGCCGCCACCGTCCTGTTCGTCTCGGCGGGCTTCCTGCTGGTCGTGCCGGTGGCCCTGTTCTGCGGTGACACCGTCGCCTCTGAGGCGAGCTGGTCCTCGCTGCGCTATCTGCTCGCCGCGCCCGTCCCGCGGGCCCGGCTGCTGCTGAGCAAGCTCACCGTCGGGCTGGTGTTCAGCGCCGCCGCGATGGTGCTGCTGCCGCTGGTCGCGCTCGCCGTGGGCGCCGCCGCGTACGGCTGGGGCCCGCTGCAACTGCCCACCGGAGGCGCACTGTCGGCGGGCGACGCGGTGCCGCGGCTGGCGGTCGTGGTCGGCTACCTCTTCGTCAGCCAGCTGGTCACCGCGGCCCTGGCGTTCTGGCTGTCCACGGTGACCGACGCACCGCTGGGCGCGGTCGGTGGCGCCGTCGGCCTGACCATCGTCGGCAATGTCCTCGACCAGGTCACCGCCCTCGACACCTGGCGCAACGTGCTGCCCGCCCACTGGCAGTACTCCTGGGCGGACGCGCTGCAGCCCCACATGGAGTGGTCGGGGATGATCCAGGGCTCGGCGGTCTCGGTGTCGTACGCGCTGGTGCTGTTCGCGCTGGCCTTCCGGGGCTTCGCGAAGAAGGACGTGGTGTCGTAGGGGAAGCGTCGTCCCAGGGTCCGGTGACCCCGGGGTGAGCGCGTCTGTGGGCGTACGCGTCCGAGTGTCCGTGCGGCGCGGGGGGGGGGGGGGGGCCGCCACCCCCGGCCCGCACCCCCCCCCCCCCCCCCCCCCACCCACGGGGGGGCGGGGGTCCCAACACCAACACCGCCGCCGCGCGCCG
>NZ_JBIRGO010000021.1:0-138615 GCF_044328065.1 Streptomyces sp. NPDC017993
AAGATGCGCGGCGCGGCGCTGCGCATCGCCGACGAGCTGCCCGCCGAGCCGACCGCCGGCGACCTGCGCGACCAGGAGATCGACGAGGCCCGCGAACTGCTGCGATGGCTGTCAGCCGACCACCTCACCTTCCTCGGCTTCCGCGAGTACGAGCTGGTCTCCGCACCCGGTGAGGACGGCGCCGAGGCCGAGGGCAACGTCATCAGCGAGCGCCGCTTCCTGGGGCTGTTCTCCTCCGCCACGTACACCGAGTCGGTGCGACGGGCCGACGGCCGCGACCTGCTCAGATCCTGGAGACCTACCCGCGCGACGAGGTACGCCCCATTCACGTCCCCTGCCGCCGGCCGGGGGCAGGAGACGTGCGCTCGACCACGACTCCATGACGTTCTCCGCTGACGAGCCGGGAAGGCGACGAGTGGCACCCAGAGGGCTGTAGATGTTCAAGGAACAAGAAGCCGCAGGCAGTCCGCGTAGGCCATAAGCCCTGCTCACGGGTACCTGTCTTGGTCAGTCTCGTGAGTCTCGGGAAGCCACCACAAAGACAGCTGACGCATCACCAGGAACCCATCGGGCGGCGGGAATTACGATCGGCCTACCAGCTGTCGGTAGCATCATTACAAGCGAAAGGAGAGCCGACTCGACCGCAGGCTTAGGAACCCGGTCGGGACGACTCTCCACGCGATGCACCGCAACCATCAGGACCGCGAAGACCCGATTTTCTGGAGGCACACCTATGCAAAACGACGGTACCACCCTGCCCGGGGACGGCACCGGCAAGCGCCGGACACGCCGCCAGCGCCTGCGCCACCCCCGTGTACAGCGCTCCCGCCCCCGCCCGATGTGGCAGGAGCCGGTCCGCGGCGCCCTGTACGCCGCGGGGAGCGGGCTCATCGCCTTGGCTGTGGCCTGGTTCCAAAGCCGCATTTGACTCCTCCCCTCCCTGGAGGGAGGGGGTTCCTCGCCCTCCCTCCTACGCTGGTGTGGGGATTTCTGGCTCACGCTGCCGGCCGGGGCCGCGCCCCGTCTGGACTTGTGCGATCAGCACCAGCCGGGTTGAGACCAGCCCGGACCAGCATCACGCGGGCGGAGTTCTTATCCCTGGGGGATTCGGCTCCGCACGCGGTGCAGGCATAGGTTCGTTGTGAGAGAGGTAGTGCGTGCTTGGTTCTCGCGCCGCACTGCGCACACTCCATCGTTGTATACGCGGGATGCACCAGGTACACGGTGCGCCCGTGCTTGCGGCCCATCTCCATCAGGGCCATCTTCGTCACGCCGATGGCCGCATCCGCCGCCTTGCGAGCCAGGGTGGACTTGGCCAAGAACCTCGGGCGGAAGTCCTCCACCGCCAAAGCATCATGATCGCGGACTACGCGCTTGGCCCACTTGCGGGCGGCGTCCTCCCGCTGCCGGGCCACCTTCTTGTGCAGCTTCGCCGTCAGATTCTTCGCCCGCCGATAGCCCTTCGACCCACGCTGCTCCTTCTTCGGCTCGCGCCTAGACATCATCCGCTGGTACCGGGCCAACCTCTGCGCGGCTCTCCGGCCGTACTGGGCATGCGGGAGATCGTGGGCGTCGGATGTGGTGGTCGCGGTCTCCTTTACACCCCAGTCGATACCGATCACGCGACCGGTCCGGGGCAGCGTTTCGACTTCGGCCGGCACCACGAAACTCGCGTACCAATGCCCGATGGAGTCCTGAAAGACCCGCACCGACGACGGGAGGGCGGGTAGATCCCGCGACCACACCACCGTCAACGCGATGCCGCCGGCCAGGTGCAAACGCCCGCCCTTGAGGCGGAAACCACGCCGGGTGTAGTTCAGGGTCGGCCAAGCCTCACGCTTCTTCTTGTATTTCGGCATCCCGGCGCGCTGCCGTATGGGCAGGCCCTCCTTGATGTCCCTCTGGGCCTTGGCACGGGACTTCGCGAAGTCCCGGATCACCTGCTGCTGCACAACCGAGCTGCCCTCACCCAGCCACGACAAGCCCTTGCGAGCGTCGGTCAACATCTTGTCAAGCTGCGCCGGACCGCACGTCCGCCTGTCCGTGTCGTCGGTCCGGATCTTGTTCCACAGGTGCGTCTGCTTCGACTTCGCACAGCACTCGTTCCACACCCACCGGCACCGGTCCCACTCACCCCTCAGCGCGGCGAGCGTCGTCGACGACACGCGCAGGCGGAAGGTCCACCGAGCGTGCCCGGCGTCCTGCGCTGTCACAGCTGTCGTCATACACATCAACCTAGTCTGGAGGACTGACAGTTGAGAGCTCTTGACCGCCATAGGCCACCTCGCCACCGTGCGAGGAACACGCCAGATCTCGCTGGCAGCGATCCGGCATTCCCTGCCCTGCTCCGCAAGAGTCCCATCCTCCTCGCCTCAAAAGGGCGGGGCGTCCCCAGAGGAATCCGGTGACACCCCGCTGAGCAGCACGGCTCCCTGCCCGGATCTCGGTGCGGGGAGCCCTGCTGGGGAATCAGGTATCAGAGCGCGCTTTTGATGAAGTAACGAAGCATGTCGGCGCGCGCAACGCCTTCCTTACCGACCCGGCGATGCGGCGCAGATGGGCCAGGCAGCGTCTCCCCTTCTACGCGGGCACGGCATTTCCGGACAGCTGCCTGACGCGGGCGGCTGGGGTGTGAAGTCGGTGACCGCGACAGTGCGGGACCGGACTCGGGGCTCCCCCACCACGGCGGCGCCGGGCATTGGCCGGTTCACGGTGAACGCCATCCCGACGCCGTCGATACGGACACGCTGACATGCCTGCGAACCCGCCCCCTGGGTCCGTAGATCACAGCCCTCCGGCGCCCCGGTCTCCCGCCAAACGTGGCGCCCGTAGAGAGCCGGGGTTCCACGTGACGTCTGAGGGAACTTCTCGTCCGGCTAGTGACCAGTTGAAGTGCTTATGCGGAGGCCACGACCTCTCCGGCCATGACCTGAGGTGGGTTGGGGAGAAGTGTCGCAAGGTTGTCCCGGACGAATTCCGCCGCTCTGGAGACCGATGCCTCGGCGCCGGCTTGGTCGTGAAAGATGCTGGTGGAGACCATGACTCCGTCCCCGGCGTCGACCCAGTAGTAGGCCACCAAGCCCGGGACCTGTCGCATGAGCGGTACGAACCCCTCGTTCACGATACGTCCTGCCTCGGATGGATCGGTCACTCCTTCGTACCGTCGGACTGCTGCGTACATGGCCGATCTCCTCGCGGGGGTCTGGGTCCTGCTTTGCTCCAACGCCGTACCCCTGTGTCGACTGCCTGGCTCGTGAGGAGTCCCGCAATCACCTGAAGGGCGGCCTTTCGTGCTCCGAACGGCGCGCGGGAGCAGCAGTCAGCACCTGCTCGATCGTCCCTGATACGGCCTCACTCATAGCAGCAGCAACAGCGCCAAGCGGAAGGCTGGCGCCCACCTGCCGGATCCGGCTGGTGCGGAGCTGGCTCGGGATGAGGGCCTGCGTCGCGGAGCGGACACCCACCCCGAACCGCCATGCCCGCCCGCATATTCGCGAGCGCCGCGGTTTCGCAGCGATGCCTCCAGGTCGCTGAGAGCGCCGGCCCCGGCCGGTCGCCACCTCCACGTCACCGATGAAGGACACCGGCTGCAGTGTCACCGGCCCGCCGTCGATGGCATTCAAGAGTTCGATCCGGCGCTCCTCGTACGGCTGCCGGTGCAGGTCGGTATCGCCGACGGCCGGGATGTGGAAGAGCGCGGCATGGACGCAGAAGTCCGCACCCTGCCGCGGTCCACGGCCGACTCGGGTCTGGAGCCGTTGGAAATCGACCTCGCCGGTGTCCAGCACGACGACGAGCCCGCCGTGGGTCGGGCTTCCGTGCTCTCTCAGCCGGCGTGAAGGATCCGAAAGCGATTGGGTTCCGCCGGATCTCGACGATCCCGTTGAGCACGGTGCGGTCATCCAACCGCTTCCGGCCTCGCAAAGACTCAGGGAGCAGCGGCCGAACGAACTTCCACTCAGCATCCGACAGTTCATGCGACGAATCACCCAACCGTGATCCACCACTGAAGATCATTTGAAGACACCGCCTAGGCGGCTCCACCAGTAAGGAGACGATGAGCTCGTCGTGAGCCGGGCCTGCGCCTCCGACCGTATATCCCTGATATTCCTGCACCTTTGCCGGCCCGATGGCGCAGCCCGGAGCTGAGTCAGCGTCTGGGGGCGTTGAAGCCGTCGTTGGGTAAAGGATGGATCCGGTGCGGCCTCGCAGGCGAAGGCGTGCCAGGCCGCACGTCGGGGCGGAGTGACGGGTTTCGGCACGCCGATGGTGCGTCGCCGGGGTGCGGCTGTGGAGGTCCTCTGAGGGTTACCGGGTCCTGAAGCGGCGGTAGAGGTTTCGGGCGACGTACACCCCCGGGCCGCCGAAGCCGACGATGTCGACGCGCCCGTCGCCGATGATGTCGGCGAGGAAGCGGGGGTGGCGGTCGACCCGCCAGCTGCCGGCGTCCTCGTTGTACCCGAACCCTCGGCACACCAGCTGGGCCTGCTCGAAGTGGCCGTCGCCGCGGCCGTGCGACACCCAGACGCCTTCGTTGCCGAAGGCGACGATGTCCGGGTTGCCGTCGCCGGTGACGTCGGCGAGGAAGCGGAGGTGCTTCCCGCTCGTCCACCCCTGGGCGATCCCGAAGTCGTTCAGGACGAGCTTCGAGGGCGCGAACGTGCCGTCGCCGCGCCCACGTGACACGACGACGCCCAGTGGCCCGAACCCGACGATGTCCGGTGCTCCGTCACTGGTGGTCCTGAGCAGGAACCGGGGGTGCTCCTCGACCGAGCTCCACCCCTGGTCGACCCCGAAGTCGTCGAGGACGTAGAGGGGTTCGGCGAATGCTCCGTCCTCGTCCTGGAGGGATACCCAGACGCCGTCATCGTGGCAGCCGACGACATCGAGCCGGCCGTCGCCGGTGGTGTCGGCGAGGAAGCGCGGATGCTTGTCGGCAAGCCAACTGCCCGCCTTCTCGTCGTGGCCGAACGCCAGGAGGACCGGTTCGTCGCCGATCGGTGCGAACTTTCCTTCCCCGTCCTGGAGCGATACCCAGACGCCGTCATCGTGGCAGCCGACGACATCGAGCCGGCCGTCGCCGGTGGTGTCGGCGAGGAAGCGCGGATGCTTGTCGGCAAGCCAACCACCGGCCTGCTCGCCGTGTCCGAACGCCTTGAGGGCCGGCTCGCCGCCCGCGGGCGCGAACGTCCCGTCCTCGTCCTGAGGAGACACTCGGACACCGTCGGTGGCAAGCACGACGATGTCGGGCTTGCCGCTGCCCGTGGTGTCCGCGAGGGTCCACAGGTCCTCGGGGCTCGCGGAGGGTACGGGTGGGTGCAGCACGCGCTCTTCGTCGTCGAATCTGCCGTCGCCTCTGCTGGACGACGTCACAGCCCCCTCCGCGGGCTTGAGTCCTACGATGTCCGCCGGCCCCTCTCCCGTGGTGTCGGCGAGGAACCGCGCACCGGCCCCGGCCCACCAGCCCGGTTGCCCGCCGGGAGAGCGGGTGGGCCCTTCGCTCTTCCACTCCCCGGCTTCCTGGTCGCTCCCGAACTGCTCTAGGACCAGCAGCATGTTGCTGAAGGAGGGCGTCGCGTCGGGCGCCGGGCGCAGCGCGGCCGAGGGGGTCAGTCGCCAGGACCGGCGGCCGTTCCAGTGGCCCAGTGCTGCCCAGCTCAGCACGGGGTCGCTGGTGCGCTCGGGCTCGGCCGGCACGAACCGCCACCGCTGGCTCTCCGCGCTGTCGTCGTGCTCGCGCAGGACGATCCGGGTGTCGTCCGCGCGGGGCTCGTCGAGGTCGAGGACGGTGCCATCGGTCGTGCTCTCGATGAAGTAGAGGCCCGCTTCGCCCTCGACGCGGACGACGTGCCATTGCTGACTCTGATTGCCGTCGGCGGCGTCCCACTGGCGGACGGCGCGGTCCGCGTCGGCGGGGTCGTCGAGCACCTTGCCGCTGACTGCGTTGCGGATCACATACGCCTGGTGGTGTTCATCTTCCTCGCCTTCCGCGGCCTGCACGGGGGCGAGCTGCCACTGCTCCGGGCTCGGTCCGCCATCGGGGACGTCGCGGACGACGAGTACCCCGTCGGCGCTCGGCGCGGCCTCGGCGCCGAGGGGATTCCCCGTGGCGGCGTTGACGATCTCCAGCTTCAGTTCTTCGATGGGCACGGGCATCGTGGTGCCTCTTCCAGGCGGTGCGGGCGTTGGTTCGGGACGGGTTCGGCGCGAAGGTAGCCGCGGATCACGTGAAGACGTGGTGGTAGGGAACGTTCCACTCGCTGGGCAGCCGCGGGTAGAACGTGTTGATGACCGTCCCCGTGAAGTCCCCGCCCCAGTTGTAGGTGAGACGCACCTCGCTGTCGGCCGTCACCGCGTGGTCCTTGAACCCGAGGATGGCGTCGGGGTGGGTGATGGGCACGAAGGTGATCCCGCCCCACGGCGTCACCGTGGTGACCCAGAGCTGAGTGTCCTCGGGCGCGCCGTTCTTCCCGCGCCATTTGTCTCCGACCTTGTCGGGGAGGCCGACCTGGACGGTGTCGGCGGTGCTCTTGGGGGCCTCTTGGTGGACGGTGATGCGCCGGCGCTGCGGCTTCGGCGCGCCGTCGTCGCCGCGCCCGGCGTCGGCTTCGCCCTCACCGGCGAGTTCGGGCGACGCCTGGCCCGCGGCGCTCTCGATGAAGTACAGCGGTCGCTGCCCGAAGAAGCCGGCGGGAGTGATGTACCAGAGGTGGCCCTGGGCTTCCTTGGTGTCCGGGTCGAGCGCGGTGGCCAGTTTGACCCCCTTGTCGTGGCTCTCCTCCTTCAACTCGGCGGGCCGCAGGTAGCCGCCGTTGAAGGCGTGGACGAGCATGACCGGCCGGTTTTCGAGCAGTGCCGCCACGATTGCGTTGTCGTAGCTGTTCACCGCCACCGGGCCGCCGACCACCAAATTCGCCATCGTCGTACGTTCTTGGGTGTACATAGCGGAAACCTCACCTGTTCTGAATGTGGAAAACAACGCGTCGGACGCTCAGTTCAGTGCTTATCGCGCAGAATGGCCGCAGGCTCAATCGCCCTCGATTAAGGGGGTTTCGAAAGCGATGGAATGGCCGAATCTCATACCCTAACCCACTTCAACGGCGAGGCCGCAGCACCCGCAGGCAGGACTGCCGGAAGGACATGGGTCGGGTGATTGGGGGCACTTCAACGTATCGTCAACTACAGCGAGTTGAGAACCATCGCCGAACCTTGACCACCCGATTGGGTGAACACACCGAGTCGCCGTTTAGGTGATGGAACCCGCGGTAATTTCAATTGTCGGGACATGCGACAGATGCCTGTCACCGCTTTATCGTTCACCGAGCGCAGTTCGACCAGATCAGTCGAGGACGGAATGCCTTCCAACGCGTATAACCTGGAACGGGCCAAGCGCCAGCCGCTGACGAAGAAGAACCTGCGGGAACTCAATATCGAGCAGACCTGGCAGTCCATCCTGGACCACCCCAGCCTGGTCTACGTCGACGACTACGGCGTGCGGCACAAGCCCGTCGGGTTCTCCGTGAACAAGTCGCGATTCGGCTCTTTCCCCGGGTCCGCCTTCCAACTGGGCTGGCTCGCCTACATGAACCTCGGGGAGCCGTTGATCGAGGAGCGGCGCAACATCAGCCAGCCCCCGCCCGACACGTTCTCCTCGCGCACCTATGTCAACCGCAGTCAGACATCCCCGATTACCTTCACCGACTCGATCCAGTTCACCGTGTCGAACGAGGTCAACTGGTCGCTCCAGGGGGAGGCCCAGCTCACCTTCGGCGGCAGCGTCAGCGCGGAGGTACAGCTCCAGCTGCAGAACCAGCTCCAGGTGTCCCTCCAGTCCCAGTTCGGGACGGAGCTGCAGAACCAGCTCCAGAACGAAATGGGGAACAAGGTCACGAACACCGTGAGCAACAAGAACAGCAAGGACAGCGTCGGGGTCGACACCGACAACGGCACCGAGAACGGCGTGACGAACTCGACGACGAACGGGGTGACGAACTCCACGACGAACTCGGTGACAAGCTCGGGGGCGTTCACGACCACGGGCAGCGCCACCGGCAGCGCGGAGCTCAACGCCCAGTTGATGCTGGGCATCACGGGCTCAGTCGGCGGCTCCCTGACCACCAGCTGGGCCTCGAACTCGCAGATCTCCGGCGAGGTCCCGCCGGGCTCCCGCGTGGAGACCATCGTCACGCAGCGGCGGACCCGCAAGCAGTACTCCTACGAGATTCCGGTGACCTTCTCCGGGTTGCTCGCGGTGAAGTACGACGTACCGGTGGCGGTCCTGTCTCCCCCACAGTCCAGGGATTACCCCGGCCTCGAGTACGTGGTCGCCCGCGACCTCGGCGACATCGACCTGGCCGGCGGGAACGGCTTCCGCATGAAGGGGCTGGCCGAAGTCGTCTCCGCCCTGGAGGTCGACCACACGATGTTCGACGGCGAGAGCCTGACCGGCAGCGATCGAGAGCTGCACAAGCAGCCCTGACCGGCGGGCCACGCCGCCACCACGACAACAAGGGATGACGACCATGGTGTTCGACAACATCTTCAACTCTGCGGGCAGTGGCGCGAGGCTCTTCTCAGTAACCACCGACGGTGCCAAGCCGCAGCCGGGCGCGGGCGTCGACTTCGAGGACGCCGACGACGACACGTACGACGACACGACCACGAGTCTGTTCACCAGCGCGATCCACGGGGCCAACTCCCGCGCGAGGGTCGTGCAGGAGACGTCACCCGAAGCGCGGGCCATCCTGGGCTTCCTCGGCTCCTTCATCCAGACCACCCAGGCGTCGGCCGGAGCGCAGGCCCAGTACGCCCAGAACCCCGGCTCGGTGTCCACGGCGGCGTCCGCCGGCATGCAGGAGTCGAGTGCGACGGTGACGGAGCACAGCGGCCTCCAGAAGGACGAGGACCTGGAGAACAGGCCGAAGAAGAGCGACTTCTCCAAGCCACCCGAGGCCCCTCCGGCCCCCGAGGCATCCAAGCCGACTGCCGAGGACCCGTCCGCCTCCTAACGACAGCCCCTCGTAGTAGGCGGTCAGTGAACGGTGAAGGGATGACGATGAGCAGTGCCCACGAGGCAACCACAAGTGGCGAGGACTCCGCCCCTCCGATCAGCACGGTCGCGGGGACCGGGGTCGCGGGGTTCTCAGGGGACAACGGACCTGCCGTTTCGGCCCAGTTGAAGCACCCGTACGGGGTCGCGGTGGACACCACCGGAGCCCTCTACGTCGCCGAGTACAACAACCACCGGGTCCGGAAGATCACGTCCGACGGGAAGATCAGCACCGTTGCCGGCACGGACACCAAGGGCTTCAGCGGCGACTGCGGCCCCGCCGTCTCGGCCCAACTGAACCGCCCGCGCGGGGTGGCGGTGGACAGCGCAGGCGCCATCTACATCTCTGATGCCGACAACCACCGGGTCCGGAAGGTCGCGGCCGACGGGAAGATCTGCACGGTGGCCGGCACGGGCATCAAGGGCTTCAGCGGTGACGGCGGCCCCGCCACCGCCGCCCAATTGGACGGCCCGTTTGGGGTAGCGGTGGACAGCACCGGCACCCTCTACATCGCAGAGCACAACAACCGCCGAGTTCGGAAGATCACGACTGACGGGAAGATCAGCACGGTCGCGGGGAACGGGACCGCGGGATCCGACGGAGACGGCGGTCCAGCGGTTTCGGCCCAGCTAAGCCTCCCGAGGGGAGTGGAGGTGGGCCGCGCGGGCGACCTCTACATCGCCGACGCCGGAAACCACCAGGTCCGTAAGATCACGGCCGATGGAAAGATCTACACGGTCGCCGGCACCGGCGCCAAGGGCTTCAGCGGTGACGGCGGCCCCGCCACCGCCGCCCAATTGGATCGCCCGTTTGGGGTAGCGGTGGACAGCACCGGCACCCTCTACATCGCAGAACTCGGCAGCCACCGGGTCCGTAGGATCACGGCCGATGGGAAGATCAGCACGATCGCCGGCACGGGCACCGCGGGCTTCGACGGTGATGACGGCCCGGCTGCTTCGGCCCAGCTGAACCAACCGATCGGGGTCGCTGTGGACCGCGTCGGCACCCTCTACATCGCCGACCACACCAACCACCGGGTCCGGACGGTCGCGTTGCCGAAGATGGCCGGGCTACCCGATTCGGGCACGGTCGTCTCCTGGGCCAACGTCCGCAGCAGGCTGCGAATGGCGGTCCACCGTGAGTCCACCAAGGACGGGGCCGAGATCCACCAGTCCCTCGCCACCCCCAGGGAACACCAGCGGTGGCGGCTCATCGTCGCGGGCCAGGACAACGACGAAACCCTTTACACCATCGAGAACGTGCGCAGTGGCAAGGTCCTGGAGATCGTCGGCGCGCACGAAACGGCCGGGGCAGTGGTCGCGCAACGCGCCTACGAGGGTGACGACGCACACCACCAGCAATGGAGACTGATCCCGGTGAGCCCCGTGACCGACACCCCGCCGGTGTACGAGATCGCGAACCGGAACAGCGGTCTGCTTCTGCGAGTCGACACCAACGCCCGCACAGCGATCAAGCAGCACAGGGCGGAGGGCGACCACCGGGAACGGCAGTGGCACCTGCTCCCCGTGTGACGCACGAGGAGTCAGGGGCGACCTCGCCCCTGACCGTGCCTGACCAGCCGTCCGTTATGCGTGAGCGATGCGTGAGCGGACGGTGGAACATGAGCCATCAGAGACAGGACTGGCTATCGGGCTGGGTGGCGCTGACCTGCGAGGACAGCACCACCCAGCCCGATCCAGCACGCTGGCTCAGGAATTCGATCCCGCTCCTAAAGCGAAGGCGGTGGGTTCGGATCCGAGAGGCCTCCCCCAACCCGTGAACAACCGCTGTCGCTACCCGTGAACAAAGCCACGCCGGCGAGGGCCTGGACGTGGGCTGCCGAGCGGAACTCGCGTGGACAAGCCTCCAGGTGCGGGGCCCGCTCGATCGCGCCGTGCGGCCGATGAGCTCTCTCGGGCCCCGGTCGGACGGGCGGATCAGCGCAGTCCGGCGAAGAGATCGTTCTCGGGTACGGTGGCGCCGGTGGCGTCCTTGACACGTACGAAGGTCTCCATGCCCATCAACTCACCGAACCTCTCCTTGCCCATCTTGAGGAAGAAGATGTTCTCGCCCTGACTGGCGTGCGCGGCCAGCGCATCGAACTTCTGACCGCTGAATGCGGTGGTGTCCACCCACGTGGTGATCTCATCGTCGGGGAGGCCGATCTCGGCCAACGCGGCGGCCTCGGCAGGATCCGGCTCCGGCATGTCTCCAAGCTCGCGCATGGTCTCCCCGAACCGCTGCATCATCGAGCGGGGCATCGTCGTCCAGTACACCTTCGGCGTCAGCTCGGTCATCTCCAGCGCCGCCATCGTGATGCGGTGGGCCTGGATGTGGTCGGGGTGGCCGTAGAAGCCGTTCTCGTCGTAGGTGACGACCACATCAGGTCGGTAGTGCCGCATCAGTTCCGCAAGTCGGGCGGCGCCTTCCTCCACGGGCGTCTGCCAGAAGGATCCGGGGGCGTCGTTGCTCGGCCAGCCGATCATCCCGGAGTCGGCATAGTCCAGCATCTCCAGATCGCTGACCTTCAGGACCTCACAGCTCGCCTCGAGTTCTCGACGGCGCATCACGGCGACGGCCGCCGGATCGTGCCCGGCATCGCTCGGCTTGACACCCCCCGGTCCGTCACCGCAACCGCCGTCGGTACACGTCACGAGAACCGTGCGGATACCTTCCGCCGCATACCGCGCGAGGACCCCTCCGGTTCCGGTGGCCTCGTCGTCGGGGTGGGCGTGTACCGCCATGAGCGTCAAGGGCCGGTCAGTCATGAAAGTCCTCTGCAGAAATACGTCGTGGCCGAGCGCGCGGCGGGCATACCGCGATCCCTGGGGCCCGGATCCTGGCGGGGCGGACGACCTCGTGGTCTCCGTGTTCCCCGCCCGAGCAGCGCCGGTCCCTCGGACGATGCAACCGCGCCGACCGGCCGACTGTTCCCGGAGCAGGTGTGGTCTTCCAGGCGTCGGCATTTCCGCGCGAACGATGGACAGGCGCGACCTGCACGTCTCAGAATGCGGATCCGCTTCCATCCGGCGCCAGCCGTCAGATCCGACACGAGATCTGAGACCCTACGGCGGGCAACGGACACACCCGCCCGGCGCGGCACCGGCACCGGCACCGGCACCGCACCATCCCCGGCCAACGGTCGGCACAGTGTGAGCAAGACACCCCGGTCAGCGCATTCTCAGCTCTCCTGAGTCAGGCCCCGGGCCCGGGACAGCACTCACCCATAGTCCCAGCACAGCAGCCGCGCCGCGGGGCGCACGAAGGTGAATGGTCAACCCGCACCGTGCCCCCGACATCGTTGTCGAGAGCACGGCCTGCACGGATCGCGGCCCTACGGGATGCGGCAAGCCCCGAGGAAGCACCGCGCACTGGAGCATGCGGTCGCCTTACGGCGTGTAGACGGCGTCACTGCCGTACAGCTCCCTGGTGAACGCGGAGACATCGGCACTGCGGTCGGCGCCGTCGAGGTTGTACGTCAGATAGACGCCGTACCCCTCGCTGACGGTGCGGCGGGCGAGGTCGGCGACCGTGCTCTGCGAGGTCCGGCCGATCTCGACGGCCGCCGGCGACAGCTTCGACTTGGGCAGTGCGATGCCGGGGACCTGCCAGGTGCCGTAGTACGGGTTCCAGGCGTAGTCGAACTTGGACGAGACGTCGACGCCGCCGTAGGAGAGTCGCGACGCGGCCGGGCCGATGTTGTAGAGACTGATGATCTTGTCCGGCATGTTCGCGCGCAGCGCCGTCACCAGGTGCACGAACGAGCTGTCGTTGGGCTGGCCGGTGCCGTTGTTTCCGTACTCGGCGTACTCGTCGTCGAAGTCGATGCCGTCAAGGCCGTACTTGGTCACGGTGTCCGACATCTGCTTCGCGAACGCCGAAGCCGCTTGCTGGGAAGGGAAGTTGGCGAAGCCCGCGCCCTGGTGGTTGCCGAGCACAGAGAGGACGACCTTGATGCCCTTCTGCTGCAACGGCCGTATCTCCGTGGCGGCGTTGTCGAGGACGCGCTGCACGTTCTCGTTGAAGTACAGATGCGCCGCCTTCGCGCCCGCGTCGTAGTTGATGTTCGCCGCGAAGATCACGGCGACGTCGAAGACGTTGTCGCCGCCGTTGGCGAGGGTGTACTTGCCGACATTCAGCATGCTGTTGTTGTTCACCTCGACGTACGCCACCGAGGTCGGCCCCTGTTTCGCGGGTGCGGGGGCCGCTGCCGCGCCGGTCGGGGCAGACGCGCCGAGGGCAAGGGCCGCGACGGCCGACAGCGCGAGCGCGGCCATCCGCACTCTGCTCCGTACCAGAGTGATCATCATTGATCGGTCTCCCATCACATAGGTCGGCGCCCGACCTGTTCGAAAGCGCCGAGTGAGCCCTCCGAGCCTTCCGCTCCCGTGACGGAATCCCGAGAGTCATGCCCGAACTCTTCACATCCCACACGCACGCTGCCCCACAACTCGGCTCCTGAGAAAGGGAGTTGGTCCGCATCTCCCCCGAGTTCCTGCATCCGGAGGGATGGGCGAAATCAGGCCCTATCCCGACTCGACATGCGCCTCCGCCCTGGCCAACCACCGACGATGGCGACGCGAGGAACGCACACGCGCCAGAGAACAACGCACCACCGTGTAGCCGAGTACCTCACC
Source organism: Streptomyces sp. NPDC017993 (assembly GCF_044328065.1). Taxonomy (NCBI): domain Bacteria; kingdom Bacillati; phylum Actinomycetota; class Actinomycetes; order Kitasatosporales; family Streptomycetaceae; genus Streptomyces; species Streptomyces sp. NPDC017993. The sequence goes on from NZ_JBIRGO010000021.1 coordinate 13,688, forward strand.
GCGATGGAAGGCACCACCCAAGCCTCCCTGAACGCCACCGTACGTAGTGGATTGCCGTGCCTTCCGGTCCGTATGGGTGCCGGTGCGAGACTGCCGGACCCAGCAAGGAGCCGCGACGTCATGGCTCAAGGCAGAATCCGGACCATGCACGGACCAACCATCCAAGACCATCTGACCGCCCTCGGTGAGGTCCTCTATGCCCTGCCCGCCTACGCACCGAGGCCCCTCAGGCCGAACTACAGCGGGCCGCCGCCTTCGAGCACGCCGCGCACACACGCGCCCGCACCGACCACCAACACGCCCGCGCCCTGCGCGGCGCTCTGAAGTCCATGCGCTACCAGCCCGCCGACAGCACCGGCCTGGCCATGCTCCTGGACGCCGCCATGCTCGTTGTCCGTACCGTCCAGCGACACAGCGCGATGCGCCATCACGACCGACAGATCGCCGCAGCTCGCCAGACCCTCATCCATCTTCAGGCCGCCTACGACCAGATCGCCCCGACCACCGTGACCGTCCTCGCCCGATACCGCGCACCCGACGGTGCCGTCCACCAATACGCCCGCCACCTACGCGAGGTCCTTCCGGTCTACGCCGATCAGATCCTCACCGAGGACGCCTGGACCACACTCACCGCCACCCTCGCCGCCGCCGAAGCCGCCGGTCACAACCCGGCCACACTCCTCCGGCAGGCCGCCCACCAACGCCCCTTGGACGACGCGAAATCAGCCTCCGAGGCCCTCGTCTGGCGCATCCAACGGCTCGGCGCACGCCATGCCCCGGACCCGGCGGCACAAGCCCGGGCCGCCCAGGCACGTAGCCCCCTTCGAAGCAGTAAGCCGTCCGCCGGCACCCCCGGTACTGCTGCTGTACGGCCTGCATCTGATCCCCAGGTTACGTCGACGTCGCGCGGTCGCAGGGGGTGACTTGCGAGGGAGGACGTCGTCACGAGGCCAGAAGCGAACGACCTGCTGACTTGGAATTTCTCGCCACTTGGCACGCGTAGCGTTATTCGTGCTGCGCCCACCGCGCGTCAGATGGGGTCCTGAGAGGGCCGTCGGCCAAGCCTTCATCCACTCAGGTCATGTACTCCAACTCCGTCAAGGCGTCCTTGATGACGGTCGGCGCGACCTCGGACAGGTCGAGACCTTCCACGTGCTGGACCAGTGCGTCGCGTGCTTCGCTGAGCTGTGCCAGCAGGCCGTCCCCGCTCAACTGGCGGGGGAGGACGATGCGCCGGAACTCCTCGTGCGCGATGGCGCCGGCGAGCAGCTTTTCGGCGAGCCACATTTGCGTGCGTTCCCGGATCGCGAAGGTAAGGTGGATGCTGTGCTCGTTGGAGTCGACTACGTGAGGGTTGTGGACCCACCCCCGCGGGAGCAGGAGTGACTGGCCGGCCTTGAGGTCGACCTCGACGTCCGGCCCGGCCGCCTCCCATGTGGGAATGAAGTGGTCCTGCCATACGCGGAAGCTCTCGTTGTACTCGCGCATGGGTGCTGCGACCGGTGGCCGCCAGAGCTGCCACCGCTTCGTGCCGGCGATCTGGACGATCACGGCCATCTGCTGATCCCAGTGGTGCCGAAGCCCTTGATTGTGAGGTGGGGTCAGGAAGGCATGGACGTAATTCGAGTAGCCGGTCTCCGTCTGGATCGCTTCGGAGATCTGCGACAGAGCCGGGACGACACGCTGAAGGTTGCCCAGGCGGATGGTGTAGCCACGCTCGTAGAGCCGGGCGAGTTTCGCGCGGTCTGTCCGGCCGTTCGTCATGAACGCGTTCTGACTCAGCGAGGGGTTGGGAGCCTTGATGGCGGCGATCTCGTTGGCCGGTACGCACCCTGTGAAGAGGTAGCCACGGATGGACTCCGCAGTGACTGTCTCGTCGAGGGCCGGCTTGCCACGCTCGTAGACGCGGGGCTCATCTGGCCACGAGGCCAGCAGTTCGGTGACGCCTTCTGCGGGCAGTAAGAGACGCAGCGACATGGTCGTCTCCTTACGACGGCTGGAGCGGGCAAGGGATCTGCGGGTGGAAGCGGTTCGGGCAGCACACGACGGAGAACGAGACCAGGCTCTTGGACGGCGTGTAGTACACCCAGCTCACGTCGACACCGCTGGCCAGCACGTCGGTGGCGTACTCCAGCTTGGTGTCGAGACCGCCGTACGCCTGGAGGTCATTCGGACGTTCGAAGGGCGTGTTCGCCTCGTACTGCTTCGTCAGCCAGGCCAATGCGACAGCCATATCCGCCCATGTGCGGTCGGGCGCGACTAGGTTCTTCTTCATCAGCCAGTAGCCGGTCATTGTGGGCGGCACGTTGCCCGTCTGGAACTCCGCGGCTGCCTCGCGGTACCGGTCAAGGACTGCCTGTTGCCGCTTGTCCTCGGGATCCAGCACTGAGGGTAGGCCGTTGGGGTGTGGGGGTCGGCGTCCTCCCTCCTTGCCGTACACCGCGGATGGTCCGATCCACGGTCCGTACCCGTGCCAGTGCCCTGACCAGCTCATCTGTGCCCTTCTGGAAGTGCGGGGCCGCCCCGCCGGAGCAGGGCGGCCCGATTTGTCCTGGATGGGGAAGCGTCAGCCTAGAGCGCCAGGCCACGCTTCTTGGCCCAGCCGATGACGAAGTCGTCCACCTCGCTCGCGGTGGCGCGCAACTCCTGACCGACGCCCTCGGGCTTCGAGTCGCGAAGCGCGAACGCCCCCTCGGCGGCAGGGATGGCTGCCACGTCGATGCACGACTCGTGCTCGCCGTTGAGGTTGCCACCGCAGAAGTTCTCGAACGCGCCGTCATCAACGGCGGGAAGGATGTAGAGGTTCTGCACGGGGTACTCCTCCTTGCGCATGTGTTGTGCGGAGAGTCGTTCTCCGCGCCGTCGTGCACTGGCACCCAGCCCGGGCCGGACTGTCCTTCTTTGGGGTACTGGCCGGCCGGGGTGGGAGCTGAATTCCGCCCCGCGAGGACATAGGCCGTACGGGCGAGCCGACGGAGGTCACCTCGGGGGCGGAAGATCATCGGTTCACGATCCAGAGCGCGATGCCCACAGGCGAAGCAGCGAGCATCACGAGGCCCTGGAAGACACTGTGACGCCAGCCGAGCGGACACGGGACCCTCCTTCGTGGCTACGCCGATGGCCAGAGCCGACACGGTGGCCAGGAGCGCCAGGACGTAAGCCACTTGCTGCCGGCGCAAAATCACCCGACACCCGTCCCACTCCTCTGTGAGTAGACGGTCAGGAATCGGCTCGTCAGCAAGCCCGTCTGACGCAGGTAGCTGAAGGCGCTGAAGACCGGTGTCTCGTTCGTGGGGCGGTGTTTCAGATCCAGGAGCCTGTATGCCTCGGAGAACAACGACTTGACCTTCGGGTCGTCGTCCGCGCCCAACTCCTCGCCGAGGAGCAGATTGAGGTGCCCGATCAGGGCAGCGGTCCACCAATCGATGTCCTCACGCGTCGAGGTGCTCAGCGCCATGCGGAGGGCGGTGTCGACGCTGTCCCCGATCAGCTCCTCATCGATCGGCCGGTCTTCAACGCTCCGGGGCTCGGATTCTTCTGACACGGTGGACACCACCCATCTCCCCTCGGTACCGCATGGTTCGCGGCTGCCTTGGCTGCTCGGTCGACACGAACGTAGAGCGGCCGACGGCCAACCCCCAAGCAGATTGCGCGAGTTTGCAGCAAGTCCTTTGACGGGCTCGAACAGCTCCTCGACCATCGGTGTGTCGCGCAATTTCGCGCAAGGCGGACGACAGGAGAACGGCCATGAAGCTACGGTTCCTTGGTAAGAACTCCCAAGCGGGCGACTGCCCGACCCTCTACGCCACCAACCGAGACACCTACCTCGTCCAGGGGTGGAAGATCTTCGCGAACGATCTGCTGCTGCAGCTCACCCTCCCCGAGGGCGAGACGGCCGTGGAGGTACCCACCGAGCTGTTCGAGCACCTGGAGAAGGACGGCCTCCCGCCCGGCGAGTTCAAGCGCCTTGAAGACCCCCTCATGGTCCTCACACCCGGCGGGACGTACCTTGTCCAGGGCCGGGCGGTGGCCGATCCCGAGGCATTGGCGCAGATGTCAATTCCGGACTACGAGAGCGTGGTCGAGGTCTCCAAGGCCGCGATCACCGCCCTACTGGAGGAACCACGTGGAGCTGATCTCCAGCGCGGAGCGCAACCAGCTCTTTGAAAGCTTCGGGCATGACGCCTTCCACCTGGAACTGAGGGACGACTACTCAGTACCGGCAGAAGACGGCCCGTACGAGAGCTGGCTCCGCGGGACAGTCGACAACGCGTTCATGGCGCCGTGGACACAGCTCATGCAGCGCGCCACCAACTCTGGGAAGACAGTGCGCCGGGTGCGGGTCATCACCGAGCCCCATAGCTCCTACATTCACTGGGAGTACGCCACTGCCCACGTCAACGTAGAAGCCGGCGAGTCCATCCGATGGCTACCGCGCCACAAGCTGCCCGAAGATCTAGCCTTCCCGGTGGAGGGCAATGACTGGTGGCTCTTCGATGACAGGCTCCTGGCCGTGGGGCACTTCGACGACACTGGGAGGGTCCTCGGATCCGAAGTGATCGATGATCCCGAGACGGTCGAAGAATGCGTGCGCGTGCGAGACCTGCTCTGGGCTTTGGCCATCCAGCACGACGAGTACACGCCCTGACCGTTTCATGAGCGACCAAGCACAAGAGAGCCGCGAGGCGTTGGGGGCCCGGCTGCGTGGATTCCGCAAGGACGCGGGGTACAGCAGCGGCCGGGCCTTCGCCGCTGCCGCAGGCTGGCAGGAATCCAAGGTCTCTCGTATCGAGAACGGCAAGCAGAACGCGAGCGAGGAGGACATCCGCGTCTGGTGCCACTCGACAGGGCACGAGGCCGACCTCCCCGACCTGGTTGCCACACTTCGCCACATCGACGAGATGTGGATGGAGTGGCGCCGGCAACTCCAGGACGGGGCAGCAAACCGGCAGAAAAGATCTCTACCGCTCTACCAGAAGACCAAGGTGTTCAGGATCTGGGAGCCCAATGTCATCTGGGGCACCATTCAGACAGCCGACTACGCCGAGGCCATCTTCGACGAGGTATCAGGCTTCCACGAAAGCCCACCTGACACGGAGGCGGCAGTGGCCAAGCGCCTCGAACGACAGAAGTACCTCTACGAGGGCAACCGGGTCTTCAACGTGCTCCTCGGCGAGCAGGCCCTCTACTCAAACCACGGCGGCTCCGAGGTCATGAGGGCGCAACTGGACCGGCTCCTGTCCGTGTTGGCGCTACCACGGCTCAGCCTAGGCATCGTGCCGCGATCCGCACCCCTCGCCCTTTGGCTCGGGCACGGCTTCTCGATGTTTGACAACAAGCTCGTCATGGTGGAGGTCCTCTCCGCAGAGATGTCCGTGACGCAGCCGAGGGAAATCGAGCTGTACCGCAAGGCATTTTCTCTCCATCGGCAGTCCGCCGTCTACGGCCAATCCGCCAGGGACCTCATCCTGACTTCCATCGATCACTTCGACCGACAGCGAAGAGGAAATCTTGACTGAAACGCCGAACTGGCACACCAGCACCTACACCAAGTCTGACAACTGCGTCGAAGTCGCCGATAGCGACCCGGTCGAGGTCAAGGTCCGGGACTCCAAGCGTCCGGCGGGTGCAATCCTGGCCTTCCCGCAGTTTGCCTGGGGCGAATTCGTGGATTTCGTCAAGCTCTGATCCGCACCCGGCATGGCCACTCTCTCGGGAGTCGACTCAGGCCCCCGCCTCATTTGCTGGAACGTCCGGCCTCGCCCACTGAGGCAGCACCGCCCCAGCAGCAGCCGAGCATGGCACGGACCGATTTCGCCCGAGTCGCTCCGCATGGCTTCGCTCAGGTACCTCAGGCCGGAACGAGCTGCGTTAGGGCCCCATGGAGGGCCACGTGCAGCGCCTGAACCCTCTTGGCGGTTCACCGTTTGCTACGACGAGCCTCGCACAGAAGACCTCCGGCCTTTCATGCACGACTGGCGCCCCCAACAGACCCACCTACTGAGCACCCACTCAACGGCTGCCAGCCGTTCAACCATGACCGGCAGTCGCCTCAATCAACGACGCCGGAACCAGACCGATCTTCGCCAAGATTCCACAAAGACAGACCTCGGGAACCCCGCCTTGCACCCCTCGCGACCTGCACGATCAGCGGAGGTGACGCCCCATCAGAACGAGCGTCAAGATGCTGCGGAGAGCGTCATTTCAGCGTCAAGAAATCGCCCGTAACGCCCACAGTGCCGCATAACGTGCACCACCAAAACCTGCAGGTCAGGCGCCCTTTGCGGCCCTCTCAAGGACCGCCACGCACTCCACGTGATGCGTCATCGAAACTAGGCCAGGCCCCCCTCTCGCTAGTTTCAGCTCCCCGTCCGCCGACTATTACCTGTCCGATGGATGACGAAAGCACGCGGCGACCAGACTGTCGGGGGCTGCCGGCGGCGCTGGAAATCGCCGCTGCCGAACCGGATCACCACCACCTGGTCCGCTATCCACTCCAGCACCACGGCGATGGCCGCGCTCATCCACGGCCTCGATCGCACGCCGGGTCTCCTCACCCCCTTGCGCCCCCAGCAGGTAGAACCTCGACTGCGACCGGAAGACCAAGTCGACGGATGCGACTCGATTTGTCGTATAAGCTGCGGCGACTTTTCAAATCTACGTGCTCAATGGTGGGGGATTTCCGGAATGCCCAAGGTGTCAGAGGCCATTGTGGGTGCGGTGGTCGCGCTGAGCATGCTCAGCGGCTGCTCGTTCAGCTGGGGCGGGGACGAGAAGAAGAAGGTCGCCGAGAAGAAGCTCGGCGACAAGGGCACAGCCTGCGAACTGCCGGTGCACTTCAAGCTCGCGACATCCTGGAAGGCGGAGGCCATCACGCAAGCGACGGTGGACCAGATGGGCCCGCTCGGACATCAGGGCCCGCTCACACCCGCCTGCGAGCTCGACGCCAACCCTGCCGGGCACATGGGCTTCCTCATCGTATGGTCCGGCACCAAAGGCGCCGCCGCTCCCGGAAGCAAAACGCATGCCCTGATGAAGAAGTTCGTCACCGCCGAGAGCTTCGAGAGCAACATCAAGTTCCGCGAGATCAAGGCCCATGGCCTGCCCGCCACCGAGGCCAGCTACAACGTCACCGACCTTTCCGCCGGCGAGATCAGGACCGAGCGCGCACTGGCCGTGATGACCAAGCACGGTGGCGTGGTCATCCATCTCGGCGGCCTCAACGCAGACGAACACAAGGCGATGCTCCCGGCGTTCGAGCTGGCGAAACGGACCCTCGGCCTGACTCCGGAGTGACGCCGCCGCGTCCCCGGAACTCGCTCTTGGCCCGGCCCCGCGGACAAGCAGCCCGAAGGGTCTGACCGAGGGCGACCGAGCCGCTCACCTGGCCTTCTGAGACGTCCATACCCAACGCCACATCGTGGCGAAAGACTCGCTCAACCGCGGACAGCCAAACCCGCTCGGCCCGGCACGTGAACCACAGTCCGCACAGAGGTCCCGGACCACTCCCCCGCGCTGGAAGCCTGTGACCATCAGCGTTCCAGCGCGGGAAGGCCGGCCGATCCGGTGCCGAGCATGATGCCGGTCGAGCGTCTCGTTCAGCGGGGCGCGAGGACCCACTGAGCCAGCGCTCCACCGGCGCTTCATCACACGACACATGGGACAGGCTCCAGGTCAATGCATTGCATCTAGGCCCTGCCCGCCAAGCCGAATGACAGGCTGAATGACAGGCCCGTCCGACAGCGTGCGCCCTTGTTTCTACGTGGGTGCCACCGTCAGCTCGCCAGGGCCACAAACAAGCCGCGACGCAACCTCAGGGTCCGTCAGGAGGTCGTTGTGCTTGAGGCAGGTGGTCTGGATGTTGGTGGCCCCGGACAGCGGGGTGCTCTGCGCGGGAACGATCTGTTCGTCGCACGCAGACCAGAACGTGGTGTAGCGCACGGGCCCTGGGCTCTCAGCACCGCTGTTGAGCTTTGAGATGACGTAGGACCCTGGAGCCATATCCCTGCATCCCTGATCAAACGCAGCGCAGAGCCAGGCAACATCTGTGCCGTGGTTCGGGCCGGCCAGGGAAACCCAATGGTCGACCGTCTGTTGCCCAGCACCGAACTTGACGTACCAGCGTGTCGGGAGGCTGCCCAGGCTGTGGGCAACGAGGTCCACTTGCTGGGCACCGGTCTTGCTCAGCACCTCTTCAACGTAGGAAGCCAATCGGCCATCGAGCACTTCGTTCGTGGACTGCGAGCTGTCGTAGCTCCAGGCGAAGAGCCTGTCCTTGGAATATCCGTGCTGCTCGAAGTAGGCGGTCAGGCCGCCCCACACTCCGGGACCGGCGTTCCGGCCGTGCACGAAGATCACCGGATTTTGCGAGCCTGCTGCCCGTGGTGGAGCAGCGGCAGCCGGTCCCGCCGATAAGACTGCGCAGGCAAGAGCCGAAAGGGCGACGACGATGATGCGACGCATGGGGCGACCTTTCGAGGGCGTGATGCGTACGGGACGTGGGAATCCTGGGCTGTCGGCGCATCGTTCAAACACAGCGCGGCTTTCGTCCGCCTCGCGGCATGACCGTGCTCACGCGCCCAGTGCAGCATCGCACCGGTCCCGCACCCAACATCCAGACCCGAGTCGGCGGCCATGACCCACGCGGCATAAACCCATCGCCGGGCGACCGTTCGGGATCCCACGGATTCAGCACGTCATACAGAGCAGCAGTACCAGCGTCCGAGTACACCCTCGACGGTATCTCCGGGCCCATATCCGACACCACCGAGCACAGCGGCAAGGCAGGCACCATCTGATCCCCGCTCCCAGGCGGCCACTTGGGGAATTGCGTGGCCCCACCCCTGGGGAAGACAGCGGCAGAGCTTAACCCTGACCCTGCGTCAGGGTTGGAGCGTTGCCGCATGACGAACAACAGCACTTCCACAACTCGGCCCGCTCCTCCGGCCGGAGGGTTCCAGACGGTCGATGGCCGCCGCGTTTTCGTGCATCGGTTGGGCAGCGGCGGGCCGGCCGTCGTGTTCCTGCCGGGCGCCAGCGCGGTCGGCCTGGACTATTTCGGTGTCCAGCAAGAGGTCTCGCAGTTCACCACCGCTGTGCTGTACGACCGCGGCGGCACGGGCTACAGCGATCCCCTCCCGCTGCCGCGCACCGCCGCCGCGGTCGCCACGGAACTGCGCGAGCTGCTGCGCGCCCAGAACATCGCCGCCCCATACCTTCTCGTGCCACACTCCCTCGGCGGCTTCTACGCGCATCGGTTCGCGCAGCTGTACCCGCAGGACGTGGCAGGTCTGGTCGCGATGGACGCCTTCCACCGCGACTGGGACGACTTCATGCCTCCGGCGGCGGGTCTGGCCGCGCTCGAGCAAATGGCACCTGAGCCGGAGCAGATGGAAGCGACGCGTCCGGCCCTGCGAGAGATGTTTGCCGAGTTGTACGCGGACTACCCGGAGCACATGCGGCAGGCACTGATCGATGCCCGGATGAGTGATGAATGGATCCGCGTCGGCATCGCCGAGCGCGGCACGTTGGCCGAACTCGCCACGGAACTTCGGGCCGGGCCCGACATTCCTGACGTCCCGGTGGTTGCTCTCACCGTGGTGGGCACCGACCCCGCCCAGCGGGCGCTGACGTCGGAGCGGACGTTGCGGGAGATGAATGACGGCAGGACGAGAATGGACGCGGCCCTGGTGAGCGCGGTCTCGCACGGGGAACAACGCATCATCTCCGACACCAGCCACCACCGGCTCTGCTTCGACCGGCCCGATGCCGTGGTCCAGGCGATCCGCGACGTCGTCGACCGGGCGGCTCGCCCATAGACTCGACACCATCACGTTTCACCAGACCAGAGGCGAACGGTGCTCACGATCAGCCAACTCGCGGCGACCGCCGGCGTGACCGTGCGCGCCGTTCGCCACTACCACCACGTCGGCCTGTTGTCCGAGCCGGAGCGCGATGCCTCCGGCTACCGCCGCTACAGCGCGCAAGCGGTGGTGAATCTCATCCGGATCAGGACCCTCGCCGACGCCGGTGTCCCGCTTGCCCGTATCGACGCGCTGCTCCATGCACAGCCGACCGAATTCGCCTCGGCCATCACCGACATCGACGCCGAATTGCTGCGCAGGATCGACCAGCTCACCGAATACCGCCGCAGAATCACTGAACTGGCCGGCGGCGAAAGGCTTGTCCTGCCCCCGGAGGTGGTCGCCATCCTGGACCGGATGCGCGGTCTCGGGGTCAGCGAACGGAGGGTACGACTCGAGCGCGACTCGTGGATCCTGATGCAGGCGCTGGATCCGGACGCCATGCCGCAGCGGATACGGGACAAGAACGCCGGCTTCGACGATGGCGAGACGACACGCCTGTATCTCGCCTGTGATCAATCAGTCGACTGGGATCCGCACGATCCGCGTCTGGACCGGCTCATCGACGACCTGGACGCATGGGAGATCGAACATGAACGGGGCAGCAGCCAGCCGGTCTTCCTGAAGCTGGTCGTTTCCCGGATCTCCGAGGCATCACCGGCGTGGCAACGGATCCTCGATGTGCTCGCCCACCGCGCCAAGCAACGCCGAACCGCCGGGCACGACAGCTGAACCCGGCACCCTGGTCACGTCCAACCGTCGATGCACGCACGTCGGCGCCGGCGTCAAAGACGCCCACTCAGCAGCCAGTGGCAGGCAGGATTGGGGAACACTTCGGGAGGTTGGTATGCAGTGGTCGGCGGTCCTCGGGTACGGCTTGGGCTACGGGCTGACGCTCAGCGTGCTGTTCACCGCGTCGGTGTTCGCCGGAGCAGCCATGAGCCCGGACTTCCTGCTGAACGACTATCCGCCCGCGATCCAGCGCCGGTACGGCAAGCCCAAGAGCGCGCGTGGCCGCCGGGTGGCAGTGCTCTTCGGCGTGTTCATCTGGGCCGTCTGCGGCCTTCCCCTGATGATCGCGGCGATGATCGGCCTCGACGGCGCGCTGGACGGCGGCCTGGAATTCCTGCCCGCCGCCCTCTGCGCGGCCCTCATCTTCGCCACGCTGACCGTCTGGGACCTGGTCGTCCTCGACTGGATCATCTTCGCCGGGCTGCGTCCCCGCCTCCTGGTGCTTCCCGGCACCGAGGGCATGGCGGAGTACCGCGACCTGCGATTCCACCTCAGCGCCGCCCTCAAGGGCAGCCCACTGATCATCGTCGTGGGCCTGCTCACGGGAGGCATCGCCACCCTGATCACCTGAAGAACACCAGGGCGCAGGGGCACGGATCGGCAGAACGAGGGGCCGGCCTGTGTGCTCCGGCGCCTCGACATCGACGGGCGACCGCCGCGAGAGGTACGGCAACGACCTCGACGCCTCGCCGAGGCCTCAAGGTTCTTCATCCAGCGTGCAGGATGCTTCGGCTGGGGCTCGATGTTCTCTGGAGGGCATGAGACTGTCTGGCTGTGCCGAAGACGAAGAGCGGGTTGCAGACGGCCCTGGCTGAGGCTTCTTCTCCTTTGTGGTCGCACCGAGCTCGTGCCGGGCGTGATCTGGCTTCCTTCGCTGATGTTCCCGAGGCTGCTGAAGCGCTTGTGGGTCTACTGCTGGATGTCGCGGACACAGCTGTGACTCGGCAGACGGCACAGGCCCTGGCCCGGGTGGGGACAGTGGCCGCGATAAGGCTCATCGCATTCGCGCTCGCCGAGGCCAACGACAGCCAGGGCGACTGGATGCAGACCGGCGTGTACGACGCGCTCGTGGGACCGGACAGTGTGCCGGACCTCGCAGTGGCCTGCGGGCAGCTCGCGCGGGATCCGGAAGCCGCGGTCCATCGGGGCGCCGCGGAGATCCTGGCGTGGGCAGGCGACACGCGATGCTGAGGATGAGTCGAACTGCCTGTTGGCCGGCTCAGGCATCAGTCACCTGAGGGCCCTGGTGTTCGTAGAAGGTGCCGCCACGGAACATGGCGAAAAGCACGCCGATGCGGTGGCAGGCGAGGCGGAGAAGTGCCTGGGTGTGGGTCTCCCGGTAGACGGGCGGCGGCCGTGGTGGGTGCTGGAAGCGGAATCGTGCAGGGCGGCGAAGGCGGAGAGGAACCTCGCCCGTTTGAGCTGCCGGTTGCCGCCGTGCAGGGAAGGCCTGAGGCGGGGATGACCTGACCCGCTGCTACGAACGGCGAATCAGGGTGATCGCCGCATTCTTCGACCTCGCGGACACGTCATCACCGTCGGCAAACTCATCCCCCGGGCACGGACGACACACCGCTGGGACGACCGCCCCAACCGACGACCGTGAATTGCGATTACACAGGCTGGCCAATCGGCCTGACGATCACCGTGTTGATGTCGACACCACTCGGCTGGCTAATGGCCCAGACGATCGTCTCAGCCAATTGCTCCGCCGACAGAAGGTCGCGGTCGGGCAGCCCGCCGGGGGCACCGTCGAAGAAGTTCGTCTTCGTCGCGCCCGGCGAGACGAGGGTGACGCCGATGCCATCAGCAGTCACCATCCTCCTGGTGTTCTCCGCGATGCCGGTTACGGCCCACTTCGTTGCGCCGTAGATGTTGCCTGGCGTGTAGACGTGGCCGGCCACGCTGCCGACGAGCACGATCCGGCCCTTGCTCTCGCGCAGTGCGGGCAGCGCGGCATTGATGAGCAACGCGGGGCCGAGGACGTTGGTCAGCACCATGTCGTCCCAGCGGGTGGGGTCACCGTCGGCCAAGTCGTCGAAGGTTGCGTAGCCCGCGTTGGCAACGACGATGTCCAGCCGGCCGAACGTCGTCACCGTCGTCGCGACCGCCGTCCGAACGGCATCATGGTCGGCCGCGCTGCCCGGGATCACCAGCAAGCTGTCCGGCTCGCCGAGCTCCGTGGCGAATCGGCGGAGCCGATCCTCGCTCCGACCGGTGATCGTCACGCGGTACCCCTGCTTCACCAGCTCCCGAGCCGTCGCGGCCCCGATCCCGCTACCGCCGCCGGTGATTAGTGCAACAGGAGAGTCAGTCATGTGCAGCCCCAAAGTATGTGTCGGGTAGTCAACTCGGAGATTGCAGCATTTGAAGTGCACTCCAAGTCAACTGCCATTGAGCGCGCTCCTGCAGGTAGCCAACCCGACTATCTGCACGACCACTTGGTCCGGAGGAGTGCAACCTTCATTGCCGACGCGATCGGACGACGGACACAGAAAGCAGGCGCGCGTCGCGGCTACCCACCACCACATCGACCGGCCGCCGCTGCCCCGCAAACACCCCCGGCCTGACTACCCGTTCTGCGCGATCATCCACGACGGCGCCCCGTCGGCGAACGTCTGCGAGCGGGCCGACGCCCTAGCGATCGTGCCCCGCAGCGGCGGCTGCACCGAGGGCCATCTCCTGGTCCAGCAATGGGGCGGCCGCTGGAACTACCTCATCTCCTGCGGCCCGGACGCCACGCAGACCGTGATGCACCTGCACGGCTACCAAGGCAGTTTTGTTTGGTCATCCTGATCCACCCACCGCGTGGACGCCACGGTCACCCAGCTGCGGGCCGACGCCTTCGACGTCCGTCGAGTGGCCGACCTCCAGACGGGTCACACCCTCATACTCGTCAGCGCTGCCCAGCGGTCGGAGTGTGCAGCAAGCCGTCACCTGGCACCGACGTTGTCAGTGAGCGGTCCAGCCTCCGTCGACCGCCAGTACGGCGCCCGTGAGGTAGGAAGCCGCTGGGCTTGCCAACAGGAGTGCAGCTCCGACGAGTTCGTCGGGCTCGGCCCAACGCCCCATAGGGACCTGGTGATCGAGGAAGTCCCTCACGTGCGGGTCGTCGTCGACGCCATCATTCAGCGGCGTGCGAAAGGGACCCGGAGCCAGCGCGTTGACGCAGATGCCGGTGCCCGCGAGCTCGACACCGAGGCTGCGGGCGAGTTGGACCACCGCACCCTTGCTGGCTGCGTAGCCTGCCCGACCTGCGCCACCGACAAGCCCGAGAGCACTGGCCAAGGTGACGATGCGGCCGTACCCAGCCTTCCGCATCACCGGAACAGCAGCCTGGCAGGCGAGGAAGGTCCCCACGACATTGACGTCCAGGCAGCGGCGCAACGTCGTGGCGTCGAGCGCCCCGAGCTCGCCTCGGGCCTGGATGCCGGCGCTGGTCACAAGCACGTCCAGACGGCCGTACTGGGTGACGATGTCCTGGACGACCTCGTGAACTGCGCCCTCATCGGTTACGTCGCAGGCCAGACCCATGGTGGTAGCGCCGGTCCGGGCGGCGATCTCAGCCGCCGCCTGCCGGCACACCTCCGGCCGCCGGCTGGCCACCACCACCGTGCATCCTGCGAACGCCAGGCCCAGCGCGATGGCTCGGCCCAGCCCGGTCGAGCCCCCAGTGACGAGTGCCACTTGCCCAGTCAGATTCATCCCCGGCCCCACGCAATCCTTGGTCATCGGCCGACGGGGAGGAGGAGCCCACCCGTGAGCTGAAGAAGTTCACTGGCAGTGGTGGAGAAGACCGTGCGGGGAGTTCCGGCAGCAGCCCATACCTGGGCGTAGTCGGTCAGGGCTTCGTCGACCACGGTGGGAAGTGCCCGGGGATGGCCGACGGAAGCCACGCCAGCGATCGCTTGCCCGATTGCCTGGCACACCTGCTCCGGGGTCGCGCGCCGGAGCTTGCCACGCCCCCAGCGGGTGGCGAGCGCCATGGTGTCCACCTTGTGCCTTTCCTGGGGCGCCATGTGGCTCCTTCATGCCGTCTCGCGCGCCATCGCGCGTCCATGTGCAGAACGTTCTGGATGCGGAACGATAGATCTCCAGGCACATCGCCGCCAAGGCGGCTCGGTCTTGCGCTAACTCAATAGGTGTAAATACACTCACTGCATGGAACCTGCCACGACGGACTGCGTGTGCACCACGCTTCGCATGACGACGCGCTGGATCGACCGTCTCTACAGTCAAGCCTTGGCAGAGGTGGGCCTGCGGCCCACGAGCTACGCGTTCCTCTCCCGACTGGCCGCCGATGGGCCCCTCATGGTGAGCCAGCTCGCCGATCGTCTGGCAATGGAACGGACCACCTGCACCCGCGAGTTGCAGCCCTTGGCCCGAGACGGGCTGGTCATGATTGAGGCGGGCGCCGACCGCCGGCAGCGCGTCGTACACATCTCACCCAAGGGCGAGGCGAAGCTGGCCGAGGGGCGGCCGCACTGGGAGGCGGTCCAGCAGCGGGTGGCGGACGCCTTCGGGAGCGAACCCACCGACGACCTGCTCGGCAGGCTCCGCGAGCTGCTCACGGAAACCCAGCAGCTGATGGCCAACTGACCTCCTGGAGGACCCATGCCCTTCGTTCGTATCTCACTCAACAGGAGAAGCGGAGACGTCGCCCGCTTGGTGGGCGACTGTGTGCACCGCGCGATGATGGAGGCGCTCGCGATCCCAGAGGGGGACCGTTTCCAGGTGGTCACCGAACACGACCCCGGGGAGATCGTGTACGACCGCTCCTTCCTCGGGATCGAGCGGACCGACGGCATCATCATGATTCAGATAACGCTCGCCGCGGGCCGCAGCCGCGAGGCCAAGACCGCGCTGTACGGGAGCATCGTCAAGCTTCTCTCGGGCGAGCTCGATGTCCGACCCGAAGATGTCTTCATCAGCCTGCTGGAAGCGCCGACGGAGAACTTCTCCTTCGGCAACGGGGAAGCGCAGTTCGCCGATCAGCTGCCGCCGCACCTGCGGCGGGTGCAGGAGGCGCCATGAGGCTCGCCACCTACCGGCACGGGAACAGCCAGCGGGTGGGGGTCGTCGCCAACGGCAGCGTCCGACCTCTCGAACGGGTCGGCACGGAGCGTCCACTCACAACGATGCTCGACGTCATCCAGGCGTTCGACCAGGTGCGCGGCCATCCGGAGACGGTCGTCGGGGGCAGCCCGATTCCGCTGTCGGGGGTGGAACTCCTCGCTCCGCTGCCGCGTCCTGCTCGCAACATCATGTGCGTCGGCAAGAACTATCGGGAGCACGCCGAGGAGTTCGACCGTAGCGGCTTCAACGCGACGGCCACCGGCACCGTCCCCGAGGCGCCGGTGGTCTTCACCAAACCGCCGGAGACCGTGACCGGCCACGGAGCCGAAATCCGGCTGCCCCGCGAGGTAACCGAAGCGCTGGACTACGAGGCGGAACTCGCCGTCGTCATCGGCCGGGGAGGCCGCGGCATCAGCCGTGAAGAGGCCCACCGGCACATCTTCGGCTACACCATCGTCAATGACGTCACGGCCAGGGACCTCCAGGCCCGGCACAGCCAGTGGTTCCTCGGCAAAGCCCTCGACTCCTCCTGTCCGATGGGGCCGTGGATCGTCACCGCCGACGAGATCGACGCCGCCGCGCTGCGCGTGCGGTGCTGGGTCAACGAGGAACTGCGCCAGGACGCCGACACCAGCGATCTCGTCTTCGACATTTCCACCCTCGTCGAGACCATTTCGGCGGGCACCACGCTGCTGCCCGGCGACGTGATCGCGACCGGGACCCCGGCCGGCGTCGGCGCGGGGTTCTCCCCTCCCCGGTTTCTGACCGGCGGCGACATCGTCCGCATCGAGATCTCCGGCATCGGGACGCTGACCAACCCCGTCGTCGAGACCGAGTAGCAGAGCAGCGCAGCACCCGCGCGGGCCGGGCGGGTCCGCGACCACACCCACACCTTCAGTCAGGAGCAGAAATGACCCGTGAAGAGATCACCACCGCGGAGATCGCGAAGCCGGTGGGGCCGTTCTCGGCCGCCGTCCGCGCGGACCATCTCACCTTCGTCAGCGGGCAGGTGGCCCAGGACCCGGCCACGGGCGCACTGATCGACGGCGACGTGTCAGCGCAGACCGAGCAGGTCTTTCGCAACGTGTCCGCGGTCCTCAAGGCCGCCGGAAAGACGCTCGACGACGTGGTGCGCGTGGGCGTCTATCTGACCGACATGGCAGACTTCGCCGCGGTGAACGCCGTGTACGCGCAGATGTTCAGCGCGCCTTACCCGGCGCGTACGGCCATCGGCGTCGCGGCGCTCCCGCTCGGCGCCGCCGTCGAAGTCGACGTTATCGTCCACTGACCATGGAGTACGGGTTCGTCCTCGCCGACGTCTTCACGGAACAGCCCTTCGGCGGAAACCAGTTGGCGGTCTTTCCGGATGCACGGGGGTTGTCCGGAACGGACATGCAGGCCCTGGCCAAGGAGTTCAACTTCTCCGAGACGGCCTTTGTCTGCCCGCTCGCGGACCCCGACACCCACCGGCTGCGGATCTTCACCCCACACATGGAACTGCCATTCGCCGGCCACCCGACCATAGGTACCGCGTCCGTGCTCGCCGCCGGCGGGCACGGACGCCGTCAGATGGACGAAGGGAGAATGACATTCGTAGAGGTCATAGGTCCTGTCACCGTGGACGTCCACAGCACCTTCAGCCGAATGGCCGTGATGGCTCCCTTCGAGGCCCCCTCTCACCGCCCCCCGTTGCAGACGATCGCCGAGGCGCTGTCCCTGACCGGGGAGGACCTACTGGAGTGCTGGTACGGCGGGGCCGGACTGCAGTTCTGCTACGTGCGTCTGGCGTCCGCCGACGCTGTTGACCGCGCCGTCCTGGACAAGGCCGTCTGGGCAGCCGATCTCGCCGACGGCTGGTCGCCACACCTGTACGTCTTTGCCGGAGAATTTCACAGCGGCAGCACCCTGTACGCACGGGCGTTCGTTCCCGCTGTCGGGGTCGACGAGGACCCCGCTACCGGCTCCGCTGGCGCCGGGCTGATCGGAAGTCTGACCCAACGGTCGGCCCTGCCCGACGGCGAGCACACGCTCAGCATCCGGCAGGGGTCCCGCATGGGGCGTCCAAGTCTGATCGAGGCAGGCGCTCGCACAGAGGGAGGCCGCCTCGTCGGCATCAGCGTCGGAGGCTTCACCACAATCGTCGGCAAGGGCACGATCACAGTGCCGAACCGCCGCGCAGGGGTGTGACCCGATGCAGTGCAGGTCAGGAGCATCTCTCGCGTTGACGATCACGCCTCGGACGGCCGGCCCGGCGCAAGCCCTGGCGAAAGGCGCACGAGCCGTGCCGCTCAGGTACGGGAGGTCTGCGACGACGACTGCCATCGAGCAGCAGCGGCGGCAACTTGGCGCCGGCGCCGAGCCGGTAGCCGGCGGCACCCTGAGAGACGTGCAGCCGCCCGGAGGTCTCCACCATGCCTACGGGCTGCCGCACATCTAGGACGAGAGCTGACCTGAACGGCCCGTACCGTGCCCGGCATGACGATCACCGCACTCGACGGTGGCCCCTTCCGTATCAGTGTCGTGTTGTCCATGGTGGTCTCCGGGAGTGCGACGAGGCGGAACGCCCCCAGCCTAAGGTCGTGTGCCCAGCCCTGCGCCCGCCCCTTCCCGGGGGCACTGCCGCCCTGGCCCTGCTGTTGGCCGGTCACGTATCCCGGTAATCCCAGTCGGCCGGCCGGGCAGCTCACTCATCCGGAAACAGAGTGGGACTTCGCGGGATTCGGACGCATGGCGACGGCAGTTCAGGGCACACAGCTTTCCGGAGGTTGATAACCACGTTCCCCTGCTACTCGCTCTTCCGCTTGCCCTGGTGCTTTTTGGCGCGGGTGCTTTTCGGTGCGGGATTCGCACTCAAGGCCTGTGGTGGTGAGCGCGCCATCTGGAGTGAGGGGGTATTCGCGGCACAGGGCTCATCTGGTGGGCTCACCGTTTGATGAATGCGGCGGGGAAAGGTGGGCACCCGAAGCCCGGACAACGCATGGAAGTTCGGCCGCGATTATCCGTTCCGGCCTTTAAACCGTTGACGAAGGAGCCATTTCGTGAGTGCGAACATGTGGGGCTACCAGCCGACGATCGGCCACATCGCAGGCAGCAGCCTGATCGGCTACAAGGTCGAGGCGACCGACGGAAGTATCGGCAAGGTCGACAAGCATTCCGACGATGTCGGCGCCTCGCACCTCGTGGTCGACACCGGTGTATGGATCTTCGGCAAGCACGTCCTGCTGCCCGCCGGCCTTGTCAGTGGCATCGACACAGTAGAACAGAAGATCTACGTCAGCCGGACCAAGGAACAGATCAAAAACGCCCCCGAATTCGAAAAGGGCAAGCACACAGGAGACCCGGGCTATCACGAGAAGATCGGCGGCTATTACGGCAGCCACCAGCGCTGAGACCAATGGGTGGGACTCAGACCAATGGGTGGGTGTGGGCCCGAGCAGGTGCTCGGGCCCACACCCGTCCATGACCGCCCCGTAGTCCTACCTGGCACGGCTCAACCCCGTCCGCTTTCGGGAGTCGGACGGGGTCCCCGACACTCAGGGACCGGGTGTCCGGGGGGCCGGGTATCGAGGGCCGGGAGTTCTTAAGGCCCTGGAGGTCTTGTTGATCTTCGCCGAGCGATCAGCAGACCACCCGCGACAGGTGGCACACCCCTGGTCACACCTGTGGGCCACCTGGCGAGACCGTCCCAACAGGCGCCGAACGCCGGCTTGGGGGGACACTGGCGACATGGCAGGGTTCTACAAAGCTGAGGCCGAGGTCCTCGTCGACGGGGTCGTGGTCACGGTCACCGAGGCAGTGCTGAGTGTCCAGGGGACAGCGGAAGCACAGCACTGGGGTGGCGTTCTGCAGGCCGATCCGCACGACGATTTGATCCCCATCCATGAGGCGGGCGAGCGGTTCATCCGACTGACCAACGGAAACGTGGGCAGGTTCGACCTCTTGCCTTCGGCCGACCTGGGAAATGGCTTCCTTCCAATCTCGGGAGTGGGCGCACCGCCGTTCTGAGGACCTGACGTTCCCCCGCGCGTCTGGGTGCACACCAAAGCGGTGGAACGTCGAGGGAGCCCAGGGCAGGCACGCCGCCTCTCCCCGGGGCTGGGCCGTCAGTGCAGCTCAGACCCTGCGCTGCGGCTGGGTGAGCACCGGCCGGGGCTCGTAGCGGCCACCGACCAGCTCACTGACGACCAGGAAATCCTGCGGATGGCGCGTGGAGGCGTACCGGCCCGCGCGTAGCCCCCACGGCCACGCCCTGGCCGCCAGCCAGCACACCAATGCCTCCACCTCCACTGCGGTGCCCCGCCTCAAACCTCAGCCGGCGCGACGCATCGAGATACGGCCCACCGATACCCGCCAGGGCCTCGGCAACGTGGCGACAGCCTTCTCAGCCCGCTCGGGCCCGCTCCCCCGGGGTAAGAGGGTCCCGGCCAAACGCGCCAGGTAGGCGCACAGCGACAGGCCCTCGGCGGCCGGGATCACGGCGAAAGCTGACCGCGAGGAGGGCCGGCGAGCATGGCGGTGCGCAGCTGGGTCAGGGGGCGGGTGAGCAGGACGGGAGACGTGCATCTTTCGAGGCGGTGCAGGGGCTTGAGTGCGTGGAGGTCCTCGAAGAGGTCCATCCTGTCGCGTTCGCCGACGAGGTCCGCGCGGGTGGTGAACTCGACTTCGCGGGAGAGGGCGTAGCGGTCGATGGCCTTTATCAGGTATCAGGCCGATCGTGCCGACCTGCGTGATGTCGCCGAAGTGGGAAGCGGCGAGAGCGGGACAGCGGGGCGTTCTCCTCGGTCGCCGTCGCTGTAGGGGCAGGGAAATGTGCGGTGCGGCGTCGGGAAGATCATCCAGGACGGGCCGGGGAGGCCCTCCGGAGGAGGTTGAATGGTTCCCGTTCGCGGCCGGCCTCCCCGGCCCGTCCTTGTCTTCTCACCCGTAGCAGCCTGATGAAGCGTCAGTGGAAGTGAAGAATTGGGTGCGGCAACATTTCCGTTGCCGCACCCAGAGGTTCTCTAGCGGACGCCGGCGGGTACGCGGCGCTACCACCGCAACCGCTTGCCACCGGCACCGCCGGACCGCAGAACAAATCCCAGCAGGCACACGGCAAGTACCACTGACGCTCACACTCAAAAAAGCGGCGTGGTCTTTCCCTAAGTTTCTGGTGGGCCCTGTCGTTTTTGCGGCCGACCAGCGGGCACCCGCCAGTGCAAGGCCGCTCAGCGGCAACTCGCAGCCGGCACCACCGGCAGACACATAGGAGGCCGCCCATGCTCACAGCAATCGCAGACGTCTTCAGGGCCATCGGCGGCGCCATCGCCACCGTCATCACTCTGCCCTTCAAGGCCGTCGCCCGCCTCTTCGGCGGTGCTGCCGACAGCGCGCACGGCCGCCACTGAGAGCCCTCCCGGCACCGGTGAAGCCGAACTGCTGAGGTGCTTGGGAATGTCAGCCCCCGAGGCCGGAGTGCGGACTCGGGGGCTGACGCATCCCCGATCGCAGGGGGACGCGATCGCCCGTCCAGCGAGCAGCGTGCTCCAGCGGTAGTGACCGAAGAATTGACGCTTCCCCTTGATCACGGACGTCGCGGGTACCCGCATGCCGCGGCGAACAAGGCCGCGCCGCGGGGTGGGAGTGGAGATCCTGCTGCCGGGCCCGCACACCGAAAAGCGTGTCTCCCAGCTCGCCGGCCGGCACCACTACGAAGAGCCGGCAGCTGCGGCATCAAGATCTACGAGTACCGGCCGACCATGATGCACGCCAAGATCATCACAGTCGACCGGGTCGCCACCCTGATCGGCTCAACCAACTCCAACCGCCGACCCCTCGACCATGACGAAGAGGTCATGCTGGCTGTCCGGGACGAGCGGTTCACCGCAACGCTGGACCAGCAGTTCGAGAGTTTCTCGCCCTGCGCAGAGAGATTCACTGATCGACGTGGTGTTGGAGTACGTCGCAGGTGTACTGGAATTCCTCCATGAGGCGGGTGGCCTCGATGACAAGGACTCCGTACGGGCGGGCCGGATCGGCGAGTGGCAGGCCGTCCCGCTCGGCGTGTTCGCTCATGCGGTGACGGCACTGCTGTGCCTCGTCCGCCAGCCGGCACAGCTGCGGGGCCTGCTCGTTCAGCTTGTCCTCGTCGAGGGCGGCGAGGACCTCGGTGATCTCGGAGATGGACTCCACGAAGTCTGCATAGCACCTCAGGAAAGAGCGGTGGTTCCGGCGCCCCTCGCGCTCGTCCTTGCTCCACTGATGCAGGCTGCGTGTGAGGGAAGCCATCTGATACAGCGTCCGCTCCAATGCCTCCAGCACCGCGCCGTAGCCCTCGAAACTGGTGCGGCCGCGGTGGCGGCGCAGGAGGCGGCGCGGGTTGTAGTGAATGCTTTCCTGGGCTGTGCGCAGGCCCGTCCGGGCCTGCGTGACCAGTTCTCCGGTCTGGTCCGCCCGCTTCCGCCAGTGCCCGGCGCGTTCCTCGTCGAGTTCGCCTTCGCGCAGTGCTGGATACATGTCGCTGACCAGGTCGCACAGCGCGTGAGCGAGGGAGTGGATGCCGTGTTCGGCACCGCGAAGCCGCAAGGGCGGGAAGATGGTGACGTTCACCAGGACTCCGACACTGCACCCGATGAGGACCAGCAGGATGATCTGTCCGAGCTGGGTGATCTTGTCGACGTTGGAGGTGGCGGAGATATATGTGGAGAACGCGAAGAACGCCGCGGTGGCCACCTGAGATCCCTGCGCGCCGAGGGCCGGCCACCGCCCGATGGTGAGCGCGACCAGGGCCACCAGAGCGAAGGTCAGCAGGTCAGGGCCACCCAGGAACCCGAGAGCGGCCTGCACGGCCACACCTGCGGCCACGGCCCCCACGTAACGCGTGGACTGCAACAGCGACTGATAGACCGTCACCTGCATGATCAGCACCGCGGAGAACGGCGCGAACGCCGGCGACTGGGCATTGAGGACGTTGTAGGAGAGCACCCAGGCAAGCGTGGCAGCGACAGTGCTTTTCCCGATCAGCAGCGCCGTGTGCCGCTCGTGCCCCTCCGACCCCCATGCCCTCCGCCACCACCAAGCAATCAGGGTCAGCCGCCCCTGCTGAGCCGAACCCACCCGTGCCTCATCTGCCGCACCGCTCACACCGCTCTCCCACCTTTCGAGACCGCGCCCCCTCGGATGCTCCTCCTTCGACGCAGCTTTCCGTCCCCACAAATCGCCGGGGCCATGGGCACCGACGTAACGTCATACGGATGCAGGGCAGGCAGGGGCGCCTGCCCTGAAAATGCCGACCGCCGGCAGGGCGCCGGACGTACGGGTGGGCCCCAGCAGCCTGCTGGAACCCACCCGCAAGATATGCGCGCGAACTCAGTCCTTAAGGGCGTCCTTGGCCTTCTCCTTGGCGCCGCGGAGGTCTCCCTTGGATTCCTTCGCCGCACCTTCAGCGGCGGCACTTTCGTTTCCGACCGCGCGCCCGGCTTCCTTCTCGACCTTGCCGGCGGTCTGTTCAGCCTTGGCCTTGGCCTTTTCGCTGGCACTCATGACGCGGTCCTTTCGTTGGTGGCATCACTCGGGTGCCCTGGAACTCTCCCGCAAAACCGATGACAATCCGGATGCGGAGGTGGCCGGAGCGCGCTGTAGTACAGGTGACTCCACCGCGGGGACGACAGCGGAGCACGGGGCACGACTGTCTCTTGTGTCCGCAATGAGACGGATGAATGCCTCACCAGCGGCAAAGAAACCTCGGGGCGGGGCAGACAACGCTGTGTTGTCTGCCCCGCCCCGAGGCGTCCTTTTGCCGGTGGGGTTGCTACCAGCGGTACCACCGTCCACGCTTTCCACCAGCTCCGGCGGAACGCAGCACGAATCCGAGCAGCCACACGGCGAGAACGATGACCGCGACGATCCAAAGGGCCTTGAGCGCGAACCCGGCACCGAAAAGAAGCAGTGCGAGAAGAAGAACCAGTAGCAGGGGAACCATATTTATCAACCTCCGCGCCATCATGTGCCCCGCCCCTTTCCGCCCACACAGAGGAACAGAATGTTTCTCGATTCACTTTTAGGGCATTGCCGAAGCCGAGGGTGACCAGAGCCGAAGGTGACCTCACTGCCTTCCCCATCACCTGTCGTGGCACTGATGATCGCGGCGGCCCGGGCGCCCGTACACCCCAACAGTCGCGTTCGATTGATCTTGGCTCCGCCATGCGCGACCACCACGCCATGGAGTGCCTAGAGCGTGGAGGGGGTGCTACGTGGGGGTGTGTGGGCACAGGGGCGTGTGCGCCGGGTGTGGTGCGGTTGTGTGCTTGGACGCCAGCCATCGGAACCAGAGACACCTTGAGGTGATCATCTGGCCCCACGGCCCCCAGCGAGCTGGTGGAAGGTAATCGGTGGGATGCCAGGGTCGGCTCGTCCTGGCGGCGGATGTGTCGAGGCGGGTCTGCGGCCAGATTGGCCGACATGCGAATCCATACAGCCATCACCACAGCGCTGGCTCTGGCCCTTTGCCTGACCATCGGGGAGAGCACCGCCGCCTCGGCCGCCACCCCGTCCAATTCCTTACCCCCAGCAGCGCATGCTGCCGTGCGGTTTAAGCTGCCCGAGCCGACGGGACAGCACCCGGTCGGGAGCACCGAACTCCATCTCGTCGACCGCGACCGGCCCGACCCCTGGGTCGCCGACAGAGACCGGGAACTGATGGTCAGCATCTGGTACCCGGCACGTTCGGCGAGCGGGTACCCCCGTCAGCCATACATGCAGCCCGGCGCCGCGCGCTTCGTGGACGAGTCAGGCTCATTCGGGCTGGCCCGCCCAGGGGAAGTGGACTGGGCCGCCACCCGGACGGACGCGGCCGCCATGGCCCCGGCCGACAACCACAACACGCGGCCGATCGTGCTGTACTCGCCGGGCTTGGAGATACCCCGCACGCTCGGCACTTCGACGGCCGTGGAACTGGCGAGCCGCGGCTACGTCGTCGTCACCGTGGACCACACCCATGAGACGTCCGTAGTGGAATTCCCGGACGGCCGCATCGAATTGCAGAAGGAGCTGTCGCCCGGAGTCGAGACGCTCAAGAAGATGGTCGACACCCGGGTGCGCGACACCCGCTTCGTCCTTGACCAGCTTGCTGTGCTGCGGTCCGGCCAAAATCCCGATGCCGAGCGGCGCCGTCTGCCCAACGGACTGAGCAGGGCGCTCGACCTGAACCGGATCGGAATGTTCGGCCACTCGGCCGGAGGTATCACCACCGCAGAGACCATGCGCGCAGATCGCCGCATCGACGCGGGCATCAACATGGACGGCACACTCCAGTACAGCCCGACCGATTTTCTCCCCGTCGCCCGGGAAGGGCTGAACCGCCCGTTCATGCTCATGGGCAAGGCGAGCCAGACTCACCAGAACCAGCCGTCCTGGCAGTCCTTCTGGAACCGCTCGACCGGATGGAAGCGCGACCTGAGCCTGGAGCGGGCCGGCCACTTCAGTTACACCGACGCGCAGACAATCGTGCCCGCTCTGGACGAGCACCTGGACATCCCCGCACAGACCCGCGAGCAGTACATCGGCACCGTGAACCCCGAACGCAGCACCGCCACCCAGCGCGCCTACGTCACCGCATTCTTCGACCAGCACCTCCTGGGCCGCCCGCGACACCTACTGGACCGGCCTTCCCCGTCCTACCCGGACGTGCGCTTCGTCTGGTAAGCATCTCCACCACCAATCCCGCCGCCGACGGTCGGCACGTGGTGCTTCGCCCCCCCCCGGCCGCAGGGCGCCGGGGGATGCTCCGACCGGCCTGAAGCCGAGAGGCGAACAGCTCGTCGTTGGCCGGATCAGCACGTGGAGAATGCCCGCCAGGTTGACGAACCCTCTACCGGAGACCTCGATTACTTCACCATCACGACATGCCCGTCAGTTCGAGGCAGACCCCAGGTACCTGGTGCCGAGGTGTGACCGATGAGCATCAGAGTGGGTTGAGGCGGGCTTTGAGCAGGCAGAACTCATTGCCTTCGGGGTCGCTCAGGACATGCCACTGCTCCTGCCCTGTCTGGCCGATGTCGGCCAGGCGCGCACCGAGCTTCAGAAGGCGTTCGAGCTCGGCGTCCTGATCGCGGTCGGTGGCGTTGACGTCGATGTGCAGCCGGGATTTCCCCTTCTCCGGCTCGTCCCTGCGACTGAGGATGATCGTCGGCTGCGGACCGCCGAACCCTTCGCGCGGCCCGATCTCCAGCGTGCCGTCGTCCTCGCGATCGAGCACGACGAAGTCCAGGACCTCGCACCAGAACCGCGCCAGCACCTCAGGGTCGCGGCAGCCGAGCACGAGCTCACTGATACGACATGCCATACGAAACCTGCTCTCAGCCCGGGAGCTGCCGGGGAGGCCACACGCGAAGGTCATGGGCTCCAGCAGTGAAAACAATCCCGCGACCGTACCGGACGAGGCGAGCATGGGCGAATGATTCAGGGCCGCCCCTGTCCGGCAGCCGGGCAAAGCCGTTGGCCATGCAGTAGGCAAGCTGACTTTGAGACACGGCCTAGCCGCCCACTCCCAAGAAGTGCAGTACCGCCAGCACCCGCCGGTGGTCCGCGCCCGCCCTCGGCAGGTCGAGTTTGGCCAGAATGTTGTTGATGTGCTTGGCGACTGCGCTCTCGCTCACCACCAGTTGTGCGGCGATGCCCGCGTTGGAGCGGCCCTCTGCCATCAGGGCGAGGACATCGCGTTCGCGTCCCGTCAGCCGTTCGAGGGGATCGCTCGGCCGCCGCACCAGCAGCTGGGCGACAACCTGCGGGTCCAGTGCCGTGCCGCCGGCCGCCACCCGCCGCAGGGACTCGATGAACTCCTCGACATCCGCGACCCGTTGCTTGAGGAGGTAGCCCACGCCGCTCGTGTTCGTGGCCAGCAGATCGGCCGCGTACCGCTCCTCGACGTACTGCGAAAGCATCAACACTGCCGTGTCAGGCCACTGTTGACGTATCGAAAGCGCAGCCCGCACTCCCTCGTCCGTGAAGCCGGGGGGCATCCGAACGTCCACCACCGCGATGTCCGGCCGGTGTTCTTCGACGGCTGAGAGCAGGCCCTGCGCATCTCCTGCTTCCGCGGCCACCTCGAACCCGGCCATTTCCAGCACCTTCACCAGCCCGATCCGCAGCAGGACAGAGTCCTCGGCGATCACGGCGCGTCTCACATCGGGCACGGCAGCTCCACGCTCATCATGGTCGGGCCCCCCACGGGGCTGCTCATCCGGAAGGTTCCGTCCACCGACCGCACCCGCTGGGCGAGCCCCCTCAGGCCGCTCCCCTGGGACGGATCGGCTCCGCCCACACCGTCGTCGGCGACCACCACCCGAAGTATCTCGCCCATGCGGGTGACCGTCACATCCGCCCGGGTCGCCTCCTGCGCGTGCTTGGCGACATTCGTCAGCGCCTCCGAGACGACGAAGTAGGCGACGGCCTCGACTGCCGGTTCGGCCCGCCGCGGCAGGTCGACCCGGAGCCGTACGGGCAGCGGAGCGCGGGCCGCGAGCCCCGAAAGCGCCGCATCCAGGCCCAGTTCGTCCAGGACCGCCGGATGGAGTCCGCGCACGAGATTGTTCAGCTCCTCGATCGCGTCCTTCGCCTCACGGTGCGCCGCCTCGATGACTTCCCGCGCCTCCGGCGGCAGGTCCGTCAATGTCGCCTTGGCCAGGCCCAGGTTCAACGCGAGGGACACCAGCCGCTGTTGCGCCCCGTCGTGCAGATTCCGTTCGATACGCCGCCGTTCGGCGTCCGCCGCGTCCACCGCGCCGGCCCGACTCTCGGTGAGGTCCTCGACCCGCCGTTCCAGTTCGTCGGACCGGCTCACGCCCAGCACCGCCCGCCCTACCAGGTTCTCCAGCCGTACGAGCCCCGCGGCCAGCACCGGAACCGCGGCGAGCATCGCGAGCCCCAGCACGGTGAGGTAGGTGGCCTGGGTGGTGTAGCCGCGGTGCTCTATTCGCCATTGCGCCGGCACCAGCCAGACCCACACCAGGACCGACGCCGCCGCGCCCCCCACCGACAGCAGCGCCATGAGCAGAAGTTCCAGCACACCGAGCAGCGGCCCGACCAGCCAGTTGTAGCCGAATTGCCGCTTGGTCTCCGCGAACCGCAGCCGCGGCAGGTCGACCCCGCACAGTGCCCTGAACCGCCAGCGCTGAGCTTCGGTCAGCCCGTATCCCGCGATGATGAGCAAGCCTGTCGGGGCCAGAAGGATCACCGGGGCTTCGAAGGAGGTCCCGGCCACAGTCCTGCTGGCGAGGATCAGTATCCACAAGAGCAGTAGTGGAGTGATGAGGTGCAGCGGCACCCCGGCGGCGATGAAACCCACGTCGCGTCGCAGTCGCCCGAGAGCGCGGCGAAGCCGGGGGGAAATGGTCATGATCAAAAGATAGATGGCGGCATCGGACCGAGGCGATGAATCCAGTGTCCGGAACGGGGGTGTAGCTGGTGCCACCCCAAGTCGGAAAGGAACGTTACTGACGGATAGTGCCTGGAACCGGAGTGTTGATCGTGAGCCCGACGGACGGGTTCACGACAGTCGAAGGAGACACCTTCCGTGGCACTCGCCGCTCTCAACTCCCGTTGCCAGGAACACAGTTCTGCCTCGCCTGGTACGGCCGGCGGACGCCGGCAAGGACGCATCCTGGCGGGCGCGGGCCTTGCCCTGCTGCCGTGGCTCGGCTACCTCGCGGGAACACTCCCGCCCAAGGAGGCGGCTGCCTGGGTGGCCCTGGACGCCTTGGAGGCCGCCTGCCTCCTGACGGCCGGCACCCGCCTCTTGCACGGCGACCCCCGTCACCGCGCCCCGGCGGCCGCCGCGGCACTCCTCCTCGTCGCCGACGCCTGCATCGACGTCGCCACGGCTGCCCCTGGCGCGGAACTGGCCGGCGCCCTCGCCATGGCGCTCGGCGCCGAACTCCCCCTGGCGGCCTTGTGCACGGCCCTCGCCGTACGATGCTCGGATCGCGTGAGATGAGTACGTGCGGTTGGATTTGCGGTGTGGGAGTCGACAGGCGTGGAGTGGGCGGTGGCGTCGAGGCGCTCAGCCCGGCGCGCACGGCGTTGCGCTGAGCGGTGTGCGGGGCAAGCGCGGCCGGTCCCGCCGACGACGCCCGGACGTGATCCTCACGGCCCGCGGACACGACCTCCACAAGTACCGACGCGGGCACGAAGGCCGGGGTCGCGGGTGGACCTCCATGCCCGCCTGGTCGAACCGCAGCTGCGCCTGGTCCTTCTCCCTGAGCCCCGTCCGGAGTGAGGGCTCCCGACCGCGCGTGTGGCCCAGCCCCCGGGTCCAGCGACACTGCACCGCCTGACCCTCTCGTATCCTGCCGCTCGCCCGGCCCACACGGCACGACACGAATCGTTCGCCCTCTGGAGCTGAGGCGCGCCCCGGGACGCAGCCAAGAGTTATCACTGCGGGGTGGCCGAAATCTTTCGGTGTCGAGCAGAATGCAGGGCATGACGGAGGACGCACCCGAGGAAGACATCATCGAAGCCGCATGGCAGAAGCTGCTTGCTGCCCACCGAGTGGACGGCCGGTTGCTACGCACTGCCTACGCCGAGCCCCTACTACGGCAGCTGTTCCCTTGGGTCGGCATGGGCGAGCTGCACTTCAGCCGGTGCACAGAGCTGCGTTGGACCTGGGACGTGCCGTTCATCGCCCCAATGATGGGCGGGGGCTTCTTCGTCGGCGGGCCCTCCCGGTCCCAGAGCGTCGGCCCCGCCCCGACCGCGGAGGCTGCGATCGCGATGGTGGTCGAACGGCTCCCGCCAGGCTGTGGTCGCGCCTTCGTCGGCACACCAGAGGAATTGGCCAAAACGGAACAGTCGGGGTAGATCAGAGCAAGTGCTCCTCGGGCGTAAGGCCGCAGGAGCAAGGTCGGTTTGCGTGATTCGCTCGGTGGATGCGCTCGGCAGTGCTCGGTAGATCTCGCGGGCGCCGAGTCGTGGAGGCGGCGCACGATGCCCTTCTTCGATCCGCCTTCCTTGGGTACGGCTTTCGACGTACGCACGGGTGTGTTGCGACGGGCGCCTGCGCACGAGCACGATGGTGCGCAGGGCCCCGTTCGGGCGCCATCCGGTGGCTAGTGCCACATCAGGCGACGTTCGTCCTGTTTATGCCTGCTGGTGTCCGCTCGTGCTGAGTGATTCGGTTTGCTCAGTGTCGAGCTGGTGGTCGGCCCAGATGTAGCTTTCGGGAAGCAGGGCGGTGATGGAGACGGTCCGGAGGCGGTCGCCTGCCCCCACGATGACCTTCAGGGCCGGGAAGTAGTCGACGAGGACCTGGCGACACCGTCCGCACGGGGGAACGACTCCCCGGTCGCGGTCGCCCACGGCGACGATCGTGTCCAGCTCGTAGGCACCCTGGGCGGCTGCTGTGCCGAGGAGAACCAGCTCGGCACAGGGGCCGCCGGTGAAGTGGTAGGCGTTCACTGCAGTGACGATCCGGCCGTCCAAGGCACGGGCCGCGGCTGCCATGGTGTGGTTGTCGCCCCGGCAGCGAGTGCGCGCGACGTGGGCCGCGGCCTCGATGAGTTCATGGTCGACGTGGTCGGTCTGCGTGGTCATCTTCTCTGCCTTCGTAAGGTGTCAGGCGACGTTGACCCGCGTGACGATGGGGCGCAAGCGAATATCGGCTGTGTGGGGCAAACGTTGCCTGATACGGCATTAGCGAGGAGCTCTCTCCCGTTGCTGTCTCTCGCGTACGCGTCGGCGGCATTGAGTGCGCACCAATGGCTGGACGGGGTCGACTGCCACTGCTGCGGATACTGGCCGGCCGACGGCTACCGCCTGCGCCTGGCATGGGGTGGTTCGCCGAATTCAGCGCCCAGTTCGTACAAGGGGTCGCCGACCAACGCCGCATCAAGGAATCCGGCACAGCTCACGAACCCCGCTATTGGCCGCTTTCCCACCGGTCGAGTGCGGACCTGAAGGGGCCCGTTGAGCTGTTTGCGCAGGCCAATGGGGCAATCTGCCCCGAACTCGCTGTTTATGGACGGAGTTTGGCGGACTTGCGAACCTCCCCGAAATCTGAGCTGCCATACGAACAGCGGCGGGCCGCAGCTGCTCGGACTCCTCCCCCGGTCCGGGTCAGGCCAGCTCTTCCCTGAAGCCCTCGCGCCACGAGGGGTGGCGCAGCTCCCAGCCGAGCTCACGCTTGGCCTTGGCGTTGGAGAAGCCGCGCCCCTCGGTCATCATCGTCACCACCAACTCCCCGGCCAGCAGCCGGGCCAGCCACGTGGGGACCCGCATCGGTGGCTTGGCACCCGCGCACGCAGCCAGATGAGGCAACCACTCGCTGGCCGGCGCCGGCTCGTCGTCGACGATGTTGAACACGCCCTTCGCCTGCTGCTCCACGGCCAGGACGGTGGCGCTCGCAGCGTCGTCGAGATGCACCCATGACATGTAGCCGGTGCCACCCCCGACGAGCGGGAACTGCCGCTTGCGCACGAGTTCGACCTGGTCGTCGGTGGCGCCGGGCCCGTAGAGGCCCCCGTAGCGCAGGGCGGCGCCGCCCGCCTTGACGACCGCGTCCTCGAGGTGGGCGATCGCCTCGGCTGCCGTGCGGAACTTTCCCGTCTCCAGGGGCAGCGGATCCTCCTCGGTCTTCACCCATCCATCCTCGCGGATGCCGTTCCAGATACCGGCGCTCTGCGCGACGACGTGGGAGACGCCGGTCGCGTCGGCGGCGGCCAGCAGGTGGTCCGTCCCCTTGGAGCGCAACTGATTGGTGGCGGCGAAGAAGCGGTCGAAGTGCCTCATATCAGGCTTGCCGGCGTGCGCCGCGGAAATCGCGGTCATCTGGTTCACCAGCACGTCCGGCCGGGCGGCCGCCACCGCTTCAGCGACCGACTCCGCATCCAGCCCGTCCATCACGACGCCCTCTGCGCCCAGCTGCTCCAGCAAGCTCAGCTTGGCCGCGCTCGTCGTCGTAGCCGTCACCTGGTGGCCACGGGCCACGAGCTGCGGCACCAGCCGCCGCCCCATGACCCCGGTCCCACCTGCCACGAACACCCGCATGACCATCACCATCCCGATTCCAGAATCTCTCTCTGCCACCTGGGACGCGACAGCACGGCCGTTTGTGACATGGGAGGAAAGGCCGTCGGAGGGTGACGGGTCCGTGCCACACGGTGACACCTGCGGGGCGCGATGTGGGGACATGCCTCCGGCCTGGCCGTGAGGGCAGACCCGTCGATGGCGAAGTGCAACGGTTCCCGCCCCTGGCCAAGACGGCGGTGGCCGGGGTGGGTGCCGACTGGTTCGGCTCCGGCCCTGAGGATCGGGCGTACGTGCCTCGGTAATGTTGGTGCCGGCGTCCAACGACACAACGTCATAGGGCACTTGATCGACCGGCTTATGGTTCCTGCATGACGAGCACGCTCCGCCTGGAGAAGATCACCCCGGACAACATTGACGTCGCGATCGGCCTGCGAGTCCGGCCGGACCAAGAACACTTGGTCGCGCCAGTCGTGAAGTCCCTGGCCGAGGCATACGTCTATCCCGGCACAGCCTGGCCCCGTCTCATCCTTGACGGTGACAGACCCGTCGGCTTCCTCATGGCCTTCTTCGACCTCGACTGGCTTGGAGACGGCACGGGCACCGACGTCCGTTCCGGCCTCTGGCGCCTCAACATCGCAGCCGGCGAGCAGGGGCGGGGTTGCGGCCGCTTCGCGGTCGAGTCCGTGGCTGCTGAAATCCGCCGCCGCGGTGGCTCCCGCCTCACCGTCAGCTGGCATCCCGGCGAGGCCGGCCCCGGAGGCTTCTACCTGGGCCTTGGATTCCGGCCGACAGGTGAAGTGACTGGCGGCCAGACAGTCGGCGAGCTGTACCTGCACCAAGGTCCGTCCTCAAGCAGATCGTGCCCCGAGCAGCAGTGACGCCAGGCTGACCGCCGCTTCGTAGGAGGTGGGCGTCTCGTCGTGCCTGGTGGCGACACAGCGGAAGTGCTTGAAGGCTTGAAGCATCGCTCGACGGTTCCGCTTCGATGGTTTTGCTTCGGCAGTAATGCCCGCGGCGGCCTCGTGCTGATGCGGAGTGGGTCCGGATCCAGCCCTGCCAAACGGGAGTTCTTCCTCTCCGATCCAACGCAGCCCCGTTCGTCGGCGAGCGGCCGTACAACCTTCCGTGGCAGCGGGGGGTCTCCCCCTCGCCGTTACATCGCCCCCGGGGGAACCATTGCGCCATACCGCCCTTACTGTCGCCATCACTGCCGCCTGCCTCACCCTCGCTGCCTGCACCGCGGAGTCCGGCCCTGAGACCTCCCCACCACGCGCCTCTTCCCCTACGCCCGCCGCCTCAACGCCCGACACGGCAGCTCCCCTCGGTCCCGAGGAGAAGTTCACTATCGGCAGCGGCATCGGCGGCGGCAGCAGCGCCAGTGGCGGCAACGGCAGCGGTCATGCGAGTGCGCTCGCTCCTCACCTCACCGGCCAAGGGCTGCGCGCTGCCCGGGACGAAGCGCGGGCCGCCGGCTTCCGATCGATCCGCACGTACGACATGCGCGGCCAGGGCCGCACGCCATCCTCCGACCGGAACTGGAAGGTCTGCACACAGACACCCGGGGAGTTCGGGCGGATCAGCACCGACACCACGATCCTTCTCGGTGTCGCGAAGCGCGAGGAAGGCTGCTTCGGCGACAGCTAGAGCCCGCACTCTCCAGCCCCCCCCCCCGCAGCACATCAGCCCCGCCACGATCGCCCCGTTCCTGCGTACCTGCCTACCGACACGACAGCTGGTGTGGCTCGACGGGACGGCCTGGAGTCGGGCCAGGACCGACTCGGGATGGCCCTGCTGGTGGGGGCCGACCCTAAGCGCAGATGATCGACCACATCCTGCGATGCCTCGCCGGCCCGACCTCGGCCTCCGTGATGCGGAGGGGCCTTGCCGGCACCTGGGCCATTCGGGTGACGCGATCCCGTGGCCCCGAGGAGCCGCCTGCGGGGCGCCTGGCCCCAAGGCGGTCGCCGAAGTGTCCCCGGATGCGGGACGAGCGCAGAATGAAGAGAGCCGCTCTGCCGTCCGGAGGGCGGACCGGCCACGATGCGCTGCGGGCGGAGGAACGGTGCCAGCAGATCGACCGCGCGACGCGAACGCCGGTACTTCGCTCTGGTCGGAGCCCGGCTCGCTGCTGGAACACGTGGCCGTCGCCGTATTCGGCATCGATGACGAGAACCGGATCTGCTACTGGGGTCCCGGCGCACACGACCTCTTCGGCCACCAGGCCCCGGACGTGCTGGCGAAGCCCGGCGCCATGCTCTTCGCCGAGCCCTCCGCCGACGAGCCCGACGCCTGCTCCCGCATGGCCGCGCGGGGACGGGCCGAGGGGTACTGGCGCGGCCGCCTGCTCGCCCGACACCAGGACGGGACGGATTTCGACTGCGGGTTCCGGGTCTTCCCGGTGACCGGCGTCGAAGGGCGTTCGGTGGTCATGGCGCTGTCGAGCCGCGGCGACGAGCTGGACCGGGTGAAGACCAATCTCGCCTTCCTCGACGCACTCTTCGAGCGCTGCCCCATCGGCCTGGTCATGCTCGACGAGGACCTGCGCTACCTCCACCTGAACCAGGCCCTCGCGGACATGAACGGGCTCCCCATCGAGGAACACCTGGGCCGGCGCCTCACCGAGATCATGATCACCTCGGAGGGCGGCGAATACGAGCGCATGCTGCGCACCGTCGTCGCGGAGGGCCGCACCGTCGTGGGGGTGCGGGTGGGGATGCGCACCCTCGGACATCCGGACCGCGACCTGGTGCTGTCGGTGAGCTTCTTTCCACTCACCGGGGCGGTCGGCACCCGGCAGGGAGTGGGCGGACTGCTGGTGGATGTGACCGACCGGGAGCAGGCGATCGTGGAGGCGACCGCCACCCGTCAGCGGCTGGCGCTGCTGGACCGGGCTTCCGCCCGGTTCGGTACCACCCTGGACGTGGTGACCACGGCGCAGGAGCTGGTCGAGGCCGCCGTACCGGATTTCTCGGACGGAGCCGTCGTGGAGCTCGTGGACTGGCTGGACGAGCGGGAGGTGTTCGACCCGGCGCTGCCGGTGATGACCCGCCGGATCGCGTCCGGCACCGTCCTGCCCGCCCCCGCGACGGAGCTGGTGAGCGGCGTGGACGTCGTGCACTATCCACCGGGCTCCGCCATCCACCAGATGCTGCGCACCGGCCGCCCGATCACCGTCCCGGTGACCCGGGAATTCATGGTCCGCACGATTCCGGACGACCGCCGGGCCCGGCTGATGGCCGAGAGCGGGCTGGCCTGTCTGCTTCTCGCCCCGCTCATCGCCCGGGGAACGGTCCAGGGAATCGCCATTTTCGGCCGGTCAGCGGCCAGGGCGACGTTCACCGAGCCGGACCTCTCCCTGGCCGGCGAACTCGCCTCCCGGGCCGCGCTGTGCCTGGACAACGCGCGTCTCTACAGCCGCGAACGGGATATCGCCCTCACCCTCCAGCGGGCGCTGCTGCCCAGCTCGCTGGGGACCAGCCCGTATCTGCACATCGCGCACCGCTATCTGCCGGGCGGCCGGGTCACGGAAGTCGGCGGTGACTGGTACGACGTGATCGCTCTTCCCGGCGATCATGTCGGCCTGCTCGTCGGCGACGTCATGGGGCACGGTGTCGCGGCCGCCGCGTCGATGGGCAGACTGCGGATCACCGCCAAGGCGCTGGCCCGGCACCACCAGGTACCGCACGAGCTGGTCGCCGAACTCGACCTGTGCGCCCGAGAGGCGGGCATCGAACTCGCCACCTGCCTCTACATCCACTACGACCCCGCCAGCGGACGCGCCAGGATGGCCAGCGCCGGCCATCCGCCGCCTCTCGTCCTCCAGCCGGACGGTCGGACCGATGTCATCGACGAGGTGCTGGGGGTCCCGCTCGGCGTCGGCGGCTCGCCGTTCCGGACCACCGAGGCCCTGCTGCCCGACGGCGCCACCCTCGTGCTGTACACCGACGGCCTCATCGAGGCACGCGGCCGCGACATCGACGAGGGCCTCCAGTCGCTCCGTACGGAACTGGGCCGCCTCCCGGACTCCTTGGAGGCCGCGGCGGACCAGATCCTCGAACGCCTCGTGCCCAGCTCCCCGGCCGACGACACCGTTCTGCTCCTCGCCCGGGTGCACCGCCTTCCGCGATGACGGCCGGCAGGCGGCAGTGCCGCTCCGCCCGGCCCCGACGTCCCTCGTTCACCGCACTCTCCGCGCTCTCCGCATGTTTTCAACAGGGGGTGCGGTAGGAGGAGTCGGGCAGGTAGGTGTGCCACTCGTCGGGAGTGAGGCCACCGCCGGCCCGCCGGCAGAGGGTGCGGGAAGCGGACTCGGGGGCGATGGTGAAGCTCTGCAGGGGGCTGCGACGGCCTGCGGCGCGCAGGGTCCGGCCGTCGGCGGTGAAGGCGACGGCGAGGACGGGGTCGTCGGGGATGGTGGGGAGGGCTTGGCCAAGGGGTTGGTTGGAGGCGGTGTCCCACAGCCGTACAGTGCCGTCGTCACCCGCGGTGGCCAGGGTCTTCCCGTCGGGAGAGAAGGCGAGGGCGTTCACGCTTGCGCCTTGCGTGTCGCCTTCAGGGCTGGTCGCGTCGGTGACGGCCAGTTGGCCCAGGCGCTGGCGACCTTTGCCGTCCCAGAGGGTGACCCTGCCGTGCTCGTCCCCGGCTGCCAGGAAACGCCCGTCGGGGCTGAAGGCAGCTGCCCCGGTCGACTCGCCCGTGAGGGCTTGGCGGCCGACCCGACCTGTGTGCAGGTCGACCAGCCGACCAATGCTTTCCTCTCCTCCGGAGGAGGCGACGAGTGAACGGCCGTCGGGGTGTGCAGCCATGGGGGTGCCACTGACGTTCCGCAACGTTCGCATGGAGTGTCGGCGGGTATCCCAGATTTTTAGGCTGTTTTCTGAAGTGAGCCACAAGTCGCCGTTTGCGGAGAAGAGACCGCCGGAAACTTGAACGGAGCGGGGAACCTGGATTCGGTCGCGTGCATCCAAATCCCACATGTTGAAACGTGTCTTGGACCCGACGAGGGAAACATCATGGGCGCGGTCGTCGTAGCGCTGGCGGGCCTGGTAGGCCAGACGATGGCCGTCAGGACGAAAGGCCAACTCCGAATCTGTCCCCTGGCAATCTTTGGCACCCAGTCGCACTTCGGCTTTCGGCAGGCAAGGTATGGCGGGCAACTCTGCTGACAGAGTTCCGCTGTCGGCGTTCCGGACCTGAAACCGTGTCCGGTTCCCCGAGCGAAAGGAAATCGCCAGCTTCCGCCCGTCAGGGCTGAACTGCGCCGCATCCAGCGGAGCTTCGCGCCATGTCCCGTTGGGCGCGTAGGAGATGCTGCGCACCGCGCCTCCTCCCAAGTAGCGGATCACGGGGCGGTCGGTGTCGAGCTGCATATCCGTCACGCCCTCGTTGGGGATCGAGTAGCGCAGGAAGGGGGACTGCGGCCGGCTGGTGTGCCAGAGCAGGATTTCGTCGGCGTCTTGCCCTGCCAGGATCTCGCCGTCGCCACTCAGGCGTACCTGCGTCAGCCCGGAGTGCTTGACCGACCACCGTGTGCGTCCCGAGTCCAGGTCACGTATCTGGGCCCCGTGCCCCTCGTCCACCGTCAGCAGGCCTCGGCTGTCCGGCGTGAACTGCAAGGTTTCCGCCGGACATTTGACCTTGTTCTGCCCTGGAGACGAGGGGAAGGTCATAGCCCGGTCTTCCACGGTGTTCCAGACCGTCAGTGGGTACTCGCTGGAACAGGCTGCCACGTACCGGCCGTTCGAACTGACCGCCGTTTGGTAGATAACCTCATCCCCACTCGAAGGTAGTTTCGGTAGCGCCTTCTTGAACAGATACTGCTCATGCTGGCGGCCCCACAGGCGAATGCCATCGTCCTTGGTAATCAGCAACGTTCGCCCATCGCCACTGAATCTCTTCAATCCCCCTTCAGTCGAAGGGATTTCTCGCACCGTCGTTCCGCTGCTGGTGGTGCTGTAGACGCGTGAATGTGCGTCCTTGTCGATCAGTGCGGCACGTCCGTCAGCGGAGACGTCGGCCATGAAGTTTTCCCACATCTCGGATTTCGAGGCTCTCAACGGAGAGAGTTCACGGTGCGTTTGGATGTCCCATCGGCGCACTCGGTCCTTTGCTGAATACAGGAGTGTCTGTCCGTCGCCACTGAGGTGCACATTTATCGGATCGACGTCGTCGGGCAGGGGCATGGCGTCCAGCTCGTGCTGGGAAAGGGCTGCGCCGAGGAGCGCTCCACGGGTTTCCGGGGTGTGGGCGAGGTTCCACGCTGCGAGGCTCAGGCGCATCGCGCGTACGGGGTCGGTGGTGCGCAGACTTGAGGCGACGGTGGCGATGCGCCGCGCTTCTGCCTGCGTGTGCTCCGTATCGCTGTGGCGCTTCTGCTCCCACGCGAGGGTGCCTGCCACCAGCGCCAGTGTGCACAGTACGGCCAGCGCCACCATGGATCGGCGCGAGCGGCGCTTGGCTCGGGCCGTGCGCGCGCGTTCGGCGTCAAGGGCAGCGACCCCCGCTGCGAGGAATGCGGCTTCGAGCGCGTTGAGCTCGCTGTGGTGTTGGGCGGTGAAGGCTTCTTCGGCTTGGGAGAGACGGGTGCCGCGGTAGAGGGCGCCGGGGTCCCGGTCCAGTTGGTGCCAGGCGGTGGCGTCGTGGGTGAGTTTGCGGTGGAGGCGGATGCGGTCGCGTTCCTCGTTGATCCAGCCCAGCAGCCGTGGCCAGGAGGTGATGAGGGCCTCGTGGGCGAGGTGGACGTGTCCGTCGTCGAGGGTGAGCAGGCGGCTGCGGGCGAGGCGGTCGAGAACGGCGTCGATGTCGGCTCCGCCTGCACTGTCGGTGGTGGTGAACTCGGTGCGCGGTGTGGGGCAGTGGGTGTCTTGGGTGCCGTTGCCGGGGGCGATCAGGCGCAGCAGGATGCGCCGGGCGAGGGGCGCCTGGGCGGGGGTGAGTTGGTGGTAGGCGTCTTCGGC
Organism: Streptomyces sp. NPDC017993; assembly: GCF_044328065.1. NCBI lineage: Bacteria > Bacillati > Actinomycetota > Actinomycetes > Kitasatosporales > Streptomycetaceae > Streptomyces > Streptomyces sp. NPDC017993. The sequence goes on from NZ_JBIRGO010000021.1 coordinate 52,371, forward strand.
GGTGCGGGCGATGGCGCCGTGCAGGGCGCCGGCCGCCTCGTACGCCTGCACTGTCAGCGCCCGTCCACGTCGGCGGCGCCAGGTTTCCATCAGGGCGTGGGACATCAGCGGCAGCGCGCCGGGCTCGTCGGCGATCTCCTCAAGGATCCGGGCGGTCAGTTCACGTTCCACGTTCAGGCCGCGGGCTCCGGCCGGCCCGACGATGGCCGCACGCAGTTCGTCCGAGTTCATGGGGCCGACCAGGAGGGTGGCGTCGTTGAGCGCCGCGGTCAGACCTGGGTGTTCGGCGCAGCGGCCGAAGAAGTCGGCGCGGACGGCAAGGACCACCCGCAGTCGGCTGCCGTCCTCCAGGGCGACCAGCAGACGGTCCAGGAATGCCTTGCGCTCGTCGGGATCGGTGCAGAGGGTGAACACTTCCTCGAACTGGTCCACCAGCAGCCAGGTGTCTCCCGGGCCGTCAGCCGGCTTGAGCCGGTCGGCGTGCCCCCTCGGATGCGCGCCGGGGGTCAGTACCCGCACCGCGGCCGGCATCTGGCCCGCCTCCTGGTCCGGGCGGCGCAACCGGGGTATGAGGCCGGCGCGCAGCAGGGAGGACTTGCCGCTGCCCGACGCCCCCACCACCGCGCAGACCCGGTGCTGACGCGCCATCTCCTCCAGCCGCCCCGTCATCTCCTCGCGGCCGAAGAACAACTCCGCATCCCCCGGCTCGAAGCGGGCCAGTCCCCGATATGGCGGCTCGCCGACCTCCTCGTCCGGGCGCGGCTGCGCCGCGATCTCCGCGTTCACCTGCTCCCAGCGGTGCTGCCACTCCTCCTCGTCGCCGCCGCACGCACGCACGTAGGCCAGGACGGCCGGCAGGCTGGCCAGGCGCTCACCGGCCGCCGCCTTCGAAAGCGCCGGCGCCGAGTACCCCACCCGCCGGGCCATCGCCCGGTATCCCGGCCCACCGGCCTCGTCACGGAGCTTGCGCAACTCGTAGGCGAATCGCTCCACCGGGCCGTCCAGCGGATCGATGGCCTTCTCCGGACGCCCCACGCCACACACTCTCCCTCTTAGCCCCGATTGCTGCGCCACCCTAAGGACCAGCTCGCAAGGCCCGCAAACAGCGCGCCGCTCCACGGGATGGATCAAGACGAATTGATTCCTGCAGGTCAGACGGGGTGCGAATCAACTCTGCGGCGAGTGAACTTGGTGGCGTCGTCCTGCCCCGTCTCGGGGGAGGGGCAGGCCGACGGAACAGGTAGCTGAAGCAACCGCCATGACACCGGGGGACTTTCTTGCAGTTCCGACGTGCTGCAACAGCCGCGGTTACTCCAGGCACGCTGGGCCTGAACGTGCTGCCGGGAACGGCGCACGCTCGCGACAGCCACCGACCGTGACGAAGGCAGCTTCGCCCGGCACGCTGCGCCCAAGCCCGGCGGCAGTCCGGAAAGCCCCGCCGATGCCCAGCTCACGCTGATGTTCCCCGGCGCTCCAGGGGCCCCCGAACCGCTGCCCGCCGAAGAACGGTGGACCTCGTCCCGCACGGCACGATCACCGTCCCGGTCCGCGGTATACCGGCACTCGGGTGAAGGTATGCAGACCCATGGCGTCGCCGACCGATGAGTTCCGTCGATCCGGCCAGTCTGCATTCTCGACACGTTGACCACGGGCATCGATGGCAAGGAGCAATGACGATGCGGAAGATCATCGAGCAGGCGGTATTCACCCTGGACGGCCAGGTCAGCACGCCCCAGGAATGGCTCCCCACCAGGTGGGCCGGCGATTTCGAGCGGCTGTCCAAGGACCTGCTCCGCTCCGTCGACGCGCTCCTCTACGGGCGGATCAGTTACGAGAACCACGCCGAGGTGTGACCGACCCTGGAGGAAGCGTTCGGTGACTACGCGGTCCGGATGAACGCCATCCCCAAGCACGTGGCGTCGCGCACCCTCACCGAGGTGAAGTGGAACGCCACCCTGCTGGGCGACGATGTCGTCGACGCCGTGGGCAAGCTGAAGGAACAGCCCGGAGGCGACATCCTCAAGGTAGGCACCGGCGGCTCGTTCAGCCGGACGCTTCTCGAGCACCGGCTTGTCGACGAGTACCTGTTCTGGCTGTTCCCGGTCGTCGCCGGCAGCGGCGAACGGCTCTACGACGGGATCGCCACCACGGATTTCGACCTGGTCGACGTCAAACGGCTGGACAACGGCATCCTCGGCCTCACCTACGTTCCGACCGCCGGCTGACACCCGCCCTCGAACCAGGTCCGGGAGTCCAGCCCAAGGCCACCACACACCGACAGGAAATCAACGACAACCGCCGCCTCTACGACGCCACCCGCCCTCCGCGAACCCAGCCCTGATCGCCCACCCGAGCCGTCCACAGATTCTGACCAGTGGTCGCCGCACGGGTCCCGGGCGCGGTGTTTGTTAAACTCAACGTATGCATTTCTACTTCCTCTGACCGGGCCTGCCGGCCCCGCCCTCACCTGACGCGTGAGGCGCCGGGAGCCGCGACGTCGCCCGCGGCCCGCTCTGCCGGCCGGAGCCTGGCCGCCATCAGACGAAGGCGCACGCACCCTTCTCGCCACACTGGTTCGACCAGGGGTGAAGTGCGCCTTCTTCCGGAGCCCGGAAGACCCGGAGGAACAAGACCTTGAACCCCCTCACCCTGCCTGCCCGCGCCCGCGCCCAGCTGACCTGTGCCGACGTCCGCGTCGAGCGCGGAGGCCGCACCGTTCTCCGCGATGTCGAGATGAAGGTCTCGCCCGGATCGCGCTGGGGCGTCGTCGGCGAGAACGGGCGCGGCAAGACCACGCTGCTGCACGTACTCGCCGGCGCCCTCGTCCCGGACGCCGGGAGCGTGCACCGGACCGGCACCCTCGCCCTGGCCGAGCAGGAGATGCCGGCCGAGGAGGCGCGTACCGTCGGTGACTTCATCGATGAGCACCTGGCCGACGCCCGCGCGGCGCTCGCCGAGTTCGGTGCCGCCGCGGGAGCCCTCGCCGACGGTCACCCCGGGGCGGACCGCGCCTACGCCCACGCCCTGGAGGCCGCGCGGTCGCTGGACGCCTGGGACGCCGACCGGCGTGTCGATGTCGCGCTCGCGGGTCTCGGCGCGGTCAGCGACCGCTCCCGCCCGCTCGCCACGCTCTCCGTCGGCCAGCGCTACCGCATCCGCCTGGCCTGCCTGTTGGGAGGCGAATTCGACTTCCTGCTGCTCGACGAGCCGACCAACCACCTCGACCTCGCCGGGCTCGAGTTCCTCACCGCCAGGCTGCGCGCCCACCCCGGTGGCGTCGTCGTGGTCACCCACGACCGGGCACTGCTGGCGGATGTGGCCACGACCGTCCTCGACCTGGATCCGACGCGGGACGGCCGCCCCGCCGTCCACGGTGGCGGCTACGCCGGCTACCGCGAGGGCCGTGAATCCGAACTTGCCCTTTGGGAGGAGGAGTTCGAGCGGCAGCAGGCCGAGCACGCCCGGCTCACGCAGGCCCTTTCCCAGGCGCAGAACCGCCTCAGCACCGGGTGGCGCCCGCCCAAGGGAACCGGCAGGCACCAGCGCGCCACCCGTGCCGGGGCGCTGGTCCGCTCCGTGCGCCGGCGCCAGGAGGACCTGGAGCGGCACAAGGTCACCGCGCCTGTGCCGCCCCAGCGGTTCTGCCTGCCGGCACTTCCCGCCCGGCCCGGCGCCGTACTGCTGCGCGCGGACCAGGTGACGGTGGATGGTCGGTTGTGTCAGCCGGTCAACCTGGCGCTGCACTCCGGCGACCGGCTGGCCGTCACCGGGCCCAACGGGGCGGGAAAGTCCACGCTGCTTTCCGTACTGGCGAACGCGGCAGGGCTTGTCCCGAGCGCGGGCCGGCTGCACCGGGCAGGCGACGCGCGGGTGCGGCTCCTCGGACAGGAGTCGCCGCGAGCTTCGCGTCGGCGGGCCCGTCAGCTGTACGAGGCGCACACGGCGCGGCTGGTCAGCGCAGGTGTGCTGACGGCGGGCGAGGTGGTCGGGCTCGGGGCGCTGGGCCTGCTCACCTCGCGCGACGCCGACAAGCCCGTGGCCGAACTGTCCATGGGGCAACAGCGCCGACTGGAGCTGGCGTTCGCGCTCGCGGCCCGCCCCCACGTGCTGCTGTTCGATGAGCCGACGAACCACCTGTCGATCACCTTGGTCGACGAGCTCACCGAGGCGCTACAGGCGGCTGAGGCGGCCGTGGTGCTGGCCACGCACGACCGGCAGCTGCGGCGTGACGTCAGCTCCTGGCCGCGACTGGACCTGGAGGTTCCCTGAGGCGGGTGACGGTGCGGGCGTAGGGACTCGCAGCCGTTGACCTCGGAGGGGACGGGACCCCGGTCCCGGCCCGTCGCTCGGACGCCGCGGCAGCCACGGGCCTGCTGATCGCCGCCGGTCTCGTGGCGGCCACGGACCGTCGGCTCCCGCGCTGAGCCGTACCGGCGAGGCCGCGCCCCGGGTCCCGGCCGCCCCCCGCCGTAGTGGGAGGATCACGGCGTGGAGTTCCCGTACGGCCAGGATCCTGGCGCACCCATCCGGTCCGGTGTCCCCGAGCACGGACGCATCCCCAAGTACTACGCGGCCAAGGTGGAAATCGCCGCACTGCTGGAGGAGTTGGGCGAAGGCGAGGTGCTGCCCACGGAGCGCGAACTGGCGCTGCGCTTCGAGGTCTCCCGCGAGACCCTGCGTCAGGCACTGCGGGAGCTGATCCTGGAGGGACGCCTGCGACGGCTGGGGCGCGGCACGGTCGTCGCAGGGCCCAAGCTGGAGCAGCCGCTGTCCCTCGCCAGCTACACCGAGGGCGTACGCGGCCAGGGTCGCAAGCCCGGGCGGCATCTGGTCGGTCTGGACCGCTTCCCGTGCTCGCCGGCGCTCGCCGGTGATCTCGGGATCGAAGTCGGCGACGCCGTTTGGCACATGGAGCGGGTGCTGCTGGCCGACGACGAGCGGGTCGGGCTGGAGAGCACCTATGTCGCCGTCGAGCGGGTCCCGGACCTGGCCACCGGCTTCGCACCGGACTCGTCCTTCTACGCCTACCTCCGCCGGCAGCTCGGCATCGGCTTCGGAGACGCGGACGAGCGGCTGGAGACCGTCCTGGCCACCCCGCGCGAGGCGCTGCTGATCGGCACGCCGGGGGCTCTGCCGATGCTGCTGATCCACCGGCTGTCGCGGGACACCCGGGGTCGCCCGCTGGAGCGGGTGCGCTCGCTCTACCGGGGGGACCGGTTCTCGTTCACCGCCCACCTGGGCACGCCGACGCCGGGCTGATCGGGGCGCGCCCAGGCCGCAGTCGCAGCCGTACCCGCACCCGCACCCGCACCCGCGGGCAATAGTCCCGGCCGCCGCACACCGGCCGACCCCGTCCCGCGAAAGCCCCGCGCACAAAGATCACGACAAGATAACGGGTCTAGGCCAACCTTGCGTCCGTGTTCACCGCCGCGTCGCCGGACGACCCCCGACGGGTCACCCGCCGCCGCGACCGTCTGGGCATGCGAGTCATAGTTGTCGGAGCCGGTGCGCTGGGAACCATGCACGCCTGGCAAGCAGTCCAGCGGGGCCATGAGGTCCTGCACATCGAGCGGGAGGCCGAGGCCCGTGGTGCCTCGGTCCGTAACTTCGGACAGATCTGGGTCAGCGGCCGGGCCGGCGGCGAGGAACTGGCCACCGCCCTTCGCGCCCGTGAGCTGTGGGAGGCCATCGGCGCCGATGTCCCGGGGATCGGTTTCCGGGCCACCGGCTCGCTGACCGTCGTCAAGAACGCCGCCGAGCGGGCGGTCGCCGAGGCCGCCACCCGCCGCCCCGACGCCGCCGCCCGGGGCTACCGGCTGCTGGACGCCGCCGAAGCACGCGCCCTCAACCCCGCCCTGCGCGGTGAGTTCGCCGGCGCCCTGTGGTGCGAACGGGACGCCGCCGTCGAGCCCAGGGTCGCCCAACGCGCCCTGAAGACAGCCCTGTTGGAGTCCGGCCGCTACCGCTACCTCGGTGGCCGGGAGGTTCGCGAGGTGGTCGGCGATCGCGCCGTACGCGACGATCACGGCGACGTCCACCACGGTGACGCCGTCATCCTGTGCACGGGCGCCTGGCTCGGCGGCCTGGTCCGCGAGCTGATCCCCGAGCTGCCCGTGCGCCGGGTGCGGCTGCAGATGATGCAGACCGACCCGCTCGGGGAGCCGCTGACCACCTCCGTCGCGGACGCCGACAGCTTCCGCTACTACCCGGCGTACCGGAGCGACGCCCTGGACGCGCTCAACACCGGCCAGGCCCAGACGCCGACCGCCGCCGCGCACAAGATGCAGCTGCTGATGGTCCAGCGCGCCGACGGCGGACTGACCATCGGCGACACCCACGAGTACGAGGCGCCGTTCGCCTTCGACACCGTCGAGGAGCCGTACGAGCATCTGACCGGTGTCGTCGAGTCGATCCTGGGCCGCACGCTGCCCCGGATCCGCCGCCGCTGGGCCGGGGTCTACGCGCAGTGCACCGACACCTCCCGCGTCGTGCACCGGCAGCAGGCCCGCGACAGCGTCTGGCTGGTCACCGGCCCCGGCGGGCGCGGCATGACGTGCTCCCCGGCAATCGCCGAAACCACCGCGAACGAACTGAACTGGTGAGGAAGTTGAGACAACCCGAGATGGCACCCGACCCGCGCGACATCCAGTTGGTCGTCCTCGACATGGCCGGCACCACCGTCGCCGACGACGGCCTCGTCGAGCGGGCCTTCGACGCCGCCGCCCGCCACCTGGGCGTCGAACCGGGCAGCGCCGACCACGCCGAGAAGCTCGCCTACGTACGGGCCACCATGGGCGAGTCCAAAATCTCCGTCTTCCGCCACCTCTTCGGCGACGAAGCCGCCGCCCGGCGCGCCAACACCGCCTTCGAGACGGCATATGGGGAGCTTGTCGACGGCGGCCGGATCGCGCCGGTCCCCGGCGCCCGCGAGGCGATCGAGGCGCTGCGGGCCGCCGGACGCACCGTCGTGCTCAGCACCGGCTTCGCCCGGGTCACCCAGGACGCCATCCTCGGCGCGCTCGGCTGGCAGGACCTGGTCCCGCTCACCCTCTGCCCGGCGGACGCGGGCGGCCGGGGCCGCCCCTACCCCGACATGGTCCTCACCGCACTGCTGCGTACCCACGCCACCGACTCCGTCCAGCGGATCGCGGTGGCCGGCGACACCTCGTACGACATGCTCTCCGGGCGGCGGGCCGGCGCCTCGGTCGTCGCCGGTGTGCTGACCGGTGCGCACGACGCGGCGCAGCTTGAGGCGGCCGGCGCCACCCATGTCCTGGGCTCGGTCGCCGAACTGCCCGCGCTGCTGGGGGTGGTGTGAGATGCCCGCGTCAGTCGCCACGGAATCCGCTCGGATCGCCGACGGGTCCACGCCGCCGGCCCGGCCCGCTTCGGGCATCCGCTTCGACAACGTCTCCGTGGCCTACGGCAGGCACGGCGAGCACACCGTCCTGGACTCCTTCGACCTGACCGTTGAACCGGGCGAGGTGATGGCTCTGCTCGGCCCGTCCGGCTCGGGCAAGACCACCGCACTGCGGGCGGTCGCCGGATTCGCCCGGCCGGTCTCCGGGCGGGTGCTGATCGGTGGCCGGGACGTGACCGAGCTGCCGCCCCACAAGCGCGGCATCGGCATGGTCGTCCAGCAGTACGCGCTGTTCCCGCACATGAAGGTCGCCGAGAACGTCGCCTTCGGCCTCAAGGCGCAGAAGACGCCGCGCGCCGAGATCCCCGGTCGCGTCTCGGAGGCGTTGGAGATGACCGGCATGACCGCCTACGCCGGCCGACATCCGCGGGAGCTGTCCGGAGGCCAGCAGCAGCGGGTCGCCCTCGCACGGGCGCTCGCCATCCGCCCCGGCGTGCTGCTGCTGGACGAACCTCTCTCCGCACTCGACGCACAGCTGCGCTCCGGAATGCTCGCCGAACTCGCCCGGCTGCACCGCGAGTTGCCCGACGTATCGATCCTCTATGTCACCCACGATCAGATCGAGGCGCTGACCCTGGCCGACCGGATCGCGGTACTGGACAAGGCCCGACTGCAGGACTGCGACACCCCGCAGCAGCTCTACCGGCGCCCACGCACCGAGTTCACCGCCTCCTTCGTCGGCACCGCCAATCTGCTGCCGGTGACGGTGCGCGGCAAGGGCGTCGACTTCGCCGGGCAGTCGCTGACCGTGCCCGTCGACGAGGAGGCGGCCGAGGGCGCCACCGCAACCCTCTGCGTGCGGCCGCACCTCATCGGACTCGGTGAGAGCCCGGGGACCGGCGGCCACCACAACACGCTGCGCGGCACGGTCACCGAAGTGCAGTGGCGCGGCTCGACGCACCGTCTCTACGTGGCGGTCGACGGCCACCGTGTCCTGGCCGACGTACGCGAACTGCGCGAGACACCGGCGCTCGGCGACGAGGTCACACTGCACTTCGCGCCCGGGGACGCGGCCCTCATTCCGGCGGGGCTCACCGAGACCCCGGCCGGGTTCACCGAGGACGGGTTCGCATGACTAGGACCGATACGGCGGAGGCTGCCGCGCCGTCCGCGCCGGTACGGGCCGCGGAGAGCGCCCATCCCCCGGCCCGCCCGCGACGCACCGCCGCTCTCTGGGCCCTGCCCCCCGTCGCCGCCCTCGCCCTGGTCTTCCTCTACCCCTTGGCCCTGGTGCTGTGGCAGTCCTTCACCCCCGAGGACGGCGGCCACTCCACCGCCCCCTACGCCGCAGTCCTCGCCGAGGCGTCCTTCCGCGAAGCGCTGACGAACACCGTGCTGATCGCCGTCGGTGCCACCGTCGGCGCACTCCTCCTCGGGACGGCGCTCTCCCTCGTGATCGCCTTCGTCCCGCTCCCCGGAGGCAAGGCACTCAGTCGCTTCATCGACCTCTTCCTCGCCTTCCCCTCCTTCCTGATCACCCTCGCCCTGCTGTTCCTCTACGGCACCGTCGGCATGGCCAACAGCCTGTGGACGGACCTGACCGGCGCCGCCCACGGACCACTGGACTTCCTCCACACCCCCTGGGGCGTTCTGCTGGCCGAGGTCACCTACTTCACCCCCTTCGTGATGCGGCCGCTGCTCGCCGCCTTCACGCAGATGGAGACCGGGCAGCTGGAGGCCGCCGCCTCTCTGGGCGCCCGCCCGTGGCGGATCGTACGGAGGGTGATCCTGCCGGAGGCGCTTCCCTCGCTCGCGGCCGGCGGCGCGCTCGTCCTCGTCCTCTGCCTCAACGAGTTCGGCATCGTCCTCTTCACCGGCGCCAAGGACGTCGTCACGCTGCCGATGCTCGTCTACACCAAGGCGATTCTCGACGGTGACTACACCGGAGCCTGCGTCGTCGCCGTCGTCAACATCGTGCTGTCCGTCGCGCTATACGCCCTCTACCGGGGCGTGATGTCCCGTACGGGCGGCGGCGCCGGCCCACGCTCAGGAGGTGCGCCCCACCGTGCTGGTGCATAGCAAGCCCGCCCGCCGGGCCGTCCACATCCTCTTCCTCGCCCTCTTCCTTCCCGTCTTCGCCCTGCCGCTGCTGGTGATCGTCGCCGCGTCCTTCGCGAGCAGTTGGAGCGGCACCCTGCCCACCGGCGCGACCCTGACGCACTATCAGGACATCTCGTCCGGAGAGGCGCTGAACGCGCTGCTCACCAGCATCCTGACCGCGCTGGCGGCGAGCGTCGCCGCTCTCGCCGCCGGCACCTGGGCGGCCCTGGCCGCGGAGAAGCTCGGGCGACGTACCCGCCGCATCGTCGACGGACTGTTCCTCCTCCCCGTCGCCGTACCCTCCGTGGTCGTCGGCCTGTCCCTCCTCGTGGCCTTCTCCCGGCCTCCGTTCCTTCTCAACGGCACGCCCCAGATCGTGATCCTCGCGCACACGGTGCTGGTCACCGCCTTCGCCCACCAGTCCGTGACGGCCGCGCTGGCCCGCCTGGACCCGGCGTACGAACAGAGCGCGGCCGGCCTCGGGGCCCGCCCCGCCTACGTCCTGTGGCGGGTCAAGCTGCCCCTGCTCCTGCCGTCCCTCACCGCGGCCGCTGGCCTGTGCTTCGCCCTGTCCATGGGCGAGCTGAGCGCCACGATGATGGTCTATCCCCCGGACTGGCTGCCGCTGCCGGTCCAGATCTTCGCCGCCACCGACCGCGGCGCCCTCTTCGCCGGCGCCGCCCTGGCGGTGGCCCTGATGGTCGCCACCCTGATCGGCCTCCTCGGCCTCTCCCGGATCCGCACGAAAGCGTCCTACCGCTGAGGGACGTCCGACCGACCGCCCGAGCCCCTCAACACCCTTACCTCTACCAGGAGTTACTTCGCCATGTCCCGCCCTGGCCTCCCCTCCCGCAAGTCGCTCGTCGCCTGCTGCGGCGCCCTCACCCTCGGCACCTCGCTCACCGCCTGCGGTGGCGCCTCCACCTCCGACCCGAACGCCAAGGAGATCACCGTCTACAGCGCCGACGGCCTCAAGAGCGAAAAGGGCGACGGGTTCTACGACACGGTCTTCAAGGACTTCGAGAAGAAGACCGGCATCAAGGTCAACTATGTGGAGAGCGGGTCCGGCGCGGCCGTCCAGCGACTGGCCCGCGAACGGGCCAACATCAAGGCCGATGTGCTCGTCACCCTCCCGCCGTTCATCCAGCAGGCCGAGGGCAAGGGCCTCCTGGACACCTACCGCCCCAAAGGCTCCGACCAGGTCGTCGCCGCGGACAAGGACCCCTCCGGCAAGTGGACCTCGATCGTCAACAACTACTTCTGCTTCATCTACAACAAGAAGGAGCTGAAGCGGGCCCCCGCCACCTGGCAGGACCTGCTGGACGCCAAGTTCCGGAACAAGCTCCAGTACTCCACACCGGGCGTCGCCGGCGACGGCACCGCCGTCCTGATCAAGGCCCTGCACGACTTCGGCGGACAGCGCCCCGCCATGGACTTCCTCAAGAAGCTCCAGGCCAACAACGTCGGCCCGTCCTCCTCCACCGGCCAGCTCGCGCCCAAGACCGACAAGGGCGAACTCCTGGTCGCCAACGGCGATGTCCAGATGAACTACGCCAACCTGAAGTCGATGCCGAACCAGGGCATCTTCTTCCCCGCCTCCTCCCCCGGCAGCAAGCCCACCACCTTCGCCCTCCCCTACGCGGCCGGCCTGGTCAAAAGCGCCCCGCACCGCGCCAACGCCCAGAAGTTCCTCGACTATCTGCTCTCCGAGCCCGTCCAGCGCCAGGTCTCCGCGGTGGGCGGCGGCTTCACCTCCCGCAAGGACATCAAGGCCACCGACGACCACGCCACCGAACTCGCCAAGATCATGAAGGGCGTCGAGATCTTCCGGCCTGACTGGAACGACATCGACAAGAACCTGGACTCGTATGTCGAGGCGTGGAGGGAGGCTACGGGGGGCTGACTCGCTGCCCACCGGGAGCCGCGGCCGCAGACCGGCTGCTTGACTCTCCCATCGTGGGAGAGTCGAAGGTTGGGCGCATGCACGTCCCCGATGACACGTTCTGGACTATCGGAGAGATCGCCCGGAAGGCCGGGCTCACGGTGAAGCTGGTTCGGCACTGGTCCGACATCGGCGTCATCGCCCCCGCTGGTCGTACTGCCGCCGGCTACCGGCTCTACGACGCCGAGGCCCTCGCCCGGTTGCAGCTGACCCGGACCATGCTGGGCCTGGGCCTGGGCCTGTCGACGATCAAGGACGTACTGGAGCGCGGACACACCATGGCGGAGATGGCCGCGACCCACATCGACGCGCTGGAGACGCATCATGACTGCGATCGCCACCGGGGCACTCTTGGAGTCGTCTCCAGTTCCCACGTGCGAGGCATTTGGGGGATTACCTCAAGCATTTGCCAGTTCATTTACGGATCTGCATCGCAGTTGCAGTATGGGGAGGGTGTGGTTGCCGGCGTGTGAGGAGGCGGAGACGGTGGGCGGTGTCGCGGAGGACTGCGGGGCGCCGGACCGGCGTCGGCGTCTGCTCCGGTCCGGGCCGACCCCGCCGCCGTGGAGTGCCGACACACCAGGCACCAACGGGGCGGGGTTATTCCTGCTCACGAGGCGAGGTATGGATCCATGAAGGTACAAAGCCTGGACGGCAGTGCGAGTGACGTCGACTACGGCAGCATCGGCACCGGCTATGCGGGCTACCGCCGCCCCGACCCCCGCATTGCCCAGTTCATCGCCGACGCGCTGGGCGGTGCCCGTGCGGTGATCAACGTCGGTGCCGGCTCAGGGTCTTACGAGTCCGCAGCCCCCGCCGTGACGGCCGTGGAGCCTTCCGAGTCGATGCGTGCGCAGCGTGCGCCGGGCCTGCCTCGGGCGGTGAACGCGGTGGCGGAGCACCTGCCGTTCCGGGGCGGGGAGTTCGACGGGGCGATGACGCTGTTCAGCGTCCATCAGTGGAGTGATATCGAGGCGGGTCTGCGCGAGATGCGGAGAGTGACCCGGGGCCCGGTGGTCGTGCTGACCTGTGATCCGGATACGGTGCGGGACTTCTGGCTCCACGAGTACGCACCCGAAGTGCTCGACACCGAAGCCCGTCGGTATCCGTCGATCGAGAAGATGGCCGCCTGCCTCGGTGGCAGCTGCAGCGTGCAGGCAGTGCCGATCCCGTGGAGCTGCACGGACGGCTTCAACGAGGCGTACTACGGGCGGCCCGAGATGCTGCTGGACCCGGCTGCCCGACAGGCATGCTCGGCCTGGAGTTTCGTCGACGACGGCGTGCGCGAACGGTTCACCACACGCCTGCGTGACGACCTGGATTCCGGCGTGTGGGACGAACGGTTCGGCCACCTGCGCACCCAGGCGTTCTACGAGGGGTCGCTCGTCATCATGCGCGCGACACCGCAAGACAACGAGGAGCACCACCATGGGCGTACCTGATCGCATGGACGAGGAACTGCGCGTCCTGGGTCTGGTGGAGGCTCAGCGCAGGGCAACGGCTCTGTTCGCCGAGGTCGAAGCACGGCGCCTGGTGGCGCCCGGGGCCGGTGAGCGGGAGGTCAGCGACCGGATCCGGGACCTGGCGAACGAGATGTTCGGGACAACCAAGCACTGGCACAAGCGAATCGTCCGCTCCGGCCCGAACACCCTGCTCCCGTATCGGGAGAACCCGCCGGACCGGATCATCGGAGAGGACGACATCGCCTTCGCCGACTTCGGTCCGATCTTCGAGGAGTACGAGGCGGACTTCGGCCGCACGTTCGTCTTCGGCGACGACCCCACCAAGCACCGGCTGCGGGAGGACCTGGCGAGGGTCTTCGCGGCAGGCCGACGCGCGTTCCAGGCTGATCCGCACATCACAGGGAAGCAGCTGTACGCCGACGTGGAGCGGCTGGCGGCGGAGGCCGGCTGGGCCCTGGGCGGCTGGCACGCGGGGCACCTCGTCGGGGAGTTCCCGCACGAGACGATCGACGGCGCCAAGACGGACTCGTACATCCTGCCGCACAACGACCACCCGATCCGGCGCACCGACAGGGCGGGGTGGCGCTGCCACTGGATCTTGGAGATCCATCTGGTGGATGAGCGCAAGGGGTTCGGCGGTTTCTACGAGCAGTTGCTGGACCTGGCCTGAGGACGTCACACCGGTGGTGTGCGCCCCTGGCGGGGTGTTCCGCCGGGGGGTACCGCATGGTGACGTGAATCCCCGTCGGTGGCTGCGGGGCAGGCGACTATGGGGGCTCTCTAGGCCAAGGCCACCAGTGCCAGTGCTGCCTGATCGGGGATGGTGACGTCGAGTCCGGTCAGCTTCTGGAAGCGGCCCAGCCGGTTGAGCACGGTATTGCGGTGGCAGTACAGGCGCTCGGCACTCGTCGACAAGCTGCCCGTCGCGAGGTAGGCGCGGACCGTCTCCACGATGACGTCCCGCTCGGAGTCCGGCACCGTGCCGAGGCCGGCCAGCTGTGCAGCCGAGAAGCCGTGTTGTTCGTCGAGTTGGCTTTTCGTCACGCGGGTCCACGCCTGCGCCAGGGTGACCAGCCCGTTCTCCTCGGGCCGCAGGGTCCGGCAGATCTCGAAGGCTGTCGCCGTCGCCGCCGGCACGGCACCGAGTCCCGCAACATCCGGCACGAGGCCACCCGCCATCCCCTGCAACTGCTGCAGCTGGCGCTCATGCTGCCCGCCCGACCGGGGAGCCGGCCAGAGGAGGACGACGCGTCCGGGCTGGTTCAGCACGAAGAGCTGTTCGCCGAGCGTGCCGATCCGAGCGGCGGCGCGGTGCGCATGCTGCGATGCCGCCGCGTCGGCCACCACCACGCGGAAGACGGCGTCGGCATCGACACCCAGGGCCCGCGCGATGTTCCGTACGTCCCGGGGCGACTGGCCGGCGGGGCCGAGAAGCTCTGCGAGGTAGGTGCGCTGCTCGTCACGCGTAGTGGCGGCCAGCAGGGCCCGCTCCTCCAGGTAGCTCTGCTGCACCGCGCGGGCGTAGTCATCGACCACCGACCACAGGTTTTCGACGTGCAGGGCCAGTACGGCCATGTCGCTGTCCCGGGCACGCGTGAGCATGGCGGACCAGATCAGCCCGAAGTCGAGCTGGACCGCGGCGACGAGATCCTCGCCCGGCACCCCCTGGCGGGCCCGGAGCCGCCCCAGCTCACCGGGGAGCGAGCTCAGCTGGGTGGTGGTCGAGTCGGTGGCGACCGCGCTGAGGATCAGCGCCAGAGAGCCGCGCGCCGACTCGCGCAGCTGCTCCTCGCTCACCGGGCCGGACCGGTATCCAGCGATACCGTCCACTTTGCCCAGAAATATCTCCGCCAAGGCGTCGACCTCATGGGTCATGGCAGCGACCAGCTCCCGCCAGCGCGGCAGGGACTCCCTCTTGCGCTCGGCCAAATCCTTCATGGGAAGCTCCCGGCAGTGCCCTGGGGGTTGTGCGTGTGCACAACCATCTTGCTGAAATCGGGGGCGGGCTGCAATGTTCCGACGATCCGGCCCGGGGTCGAATGGAGGTCATTCACCGTCCGGCCCGTCTTCTTCCGGAGTTCATCGTGAGCGACACCGCAGCCGTCCCGATCACCGAGCCGCCCGGTTCCATGGACCGCGCTGTCGCGCGCCGCGTCGCCGTGGCGGCTTTCGTCGGCACCGCCATGGAGTGGTACGACTTCTTCCTGTTCACGACGGCCGCGGCGGTCGTGTTCAACGTGCAGTACTTCGTCTCCGACAACGCCCTCGCCGCCACCCTGGCGTCGTTCGCCACCCTCGCCGTCGGATTCGTTGCCCGCCCGCTGGGCGGCCTGCTCTTCGGGCGGCTCGGTGACCGGGTCGGCCGCAAGAAGGTGCTGATGACGACGATCATCGGCATCGGGGCGGCCACCGTGCTCATCGGCCTGCTGCCGACGTATGCCTCCCTGGGCGTGGCCGCTCCCGTGATGCTGATCGCCCTGCGCGTCCTGCAAGGACTCTGCGTCGGCGGCGAGTGGGGTGGAGCGGTCACCATCGCCGCCGAGAACGCCCCCGCTTCCTCCCGAGCCGTCTACGCCAGCATTCCCCAGCTCGGCTCACCGGTCGGCACGATCCTTTCCTCGGGTGCGTTCTTCCTCTGCTCGGTCCTGCTCTCCCCGGACAACTTCGACTCGTGGGGATGGCGGGTGCCGTTCCTGCTCGCCCTGCCCATGCTGGCCGTTTCGGTCGCGATCCGGCGTCAGCTGGAGGAGTCGCCCGCCTTCAAGGCCCTCCAGAAGGAGGAGACAGTGGCGGAGGCGCCGCTGCGTCAGCTCTTCCGCCGCGACTGGCGCCAGCTGCTCATCGGCTCCTCGGTCATGTTCATCGGAGCCGGCGGCTTCTACCTCGTCACCACGTTCGTCATCAGCTACGGGCAGCGCGTTCTCGGGCTGAGCTCGTCCATGCTGCTGCTGGCGACCGTTATCGCCGCCGTCGTCGAGATCCCCGTCATCGTCTCCGGGGGCCGTCTCGGGCAGCGGTACGGCTCAAGCCGGGTCGTGATCGGCGGGGCGCTGGCCACCATCGCGCTCGCCTTCCCGGTGTTCTGGGCGATCGGGACGGCGAGCCCCGTTGTCGTCGTGGCGGCGATGACCGTCGGCGTCGCGGCGGTCTCTTATCCGTACGCCGTCTCCGGCGCCGTGCTCACCAGCCTGTTCCCGGCGCAGGTGCGCTACAGCGGTGTGGCCGTCTCCGCCAACTTCGCCGGCCTGCTCAGCGGCTGCGTGCCCCTGGTGGCGACCGCCGCGCTGACCTTCACCGGAGACACCCTCTGGCCCAGCGCGGTCATCCTCACGCTGATCGGCTTCATCGCTCTCGCCGGTGGCCTGCTGGCGCCGCGCTACAGCGTCACCGAGGCCGGCCTCAAGCACTAGAGGCGCGCGTCCTTCCTCGCCTGTCTCGTCTTGAGAAGGCCCCGGCCCGTGCACACGGCCGCACCCTCCGGGCGCAACGCGCCGAGCGTGTCGCCCCCGAAGGCCGGCCCTCGAACCGCCGGTCACGCCGGCATCCAACGAAAGGGACATCCGCATGAGCAACTCCCGTACCCCTTCCGACAAGTACGCGCAGGACACCGCCTTTCTGGAGGACTTCACGACCCTCTCGGCGTTCGGATCGACCCCCGGCGGAGGCGTCGAACGGCAGGCCGCCACCGCCGCCGACGGCGAGCAGCGTGCCTGGCTGCACCGGTGGCTCACCGACCGGGGCTTCGAGGTCCACTACGACGGCGTGGGAAACCAGTTCGGCCTCTTCACCCTCACCCCGGGAGCGCCTTACGTTCTCAGCGGCTCGCACCTGGACAGCCAGCCGCTCGGCGGCCGCTACGACGGCGCGTACGGCGTCCTCGCCGCCGCCCACGCCGCGCACCGGGCCGTACGGCGCTGGACCGCCTCGGAGGAGACGCCGCGCTACAACGTTGCCGTCGTCAACTGGTTCAACGAGGAAGGCTCCCGGTTCAAGCCGAGCATGATGGGCAGCTCGGTGTTCACCGGGAAGCTGCCGGCCGGGACCGCGCTCGCCACTACCGATCCGGCGGGCACCACGGTGGAGAGCGCCCTGCGCGAGATCGGGACGATCGGCGACCACGCCGGGCCCGAGGTGGCCTCGTACGCCGAGATCCACATCGAGCAGGGCCGCGGCCTGGAGGACGCGGGGACGACGATCGGCCTGGTGGAATCGACCTGGGCGGCCCGCAAGTACCAGGTGGTGGTCCGTGGCGAGCAGTCCCACACCGGATCGACGATCATGGCGGATCGCCGCGACGCCCTGTTCGGCGCCTCGCTCCTGGTGGTGGGCGTACGCGAACTGGCCGAGCAGAGCACGGACACCCCGCTGCACACCTCGGTGAGCGAGATGGCCATCCTGCCCAACTCCCCCGTGGTGGTGGCTCGCGAGGTCCGGATGCACGTCGATCTGCGTTCGCCCGACGAAGCGCTTCTCGACGCCGCGGCCAAGAAGCTGGCCGAATCGCTTCCCGGTATCGAGGAGCGCGCGGCGGTCGGCATCGAGCTGGTCCAGACGCACGGCTGGGGTGTGGCGCCGTTCCCCGAGGCCGGCGTCGAGCTCGCCGCCGAGGTGGCTGACGAGCTGGGGCTCAGCCACCAGCGGGTGATGACCATCGCGGGGCATGACTCGGTGAACATGAAGGATGTCGCGCCCGCGGTCATGCTCTTCGTGCCCAGCGTCGACGGCATCTCCCACAACGAGGGAGAGTTCACGCAGGACAGCGAGATCTGCGCCGGCACCGATCAGCTGACCGAGGTGCTCCACCGGCTGATGAACGGCGCCCTGGACAACGGCCGGTGACGCGGGAGACGGCGCGGCCGATGCGCCGCGCCGTCTCTCTCGTGACGGCGAGCGCCCGGCTCTCCCTTCCGGGCGTTGATTTATTTGCTGAAGGTGGGCCACGATTGTGCACATGCACACCCCGCGTCCGTCCCTGCCTCCGCCGGACCCCCGCGTCTCCGCCCTCGCCAGCCAGTGTCTGGAGGAAATCGACGGCCTCGTCGAGGAGTGGGCGGCGTATGTGGGGCCGGTCCGTGCGAGCTACGCCGACCTCGTCACCGACCAGGAGTCCCACGACAGTGCCTGGCAGGCATTCGAGCTGCTGCTGCGCACCGTGGCCCAGCTGCCTGTGCCGGAGCACATCGCCGGTGTCTCCGAGCGGGTCGGCGAGGAGCGTGCCCGGCAGGGCGTGCCGCTCGCCGCGCTGCTGGAGGCCGCGCGCGTGAACTTCCACATCGTGTGGTCCGCCCTCGTACGGCGGGCCGGCGAGGAGGAGAAGGCGCGGCTGGTGTCCTCGGCCTATCTCGTGTGGGAGGCCGTAGGGCGCCATGTCACCGGCATCATGACCGCCTACCAGCGCACGGTCCTGGAGATGGGCAGGCGGGCCGAGGACGAGCGCCGGCTGTGGTTCGCTCGGCTCCGGGAGACCGGGGGTACCAACCCGATCGTGGTGCGTGACGCCGCCATGGCCCTCGGGTTCCAGCCGGGCGAACGGTTCGTCTGCGCGGTCGCCGCGCTCAGTGACGGTGCCGCGCTGCAGAAGGCTGCTGCCGGGCTCCGCTCCGCCGACGTACCGCTGCAGCTCCAGGGCGTCGCCTCGGACATGGTGCTGACCGTCCAGCTCGGGGCCCGAGTGACGCGGGATGTGGTGCTGCGGTACCTCCAGGAGGCGCCCTGCGGCGTCTCCTCCGAGGTGGCCGGGCTGGCCCAGGTGCCGCGGGCGGTCGAACTCGCCACCGCCACCGCCCGGGTCCTGCCGGCCGGTGCGACGGGACCCAGGCGTCTGGAGGAGAGCTGGCTCGACGTCCTCGTGCACCGGTCCGAGGGCTTCGGGCACGATCTCGCCGCTGACGTGCTGGGTGGCCTGGCCTCGGCGGACGTTCCCGGCTCCGAGGGGGAGCGGCTTCTGGAAACCGTACGGATCCACCTGGCCGGCACCGGGTCCGTGGCGGACACCGCGGCCGCTCTGTACTGCCACCGCAACACCATCCGGCACCGGTTCGACCGCTTCGCGGAGCTCACCGGCTACGACGTGCGCCGCCCCGAGGACGCCGCCCTCCTGACGCTGGCGCTGCGTGCCCGTACCCAGCTGGCGGAGGCCACCGGCCGGTAGCGGCAGTCGACGGCCTCCGCCAGGTGGGTCTCCGGTCAGGCCGGGTGCACGCGGATGACCTTGCGGTTCACGAATTCGCTCATCCCGTATTCGCCGAGTTCCCGCCCGACTCCGGAGCGCTTCACGCCGCCGAACGGGAGGTCCTCCTGCGTGCCGGAGGGGCCGTTGATGGAGGCCATGCCGACGTCGAGGGCGTCGGCGACCGCCTTGGCCGCCGCGATGTCGCGGCTGAAGACCACACTCCCCAGGCCGTAGGGCGTGTCGTTGGCGAGGCGGATGGCCTCCTCGGCATCTGCGACGCGGTGGACGACGGCCACGGGACCGAAGATCTCCTCGTGGTAGGCGCGCATCCCGGGGGTGACGCCGGTCAGAATCGTCGGCTCGACGAAGGCACCGGGGCGTGCGATGCGCGCTCCACCGGTCACCGCCGTGGCTCCCTGCTCCACCGCGTCGGCCACTTGGGAGATGACCGTGCGGGCCGCTTCCTCGGAGGACAGCGGGCCGAACGCGACGCCGCTGTGGGAGGGGTGACCTACCGTCAGGGCAGCGACGGCTTCCGTGAAAGCGGCGAGGAAGCGGTCGTGGACGGCATCCGTCACGATGAAGCGCTTCGAGGAGGTGCACGCCTGCCCCGCGTTGCCCATCCGTCCCTCCACCGCGGCGTCGACGGCTGCGTCGAGGTCGGCGTCCGGGAGCACGATGAACGGGTCGGAGCCGCCGAGTTCGAGCACGTACTTCTTGAGGTGGCGGCCGGCGATCTCGCCCACCGCCCGCCCGGCCCGCTCCGATCCGGTGAGAGAGACCCCCTGGACCCGGGGATCCTCGATGATGCGCGCGGCCTGGTCGTGGTCGGCGCGGACGTTGACGTAACAACCCGCCGGCAGGCCGGCCGCCGTCATGATGTCCTCGATGGCCTGCGCGGACTCCGGACAGTTCGGGGCGTGCTTGAGGAGGATGGTGTTGCCGAGGACGAGGTTGGGTGCCGCGAAGCGTGCGACCTGGTAGTAGGGGTAGTTCCAGGGCATGATGCCGAGCAGCGCCCCGAGCGGCTCGGACCTGACGCACGCCTCGCCGCCGCCACGGATGTCGAGCTGCCGGTCCGCGGCGAACGTCGGTCCGTGCTCCGCGTAGTACGCGAAGATGGCCGCTGACAGGTCCACCTCGCCGAGCGCCTCGGGCGTGGTCTTCCCCATCTCGCGGGTGATGATCGCGGCGAGGTCCTCCCGCCGCTTGCGGAACTCCCGCGACACCGCCAGGGCCGCGTCCGCCCGCTCGGCGATCGGGCGGCGGCGCCAAGAGGCGAATGCGTCCGCCGCGGCCGTGACCGCGCGCTCGATCTCGCTGTCGTCCTGTGCCGGATAGCTGCGGACGAGGGCGTTCGTCGTGGGGTCGACGATCCGGTATTCGGTCACGTTGATTCGCTTCCTTCGTGCACCGTGCCCACGCGGACACGTGGTACGGACTGGCTGCGGCCTGCGGACCGGGGCTGGGTGTTGCGGTCAGCTGAGGTGGAGGAGGCCGCGGAGGTCCTCGCCCTGCGCGATCCGCCGGAGAAGTTCGGGTTCGGCCGCGTCGGACGCCTCCGCTTCGGCCAGGACCGCGGCCAGTGACGGCGGCGGCAGGACGACCACCCCGTTTGCGTCCCCGAGGACGATGTCTCCCGGCTCGACGCGGACGCCTCCGGTCTCGACGGGGATGCCACGCCGCCCCGACCCGCTGTTCCGCCGCTTGGTGGTGAGGCAGCTGGTGCCCCGGGCGTGGACCGGGATTCCGGTGTGGGGGTGCGCGAGCGCGTCGACATCGGTGACCACACCGTCGATCACGATCCCCTCGGCCCCACGGGCGCGCGCCGCCGCGGCCGTGACCGCGCCGATCGCCGCGTGGGTCTGGTCGCCGCCCATGTCGATGACCAGCACCTCGCCGGGTCGCAGGTCGATGATCGCCCGGTTGACCGCGCCGGCGTCCGGCTCGCTCAGGGCGAGGGTGACCGCCGTTCCGGCCATCCGCCGCGCCAGACCGAACCTCCTGATCGCCGGGCTGACGAAGCCCCGCTCGAGAAAATGGCCGAGGGTCGGGAAGTCGACGTTCCGGACGCGTTCGAGAAGCCGATCAGGGCTGGTGGGCACATCGCCTCGCGCCTCCAATGTTCAGCCCTCCGATCCGCTGCGGAGGACCGCGATGCAGTCGATCTCCATCGAGACTCCCCAGAGCCCGACGCACACCGTCGTCCGGGCCGGCCGGTGACCGGCGAAGACCTGCTCGTACACCTGGTTGTACGGGGCCAGTTGCTCCGGGGCGCTGAGGTAGGTGTTGAGCTTCACGATGTGGTCGAGGTCGGAGCCGGCCGCGACCAGGACGGATTCGAGGTTGCGGAGCGTCGCGCGCACATCGTCCGCGAACGTGCCGGTGGACTGCCCGGGCGCCGCCGGAATCTGTCCGGTGGTGAACACGAAACCGCCGGCGGAGGTCGCCTGGACGTACGGGCCGACCGCGGAGGGCACGCCGGGCGCGGTGTCGAACCGCTGGATCGCGCTCATGCTTTGGCCACCGCCTCGGTCCCGGCCGGCGGGGCGACGGGGCCCGGCTCGTCGATGTCGCCGAACCGCGTCTCGGCCAGCAGGATGAGCGCCAGCAGCGACAGGACTGCGGCGCCGAGGACGTACCAGGCGATCGAGGAGCTGTTGCCGGTCGCAGACAGCAGCGCGGCCGTGATCGCCGGGGCGGTGGCGGAGCCGAGCAGGCCGGAGAGCATGTACGAGACGGAGAGTCCGGAGTACCGCACCCGGGCGCCGAACAGTTCGGCGAGGAACGTCGCGATCGGGCCGTAGTTGGCGGAGAACGCGACCGTCATCAGCCCGTAGGCCACGAAGACCGAAGCGGTCGATCCGGTGTCCAGGAGCTGGAAGAACGGGAAGGCCAGTGCGGCCTCCGCAGCGACGCCGGCGAAGATGACCGGCTTGCGGCCGACGCGGTCGGAGAGCCGGCCGAAGAACGGGATCGCGAGGAACGCGACGGCGCAGGACGCCATGACCGCCCACAGCATCAGGCTCTTGGAGTGGCCGAGCTCGGTGGTCCCGTAACTCACCCCCGAGGTGACCATCAGCGTGAACGTCGAACCCGTGGACAGCGTGGCGACTCCGCCCAGCAGGACCTGCCGCCAGTACCGCCGCATGAGCGCGAAGAACGGGATCCGGGCCTTGGCGCCGTCCTGCCTGACCGCCTGGAAGGAGGGGGTCTCCTCGATGTGGAGCCGGATGTAGATGCCGATGCCGACCAGGAGCACGGACGCCAGGAACGGAATGCGCCAGCCCCAGCTCAGCAGTGCCGCCGAGTCCAGGTTCACGGCCATCAGCAGGAAGGCGCCGTTGGCGAGAAGGGTGCCCAGGGGCACCCCGACCTGGACCATGGAACCGAAGAATCCGCGCCGGCCGTGCGGTGCGTGCTCAACGGTCATGAGGACGGCGCCTCCCCACTCCCCGCCCAGAGCCAGGCCCTGCACGACGCGGAGTCCGAGCAGGAGGAGTGGCGCCGCGATGCCGATGGCGTGGAAGTCAGGCACCAGGCCGATCCCGAAAGTGGCCGCACCCATCGCCGTGAGCGAGGTCAGCAGCATGGATTTGCGCCCGAGCCGGTCGCCGAAATGCCCGAACAACACCGCGCCGACCATACGCGCCAAGTACGCCGACGCGAACGTCAAAAAGGAAAGGATCGTACCGACGGCTCCGTCGAACTGGGGGAAAAACACTTTCCCGAACACCAGCGCCGACGCGGTGCCGAATAGGAACAGGTCGTACCACTCTACGGTGGTTCCGATCACGCTGGCCAGGGAAATCTTTCGCATTCTCGCCGCGTCGAGGCGGCTCGCGTCGACGCGGCTGGAGCCGGTCGGCGCGGAGGCAGGACTCGTCATGAGGACTCCGAGGGGGACAGGGGACATGACCGGCGTCCGGGAGTACCCGGCGGTTGGCCAACGGTGCCCCGGCCCCAGCGCCACCGGCAAGAATCAAAAGCACATCACCGCAGGCCGCGAACTGTGCAGATGACCAATGGACCAACGCGCGGGGCCGGGGCCGCGGTTCGCCCCCGGCCCTGCCCATCCCTGCGACAAGCGACCGGGCGGTCCGGGAACCAGCGTGTCGCCCGCGGGCTTCGGACCCCGGCCCCGCGGTGCCCATGGGATCGCTCAGGCGGGTGTTCATCTGCACATCCATCGCCGCTTTTTCGAGTGCCATTGCCACGTGTCACACCATCCGCAGAAAGCAAGAATGGACCGGCAAGTGAATCCTCGAAGAAGGAAACAGGACCCGCGATGGTGAATGCCGATAACCCCGACAGCAGGCTCTCCGCAGGCCATCTCATCGTCGCCCAGCTGGAACGCGAAGGCGTTCAACGGGTATACGGCGTTCCCGGGGAGTCCTACCTCGATGTCCTCGACGGCCTGCACGACTCCACGATCACGACTGTGGTGGCCCGGCACGAGGGCGGCGCGGGCTTCATGGCCCTGGCCGAAGGGCGGTTGACGGGTCTTCCCGGGGTGGCGCTGGTGACCCGGGGCCCCGGAGCCGCCAACGCGTTCATCGCAGTCCACACCGCCCACCAGGACGCGACCCCGCTGATCCTTTTCGTGGGGCTGATACCCGTCGCGGACCGGGGACGCGAGGCGTTCCAGGAGTTCGACATCAGCGGCTGGTTCGGTAGCACAGCGAAGAAGGTCGTGGTGCTGGACGACCCCGCGGCCGCGGCCCGCGTCGTCTCCGAGAGCATCCACACGGCTCGGAGCGGGCGGCCCGGCCCGGTCGTGATCGGCCTGCCGGAGGACATCCTCACGCGCTCGGCCGGTACGGCCCGCAGCGTGGCACCGATCGCTGTCCCCCGACCGCGGGCGGCGGAGTCCGAGCTCAAGGAGCTCACCGGCCGGCTCGAACGCGCGCACCGTCCACTCGTCGTCGTCGGCGGGGAAGGCTGGAGCGCGCAAAGCGGCCAAGAGCTCGTCCGGTGGGCAGCCGGACACTCGATCCCGGTCGTCGCCGACTTCCGCGCGTACGACGCGGTCCCCCACGAACTCGACGGGGCAAACGCGTTCGCCGGTTCGCTCGGGTACGGCCGAAGCAGCCATGCGGCAGGTCTGCTCGACGAGGCCGACCTCACGCTCTTCCTCGGTGCCGCCCGTACCGATGTGCTGAGCGACGGCTACACCCGGGGCCTGGACTCCGAAACGGTGCTGGTCCTCCCCGGCGAAGCGCTCGGACACGCGGGCCGGGTCGACCAGTTCGTCTCAGCCGACGCCCCCTCATTCGCGCTCGACCTGGCGACCGCGCCGGTCTCGATGCACGCGGACGCCGGCTGGTTCGCGGCCGCCCGAGCCGCGTACACCCGAACGCGCACCGCCGTCTCCGCACCGGACCCGGGCGGCTCCTACGTCGACCTGACCGCGGTGATGGGCGTACTCCAGGAGGAGCTCGCGCCGGACGCCGTCATCACCTACGGCGCCGGCAACCACGCGCTGTGGCCGGCGCGCCACCTGCCGCACCGGTCGCCCGCCTCGCTCGTCGCGCCGCGCAACGGCGCGATGGGGATGGGGATCCCGGCCGCGGTCGCCGCGTCGCTGGTGTTTCCCGGCCGGGAGGTCGTGTCCGTCGCCGGTGACGGCTGCTTTCTGATGAATGGTCAGGAACTGGCGACCGCACGGGGATACGGGGCGACCTTCATCGCCCTGGTGGTCGACAACGGCTGCTACGCCACGATCCGGGAGCATCAGGAGGGCACCTATCCGGGCCGCCCCTCCGGGACACAGCTGACCAATCCGGACTTTGCGGCCTGGGCCCGCTCACACGGCGCCCACGGTGAGACGGTGACGTCGACCGCCGACTTCCGCGCGGCATTCCGACGTGCCCGCGCCACCGCACTTCCTGCCGTCCTCCACCTGCTGCAGGACCCGGAAGTCCGGGCGCCTGGAGAGTAGGTCGTGTCCTGTTGATCACCAGACCAACAGGGCGCTGCCTCCGGATGTTCACGTCGGGCGACTCCTCGCCACTGCTTCTGCCGCTCAAGGCCCCGCCGGAACATCTCGCCACCTGCCACACCGGCCGATGCCCCACTGCGCCCCCGTCGCGGTGGGGCATCATTCGATCATCAGGCCCGTGCCACGATTCCCCCTCACGCGTCCAAGGGGGGACCATGCACCGCACCACCAGCGCAGCCATCGCTGCCTTACTGCTCGCCGCACTCACCGCATGCAGCGGCAGCGCCGGCGACCAGCCCGCGCACAAGCCCACGCCGAACGCGGCCACGACGCAGGCACCGATGGAGGAATCGACGCCCGACGCTTCCCGCGCCGACCTCGAAACGGCGGTTCGCGCCTACACAGCCGCCTACTTCGAACCGGACGTCACGGCGGCCTACGGCATGATCTCCAGCCGTTGCAAGGAGCAGATCACCAAACCGACGCTCAACGCCATGCTGGAGCGCGCGAACCAGATGCACGGTGCCCGCACCGTCAAGCGGTTCGTTGTCGACAGGCTCTCGGGGGACATGGCCCGCGTGTCCTATGGCGTTGGCCTGCCGCGATACGACGAGCACGGCCAACCGTGGACCCGCGAGGACGGGCACTGGCGCTACGACTCCTGCTGACGCTCGGCGCCGCGTCCCGCCGGGGGGGCGCGGCTTCAGGACCGTCGATGCCGCACCCGGCAAGCCTGCCGGCTGCCGGGAGCGACCGGCAAGGACCGATGAGTTTCTCCATGATCCGCAGTCATAGATCACGTGGGGTGCGCCGCAGCCACGAGCGTGGTCGAAGCATGCACCGGCCGAAGTAGCGACCGGGCGGCCGGGTCGGCTGGGCGGCGTTCACCCCGATCGTGCCCCTAGGGTCACGCTTCGCCAGAAGGTCACGTTTCACCAGAGGACAGGAGCCCCATGAGAATCGTCGTCATCAACCACGTCACCCTGGACGGCGTCATGCAAGGACCCGGCCGCTCCGATGAGGACACCCGCGGCGGGTTCGCCCACGGCGGGTGGGCCGCGGAAAGGGGCGGGGACGAGGCCGTCACGAAAGCATGGGGCCGGCGACTGGCCGCCAGCAGCGGATACCTCCTGGGCCGCCGCACCTACCAGGACGTTCTCGGCCACTGGAACACCCAGGACAGCCCGTTCCGCGACGCCCTCAACAATGCCCCGAAGTACGTCGCATCCAACACCCTGACCGAGCCCCTGCCGTGGCCCAACTCCACGCTGCTCAGCGGCGACATCCCCGCAGCGGTCGCCGAACTCAAGAAGACCCCGGGCAATGATCTGCACATCATGGGCAGCGGCGCGTTGATCCAATCCCTCTCCCCGCTCGGCCTCATCGACGAATACCTGCTCTGCATCCACCCCGTCGTCCTGGGTTCCGGACGCCGCCTGTTCACCGACGGCTTCAGCCCGACCACGTTCAATGTCGCCGACGCGACCCCCACGGCCACCGGCGTCATCATCGCCGCCTGTCGGCCCCAGCCCTCGACGGGAGCCGGCCTCGGAACATAGCGATCTACGAGGCGCCCAGCCCCGTTCCGTGCGGCTGCCGCGGCGGGCGGCCGCGGGCACGGGACCTCGATTGCGGACTTGGTCGCGGTAGACGTCGCGCTTCAGGGCGCTGACGAGCCTGCAATCGCACCCTTGGAATCGTGCTGGGACTGCCAACCGTGGATCAGCAGGTCGAACACGGTCTCCACAGCCGCGCGTGGATCGTTTCGGCCCTTGGCCAGGGTCGGGAGTTCCAGCACGAACCGCGCGAGTGCCGAACAGGCGAGATCATCCGCCTCCCGGCCCAGTTCTTCCGCGATCACGGCGCCGAGGACGCCCGCATGTCGCATCCACATTCGCTCCCCGTACTCGCGGAGCGCGGGCGTCTGGTTCACCAGCGCCTGGAACTGGTGCAGACGAGGGTCCGACGCGATCGGCACCCAGGACTTCAGCGCGTGGGCGCGGAGCGCCTCGACCACGCTCTGCCCCTCGGGCCGTTCGCGGACGGCGGCGGTCAGCTCCGCCTCAACTTCCTCGTCGCGGTCGAAGACCAGTGCCTCTTTGCTCGGGAAGTGCGCGAAGAGGGTCGTCGTCGATACGTCGGCCCTTTCGGCGATATCGCGGACGCTCACCCGCTCGAAACCGTGCTCCAGGAAGAGCTCCAGGGCGGCGTCGGCGATGGCCTGCCTCGTCGCGGCCTTCTTGCGCTCGCGACGACCAACGGTCGGAGTGTCGGGCATGGCTGCACTGTACCCCCTAACTGGAACGAAACAGAAACTGGAACTGTTGCACTTATGGCCTCGTTTCTGCTTTGGTGGTCTCCGTAGGGGTTGCCGCCCCGTGGGGGTCGCGGCACCGGACATCGCCGCGTCATGGCGTCACCGGGAACCCCACCCACGAAAGGAGTCCAACCGTGGACTCTCCGGCGCCCTCAACCGCGCGGATCAGCATCATCGGCGCCGGGCCTGGAGGCCTCACGTGCGCACGCATCCTGCAGCAGCACGGCATCGCGGTGACGGTGTACGACCGCGATTCGGAGCTGAACTCCCGGAACCAGGGAGGCTCGCTCGACCTGCACGAGGAGGACGGCCAGCTCGCACTCCGTGCAGCGGGCCTGCTGGAGGAGTTCTTCGCGCTCGCCAGGCTGGAGGGGCAGGAAATGCGCCAGTTGGATCCAGCGGGGCGCGTCCTTGCGCACCATCTGCCGGCCGAGGGCGAAACGAACCGCCCCGAGATCGACCGCGGACAACTTCGCGATCTCCTGCTGCGCTCACTCGCTGCGGGGACGGTGCAGTGGGGGCGCACTCTCCAATCGCTGGGCGGACCGGCCAACGGGCCGCGAACGCTGACGTTCACCGACGGGACGTCCGTAGAGGCGGATCTGGTGATCGGTGCGGACGGCGCCTTCTCCCGCGTCCGCACTGCCGTGTCGCCCGCGACACCTCGCTACACCGGGGTCAGCTTCCTGGAGGCATGGTTCGATGACATGGAGCACGCGCACCCCGAGCTTTCCCGACTGGTGGGGAATGGCAGTGCCCACATCGCCGACGGCGAGCGGGGCCTCTTCGCGCAGCGCAACAGCGGCGGCCACATGCGCGTCTACATCCTGCAGCGCGTGCCCGTGGACTGGATCGCGGCGAACGGGCTTCGCCCCGAGGACACCGAAGGCATCCGCGCTCACCTGCTCGGCGAGTACGCGGCCTGGTCGCCGCAGATACTCCGGATGATCACCGACAACGACGGCGCCTACGTCGATCGTCCGCTCTTCGCCCTTCCGGTGCCGCACACATGGGAGCACTCGCCCAGCGTGGCGCTCCTGGGAGACGCCGCACACCTCATGCCGCCGCTCGGCGTCGGCGTCAACCTCGCCATGCTCGACGCCGGCGAACTCGCGCTCGCACTCGCGCACTCCTCCACCATCGACGACGCTGTACGCAGCTACGAGAAAACGATGCTCCCGCGCTCGGCCGAAATGGCCCAGATGCTCGAAGGCGGCGCCGAGCACCTTCTGTTCGTGCCGGATCCCGACGAGATCGCGCGGTTCGAGCAGACCCAGCCCTGACATCGTTTGCGGGGACCGAGTTCGCGTGGGAGGTCTCGCAGACGCGGAGGCGCTGGATGACGGCAGTGCCTGTGCCGCCATGCCCTCTGCCCCGCACCCCCGTGCGAGGCTGGGGAATATGACGACAGAACGATTCGAAGTGCGACGCGAGATCGCGGCACCCCCCGCCAAGGTGTTCAGGCTGCTGTGCGACCCCGACGGGCATGTGACGATCGACAGCTCCGGGATGCTTCAGTCAGCCCAAGGTGACCAAGTGCGGCGGGTGGGCGACGAGTTCGTCGTGCACATGGACCGGGAGGCGCTCAATGACTACCCGATGGGTAAGTACAGCGTCACGGTGATCATCACCAGGTTCGAGACGGATGCACTCATCGAGTGGACCATCTCCGGGACGATCCAGCCCCCGATCAAACACCTGTACGGCTACCGGCTCCAGCCCAGCGACACCGGGACGCTCGTGACGTCCTATTACGACTGGAGTCAGGTCGCCGACGAATACCGGGAAAAGGGCATCTTCCCTGTCATCCCCGAAGCCTCCCTGCGCGCCACCCTCGGCATCCTCGCGCGCAATGTGGAATCCCGGGGGTAACGGACCCCGATTACCGCCCCGTGCATTGCAGTCGGGGTGTCAGCTATGTCCTCGCATCGGCCACGCCACATGACATCGCCGTGGTGATGGGCGAGACTCCCCCAGGCCGTTTCGGCCGGGAATCATCCGTGCAGGTGCGACGAACAGGGCGCGTACACCGCATTGTTGACGGCTGATCACTGGCCGTCTTGACCACCACTCGGGGCTGGTTCAGCGAGTCCAGGTCTTGGTGTTGATGCTTGCGGTCAACGCCTCGATGCGATGTGAGCCGGAGTGCACCTTCCGCAAGGCGCACTCCGGCTCACTGAGGCCATGCCTGCCGACCGGCCCTGCCGCCCACCCCGCCGCCCGCCGAGCCCCTCGCGTTCCGCGACCGCCCCTCGCCGCCGCGAGCCTGCCCCCTCCTGGATGTGACCGACATCACAGTGCGGCGCCTCACATCCTCAGGTCATCATATGACGCGATCGCCGCATGGATTTCAGAGCCGGGCCGCGCCCGGACGGCACAGCGAGACGAGGATGGGCATGAACGACCAGGACAGGCCGGCACGGCCGCGCGTAGGCGTGGTGGGCCTCGGGGCCATGGGACTCGGCATGGCGCGCAGCCTGCGGAACGCGGGCTTCGACGTGGGTGTCCACGATCTGCGCCCCGAGGTGGCCGCGGCCTTCGCCGAGGACGGTGGCACGGCCTTCGCCTCCGCAGGTGAGCTGGCGGCCGCGGTCGACGTCCTGGTCGGTGTCGTGGTCAACGCGGCACAGGTGGAGTCGGTCCTGTTCGGCGCCGACGGTGCGGCCGGGCGACTGCGTCCGGGCTCCGTATACGTCATGTGTTCCACGGCCGACCCCAACTGGTCCGCCGAGTTGGAAAAGCGCCTCGCCGAGAGTGGCGTGCTCTATCTCGACGCCCCCATCTCCGGTGGCGCCGCACGGGCCGCGAACGGCGAACTCACCATGATGACGTCGGGCGCCCCCGCCGCGTACGCGGTCGCCGACCCGGTGCTGGAGGCCATGAGCAGCACGGTCTACCGCCTGGGCGACGAAGCCGGGATCGGCTCCAAGGTCAAGATCGTCAACCAGCTGCTCGCTGGCGTGCACATCGCCGCGGCGGCCGAGGCGATGGCGCTGGGCATCAAGGCGGGTGTGCCCGCCGAGGCGCTCTACGAGGTCATCACGCACAGCGCCGGCAACTCGTGGATGTTCGAGAACCGCATGGCGCATGTGCTCGCCGGGGACTACACGCCGCTGTCCGCGGTCGACATCTTCGTCAAGGACCTGGGGCTCGTGCTCGACGCGGCCCGGCCGGAGAAGTTCCCGCTCCCCCTGGCGGCCACCGCGCACCAGATGTTCCTGCAGGCGTCGGCGTCCGGCCTGGGAGCCGAGGACGACAGCGCGGTGATCAAGATCTTCCCGGGGATCGAGCTGCCCGGGCAGACCGAGCAGTCGGGGAGCTGACATGGGAATCCGACTCGGCTGCATCGCCGACGACTTCACCGGCGCCACGGACCTGGCCAACAACCTGGTGCGCGCCGGCATGCGCGTGGTCCAGCTGATCGACGTACCGCGGGACGGCGCCGAGGGCCCGGTCGACGCGGACGCCGTGGTCATCGCACTCAAGTCGCGGACCACCCCGGCGGACGACGCCGTCGCGGCCTCGCTGCGGGCGCTGGACTGGCTGCGGTCCGCGGGCGCGGAGCAGATCTACTTCAAGTACTGCTCGACCTTCGACTCGACGCGGAACGGCAACATCGGGCCCGTCACCGAGGCGCTGATGGACGCGCTGGGCACCGACTTCACGGTCGCGACACCGGCGTTCCCCGACAACGGGCGCACGGTCTTCAAGGGTCACCTCTTCGTCGGTGACGTGCTGCTCAGCGAGAGCGGCATGCGCCATCACCCGCTGACGCCGATGACCGACTCCAATCTGGTGTCCGTGCTGGGTGCGCAGACCGCGCGCCCCGTCGGCCTCATCGACCACACCGTGGTCGCCACCGGTGCCGAGGCGATCCGGGAGCGCGTCGACGAGCTGCGCAAGGAGGGCGTGGGCGCCGCGATCGTGGACGCCGTCTCCAATGAGGATCTTGTACGGCTGGGTGCGGCGGTCAGGGAGCTGCCGCTGGTGACCGCCGGTTCGGGTCTGGCGATCGGCCTGCCCGCGAACTGGGGGTTCGAGCCGTCTCCTGCCGCCGCCCAACTGCCTCCGCCCGGCGGCCACCAGGCCATCGTCTCCGGGTCGGTTTCCACCGCCACCAACGGTCAGGTCCTGGAGTTCCTGCAAAGCGGCCGACCCGCGTTCAGCGTGGACCCGCTGCGGATCGCGGCCGGCGAGGACGTGGCCGGACAGGCCCTGGCGTTCGCCTCCTCGCACCTGGCCGAGGGGCCGGTGCTCGTCTACTCCACCGAGGCGCCCGACGCGGTCAGGAACGTCCAGGGCCGGCTCGGCGTCGCCGAGGCCGGTGAGCTCGTCGAGCAGACCCTGGCCCGCGTCGCGCAGGGACTCGTCCAGCTCGGCGTCCGTCAGCTCGTCGTCGCCGGCGGCGAGACCTCGGGAGCGGTCGTCCAGGCACTCGGCCTCACCGGCCTGCGCATCGGACCGCAGATCGACCCCGGTGTGCCATGGTGCGCGGCTGCCCTCCCCGACGGGGACACCCTCCACATCACGCTGAAGTCCGGCAACTTCGGCGGCCCCGGCTTCTTCACCGAGTCCTTCGCCCACCTCGACGGGGAGACCGCATGAACCGGCTCCCGAGCCCTGCCGTGGACCAGGCGCGCGCCGAGATCGTCCGGGTGGGCACCAGCCTGTTCGCGCGCGGCTATGTCCACGCCAGCGCCGGCAACATCAGCGCGCGGGTAGGCGATGCCCACCTGATCACGCCCACCGACGCGGCGCTGGGCTTCCTCGAGCCCGAGCGGCTCGCCCTGGTCGACGCCGGGGGCGAGCAGATCGCGGGCGACCGCGCCAGCAAGACCCTGACGCTCCACCGCCGCATCTGTGCCGCCGACCCCACGGCACGGTTCGTCATCCACACCCACTCCACGCATCTCGTCGCGCTCACCCTGGCCGGCGTGTGGAGCCAGGACGACGTGCTTCCGCCCCTCACGCCGTACTACGCCATGAAGGTCGGGCACGTCCCGCTCATCCCCTACCACCGGCCCGGCGATCCGCGCGTGGCCGACCTGGTGACCGCTCGTGTCGCTGATCGCGCCGCGAGCCGCACGCCGATCAGGGCCGTTCTGCTCGACCGTCTCGGCCCCGTGGTCTGGGGCCCGGACGCGGCCACCGCCCTCGCCGTACTCGAAGAACTCGAGGAAACGGCACGCCTCTGGCTCCTGACCGACCGTCGCCCCGAGCCGCTCCCCTCCCCCGCTCTCGACGAACTCAAGGCCGTGTTCGGCGCCTCTTGGTGACCGCGCACCATCCGTCGGAGAATCCCCTGAGCCGCAGTAAGGATTCCGCATGCCCACGTCCACCGCGACGGCCGAGACCCCCGGCCTCGCCCGTGAGAACGCCGTGTTCCGCAAGGTCGTTCTCCGCATCGTCCCCTTCCTGGTCCTCTGCTACGTCTTCTCCTACCTGGACCGCGTCAACGTCGGCTTCGCGAAGCTGCAGATGGCCGACGACCTCGGTCTGAGCGAGGCGGCGTACGGCCTGGGTGCCGGCCTGTTCTTCATCGGCTACTTCCTCTTCGAGGTCCCCTCGAACCTGATGCTGCAGCGCGTCGGAGCCCGCACCTGGATCGCCCGGATCATGATCACCTGGGGTCTGGTCTCGGGGGCGTTCACCTTCGTCACCAACGAGACGGCGTTCTATGTGCTCCGCTTCCTCCTCGGAGCCGCGGAAGCCGGGTTCTACCCGGGGGTGATCCTCTACTGCACCTACTGGTTCCCGTCCCACCGCCGGGCCCGCGTGATCGCGATGTTCATGTCGGCGATCCCCGTGGCCGGCATCTTCGGCAACCCGCTCTCCGGCTGGATCATGGACCGTTTCCAGGGGGTCAACGGCTGGCAGGGCTGGCAGTGGATGTTCCTGCTGGAGGCGATCCCGGCGCTGCTCATCGGAGTCGCCACGCTGTTCTACCTGGACAACGGCGTACGCAGCGCCAAGTGGCTCTCCGACGACGAGAAAGACATCGTCGAGGCGGCGATCGCCAAGGACACCGCGCACCAGAAGCACGGGCGGGCCTGGGACGGCTTCCGCGACCCCAAGGTGTGGCTGATGTGTCTCATCTACTTCTGCTTCGTGATGGGCCAGTACGCCCTGACCTTCTGGATGCCCACCTTCGTCAAGTCGACCGGCATCGACGACAACCTCACGATCGGCGTGCTCAGCGCCGTGCCGTTCCTGGCCGCGCTGGTCGCGATGAACCTGTTCGGACGCTCCGCGGACAAGCGCCGCGAGCGCCGCTGGCACCTGGTCATCCCGAGCCTCATGGGCGCCGTCGGCTTCTCTCTCGCCGCCGGCTGGGCCGGCTCCACCGTGCTGTCCCTGGTCGCTCTGTCCTTCGCCGCGGCCGGTGTGCTGACCTGCGCTCCGCTGTTCTGGTCGCTGCCCACCGCGTTCCTCGGCGGCACCGCGGCGGCGGCCGGGCTCGCCCTGATCAACTCGGTGGGCAACCTGGCCGGTTTCGTCAGCCCGTACATGATCGGCGCGCTCAAGGACGCCACCGGCTCGGCCTCCATCCCGATGTACGTCCTGGCGCTCAGCCTCGTCCTGGGCGCGGCCGCCGTGCTCACCACCAAGAAGCAGGTCGTCAACCGATGACCGGGTCCGGTCCGCCCGGCCCGAACACAGGAGCAAGCATGCCGAGGTTCGCCGCGAACCTGTCCATGATGTACACCGAGCACGACTTCCTCGACCGCTTCGCCGCGGCGTCCGCGGACGGCTTCGAGGCCGTCGAGTACCTCTTCCCGTACGACTACGAAGCCGGCGAGCTGCGCCGTCAGCTCGACGACCACGGTCTGCGGCAGGTGCTTTTCAACGCGCCGCCCGGCGCATGGGATTCCGGTGAGCGGGGCATCGCCTCGCTGCCCGGCCGCGAGGCCGAGGTCCGCTCCGGGATCGACCGGGCGCTGGAGTACGCCGCGGCGCTCGGCTGCGGCCAGGTGCACATGATGGCTGGTCTCGTTCCTGCGGACGCGACGCCGGAGCAGCTCGCGAGGCACCGCGACACCTACCTGGCCAACCTGGCCTGGGCCGCGGCGCGGGCCGCCGCCGTGGACGTCGATCTCCTGATCGAGCCGATCAACGGCCGCGACATGCCGGGCTACTTCCTGCGCCGGCAGGCCGAGGCGCACGCCGTCGTGCGGGAGGTGGGCGCCCCGAATCTCAAGGTGCAGCTCGACCTGTACCACTGCCAGATCGTGGAGGGCGACCTCACCACGACACTGCGCCGGGACCTGCCGACCGGCCGTGTCGGCCATCTGCAGATCGCGGGCGTGCCCGACCGCCACGAGCCCGACCGGGGCGAACTCGACATCCGGCACCTGTTCGACGTCGTCGACGAGCTGGGCTTCGACGGCTGGATCGGCTGCGAATACCGCCCCCGCGCCGGTACGAGCGAGGGGCTCGGCTGGATCGCGAACTACCGAGGAGAGACCGCATGAGGATCGTCATCACGGGTGGCTTCGGCTTCCTGGGCCGGCAGGTCGCCGATGCCTTGATCGAGCGGCGGACCCTGTGCGGCGCGCCCATCGACCGTCTGGTGCTCGCCGACCGGTTCGTCCCGGCCGGGTCGCCGGTGGCGGCCGACCCTTCCCCAAGCTCTTCGAGCAGGGGATACCCCTTGGTGGACGTCGTGCAGGGCGATCTGAGCGAGCGCCTCGACGAGATCTTCGCTCAGCCGGTGGATGTCGTGATCCACCTGGCCTCCGCGGTCTCGGCCGAGTGCGAGGCCGACTTCGAGCTGGGCATGAGCGCCAATCTGGACTCCACCCGCGCGCTGCTGGAGGCGGCACGCGCGCAGTCGGCCGCAGGCGGGCCGATGCCCCGGGTGGTGTTCTCCAGCAGCGTCGCGGTCTACGGCTCCGACCCCGCGCTGCCGCTGCCGCCCGTGGTCAGCGAGTCGACACTGCCCACGCCGCGGTCGAGTTACGGAACGCAGAAGCGCGTCTGCGAGCAGCTGGTCGCCGAGTACACCCGCCGGGGCTTCCTCGACGGACGCGTCGCGCGCCTGATGACCGTCTCGGTGCGGCCCGGCAAGCCGAACGCGGCCGCCTCCGGCTTCCTGTCCGGCGTCATCCGCGAGCCGCTCGCAGGGCTCCCTGCCACCTGCCCGGTCAGCCCCGACCTTCGGGTCGCCCTGGCCTCGCCGCGGCGCACCGTCGAGGGCATCCTCCGCATCGCCGAAGCCGAGCGCGGCAGCGGCCCCGGAGAGCTCTGCGGCGAGCTTCCGGTCAACCTGCCGGCGCTCACAGTGACGGTCGCCGAGATGCTGGACACGCTGCGCCGGGTGGCCGGCGACGCCATCGCCGACCTGGTGACGGTCGCGCCCGACCCCGCCGTCGAAGCCATCGTGGGGTCGTGGCCCGCCGTCTTCGACAACGCGCGTGCCACGGCGCTCGGGCTCGAACCCGACGAGAGCTTCGAGTCGGTCGTACGGGCGTACGCCGAGGATCACCCCGGCGCCCTCGCGGCCGGTGTGCTGCCCACGGCCGGTGCGGTCAGGTCCTGACGGATAGACTGATGACCATGTTCTCCAAGGTGAGTGGTCCCGTACGGCTCGCGGACCGGGTCGCCGCGATCCTCTCGGAGGAGATCGAGTCCGGACGTCTGGCCGAGGGCGACAAGCTGCCGACCGAGGTCGAGTTGGTCAAGCAGCTCGGCGTCAGCCGCACCGTGATCCGCGAGGCCGTGTCGCGGCTGCGCAACGCGGGCCTGGTCGAACCGCGTCAGGGCCGGGGCGTGTTCGTCATGCCCCGGCGCACTCGTCCGCTCGACCTGGAAGCCGATGCCTCCGGCACCAAGTCCAAGGTGCTGCAGATCGTGGAGGTCCGGCGCGCCATGGAGGGCGAGGCCGCCTCGCTCGCGGCCACCCGTGCCACGGCGGACGACATCGCGCGGATGCGGGAGTCCCTGGCCGCGATCGACAAGGCGGTCGCGGCCGGCGGTGACGGTGTGGACGAGGACCTGGCGTTCCACCAGTCGATCGCCGAGTCGACCGGGAACACGGTGATGGTCTCGACCGTGCGGTACCTCGGTGAGGTGCTGCGCAGCGGCATCCGCGTCACCCGGGCCAACGAGGCGCGGCGGAACGACTTCATCGAGGCGGTCCGGGTGGAGCACCACGCGATCCTGGCGGCCATCGAGTCCGGCGACGCGCAGGCCGCCAGCACTGCCGTACGCCGTCACATGAAGCACGCCGCGTCCCGGCTTCAGGACGCGGACGAGGGCTTCTGGACGGAGACGGACGACCTGGAGGTCGACTTGGACGCGGCGCCCTGACCTGCGCACATACGCGTGAAGAGCCCAGGGGACGGACCATGCGGTCCGTCCCCTGGGCGTATCCGTGGCTCGCGGAGTCGCCGGCCTGCGCCGGCTGACGCGCACCGCCACAGACCCGCGGACCGGTGCGCCGGGCGACCGCAGGCCGGGCAGCCAGGGGATACCGGCCGGCCACCCACCGCGCCCAAGCCGCTGGGGCCCGCGACGGGCGGTGGCTTCCGTCACCCCCGGCTGGTGCATGTGCCGTGCGCTGCCTTGTCTACCCTGGACCCGCAGCTGGTTCACCCCCGCCCGCCAGACGGGGTGTCGTAAGAGGGAACCCGGTGGGAGTCCGGGACTGCCTCGCAGCGGTGAGTGGGAACGACCGCCGTCATCGAGCACTGGGTACGCGTCCGACCTGGGAAGCGACGGCCAGTAGGTGTCCCGTCCTGCGGGATGTGCCCACGAGTCCGAAGACCTGCCACTGCTCGTGCGGGGTGCGATCACCGCGCACGCATCCACGGCGACCCGGTAGCGGGGCCGCTGAGCGAAGGATGCGGTTCACCCGACCTTGCACGTGGTGCGCGGGCCGGACCCGCCTCCCGTTCACGGCCCGGTGCCGGTCCTCACGACGACTCGCGAAGGAGAGTTTCGTGCCCGGCGAACCGAGCATCCCCTCCCCCAGAACGCCTCAACCGAGCGGGCCCTGTGTCCTGCTCAAGCATGGCGAGGTCTTCCTCAAGGGCCGCAACCGGCACCTGTTCATCGAGCGGTTGCACGACAATCTCCGCGGCGCCCTGCGGGGCATCGGCGGCTCCACCTGGATCAAGCCCGGCCAGAACGTCACCGTGATCGGCGGCGAGGTCCCACAGGACGTCCTCGTGGAACGCGCCCGCCGGGTGATCGGGTTCAACTCGGTCGAACCCGCCCTGCGCGTCCCGAGCACCGTGCAGGACATCGAGAAGGCGGCTCTGGACGGGCTCGCCGCCCTTCGTGGCGAGCGGCCCGGAATCAGTTTCGCCGTCCGGGTCAAGCGCCGGGACAAGAGCTTCGAAATGACCTCGTCGCAGTTCGAGCGCTTCCTGGGAGCCCGCATCCGCGAGGGCCTCGGGGACCTGCCGGTGAACCTCTCCCATCCCGATGTACGGCTCTCGGTCGAGATCGACCGCAAGGAAAGCTACGTCTCCTGGACCCGTCACCAGGGACCGGGCGGGCTGCCCGTCGGCTCCAGCGGACGCGCCCTGGTGCTGCTCTCCGGCGGGTACGACTCTCCGGTAGCGGCCTACCGCGCGATGCGCCGCGGGCTGCGCTGCGACTTCGTCCACTTCACCGGCGCTCCGTTCACGAACGCCGCTTCGGTGTACAAGGCCTACGCGCTCGCCCGTGAACTCAACCGCTATCAGCCCGGTGGCCGGCTGCACGTCATCGCGCTCGGCCACGCGCAGAAGCAATTGGCGATCGCGGGGGCCGGCAGGCTTCAGGTCGTCGCGCAGCGGCGGCTGATGATCCGCGCCGCTTCCGCGCTGGCCGGCCGGACCCGTGCGGAGGCCCTGGTGACGGGCGACAGCCTGGGTCAGGTGGCCAGCCAGACCCTCGCGAACATGGCCGCCGTCGACGAGGCCGCCACCCTGCCGGTGCTGCGGCCGCTGGTCGGCTGGGAGAAGCAGGAGATCATCGATGAGGCCCGGTCCATAGGCACGGCGGAGATCTCCGTGCTGCCGGACGAGGACTGCTGCAAGCTCCTCGCGCCGCCCCGGGTCTCGCTCCGGGCCGGGCTGACCAACCTGCGTTCGGTGGAGAAGCGACTCGACCTGGACGACGTGGTGGACGGTCTGCTGCGCGACGTCCAGATCATGTATCCGGGAGAGGATGACGGGGAGGGAGAGGCCGGCGCGGACAGCCCGGACGGCGGCCCCGCGCCCGGCCGCCCCGTCCCGGCCGTGTGCGCCTCGGCGCCCTCCGGGGCGGTGTCGCCATGACCGGAGAGAACCTGCGGCGGATCCTGGTGATCGGGATCGGTGCGGGGGATCCGGAGCATGTGACGCTGGCCGCGGTGCGGGCCATGCGGGACTGCGACGTGTTCTTCCTGCTGGACAAGGGCGCGTGGGCGTCCGAGCTGACCCGCCTGCGCAGGGATCTGGTGGCCGAGCACGCCGGCCCCGGGCACCGGGTGGTCGAGGCCGAGGACCCGCGGCGGGACCGCTCCCCTGCGAGTCCCGCCGGGTATCAGGCCCAGGTCGTCGACTGGCGCCACCGCCGTGCCGCGCTGTACGAGCGACTGATCCAGGACGAGCTGGCGCCGGGCCGGACCGGCGCGTTCCTGGTGTGGGGCGACCCCGCGCTCTACGACAGCACGATCGACGCGCTGGAGGAGGTCGCGGCCCGGGGCGCGGTGTCCTTCACGTACGACGTGATTCCCGGGGTCAGCAGCGTCTCGGTGCTGGCCGCCCGCCACCGTACGACGCTGACCCGGCTCGGTCGTCCGGTCCGGATCGCCCCCGGCCGGCACGTCGCCGGGTCCGGGCTCACCGCGGGCGAGGACGTCGCCGTCATGCTCGATGTCGGTGCGGCACTCACCGCCCACCGGGAGGAGGGCTGGTGGATGTACTGGGGCGCCTACGTCGGTACACCCGAGGAACTGCTCGTCTCCGGACTGCTGGCCGAAGTCGCCGACCGGGTCCTGGAGTTGCGCGCCACGGCTCGGGAGCGTCATGGCTGGATCATGGATGCCTGCCTGCTGCGCGGCGACGATCCCGAGCCGTCGGCGGGAGCCGTTCCCCGGGAGCCTGCCGGCTGAGCCCTGCTCACGTCATCGCGTCAGCAGCACGGGCAGCTCGTTCACAAGAACGGGAGGACCCGTGTGCCCGCAGGCCGCACTCATCGGGCCTTCATTCCGCGGCTGGGTCCGACTGCCTGACCGTCCGCCAGTACTGACGTCGCTTCTCGTCCCGTACGACGACACCGAGACGGGCCAGTTCTTCGCGGAGCTCCCGTACGTCGTCGTCAGATGGCCCTTTCTTCTCCAGGGCACCTTGGCGGGCTTTGAGGAGGGCGTTCGCGGCTTTCGGCAGTTCGGGAGCGTCCGGGACCCAGCGGCGGAACTCGCCTTCGTGCGGATCGGCGTCCGCCCAGGGATAGCCGTGCTCGGTGAATGCGTCGGCAAGGCGGCCGGCGTCCAAGTCGCAGGGCTCCCGGCTGAGTTCCCCGCCGTCGTGGCCGAGCAGGACGAGATGCTTGCCGTCCCGGCAGGCCGTGGCGACGGCGTCGTGCGGCAACTCCTGGTCCCGGCCCTTGCGGCTGAGGACAACGGACTCGGCCGACAGGCGAATGACCAGCTCCTCGTGCTGCGCGACGAGCCCGAGCACCAGCCCCGCCACCGAACCCACAACGGGCAGCCAAGGCCCTGGGATCGACGCAAGAAGGCGGGCAGGCCCCTGCAGAGGCGCCCAGGGCAGCGTCACGAGCCAGTCGGCAAGAACGCCGACGAGCCAGCCGACACCCGCCCCCGCCGCCACGAACGCGACGTAGACGCCGACGGTGCCCCACACCGACCGCCCGAGCACGGTGAGTTGAGCCGACTGCCGGTCCCGCTCGGGACTCTTGCCCATGTCCATGTTTCCCCCTCGCTGCTTCGCGGCTCATCATAAACCGAGCGCTCGATCTATTATTGGGCAACGAGCCGAGAGCCGACCAGAAGGAGCCCTCGATGAGAACGGTCGACCCGGCCAAGCACCGAGCGCGCCGCCGGCACATCCTCAGCGCCGCGACCGAGCTCTTCGCCGCCAAAGGCTTCGAGCGCACCACCACGGCAGAAATCTGCAAGGCCGCCGGAATGAGCGCGGGCAACCTGTTCCACTACTTCCCCAACAAGCGCGCGATCTTTCACGCCGTCTTCGAGGACGACGAGCACGACGGCACCACCAAGTCCGAGCGCCTCGCCGCCGCCCGCGCCGCTGACGACCCGTGGGCTGCCCTTCTCGACACCGTCGACCTTCTCGCAGCCCCCGCCACGCAGCCACTGGTCCCGGCCCTCGTCATGGAGGCGATGATCCAGGCCCACCGCGACCCCGACCTCGAAGCACTGCTGAGCCGCGACAACGACGAGGAACGGTCCACCATCACCGCCCTGCTGCACAACGCAGCCGCGAGCGGCCGGATCGACCCCACTCTGGACCCGGACGACACCGCGGCCTGGGTCATGGCACTCATCGCCGCTCTCTACACGAGCGCCGCCACCGAGCCGTCGTTCAGCCCGGCGGATCAACTCCCCACTCTGCGCCTGATCCTCCACCGTTTCCTACGCCCCAACGCCGCCCCGATGCCGGAGCGACCGGGGCCGCGGCCTTAGAGGTCATCTCATTTGGCGAGTCTGCGGTAGCAGATGAGGGTGCAGACGAAGCTGGTGAAGGCGAGGAAGTGGTCAGCCTTGCGCTCGTAGCGTCGGTGGAGACGGCGGCAGCCGGCGCGCCAGGCCATGCCCCAGGCCGCGGTGTCGTCCGGGTCCAGCGGTGCCGGCCCAGTCGCTGCGAAGTCTCGATGCCTTTTCGGGCGATGCGGTGGGTGATGCCGCGTGGGCGTAACCATCGCCGCAGGCGGGAGTAGTCGTAGCCCTTGTCGGCATGGAGCTTTGCCGGCTTGCGTCGTCGGCGTCCGCGGCGGGAACGGATTGGCGGTATGCCCTTCACCAAGGGGATCAGGGCCTGACTGTCGTGCAGGTTCGCCACCGAGATTCCGACGGACAGGGGCAGACCGGTCCGCTCGGTGATGAGGTGGATCTTCGACCCGTACTTGCCCCGGTCGACAGGATTCGAACCTGTCAGATCCCCTTTTTCAGGGCCCGCATGTTCACGGAGTCGATCGCGCAACGGGTCCAGTCCGGCACCTCTGGCACCACTCGCTGGAACAACTCCCACAACTCTTCCGGCACCAGCAGCTCAACGATCCCCACAAGTTATCGCCTACCGAGTCAGCCAAATGAGATGACCCTAAGGGCGTGGGAGGTCCCCAGCGGCGGGCGTTGACTTTTCTCTTGGGCGGAGAAGTGGGCTATTTGCCTCTATATAGGGACAGCACCTGTTTTTCAGCGCATTTCTCGCCTCTCACCTGACCGTGGAAATTTCTACCAGCCACGTGACCATGCAGTGAAAGATTCCGTGACGTGTTGAAACCTTCTGACTGTGCGCCGAGTTGACGGCCTGCGTCCACGGTGCCGTTGCTAGCGTCGACGCGATCAGTTCTCCACGCGAACGCGTGTAGAACAGGCCGACATGCAGGGGGAAGTCGCATGGACAATATGTTTCGCGAGGAGCTGGAGAAGTTCCAGAATGACGCGGCTGAACTGCAAGGAATGCTGTCCGACCTGGCAGGAAGCCGCCCCGATGGGGCGGAAGCAGCGGACGCACAGGGTTCAGCGCGAGTCAGGGTGGGTGGTGACGGGCTCCCGAAGGACATAACGGCCGCCTCGGACTGGGAGAGGCGTTGCAAGACCGGCGGTCTCGGCACGGCGGTGGTCGAGGCCGCCCGCAATGCAACCCATGACCTCATGAATTCCTGGTCGCAGGATCTCCCCACTGGACCCTGGGATTCGAGCTCGGGGATGGGAACCATGGGCGTGCTGATGACCGGGGTCGGTGCTGTCGCCGCTGGCGGGATCTTCCTGGAAGGAGCAGCGTTTAACGCCACGGTCATAGGCGCAGCGTTCATGGCGGCGCTCGCAGCCTTGCTGACCCAGAAAGAGGAACTGAACCGCATCAAGGGGGAGGCGCAGAGCGTCAGCGATTTCCCCGGCCCTCCCGTTGGCAACTGGCCCAATGGCACGAGGTGAGCATGCGCGAGCCGAAGCGCGTGCATCCGTTGGCGGCACTGCTGGTGTTTCTGGGGATCGGTTGCCTTTTCGCGGCGTTGTCGATCCGTTCTAGGGTCGGGGACGCCCTATTTCTGCTCTCCTTCGTCCTGTTCATTGCGGCTGGGGTCTTCAACCACCGCAAACGACAGCGTGACTGGTTCTACCGAAAGTTCCGCACGTACGAGAACTTCCGTGCCGAGGCGATCGAGGAGGCGCGCCAAGTGCGGGACGAGAAGAGCGAGGCGGCGGTGGTGCGGCATCTGAAGACGCTGTACCCGGAGCTTCCGCC
Source organism: Streptomyces sp. NPDC017993 (assembly GCF_044328065.1). Classification (NCBI taxonomy): domain Bacteria; kingdom Bacillati; phylum Actinomycetota; class Actinomycetes; order Kitasatosporales; family Streptomycetaceae; genus Streptomyces; species Streptomyces sp. NPDC017993. The sequence continues at coordinate 95,088 of NZ_JBIRGO010000021.1, forward strand.
GTCTGAGCTCGTACGGATGCTCAAAGAGCTCTGACAGTGAGGATGTGACGTAGTGACGCCGCTGGCGGGTCTGACCCGTGCTCTGACTGACGTCTCGGCTGTCGTGTGTGGGATCTGTCGGCCCGCCGGGCGTCACCACGCACGCGGCCGGACGGGCGCTTGTACCTCATAGGAGTTTGGTCCAGAAGCCCCGTCACTGTCTTGTCCGCCTGCCCGACCGGCGCGTGCCGCCCTCGCAAGGACGAACATGGCCAGCATGGCGCACGACGGCCCGCGGATCACTGCCGGCGTCGACACCCACGGCCTTACACACCATGCCGCGGTGATCGACGCGGTCGGCCGGCACCTGGGCGACCAGGGGTTGCCTGCCACCATCCGCGGATACCGGGACCTGTTGGAATGGATGCGTTCGCACGATGAGCTCGTCGCCGTCGGGGTGGAAGGGACCAGCGCCTACGGCGCTGAACTCGCGCGGGTGCAGACCGCCGCCGGGGTCGGAGTCGTCGACGTGGACCGGCCGGATCGCAAGACACGGCGCATGAGGGCAAGTCCGATCCGGTCGACGCCTACGCCGCCGCGACGGCGGTACTGTCCGGGCGGGCCACCCGTATCCCAAGAGCCGGGACGGTGTGGTCGAGGCGGCGGTGCGGGTGCTGCGGATCGCCCGCCGCAGCGCGGTCAAGGCCCGCACGCAGACGATGAACCAGATCCACGGCCTGCTGGTGTCGGCTCCTGCGATGCTGCGCGAGCAGGCCGCCCGGCTGTACCGGGCGGCCCTGATACGCACGCTCGCCCGGCTGCGGCCCGGCGACGACCGGTCCCGTCCGCTGGCCGAACCCGTGCCTCGCTGCGGCGGCTCGCCCGCCGTTACCATGCGCTGGATGCCGAGATCGCCGATCGGCGGTTTCCGCGTCGGGCATCACGGTTTCCCTCGCGCATGTCACCTCCTTTGCGGTGGTGGTGTGCACGCGCACGCGTAGTCCTGCGCATGCATCTGACACGGCCCGAAGCCTCAAAAGGGGCCATCCAGCGACCAGTTCACGTGCGTGCACTTGCGGCTGTGCCCCTTTCCGGAGGAGGCGGTGCGGTGGGCGAAGCTCTCGGCCGCTCCCGCGGTGGACTGCTCCCGCGGCTGGGCCTGGGCGGCCTCGTGCTCAGACCAGGGTGGAGATGCAGAACGGGTGGCCTGCGGGGTCCAGCAGGACCCGCCACCGGTCGGGGTCCGGCTGGAATTCGGGCTTGACGGCCCCCAGGGCGAGCAGCCGGGCTTGGGCGGCGTCCAAGTCGTCGACGCCCAGTTCGATGTGGGCCTGCTTTTCCTGGGAAGGGTCCGGCCAGGTGGGACGGCGGTAGTCGGACAGCCGGTTGAATCCCAGTCCGGCCGCGCCCTCTTGGCCGAGCAGGACGAAGTGGTCGGTGGAGAAAACGGTGGGCAGGCCGAGGGCCTCGCCGTAGAAGCGGGCCAGTTCGGCGGGGTCCGGGCAATCGAAGGTGACGGCCGAGTAGCGGAACGTGGGTGCGGAGGTGGTTTCCGTGTTCATGGAGAAGACGCTACGTCGGGACCAGGACAGTTTCGGTCCTGGTCATGTGGAAGACTTCAACACGTGATCAGCGCCTCCGCCCGCCTGCTGCGATTGATTTCCTTGCTGGTCGCCCGGCCGTTGTGGACCTGCGGTGAGCTGGCCGACCGGATGGCGGTCACCGAGCGCACGGTGCGGCGGGACATCTCCAAGCTCCGGGAACTCGGCTACGCCGTCGAGTCCGAGCCCGGGCCATGGGGCGGATATCGCCTCCGTGCCGGTTCCCGGGTGCCGCCGCTGATCCTCGATGACGAAGAAGCACTCGCCGTGGCTGTCGGGCTGCGCGAGGCGGCGCTGAGCGGCGCTCTCGGTGGCGACCAGGCCGCACTGTCGGCGCTGCTGAAACTGCGGCAGGTTCTGCCGCAGCGAATCGCGGACCGGCTGGGCGAGATGGACGCCGCCTTCGTGCACACCCCCAGACCCGACGAGCCGCAGATCACGCCCGGCATGCTGCGGGAACTGGCCGCCGCATGCCGCCAGGGTGAGCGTGCCCGCCTGTCGTACCGCGACTGGGAAGGAAGGGCCACGGTCCGGGACGTTGATCCGTACCGCCTCGTCCACACCGGACGCCGGTGGTACTTCGTCGCCCGAGATGTGGCGCAGGGTCAATGGCGGACCTTTCGGGCCGACAGGGTCGACCGACTAGAGCCAACCGGGCACCCGGTGGAACTCATCGATCCGCCCGACCCGGCGCTGCTCGTCTCCCGCTCCGTCGCGACCGGCCCCTACCCGCTCTCTGCGACCATCCGCCTCCCGGTGTCCATGGACCAAGCACTGCGGCTGATCCCGTCGACGGTCGGTACCCACCGTCCCGAGGGCCCCGATGCCACGATCGTCGACGTCGGCGGTCCCGACGCGGACGGGCTCGCCAGGTACCTCCTCGGCCTGGCCACGCCCCTGCGAGTCCTGTCACCGGAGGCTGTACGGCAAGCCCTGCTGCGCCGTACCCAGGAACTCTTCGAGGACAACGCGAATGGTCAGCCCCGGTAGCGTCGTTGTGTGAGAACGAGCGCCGAGCCCCCATGACGCGAGCAACGCGCTACTGAGCGACGAGACGCCACTGCCGGACGGGGAGCCGGAAGTGTGCCTCGGGTGGAACCGCAACAGAGGGGTGAACGGGCTGTCGTTCACCGACGGCCGGGCCGCCGCGGTCGGCGAGCACGGCCGGCTCCGTTTCGGTCGCTTGCGCTGCCCGCCAGCCGCCGGACCGGGACGTCCTGCGGCGACGGTCCCGGCCGGTGAGTGCCTCCGGAGGCCGCGGCGGCCCCGTAGAGCCGCGCGAGTGGCCCCGCGCTGAGGCCGTGTGCAAGGACGCTGAGCAGCACCGTGCAGACGAGTACGGGAACGACCTGCTGTGTGACAGCTGGGGCAAGGTCCTCGACCGCGAGCAGCCCGAAGATGATGGTGGCCAGCCCCCGGGGGCCGAACCAGCCGACGAACCCGACGGTGGCACGGTCCATCCCCGTGCCGAGCAGGGACAGGGCCACGGGGACCATCCGCACCGCCGTCAGGCTCAGCACCGCGTAGAGGACCGCCTGCCACGTCATGTGCGGGAAGGCGGCCGGGACCAGGACTGCCCCGAACAGAAGCCACACCAGCAAGGAGAGCACCGATGCCGACTGCTCGGTGAACTGCAGTTGCCACGGCGGCGTGCCGCCGTGGGCGGTGCCGAAGGCCAGTCCGGCGACGAACGCGGCGACGAAACCGTTGCCGCCGATGGCGATGGCGGACAGATAGGAGAGCAAGGCGAGGGCCAGGACGGCCGGGCCGGCGAACTCCTCGGCGGCCCAGCCCTTGCGCAGCGCCGACCGCAGCAGCCACCCTCCGGCCAGACCGAGCGCCGCGCCGTAGGCGAGACCGATGGCGAGTTCCATGACCTCCTCGCCGGTGGCGTCAGGGCCGGAACCGGCGGTCACCGCGGCCCCGGCCAGCGCGACCGCGACGACGGGAGTGGCGATGCCGTCGTTGAGGCCGCTCTCGACGTTGATCAGGCGTCTGATGCGCTCGGGCACCACGGGATTGGACATCATCGAGGCTCCGAGCGCCGCGTCGGTGGGGGCGAGGGCGGCCCCGACGAACACCGCTGCCCAGGCGCCGACGCCCGGAAGGAGACCCAGTGCCAGGAGCGCCCCGAGCCCGATGCACATGGGCAGCCCGATCAGCAAAAGCCTCAGGTAGAGGCCGAGATCCGGTCGCAGGACCCGGAATGACAGCCGGGCCGCGTCGGTGAACAGGATCCAGGTCAGGCAAATCTCCGCCAGTCCTTTCACCGTGCCCTGCGGCGGGTCCAGGTCCATCGACCCCAGGCATGTCGCCAGCACCAACCCCACCAGTACGAACGCGGCCGGGGCGGTCAGCTCGACCCGTTCCACCCGCTGCGAGAACAGCCCCCACAGGAACAACAGCAGCAGAACCAGCGAGAGCGTTCCGTCCATCCAGCAGCTCCAGGTCTGTAACCCGCACCCGGCGGCCGGGTGCCGGCGGTCCCGCGCCGGCGCGACCGAGCGCGATCGTGCCAGCGTGCGGTATTCCGGCTCCGCCTGCGCCGATTCGCCGCACGCGTGTCGCCCCGGCCATTGGCGCAGCCGTCGCATGTGGCTGGTGGTCTGCGGCGCCCCGACCGACCGCCCATGACCTCGGCGGCCGCCGTCTTCTATGGGCTGTCGCGCGTGTCGGTCCCGGTTCGGCGCGCCTGTGCCACTGGCCTCGGATGCGTGCATACAGTCGCCGCGTCGGTTGGAATGCGGCTCGGTGCGATGGGATGGCACGCGCACCGCAGGCGGTTGATCAGCTGCCCCGTCCGGCTGGCTGGCTGCATCGTCCTGGCCAGCTGCCCGTACCTGAGCGCAGGTGCTGCGGATCGTGGCCGCGGTCCCGGCGCCTTCACCGCTCGCGCGTCCCCGGACGGCGCCGGCGTGTGGCACCGGACCGGCCGGGGCGGCACCGAAGGAGGACCACGGCCGGCATGAGTACGCGTACGGGAAGCGGCCCGGACCGACGGCAGCGTTGGCGCCGCGTGCGACTGCTCCGGCCGTTGCTGCGGTCCACCACCCTGATCGCAGTGGTCACCGCCGCGTACTACGTGCTCGCCCTGGCCCGTGATTCCACAGTGGGCACCACCACAGTGCTCATCCTGGGCCTGCTGGGGATCGGTGTGCAGGTCGCCTGGCAGACCGTCACCATCGGCAGCTCCCGCCTCCCCGGCTGCGCACCGTTGAGGCCCGGACCACCGCTGTGCCACTACTCCTGGTGCTGTTCTTCTGCGACGTACTGCCTCTCCGCACTCTCCGCACGGCAGGGCGGAGCCGGCCCCTTCTCCGAACCGCTCAATCGGACCGATGCCATGTCCTTCTCGGTGGCTGCATTGACCACGGCCGGATTCGGCGACATCGCGCCCGTCTCGCAGACCGCGGTGCAGCTCGGGCTCAAACAGCGTCGGCCGTCATCAGCACCGGAGCAGCGTGACGCATGACCCTTTCGTCCCCAGTCTCGAAGGACTGATCCGATGACCGAGCGGAAAGCCGGGCCGGAAACGGCCGAAGAGCCCGCGGAAGCGGACCGGCTGCGGGATCTGCTACGCACCCCCGCCTATCGCAAAGCCCTCGTGTTCAGCGGCCTGATCGGTGTACCGATCTCCCTGGCGGCCTTCTGGTTCCTGGTCGGCCTGCACGAACTCGAGAACGTGATGTGGGCGGACCTGCCCGAAGCACTGGGCTGGCACACCCCGCCGGCGTGGTGGCCGCTGCCCCTGCTCGCCACCGCCGGGGTTGTCGTAGGTCTGGTGGTGACCCACCTGCCGGGCGCGGGCGGACACATCCCGGCAACCGGCCTGCACGCCGGCGGCGCCTCCTCGGCCGCCCTGCCCGGAGTGATCATCGCCGCGATTGCGAGCCTGCCGCTCGGCGCCGCCCTGGGCCCGGAAGCCCCGTTGATCGCGCTCGGCGGCGGTCTGGCCCTGCTCTTCCGGAATCTCGTCCGCGCCCCCGCCACCCCGCAGAGCACCGCCCTGCTGGGCGCGGCCGGCGCCTCCGCAGCCATCGCTGCGATCTTCGGCAACCCGCTCATCGCCGCGGTGCTCCTGATCGAAGTAGCGGGTGTGGGTGGCCCCCAGCTCTTCGCGGTCATGCTCCCGTCGCTGCTGTCCAGCGGCGTGGGCGCGCTGGTGTTCACCGGCTTCGGACGCTGGACCGGTCTGGAGACCGGCAGCCTCGCCGTCCACTTCCCCGCCCCTCCTACGCGTCTGGACACCGGGGACGTGGTGTGGTCCGTCCTGTTGGCGGTCGTGATCGGCGTACTGGTGCACCTGGTGATCATCGGTGGCCGGCTGACCGCCGCGTTCGTCGCGGCATCCCCACTCTCGCGGACGGTGATGTGCGCGATCGCCGCCGGGGGTTGCGCAGCCCTGTACGCGGTCATCACCGGCCGCACGCCGGAGGACGTCGCCTCGTCCGGCCAGGGCACGCTGGCCGAACTGGCCGCCAACCCCCATGCCTGGAGCGTGGGCGCGCTGCTGGCCGTCCTGCTCTTCAAGGCCGCCGCCTACGCCCTGTGCCTGGGAAGCCTGCGAGGTGGCCTCGTCTTCCCCGCCCTGTTCCTGGGCGCGGCGGCCGGTGTGCTGTGCTCACCACTGCCCGGACTAGGTGTGGTCACGGCTGCGGCCACGGGCATGGCCGCGGCCGCGGCCAGTGCCCTGCGGCTGCCGGTCAGCAGCGTTGCCCTGGTGGTGCTGGTGCTCGGGAACGCCGAAACGATCCCTGTCGTGATCCTGGCGGCCGTGGCCGCCTTCATCACCACCGAACTTCTGCCTGCCGGCCCGTCAGCCGAGCCGCCACGCCCCCGCGAGGAGGCTGCGGGCACCGCCGCGAATTCCTGAGCCACAGGCGGCGGCGCCGGAGGAACCGTCTGGCCCTGGTCTGGCTGCCGGCCCCCGGCGCCGTCACGGAAGACTCAGCAGGTCAGCGGCCGAGGGCCTTGCGCAGCTCTTCCTTGTTCATGGACGAGCGGCCGTCGATGTGCTTCTTCCTGGCCTCTTCGTACAACTGATCCTTGGTGGGGCCCTGCGGCCCCTTGTGTGAGCGTTCGCCACCGCGCTGCGGGGCGGATTTGGGGTCGCGAAGGGACGTCTTGCTCGCCTGCTTCGCCTCGCCCGCGCGGGCGCGCTCCTTGTTGACGGTCCGCGCGGCAATCTCCTTCGCGCGCCGCTCGGAGACGCCGTGTTGCTCAGCGTTCTCCTTGATGCGCTCGTACTGCCGCTCGCGCTTCCTGCTCGACCCTGCGGGCATGTCAAGCTCCTCAGTCATGGTGCTGTCGCCACCGACGGCTTACTCCGCGTCCGCGGCCCGGTGCCGGTCCGGGCCGCGGGCGCACACTTCTACTCCACGCCTAACCCTGCGGTGTGCGACATGAACGAGCCGTCCAGGTAAATCTGACCGCTTCTGCCGTGGGGTGAGGCGTTCAGCAGCTGGAGAACGCCTCTCCTGGGCGAGCTCACCGGCCTCGTCCGCTGGTAGGGACGGCCAACTCGCTCTTGCGGTCGCTTTCACCCGGATGCAGCTGCCACGGGCGGCCTCCCGGGCAAACCGGGAAGGGCTCCGTTGTGCTGTGAGGAGCCGCCGTGGAGTTCGAGTAAAAAGCGCCCTCGCCGACTACGGATGTCGCCGAACTACTTTCATTCGCCCGGCAGATGGGCCCACGGCGCGAGGCACCCCACCCGCCGCGCCTCACCCCGACGCCCCACCCACTCCTCAGGCACAGCAACGCGCCGCACCGCGCAGGATCGTCCCCGCACTGGGCGTACGAGGACGATCCGACAACGCCGCGTGGCGTACCTCCCAGCGGTGGCTGAGAGAGGGAATTGCCGACACTCCCTGGGCCTCAATTACCGACGGTGGTGGCGTATCCGTGTCGCGCGGCAGCTTCCGCCCTGGTCGTACTAGTCGTAGCTGATGTCCGAGGGCTCGAAGAGGCAGTGCTTGCCGTCCGGGCCGCTGCCGGTCTCCTGCGGCTCGTCACCCGCGTCGTTCCCCGTGTAGCGGACACACGTCTTGATCTTCTTGTTCCCGTCGCCGTGTATGCGGATCTTGTGCAACGTGGCCGTGTCGCCGTAGTTGGTGTTGATCCCTGCGATCGACTTGCCGGGCGCGGTGATGTCCACGTCGTTCACGGTGATGGCACGCTTGTGCTGCGTCGAGCAGTTTCCGCAGGAGCGCACCAGCTTGCCGAAGTCGGAGACCTGGAAGCCGCTGATGGACAGCGTGCCCGCGCCGTTGAACTGGAAGACCTTGTCGTCAGCCTTCCTGGCCCCGCCGCCGACGACTGCGTACTTCGCGTTCGACGAGGTGCCCTTGAAGGTTGCCGCGTCTTCGCCGACGTCCTCCCACCAGACGTTCTCCAGGGTGCAGCTGCCCTGGCAGTGGATGCCGTCCGCGGCCGGGGAGCCGAGGATGACGTTCTTCAGGACCGCGCCGTCCTTCAGGCTGAAGACCGGGTCCTGGCCCTCACCCTGGCCGCCGCCGCCCAGGTCACCCTCGCCGTAGAAGCGCTTGAGACCGCCGTCGTACGCACCCGAGACCTCGAGTGTCTTGGACACCGGCTGCTGGCCGTTGGGGGTCGGCCAGGCCGGCGCCGCACCCGCGGTTGACAGCATGCCGGTGGTGACGACCGCCGCGCCGGTCAGCCCGACGGCGGCGGTCAGCGCAACGAGGGCCCGGCGTCGCGTCAGGCGACGTTTCCTGCTCTTGCGCAGTTCGTTTCGTTCCGTCAGTTGCGTCATGCGTCCCGCTCCTTGCGATGTGGGGGCAGCTTGCGCTCATGGGTCGCCACCACCGCGCAAAAGGTTGCCGCGTATCCGGGAATCCGGGAACCTGCCCACGATTGGCCGTCGCTCCCAGGCCCCGCAGCCACCACACACACCACCCACCACACACCAGCCCCTCGCGCCCGAGGTCGAGGCATCCGCGACGCGCCATGCGTGTGTCGACGAGTTGAGCAGCGTTCAGTGGTCGGTGGACTCGCGAAGGTTCACGGGAAACGACATGGCTCGTGTGTTGTCGTCCCTGACATGATCGGTGGCATGAAGGTACTTGTGATCGGGGCGACCGGAACGATCGGCAGCGCTGTCGCCAGTGCGTTAGAGGCTTCTCATCAGGTGATCAAGGGTTCCCGCCGAGGTCCGACGAAGGTGGACATGGAGGATCCGTCTTCTCTGGACGCACTCTTCGATGAGGTGCCGGATCTCGATGCTGTGGTGTGCTGTGCCGCCAGCGGCCCGCTGGTGGACTTGGAGTCAGCGGCGGATGACGAGATTGCGGCCGGAATTCAGGGCAAGCTGCTGGGCCAGGTCGCGCTGGCGCAGCGAGCTGTGCGCCGTCTGCGCGACGGCGGCTCCATCACGCTGACCGGGGGAACCTTCGCCACTCCACTGGCCGGCGGCTCGCTGGGAGCCCTCGTCAACACCGGACTGGAAGGCTTCGTCCGCAATGCGGCCGACGAGCTGCCGCGAGGACTCCGCATCAATGTCATCAGCCCTGGCTGGATCAAGGAAACCCTGGAGAGCATGGGTGCAGACGGGGCCGACGGCACGCCTGTCTCCGAGGTGGCCCAGGCGTACGTGAGTGTGGTGGAAGGCGCCGCACAAGGCCGGACCATTCGTCCGTGACGGGCCTGTGGGCCGGAGACGGGAGTGTCGGCGGGAGCGCTGCCCACAACAGGAACCTCCGGCGCACCGCCGTCATACTGGACAGGTGCGGAACAGGAGTACCGGGCGCTACGGCGAAGGTGTGTTCCGCCCGGAGGTCGCCGGCGAGGCCGACCGCATCGATGCGGGAGCGCTCGCCTACGACGGCGTGACCACCGCACGGTTGACGGCCCTCGGAGTCGGCCCCGGCTGGCACTGCCTGGACGTGGGCGCCGGGACAGGCACCCTGACTCGGTGGCTGCTGGATACGGCCGGTGTCGAATCCGTCCTGGCCGTCGACCGTGACACCCGTTTCCTCGCGACGACCGGTGACCCGAGGCTGACGACGCTGGCTGCCGACCTCACCGCACCGGGCTTCGGCCGCGGCCTCGGCCCGTTCCATCTGGTCCACGCGCGCTTCGTCCTGATGCATCTGCGCGCATGGCGTCGCATGATCGCCACGCTGGGTTCGCTGGTCGCGCCCGGTGGTGTGCTGGTGCTCGGCGACGCCGTCGACCTGACGACCGCCACCGCGCCGGTCACCCCGTACACCACAGTCATGCGCGCGATGTGGCAAGCGCTGCGGGAATCCATCGGTACGGACATCTCCTGGGTGCCGGAATACCCGGACATCCTTCGGCAGGAGGGCCTGCAATCCGTGGCAGCGGAGATCACAGTTCCGCCCCTGCTTGCGGGCAGCCCCATCAGCCGCTTCTGGGCCGATACATGGCACCGCGCACACGACGCCATGCTTGCCACAGGGCTCGTCGACGACGCGCAGATCGACCAGGCCATTCGCTGGCTCTCCTCACCGGACTGCGCCGGCGTCTCCCCTGGATTGCTCACCGCTTGGGGATGGCAAGCCGAGCAAGCCACCAGCGACCGGCACACCTGACCACCACACCTCGTGCAGGGGGCCGCCGACCGGCTCACCGCCGCGCTCGCCCGCGCCGGCCCCCGGGCTGCGCGAAGACCTTGGAGCGGGTGCCGGAGTGGGAGTTCCGTAGGCCCGGGAAGGCGTCGCGAGAGCCTGGGTGGCAACTGCTGCCTTCACGCCTCCTTCCATGTTCATACGGTCCTCGCGCAGCCTTTCAACGCGGCACTGGATCCGATCAGTTGGCGAAGTGGTGCGTCCCCGACGACGCCGCGTACACGGCGCAGCCGTCCTCGGACCGCAGGAACTTCGTGCCGCCGTGGGCTACTTCTGAGGCCTTGTCGGCAGGGACCCACACCTCGGCCGTCGTATTGGCGGGGATCGTGACGGTGAGCCGGAACCCGTCGTCACCCGTGCTCCAGCGGGTGGTGATCGGGCCGTGGACCGAGTCGAACGTCCCCTGAGCGCCGGTGACGCCGCCGCCGGGTCGCGGCCGGATCAAAATCTTCCGGAAGCCCGGCGCCGCCGGTGCGATGCCCGCGATGTTCGCGTACATCCACTCGCCCACGGAGCCGTACGCGTAGTGGTTGAAGGAGTTCATCCCGGCGTCCTGGAAGCTGCCGTCCGGCTTGATGGAGTCCCAGCGCTCCCACATCGTCGTCGCTCCCCGGTCGATCTGGTAGCCCCAGCTGGGGAAGGTGCGCTGAGTGAGGAGCCGGTATGCGACGTCGGTGTGGCCCGTCGCGGTGAGCACGGGCAGCAGGCGCGGCGTGCCGAGGAAGCCGGTCGACAGATGCCAGCCCCTGGACTTGATCAGTTCGACGAGGCGGCCGGCGGCCGGGCCTCGGTCCGCGTCCGTCAACAAATCCATGGACAGGGCCAGAACGTACGCGGTCTGCGTATCACCCTTCACCCGGCCGCCGTTGGTGACGTACGCCGCGCGGAAGGCGTCGCGCACGCTGCGGAACATCGATGTGTACGGCGCCGGGTCCTTGCCAAGTGCCTCGGCGGCCCGCCCGACGAGGTCGGCGGCGTGCGCGAAGTAGGCCGTCCCGATGACGTCCTTGGGCGTCTCGTCCTGAATGTTGAGCCAGTCGCCGTACCCCTCGGCCGGACGCAGGAAGCCGCTGCTGTGCTGCTCCAGATAGGTCAGCCATTTCAGCATCGACGCCCAGGACTGTTCGAGGACGCGGGTGTCCCCGTATGCCTGGTACAACGCCCAGGGCACGGTCACTCCGGCGTCGCCCCAACCCGCCACGCCCTTGCCGACCGAGCCGATGAAGGGCGCCACATCGGTGAACGCGCCGTCGTCCGACTGCCCGTCGCGCAGATCACCCAGCCACTTGGTGAGGAACCGGGCCGATTCCATGGTGTACGCGGCCGTCGGCGCGAAGACGTTGATGTCGCCGGTCCATCCGAGCCGTTCGTCGCGTGCGGGTGTGTCGGTGGGGATGGAGACGAAGTTGCCGCGCTGCCCCCATGTGATGTTGCTGTGCAGCTGGTTGAGCATCGGCGCGTTCGTCGAGAAGTCCATGGTGAAGGGCGTCGACGTGTGGATGACCCGGCCCGTGACGGCGTTGAGCGGCGGCTTGCCCGGGTAGCCCGTGACCTCGACGTAGCGGAAGCCGTGGAAGGTGAAGCGCGGCTCGTACGTCTCCGTGCCCGCGCCCTTGAGGGTGTATGTGTCGGTGGCGCGGGCGGTACGGAGGTTCGTGGTGTAGATCGAGCCGTCGGGGTTGAGGACCTCCGCGTGACGCAGCCGCACGGTGGTGCCCGCCTTGCCGGAGACGGTGAGCCGCACCGCGCCCACCATGTTCTGGCCGAGGTCGAAGACGAAGACACCGGGAGCGGGTTCGGTGACCTTGCGGGCGGAGACCTCGCGCTCGACGCGTGTGGGGCCGCCGACCTCGGCCACCACGGCGGCGTCCACCTTGTCGACCGCGTCGGCGGCGACCCACCCCGCGGCGTCGAACCCGGGGCGCGTCCAGCCGGCGGTCTCCAGGCGGGCGTCGTAGTCCTCGCCCGACATCAGGTCGGCATTCGTGATCGGCCCTGTCGCGGCGCGCCAGTCCGCCCCGGACAGCACGCGCTCCGTGGAGCCGTCGGTGTACGTGACCTCCAACTGGGCCAGCAGCGCGGGCCGTTCGCCGTACTGGTGCGGCCCGAACCAGGCGATGTTGCCCGCGTACCAGCCGGCGGCGAGGGTCACGCCGAGAGCGTTGGCCCCGGAGGCGACCAGCTCGGTCACGTCGTACGTCTGGTACTGGACACGCTTGTGGTAGTCCGTCCAGCCCGGTGCGAGCCGGTCATCACCGATCCGCTCGCCGTTCAGATACGCCTCGTAGAGGCCCAGCGCGGTCGAGTACAGGCGGGCGCGTGCGACGGCCTTCGACTTGAGGCGGAACTCGTGGCGTAGCTGAGCGGCGGGGGCGTAGGCAGGAGTTACCTTGCCCCAGGGCCCGGCTCCCCACGCGGCTGCCACCTTGGCCGCCGGCCAGGAGGCGTCGTCGTAGTCGGCCGACTCCCAACTGCCGGACGGTTCCTTGTCGCTTGCCTTCCATGTGGCGTCGCTCGCGACGGTGCTCACGGTGCCGTCCGCCGCTGTCAGTTCGAGGACCACGAGGAGGCCCGCCGGGCCCTTGGTCGCGTTGGTCGCCGCGGTCGCGATCACCGCGGCTCCCCCGCCCAGCATGTCCGTCACGTCCACGACGGCGGGACGGCGCCAGTTATCCGCGGCGCTGTCCGCGTCCGAGTGCGCGACGCGCGTACCGTTCACGTACGTCGTGCAGCCGTCGTCGGCGGCCGCCACCAGGCGCGCCCGGACCACACCGTCGGGGACGTCGACTCGGCCCCGGAACCAGCGGGTCGCCGCAGGGGCGCTGTTGGCCGGATCGCCCTCGGGGAACCAGATCCAGGAGGCGCCGTCCAGGGCCGGGGCCCCGACCAGTGCGGCGGGCGCGCCGATCCAGCCGGCCGACCAGTCGGACGTGGCGGTCAGACCGGTCTCCCACCACGCGGGCTCGCTCCACCCCGAGACCTTGCCCGCGCTGTTCCAGACCCGCACCGACCAGTAGTAGCGCGTACGGGATGCCAGGGCGGGACCGCCGTACGGCACGAGGGCCGAGTCCGCCGATGCGACCTTGCCGCTGTCCCAGACGTCGGGCTTCGCGAGACGTCCCGGGACGGTGGCCACGCTCACCTGGTAGGCGCTCTGGGCCTGGCCCTCCGCGTCGGACGACAGGTGCCAACTCAGCCTGGGGCGCGGCACGTCGAGACCGAGGGGGTTTCTCGTGTACTCGACGGTGCTTTTGGTGACGCGCAGCGAATCCCTTGTAGTCGCGAGCGGCTCTCCTGAGGTCGCCACCGAGGAATGGGCATCCGGCGCGGCGGCTCGCGCGACAGAAGCGGTAAGTGCGGTGGTCAGCGCGGCCGTTGTGGTCGCGCTGAGCAGTCGTCTTCTGTTGATCACGCTCGGCACTCCGTAAATGACTCGACAATGAATCGTTTCACGCAAGGAAGTTAGAGATGTGCGAGTGACCCGTCAAGAGGTCGGCGTTCACACCGGGGATCGATGCAGATTTCAACGTTCGGACCATTGACGGCCCGGCCGGGCCGGGCCTAGCTTCCATCGAAGCTGCTTGAAACCTTTCACATGTCGGGGTGCTGCCGATGAACGAGTCCCCCATGAGCGAGCCTCCCGTCCCGGCCGTGCACGAACTGAGCGAGCCCTAGGGGCTTTCCGCGCTCTGCAGGACGTGGGCCGCAACCGCTGCACCCGGTGAGGCCCACGGCGCTGCGGGAGAGAAGGTGCCGGACATGCAGTCTCGCCTTCTGCCAGGCGCGCCTGCAGCGCACCCGTCACCGAGCCACCGTCGGTGCCGGCTCCGGAGTCACCGGTGGTCCTTAGCTGGCCATCCCCTTCGGGCTGTTGGGTAGCCTGCGGTCGTGCGGATCGAACCGAACACCGACGACTGGCTGGAAGACACTCGGACGTCCTACGACACCGTCGCCACCAGCTATGCGGACCAGGTGCGTCACCTCCTGGAAGAAACGCCCGATCAACGCGCGGTCCTGGCGCAGTTCGCCGACCTGGTGTGCACCAGCGGCGGGGGGTCGGTTGCGGACGTGGGATGCGGGCCGGGGAGGATCACGGCCCACTTGCGTGCACTGGGCGTGGACGCGTTCGGGATCGACCTGTCGCCCGGGATGATCGAGGTGGCTCGGCGCGATCACCCCGGCCTACGGTTCGAACTCGGCTCCATGACGCATCTCGACCTCGCCCATGACTCGATGGGCGGCCTGGTCGCCTGGTACTCGCTGATCCACGTCCCCGACGACGAGATCAGCTCGGTCCTTGCGCACTTTCAGCGAGTGCTCCGGCCCGGTGGACCACTGCTGCTCAGCTTCCACGTCGGTGACGATTCGCAGCTGAAGACGCAGGGCTACGGCGGCCACCCGATGAAGGTCTACGTCCATCGTCGACAGCCGGGCCAGATGGCTGCCTGGCTCAACGATGCCGGCTTCACCGTCGAGGAGCACATGACTCTCAGCTCGGCCGAGAGCACGCTCGGGGGACTCCTTCTCGCACGCTGCCGGCGCAATACCCAGTAGGGCCCTCATCCGGTGAGTCGCCGGAGGCAGATGAGGGTGCAGGTGTAGGCCGTGCCGGCGGCCAGGGAATGGTCGGCCTGGCGTTGGTAGGGGCAGTGGAGTCGACGGCAGCCGGCGCCCGGCAAGAGACAGTTCAACAACCCAGCGGTGGCGTCCCAAGAGGCCGGATACTCGATTTCCCTTCGTCGGACGGATCCTTCGCACCTGACGGACGATCGACCTTCGCCGAGCGGGTGCGGCCGCCACCTCCAATCGGACCTGGATTCCCGAGCCGCGCATTCATGACGAGCGGGGGCGAAGCAGGCAGGAAGCCACGACCACGAACGGCCACAGCGACTGCGCGGTCGTCAGGACGCGTTCGGCAATACCAGCGGCACCATCGCCCCGAAGTTCGATCAAGAAACACGCCGCACCCACTGCCATCAGCGCAGTCACCGTGATCGCGACCGCGGGCCGGAGTGCCCATGGCGCGGCTCTGCCACGATCGGCGGCCAGGACCGGCCACACCGCCAGAAGTGTGAAGCCGACCCCGACCACGAACCCGTGCCAGAGGGAGCCGCCGCTGCTGGTTGTCGGGGACATCGCCACCACGATCGCCGCCACGCCACCCGCGCCCAACGCCAGACGTCCGGCGAGCGAAGCTGGCCGCAGCCCCCAAGCGGTCACCAGATGACAGGCACCGAGGGCGATCAGCGCACCGTTCAAGATCCACTTTCCGGCAGCGCCGTCGGCCCCCAGGACGCTGATTGTCTGAGTGACGGGCTCATAGCCGGGTCCCTGGATCAGCGCCGCGATCACCCACGCAATTACCAGGACGACGGGCGCACACCCCGCCGACACCAAAGTCCACCAGGGCACAATCCGCATCAAGACACCGTAAAGCACCCACTCCCGCTCTCCCCATACACACGCGCACGCGCAAGCCGGACGAGAGCCGTTGGCTCCCTTCGCTGCCGTTCGGGTGAGTCGTGGTTTGAGCCGGCATCCCGTACGGCGCGGGGAGGAAGAAGAAGGAAACAACAGTGGATACCTCGACCTTGGGGCGGTGTGGTGAGCGGACGATCCGGCCCGTTCTGGGATGGCGCGGAGGGGCGCGCCCCGCTACCTCGGGCGGCGGCCACGCTGGGGCTTCAATTCCTCGACGCGGACGTCGAGAACGGCACGATCGAGCTGGCCTTCACCGCGACCGAGGACTTCACCAATCCGGCGGGCAACGTGCTGGGCGCCTTCCTTGCCGCGATGCTCTACGACACCGTCGGCCCCGCCCTCCTGGCGACCCTCGCTCCGGACCAGTTCCAGTCCACCCTGGAACTCAACACCCACTTCCTGAGACCCGTCCGCCCTGGCCGGATCATCGGGAGGGGCCGCGTGGTGCACCGGGCAGGCGACATCGCCTTCCTCGAAGCCACCCTCACCACCCCCGACGGGACGACCATCGCCACGGCCGGAGCCACGGCCCGCGTCATCCCCCTCGACCAGGCACCGACCTCGCCGTGACGCCCGCAGCGATCAGCGACGCCGCTGAACTGCGATGGCACACCGGCACGCGTTGACCGCGTCGCGGCGAGTGCGGCCTTCATGGCTCGGTGCCACAGGTCCCGGACTTCGCGTCTTGCCGCCCCCGTAGCCGCTGCCGACGAATTGGTGGACGTGCACGATACGACCGTCCAGGAGCCAGAAGTCGTTGCCGGGCAGGGCGATCTAACCGGGCGGCATCCTGGTCCAACGGGGGGTGTGGTGTCGGCTCCGGCGGGCCCGCAGGAAGGAATGCGTGCCCAGCGCAGGGAACGCGATCACTCCGACGAGGCTGGGCAGTAGGCCCGGTTCGCCGGCACCCGTCTGCAGCACGGTTGCCAATAGCTGGGAACCGGCCAGTGCTCCTAGCCCGAGGTAGACCCAGCCTGCCCATGTGGGGCCTTCCGGCTCTGTGCAGGCCGGCACCGGTACGGTGGCGCTGCTGTGGCTCATTGCCCTCGTGTACCCCACGGCGCCCAGTTCATGACGACCGCTGTCAGGGATGACGCCGCGCTCAGCGCAGAAACCGGCGCAGTGCTGAGCGTGGCCGGCGCCGGTCTGCGTCGTGGTCAGGGTCGAGGTCGAGGTCGAGGGATGTGCGGTGGGTACGTGGCGACCCGCAGCCCGCAGCACACCTCACCCAGCTCCCCCCATCCGGCGCGAGCCGGACGCTCGGTTCGCCGGGGACGTTCACCGGGGCTCGCGTTCGCTCCCCGCCGCCTTCCCAGTCGTCATGCCCGTTTCCAACCGGGGGTGTTGAGCCAGCGCGGTATTGGCGGCATTGAGGATATTGCGAAAGGTGCGGGTGATGACCGGCCGTGCGAGGAGCCGGGTGAGGAGGGCCCCGAATACCGGGACGGGGATCTCCGCGCGGGTGGTCCAGCGCACGTGGGTGCCGCCATCGACCGCGGTGAACGTCATACGGCCGAGTTCGTGCCGGGACGGCGGCAGACTGCGCTCGACGAAGTACTCCGTGGCGTGCGGCGGGTCGTAGTGCGTGATGCGCTCCCGGAACCAGCCGATCAGCCAGAGGTGGCTGCGCACCGCGCCGACGCCGTAGGGCGCGTTCTCGCCGCGTCGGGTCAGGCGGCAGCGCACCACCAGCGGGGAGCGCGTGTAATGGGTGGTTGTGGTGAGCCAGGCGAACACCTCGTCGATCGGGGCGTCGATGACGCGTTCAACGGTCATGGTTTCCATGGCTGGGTCCTCCTCTGTCGAGTGGGTGAACCGTCTCGACGCGGTGCAGCTTGTCCGGGTTGCGCATGCCGTAGAGGCCGGTGATCCGTCCGTGGTTGATCTCGAACGCCACCAGCCAGTCGAGTTCGCCGTCGGTGAGGAAGCGCGTCGCGGGCATACCGTTGTACGTGGCGTGCTCGATGCGGGTTGTCGCGTTGGTGGCGGTGCGGATCACGCCGAGGACGAAGCGGGCGACGTCATCGCGGCCGATGATCTGCCTGCGGGCGGCGACGGCCTTCCCGCCGCCGTCGGAGATCTGTACGACATCGGGTGCCAACAGGTCCATCAGCGCCTGGACTTGTCCGGTCGCCGCCGCGAGCAGGAACTGTTGGACGATCCCTCGGGTGCCCTCGGAGTCGGGCTCGAAGCGGCGACGCCGCGCATGGACGTGTCGGCGTGCGCGGTGCGCGATCTGCCGTACGGCGACCTCGGCCTTGCCGACCGAGGCGGCGATCTCGCCCTGGGTGTAGCCGAACACCTCGTGCAGCACGAAGACCGCGCGCTCGGTCGGGTTCAGCGTCTCCAGGACCAGCATCATGGCCATCGACACCGACTCGGCCAAGATCACATCTTCGCTCACCTCGGGTGCGGTACGGATCGGCTCGGGCAGCCACGTCCCGACGTACTCCTCGCGCCGCGCCCTGACCGCGCGCAGGTGATTGAGAGCCTGCCGGGTCACCACACGCACGAGATAGGCCCGCGGATGCTCGATGACGGCCGGATCGACCGCGCTCCACCGCAGGTAGCTCTCCTGCAGCACATCCTCGGCGTCGGCGGCGCTGCCCAGCATCTCGTAGGCGATGGTGAACAGCAGCGGACGGTGCTCTGTGAAGGCATCCTCAGCCATGGCCGGCCCCAACCCATTCCGTGGTGCGGTGACCGGTGCGCAGTGGCCACACAGTGGACCGGCAGCCCAGTTCCTCGGTCCCCGCTGCGGTGCACGTGGCGACCGGGGGCCAGGCCGGCTTGTCGCTGAGCCGGGAAGGCCGGATCACACCCCCTCGACGCTCCAGGCTGATGACCCGCCTCATCACGACCATGCGCTGACACCCCGGCATCACACTCGGCTCCTCTCTTCGGATGCTCATCGAGACACCCCGCACCAAAGAACCGTGACAGCCCTGCACCGTGATTCCGTTCACAACGTGGTCCAGCTGCGCCAGGCGACCGGCGCCGCATGGGCATCACCGATCGCATCGCACACCCGGGCGAGTCAGTCGACGGCCTGACGGTCAGAAAGGTGGCCGGGGCGAATCGAGGAGCTGCTCGCCGATCACGTGCGTAATGATGGCGAGGTCGTCGATGGCCCCGAAGCAGAGCGGTCAGAACGGACCGCGCAGCCTCCATGACCTGTCCACGCAGCAAGCGAGCGGAGGGGCGTAACTCATGATCGGCGTAACTCATGATCTTGCCTGGCGTTGGTCTCTCAGGACCGCAGGTACCCGACGACGCCGATCCATGACGCCGATCTGTGTGGCCTACGGGACTTTGCCAGTGGGATCGTGCCTCGTCGCGGGGCCGGGAAGAATGCTTGAGGTCGCCAGCCATGCACGACATCACCAAGAAGATCGCCGCGGGAATCGGAGCGACTGCAGCGGCCCTCGGCTGTGTCATCGCCGCGGGGCCGCCCGCAGCGGCGGCCGGCAAGTGGTGCAACCACTCGGTCTGCATCGAGACCTACGACTCGGGCACTTACCTCGGCCGGGTGGAGGTGTCGGTCACCAACACCAACCAGCCGAACCGCATCCGCGCCCGCGTCTGGGTCACCAACGACAGAGGCAACCTCTGGAGCGCCAACACCAAGGCCGAGGACGTCGCAAAGTTCAGAACCTACCGGGACCAGGCGTACCCGCAACGGCACTTCCCCAGCGGCACCCGGCTCTGCGCGGAAGGCTTCCGCGGGGGCACGAGCGTGGGCCTCCCCTGCGTCACGATCACCAACTGACCCCTCCCTCGCTGCTCGGAATCGCGTCGGCGGCACCGGCACTAGTCGCAGTGCTCCCGTTCACGGGGCAAGTGAAGCGATTCTGAGCGCTGCTCTGACCCGCAGGGTAGAGCAGGCGATTTCGCTGCTCGATGTGCTGAAGGACGATCGACAGCGGAGTACGGTGATCGGCATGCAGCTGAGGTACAGCTTCCGCCTGTATCCGAACGACCCTCAGCGCTCGGCTTTGGCGCAGGCGTTCGGGTGTGCTCGGGTGGTCTACAACGATGCGCTTCGCGCTCGTGAGACCGCCCGCGCCGAAGGTACGCCGTTCCTGAAGAGTGGGGAGCTGTCCAGGCTGCTGATCACCGCAGCGAAGAAGACCGACGAGCGGGCCTGGCTGGGCGAGGTGTCGGCCGTGGTGTTGCAGCAGTCCTTGCGGGACCTGGATGCCGCCTACCGGAACTTCTTTGATGGGTTGAAGGGGAAGCGCCCGGGTGTGGGCGCGCCTCGGTTTAAGTCGCGTAAGGACAGCCGGCAGGCCGTGCGGTTCACCGCGAATGCCCGGTGGAAGATCACCCCCGGCAAGGACTTGTCGTTGCCGAAGATCGGGGACGTGAGGGTGAAGTGGTCGCGCACGCTGCCCTCGATCCCGTCCACGGTGACCGTGATCAAGGACGCGGCCGGTAGGTACTTCGCGAGCTTCGTCGTTCAGACGGGCCCAGCGGCACTGCCCGAGACCGAACCGGTCGTCGGCATCGACCTCGGACTTGGACACTTCGCCGTCCTCTCGGACGGCACGAAGATCGACGCCCCTCGCTTCCTGCGCCGGGCAGAGAAGAAGCTCAAGCGGGAACAGCGCCGTCTGTCCCGCAAGGCAAAGGGCAGCAGCAACCGGGACAAGGCTCGCCTGATGGTCGCCCGGGCCCACGCACGGGTGGCAGACGCGCGGCGCGAGTTCCACCACCAGCTTTCCACGAGGATCATTCGCGAGAACCAAGCGATTGCGGTGGAGGACCTGGCGGTCAAGGGACTGGCCCGTACGCGCCTGGCCAAGAGTGTGCACGACGCGGGATGGTCGGCGTTCGTTGCGATGTTGGAGTACAAGGCAGCCCGCTACGGGCGCACCCTCGTGCGTATCGGCCGGTTTGAGCCGACCTCTCAAGTCTGCTCGCAGTGCGGCGTCAAGGACGGCCCCAAACCCCTGCACATCCGAGAGTGGATGTGCAGGGCGTGCGGGGTTGTCCTCGACAGGGATATCAACGCGGCAGTCAACGTCGCCAAGGCCGCCGGACTGGCGGTGTCAGCCTGTCGAGCGCAGGTAAGACCGGGACTCGTCCCGGCGCAGCGTGGTGAAGCAGGAACCCACCGAGACGGTCGGACGACCGTGGTAGGAATCCCCGTGCTTTAGCGCGGGGAGCGGAAGTCAAATGAGACCTATCTCCTCGTCGCCCTTGTCGATGGCCTGCTTGCTCTCCTCCTGCAACCTGCGGGCCCGGTCCTGAAGCCGTCTACGCGTATCCGGGTCGGAAGTGCGCGCCGCGGCCTTCTTCAGCTCCTCCGCCGCCGTGAGCATCTGCTGAATGCGACCGCTGTCACGGTCACGGTCGATCCCGCTCATGGTCCCTCCACAGCACCGAAGAACACAGACCGTCCCAGCACACCATCGCCGCCGCGACGACGCATCTCGAACCAAGCCACCCCCGCCGGCGCACGGACCTGGGTGGCTTCAGTGCATGCGCTCCGGAGCCGGCCCCAGTGAGTCCTGAGCAGTGCACCGCGTTGGGCAGGGCCCGCATGAGCCGGCGATGCGGTGCACTCACAGGGAAGGCGCGGCATTGCCCGCTGGGCCAAACGAGGGGCTCACTGGCCGGCGGCCTGTCGATGCCGCCTGTATGACAAACATTCGGTACGTTCATCGAGCAGGGCCTTCCTGACCCCGGCAACCTCCGAGGCCGGGGTCAGAAGGCCCGACCGGGCCCTTCTGCACGGCACGCGGGCCGGCGCACGGCGCACCCCGGGCCGCGGACGGCACGCCGGCGTGGGGGCACGAGCGGCCCACGTGGACGGGGAGGCGTTGGGCCGTCCTTGCGTGACGTGAATGCCCGGCTACCGGCTTGGTGGACGGTGTGGTCCACGTCGACGAGCCGCGCCTACCGCTACTGACACTGCGCGAGCCCCAAGCCGTCGCGGGGCCGCTCCGGCAGGTGGCCGCTAAAAGCGTGGACGTCGTAAGAACTGGTCGTGAGCGTCGACAAGGGTGGATGCACTCGACGGCGCGGCAGGGAGAGGCGCATGGACCGCAGCGACCACCGCACGCAGGCCCTCTCCTTCGGCACCGCCGCGGCTGCCTACCAACGCGGACGCCCACCGTATCCACCCCAGGCGATCGACTGGATGGTCCCGGCGACCACGCGCCGCATCCTCGACCTCGGTGCCGGCACGGGCAAGCTGACCCGACAACTTCACGAACGCGGCCTGGACACCATCGCGGTCGAGCCCGACGATCAGATGCGCGCCGAACTCACCCGTCAACTCCCGGACATCACCGTGCTGGCCGGCTCCGCCGAAGCCATCCCCCTCCCCGATCACAGCGTGGACACCGTGGTCGCCGCGCAGGTCTGGCACTGGGTCGACGCTGAACACGCCATGCCCGAAGTCGCCCGTACGCTCACTCCCCACGGCACCTTGAGCCTGGTGTGGAACATCCCTGATCAGCGCGAGGGATGGATCTCCGCCCTCGACCGGGTCCTGCACCCACGCGGCGCCCCGCCCATTTCCAGCGTCGGTGTCGGTGTCGACGCCATCGAGCCGCCCTTCGCGCCCGTCGAGCACCACGCCATCGAATGGCGCGATCACCTCACCCGCACCGAACTCATCGACCTTGTCGCCTCCAGCAGCTCGGTCATCACCCTGCCGCCCGCCGAGCGCGCGGTGCTCCTCATCGAAGTCAGCAGGTTTTGCGACAGCCGTCCCGAACTGGCCGGCACCAGCAAGATCACCATGCCGTACATCACGCACTGCTACCGCACACGGCTCCTCTGACCGCTGCCGGGACCGCTCGGGAGGCTGCCTGGCTCGGCCGACTCCTGCCGCAGGGGGACCTGGAGAGGACTGACACCGCCGCGGTGCTCGCCTCGCTTCGCCGGCGGATGGCGATGGCCGGGGTCAGACGGTGATGGCGAGGACCCAGAGGTGAGGGGACGGGCCCATGAGGATCACGTAGTGGACGATGGCGGCGCGCGTAGTGATGACGCGGACCGTCTCGTCCATCTCGTATTTGTCGGCCTGGGGCCACGACCAGGGGTCGGCGCACGCCTGGAGCACCGCCTGGTTCAGTGCTGCCTTCTCCGGGGCGGGCAGGTTCTTGATGGTCTCGCCGACACCATTGGCGAATCGCGCGGGGATCGCCGTCACTTACCGAAGACCTCGCCCATGCTCATCGCGCCGGTCTCGGGCTGCCCGTCGGACATCCATTTCTTGTAGGCGGCCGCCGCATGCATCTGGGCTCGGGCTTCGCGCAGCTCCGGGCTCCCCGATGCTGCGGCCTGGTCCGCTTCCAGCACGGAGGCGACGTAATCGGCGAGGCTCATGCCGGCGCGCGAGGCGGAGGCGCGTACCGCGGCTGCCAGCTCCTCGGGCACTCGCGCGTTCAGCTGTGTCGTAGCCATAGCAGAATCCTAGCGATTTGCTACACGGCGCGGAAGGTGCCCGGGCGCCACGAGGTCGGCGCAGACCCGACCACGCCCGCAACGGATTCGTCGAACGCCGGTCGGCGCTCTGGCGCAGGGGTTGGCCTCGGGGTCTCGTGCTGTCAGCGCTCCAGCGCGGGGAGGCAGGTCAAGCCGGTGTCGAGCATGATGCGGTCGACCGTCTCGGTGAGGGTGCTGGCAGCGTCGACGACGGTCTCGATACCCCCGGGCAGGAGATCCAACGGCCGTTACCAGTCCCGCAACTGCGGCTCGTCCACCTCGCCGGCGATCGGCTTGGTGGCGTGTCGGGCGAGAGTCTGCTCGAACGGCACGTCGAGGTAGTAGGCGTGGGACTGGCCGAGGTGGTCGGCGCGCAGTTGGGCGAGCATCTCACCGTAGTGGTCGGCGTACAGGATCCCTTCGACCACGACGTGGAACCCGGCGTCCAGGGCGTAACGGGCCGTCAGCCCGATCAGTCCGATGTTCGCGGCTCCCGGCCGGTCCCGTTCACGCAGCACGATCCGGCGAATGTTGTCCTGTCCGACCAGAGCGAGCCCCCGACCGAACCTCTCACGGAGACCGGCCGCGACACTCGGCTTCCCCGACGCGCTGTTGCCGCGCAGCACGACCAACCGGGTTTCGCCAGTGCCCACCATCACGACCGTCACGCTACCAACGGCCACCGACAACGCCCGGAGCGACGGCTGGCTGCAACAACCGCGCCCCGGAGCCCGAACGGCCACCCCTCGGTGCGGGCATGCGCTCCGCTTTGCGGTGCCGGGCAACCGGTCTCCGCTCATGCTCCCGAAAGCGTGGCCGGTTTGCCGTCGCATCCGTTGGCGGCTCCTACCGGCGGTCTGTGGGGCATCACGCGCTCGCGCTCCTGCCTCCCGCTCTGGGCAACGGCCGCGTCCCCGCCCCAACTCACACCCGCGAAGCCTGCTGAACCCAAGTGGCAGGGGGCGGCCAAGATGCGCCGCGCTGGTGAAGGCCTGGAGTTTTGAAGAATCGGGGCGCTCGTGGGAGCGCCCGTCCGCTCTGGCCCTGTAGGGCGTACGCCTGGGCACATCACAGTGTTCAACACTCCAATTACCTTTGTATAAAAGTGCTTGACCGTGACTTGACCTCCGGCTGTGAGGTAATCTCCAGGCAAAGAGGTGTTCGCGGGTGCCAAGTGGGCCGCTAACACGCTGACGCGTGCGCACGCATGCGGTCCGGCCAACGGCCGTATTACTCGGGGGGAGATGTGCTGATGGAGTGGCGACGGATTCCCCCCGATGCCGGGCACCGGTCAACACGGTCACTCCCGGACCACAGACGTTGCTGCTCCTACCGGGATGTGGTGGTGACGCGCTCCACGCCGTAGGCGCGAGCGCAGTCCCGTCTCGGGATCACCTCTCCGCGTCAACGACGACGCGGAAAAACCGGCTGCCTGTCCTCCGGACAAGGCGGCACGTCCCTTCCACTGATGACCTGAACACACCGCGCCCGCAAGCACGCTTGTGAGCGCAGGAGAAAGGCCACCATGAAGTCCCTGATTGACAACGCACGATCCTTCACGGAGCACGTCACGGAACGTGCTGAGGAGTTCCGCGCCCTTGAGGCCGGTCAGAGCCCAGAGGCCCTGTTCATCACCTGTTCCGACTCCCGCGTGGTGCCGTCCCTGATCACCGGCGCACGGCCGGGTGAACTGTTCGAGCTGCGCACGGCGGGCAATATCGTGCCCGAGTACAGCAGCGACCGGCCGAGCGGCGAGACGGCCACCATCGAGTACGCAGTGCGGGTGCTCGGTGTCCGCGACATCATCGTGTGCGGACACTCCCACTGCGGCGCGGTCAACGCCCTGGTAAGTGGGGACGATCTCTCCGGCGTGCCCGCCGTACAGGGCTGGCTGCAGCACGCGGCGTCCCAGCCTGAGACCACCACACCCCACTCCGCGGACCTGGCAGAAGCAGTCCAGCATCACGCGGTAGCTCAGCTGGAGCGGCTGCACGCCCATCCCTGCATCGCGGAACGGGTCGAGGCGGGAACCTTGGCGGTGCACGCGTGGTACTACGAAGTGCACACCGGAGCAGTCAAGCAGTACGGGCCGAACGACAAGTCTTTCCGGCCGCTGTGACCCGAATCCGCCCGCCTCACGGGCCGCCGAGTACCTCCCCCCTTCCGCTTCCGCTGTGCGAGGAAGTCCACTGATGCTCCCCACCCTCAAAAAGCCCGCAGACCTGCGGCGTGATGTCTTAGCCTCCCTCGTCGTCTTCCTGGTCGCCCTGCCCCTGTGCGTGGGGGTGGCCGTAGCTTCAGGAGTGCCCGCCGAGCTCGGCCTGATCACCGGCATCGTCGGTGGCCTGGTTGTCGGCTTCCTGCCCGGCAGCTCTCTCCAGGTCAGCGGCCCGGCCGCGGGCCTGACCGTCCTGGTCTTCGAGGCCGTTCAGGAATTCGGCCTCGGGGTTCTGGGAGCCATCGTCCTGATCGCCGGCCTGGTTCAACTCGCTCTGGGAGCACTGCGTTTCGGGCGCTACTTCCGGGCGATCACGGTAGCCGTCGTCCAGGGCATGCTTGCCGGCATCGGGCTCGTTCTGATCTTCGGTCAGCTCTACACCATGGCCGACGTCAAGCAGCCTCGCTCCGGGATCGACAAGATCATGGGAGTGCCGCACCTGGTCACCGAGATCGCCACCTCCAGCGATGCTCTGACCCCCTTCGCCATCGGGGCAGCCACCATCGCTGTCCTGGTCCTGTGGAAGAAACTCCCGTCCCAGGCTCAGATGGTGCCCGCACCGCTCGCCGCGGTCGCCCTTGCCACAGCTGCCACCGCAGCAGCCGGCTGGTCCGTCCCCCGCGTCGAAGTACGAGGACTCCTCTCGGCCATCCAGCCGCCCGGCATAGCCGACTTCACCTCGCTGGCCAGCCTTGCCGGCCTCGGTACGGTGCTCGCCTTCTCGCTCATCGCGTCAGCCGAAAGCCTCTTCAGCGCCGCTGCCGTCGACCGGCTGCACCACGGCCCGCGCACCAACTACGACAAGGAACTGATGGCCCAGGGCGTGGGCAACACCGTCTGCGGCATACTCGGCGCCCTGCCTCTGACCGCTGTCATCGTGCGCAGCGCGGCCAACGTCCAGGCCGGGGCCAAGACGAAGCTCTCCCGCGTCCTGCACGGCCTGTGGCTCGTACTGTTCGCCGCTCTCCTCCCGGCCGCGATCGGCATCATCCCGCTGGCTGCGCTTGCCGGGGTTCTCGTCCACGCCGGCTGCAAACTCGTCCCCGTCAAGGACCTGCTGCCCCTGTGGCGTACGCACCGCGGCGAGGCCGTGGTCCTCGCCATCACCGCGATCGCCATCATCACCACCAACATGTTCGAAGGCGTCCTCCTCGGCCTCGGCCTCGCCGTGATCAAGTGCGCCTGGGAAACCTCGCACCTCAACCTCGACGTCCACGAAGCCACCGGCGGCCGGCTGATCGTCACCATCACCGGTTCGGCCACCTTCCTCCGTCTGCCCCGCATGCTCGAAACCCTCGAGGCGTTGCCCAAGGACCGCCCGGTCGAACTCGACCTCTCCGAGCTGCGCCACCTCGACCATGCCTGTCGTATGACGTTGGAGAACTGGGCACAACAGCGGGGAACCACGATCGGAAAGCTCGCGAAGGTCTGACCCCCGCCACTCATTTCGCATGCGCGGCCCGCGGGCAGCCCGCCTCACAGCAGACGCGCAGACTCAATCATTGCTGTCCCTCGCCTGACGTCAGGCGAGGGACAGCAATGCCTCGAACGCTGCGACTTGGTCAGCGGCAGGTAAAGCTCAGGGAATGCAACCGTGTTCGATCTCAAGGCAGAAGCAGAAATGCGGCTCTGCTCGGAAATACCGGCGGTGCACTCGTAGCGCCGAGCAGACCCGCGACGCGAAGGACTCTTCCACCAGCAGCCGGCCTGCCCACCCATCCGGCGCGCCCTAGAAGTCGAAGGTCGTGAACGCCCCGTATCGACCCTTGGCTGCCTCAGCGTGAACGCGACTGGTTCTTCGTAGGCGTACTCGATCGAGCCCAGCGCGTCGGCCGGGCATCCCCGCTCCTGCGCCATCCGCTCCGGGTCGCAGTGGACCGCCAACTGCTCCCACTGGGTCGCCCGCAGCTGTCGTGCCAAACTCTCGACCTGCTCCGCGGACCACCCGAACAGGGTGCCGTCCTCCAGGATCTGGAACCCGTCCATCAGGAACTCGAGACCAACGTCCGCCTCGTCGAGCAGGAACTGGAGTCCGGCCCACGCCTTGTCCGGGCCACCGTAGGGACGAGCCGACATCGGAGAGTCGGCGCTGCCGTACAGCTCGTGGACTTACTCACCAGCCCAACTCGGCTCCCGCTCCGCCCTGTCCAGCTCCTCCGTCGTCGCGCAGATGAACCCGATGCGCACACCCATGACAGGCAATCCCCCTTGGCTTACAGCCCGTTCGACCTCTCTATCGACCAACGGCGGCGAGTGTTCCACAGCGCTCTGACAATCAGGCAGAGCCGTCCCACCGCCGGGGAGGCTTGCGTTGGGCGTAGCGCTCGCGGCGGCGTTATTCGTCGGGTGATGCGGATTGCGGAGCGGTGTCGCTGCTGTGGGGTGGTGGGGGCCTATGAGGTGCGCTCCACGAGTAGGGCGCCATGCCCTGGCCGCCTACGGCAACGACGCTGCCAGGGCGGTGCTGAGGTCGTCGTGGCGCAGGGGTAGCAAGCGCCGCGGGGTCGTGTTGAGCGCTCGGTCGGTCCGCCAGAAGGAAGGGGGCCGGCGTCGATGCACTACGAACGAACCAGGTCAACCCTCCCGCCCGGCTGTTGGAGCTGAGCAGCCATCCGAGGATGCCGTCCTGGCGCTCCCCCGAAAGGGCCGGCTCATCGGGTGATGGGCCGGCCCTTTCAGTTGGCGAGCGGTCAGACGCGGTCGGCTGCGATCAGGAGGTACTGGAAGGAGCCGTCCTTATAGGAGTTGATAAACGCCTCTTCGATGCCGGTGACCAGGGAAGACGTTGCCCGCAACTCCCAGTAGGGCAGGGTCGCAGGAGTCAGGTCGATGACGGCCTGCGGTACGAGACGGTTGTCGGCCATGGCGCGCAGGTACTCCCGGCGGGAGTGGATGTTGCACTCGAAATGCGCGTTGATCTGGGACACCCACTTCGAGGGCTGGCCGTAACGCGGGTTCCAGCAGCCGGTGATGGTCACGTAGCGACCGCCGACCTCAAGGATGCGGGAGTGCTCGGCGAAGAGGTCGTGCAGGTCGACGTACATACTCGACTCGTTGTTCCAGGAGCCCGCGGCCTGCCCCGTCTCGAAGGGCGTGTCGAGCATGTTGCATACGCGGGCCCGGACATGGTTGTCGATGCCGAGTTCGTGGGCGCGCTGGTTGGCGAAGTCGGCCTGCTTGGCCGACAGGGTGACGCCCTCGACCTTGCATCCGAATCGCTGGTGGGCCATGACCATCGAACCACCCCGGCCGCAGCCGGCGTCCACGAGCGTGTCGTCACGCCCGATGGAGCCGAGGTGGTCCATGAGGACTTCGGCCTGCGCCGACTCCAGGCGGTGGAGTTCGGCGATCAGCTTCTTCTCGTACTCGCTGTCTCCGGCCTTCCCGAGGGCGGTGTGGTCGACGTCGCCGATGCCGTAGTGGTGGTGGTAGAGCCCGTCGACGTCGCCGAGGCGCAGGTTCACGGGCCTGGCCTCCTGGTCCCAGTAACGTGCGATTTCACCCTGGTAGGGCGACGCGGGGGCGGGGATGAACGCGGAGGTGCCGTTGATGGTGCTGAACTCGGTGCTGGTCACAGATAAGTCCATTCTCTTACCAGAAATCGGGCAGGCTGTAGCGATAGGTGTTGGTCTGGTGCCAGTAGTGGTTGCCGTCGACCCATGCGGCCACTCCCCGCAGGAAGCGCTGCACGCTCGGCACGGGGCAGGCGGCGGCCAGGGCGGCGGCTTCGGCTTCGAACTCGTGCATGAGGTCGTTGTGGACCTCGACCGCCTTGAGGTAGGCCTCCCGGTCGGAGACGCCCTCACGTTCGGCGATCACCACGGGCAGGTTCAGGTGCCGGCCCGGGCTGTTGAGTTCCTTCGTGTATGAGTACAGGTCGTTGACGATGGTGGTGGCGTTGCCGGCGAGCGCGATGACCCGCTGCATGGCGGGCTGCGAGTGCAGATCCGCCGGGAGTTCGTAGCCGCCGATGGTGTCGGTGATGGTCGGGCAGGGGCGGAAGTTGTTGAACTGGCGCATCGCCAGGTACTCCCACACCTCTGGCATGTGGTCCGTCTGGGCCCAGGCGGCCTCGGCGAGGTACCCAAGGTGCAGACGGGCCATGTCGTGCCGGAACCGGTCGACCTGGGAAGGGGTGCCCTTCTGGAGGAAGTACTCCATGGCGGACCGGTAAGCGCGCCGAGGGGCGTCCGACTGGAGCGACTCCGCCCAACCCGGCTCGTACTCCTGCGTGGTGTGCAGCGGGTCGAGCGCCGTGTGCGCCAGCAGAAGGCGGCTGCCGAGGCCGATGGGCGAGCCGCCGTGGTCCTCGCAGTAGCAGTCGTCGACCGCGTTCTCGGCGACCATCAGCCGCGTGGCGACCATCAGGTGCTCGATGCTGGGCGCGTCCGGATGGCAGGCGACCATGTAGCGGCCGACGGAGAAGCCGTCGAACTGGTCCTCCCACTCCGGGGGGTACACCTCGGCCTCGTCCACCGCCCATTCCTTGATCCTTCGGCTGACCTCCTCGACTCGCGCCTGGTCGGGCTCCGGCACCGGGTGGTAGTAGAGGCCGGGGATGGGATTGCCCTCCACCGGTGTCTCGGGGGCCGGAGGTGCCAAAGGCTCCTCGCGCCGGGCCAAGTGCAGGCTCGCCGTGCCCAACCCACTGGGGCCACGCAGGATCCGCTCCAGGGCAGCGTTCGTTGTCCTCACCGCGGCAGCACCCTCCTCCGCGTGCTGAGCGATCAGGTCGCCATCCGAGCCGTCCTCGGGTACGGACACGTCTACGGGAATGGCCCCCGCTGCAGCGACGGGCCCGGAGGGCGGGCCGGGTGGGGCGCCTCCGACTGCGACTTCGGCGGCGTGGGTGTGGGCATGGGCCCCGAAGCGGGCCTCGATGCCAAGCAAAACCCCGGGATCGGGCATCCGTAGCTCCTTGGTGAGGTGGGTGGGCTGTCCCGGATCCCGGGCGTGCTGCCCAGCCCGGGAAGGTCCGGGCCGTGGTGGCCGTCTGACGGGGGCTCTAGTCGCGTCTGCGGGCGATCTGCACGTTCTCCAGCACGCCGAACGCGTCAGGCACCCGGATGGCGGCGGAGTAGCACGGGGTGACCGGGTACGAGATGACCGCCTGCTCGTTGATGCCCATGAAGCGCACCGATGGCTCTGGCTCGTACTCCCCCGGTGGGCCGGTCTGGCGCATACCGGCCGGCCACTGGCTGTCCTCGCGGTTCGCATGAGGAACTCTGGGCTGGTGGTCTTTCATGCCCATGGGAACTTGATGCAGGACAAGGTCGGGCCCAGGCTGGGCGTGTCGCCCGCCGAGGTCGACGTGGTGCGGATCGCGCACGCGGGCGTCGAGTTCACGCTCTGTCGCTGCGGCCGTCCTGGGGTGAGCGAGGAGGTACTTGGCGCCGCGGCGGAGGCAGAACTGCTCGTCTGGATCGTCCCGAGTGGGCGGGCCGGAGTGGGTATGAACCCGCTGCTCGAAGGCTGCGTTGTGGAACAGGGCGAACCAGCGGTTGCTGATCAACTCGTGCTCCTGGCGCTCGCGCAGCGCCTTTCTGGCGCCCCTGAGCTGCCCCTAGGTATCGCGATGTCGGCCCCGCCGCAGCCGCGGTGTGCAGCCTGGACTGCCGAGGCGGCACCAGCTGCGCAGCCGGGCTGGTCTCAACGGTCATCGGGCTAGCTCTCCTTCAAGAGGTTGGCGATCTGCCTACATGACGTCAAACGACGAAAGTCGAAGGACGAAGGGCGAGAAGGATTTCGAATATCTGGTAATCGAGAACGAATATCTGAGAATCCGTTCAGGCACGAGGAAACAGTAACGGCCGGCACACCTGGCTCGCCCATGAGGCCATTGGAGTTACCTCGATGCAGTGACCTTGCTCCGTACCGGGTTTATCCGGACGACCGATGGCATTCGGACTATGTGGCTGAGAGCACGTTTCACGCACGTCAGGGGCACCCCCTACCGCACTCGCCTCTGAAGCTCTCAGCTTGATTTGACGGCCCACCAGTCAGGAATCAGGCACCAGGCAGCCAACACGCATGCTGCGGCAACAGGAGAACCCTCACGACTCCAAGGCCAGCGTCGGCCTCGGCTGCCTCTGCGACCGCCTGCGATGGCGGGAAGGTCCTCCTCGACGTCCGGACAGTGGCGAATTCGGCCAAGTTCATTGCGGAGGGCGGCCCTTGGCTCAGGACTTAGGCGCGGCTCGTTCAGGGATGGGCCGGCAGCCGGAAGGTCATACCTCCGTTGCCTGCGGAACACGCGCCCAGATGCTCCTCCGCTTGGCACCCCAGCACACGGCGAACGCCTTGGTGTGGGAGGAATAGCTCAGGGGGCCATGGGGAGTTCCGCCCGCATAGCCTCGTACGAACCCAAAATCCTCTGCACGGGGCGTTGTTGCAGGTCCAGAGCTTGGTCGCGGCCAGAATCCCAGGTTCAGCGCCATCGGCCGGGGAAGTACGCCCCCGCCGGTTGCCGAAGGCGTCACGGGCAGGGGCCGGGCGACTACACCGCAGTGGTCAGCGTCGGATCTGGAAGAGGATGGCCACGCGGTGGAGTGTGGCCTGGTAGGCAGGGGCGGGCTTGTCGGTTCGCATGGGCAGGCCGCGCCACCGTTTGAGGCCGCCCTCGGCCGCCGCCTCCCTATTTCCCGCCAGGCTCTGCCAGGGTGTGGGCCACGAGGGCATTGGCGTGGCCGTGTCCCATGCTGTGTTCGGCCTTGAGCCAGCTGACCAGCTCCATGTGCTTGGTCAACGGCGAAGCACGAATGAGGTTCTTCCACTCGACTATCGACCGGCCGTACTTCTTCTCGATCGACGGGAAGTAACTGGCGGGCCCCTTCAGGGTTTCAGTCATTGCCGCAGTGTGGCACCCGCCACTGACAGCGCCGCAGACACAGGACTGCGGCGCCCCCAAGGCTGGTGGGAGCGACCAGGGCCCGTCAGTGGTGCAACGGTCAGCGACCGTGGCGTGGCGGAGCCCAAGCGCGGCGGCGTCGAAGATGACGTATGGGGAATGGTTGAACGGTAGATCGGCGGCTGCGCAGGCCGAAGTCGTCGCCGTCAGGGACGAGCGCACCGGGCGTTATCCGCAACGGTTGTCAGACGTGCCCGCCATCATGAGCTGATGAACACGTGGATGCGCTGCTATTGGGACGAGGAAGACGTCTGGTTCTACTTCGAGTTCGATGCCGAAGGCTGGGTGACTCGGCAGGTCGAGCTCGAAGGGCCTGAGCTGACCCCGATCGCAGCTGCTTCCCTCTCGGAGTGGCAGCGGGCCTGCGACACAGGCAGCCTCAACGAGTACGACAACAGATACGGGATCACAGCAGAACTGCCCGTCTCAGAGTGGGAAGGCCACGCCCCTGAGCCGCTGACCTCCGAGGAGTTCGAAGAGGTCTGGAACACCGCCCGTCGACAGATCGCAGCCCGACCCCGCTGACGGCCTCGATACCGGTGAGGCCGCAACCCGCTGTAAATCTCCGGGTCAGGACGTGCCGGTTCGCGTCGCGGTGACCGCCACCGTGGCGTAGGGCATCGTGAAGTTGCCGCCCATCCCGTCGATGGCGGCCCCGACGCCGTCCAGCACCTCCGCAAGCTTGTCCGGGGGGAGCCGGGTGAAGGCGCCCTGGGTGGGTATCTGCTCCAGCCACGCATCACGGGTGTAGGAGCACTCCCAGTCGACTCGCCAATGTTCCGGATCGCTGAACCCGCCCACCTGCCGCATCCCGTCGGCGATCCGAGTGAACTGCGTCTGGTAGATGTCCACGGCCGGCCGCGTCATCGCCGCCCGGAAGTTGAACAGCGCGTCAGGCATCACCCGTTCGCAGACGGCGGCGACGGCTTTCGCCAGGTCGGGCGGGGGCTGGGCCACGTGCCAGAAGGGTGCCAGCAGGCCGCCGGGCCGCAGTACCTGGCCGGCCTTGGTGGCTCCCGCAACCGGGTCGACCCAATGCCAGGCCGTCCCGGCGACGACCGCGTCGAATTCCCGCCCCGCAGGGTCCCAG
Source organism: Streptomyces sp. NPDC017993 (assembly GCF_044328065.1). Taxonomy (NCBI): domain Bacteria; kingdom Bacillati; phylum Actinomycetota; class Actinomycetes; order Kitasatosporales; family Streptomycetaceae; genus Streptomyces; species Streptomyces sp. NPDC017993. The sequence continues at coordinate 128,410 of NZ_JBIRGO010000021.1, forward strand.
GCTTCAAACGTCGCGATCTCGGCCTCAACCCCGGTCTGCCGTGCCAGTTCTGCCATCCGCGCGTCGGGCTCGACCCCGAGCACCCGGCAGCCGGCCATCTGGAACTGCCGGGCAGCGATGCCGGTTCCGCAACCGACGTCGAGGACGTCGGGCCCTGGGATGCCGGCGACGATCCGCCTCACCAGGGCGTCGGGGTAGCGGGGCCGGGCCCGGTCGTAGCGTTCGGCGTCCGTGCCGAATGACTCGGCTATGTCTCGGTGCCGATGGGGCTCGCGCTCGGGTGGGCGCGCTCCTTCAGGCGGTAGAGTGGGCATGCGCCCACTCTAGTGGGCGCATGCCCACTCTTCTAGGGTGCACCTGGCCAGGATGAGGAGATGACGGTGCCGACAGGGACAGCCCTTCACGATGCGCGCGAGCAACTGTTCGACGCCGCCGAGCGCGTTCTGCTCCGGGAGGGGTCGAGCGCGTTGACCAGCCGAGCCGTCACCACGGAGGCAGGCTGCGCCAAGGGGGTCCTGCACCGGCATTTCGCCGACTTCGACGCCTTCCTCGCCGACCTCGTCATGGACCGCATCACCCGGATCGACAACCAGGCCGCCGCCCTGCGCGACTCCGCAGGGACCGGAACCGTCGCCGACAACCTGACCGGCGCGCTGACAGACCTGTTCGGGCCGGTCGCCGTGGCGATCGTCGCTCTCGTCACCTCCCGAGACGGCCTGCGCGCCCGGTTGCGTCAGGCCCGGGTGGTCGGGATCCCGATCATGACGGAAGCCACAGCCATGATCGCCTCCTACCTCTCGGCCGAGCGCGAACTGCGCCGCATCGCACCGGACGCCGACATCGACACCCTCGCTCCCACGCTGGTCGGGGCGGGACACCTTCTGTTCGCCGACCGGAAAAGCACGCCGCCGGATGCCGAAGCCGTCCGCAAGGTCGTGATGACGGTCATCCGCCCCTGAAGGGGACAACGGGACAGCCGTTAACGCCATGGGAGGGGTGGTCTTGGCCGCTTGCAGCACAGCGATCCGCTCGCCTGCTGCTTCCGGCCGGCCGTGAGGTCGGCGGGCCACCCGGCAGGGTGCCTATGCTGACGCGCATGGAACAGGAGCTGGAGATTCCGTTGACCGGGGGCCGGATCACGCAGGGAGTCGTCCGTGTCGGGGACACGGTGCGCCGGCCGGTCGGGCCGCACTCACCGTTCGTGCACCGACTGCTCCGGCATCTGGAGGACGTCGGCTCCGACGCCGCGCCGAGGCTGCTCGGTACCGATGCCAAGGGCCGCGAGATCCTCAGCTTCCAGCATGGTGAAGCCCCCACCGACTTCCGGGCCCGTGACTGGTCCTCCGCCCAGATCACCGCCGCGGCGCAGCTGCTGCGCCGACTGCACGACGCTACCGCCGGCAGCCCGATCGCGGGTGGCCAGGAGACCGTGTGCCACAACGATTTCTCCCCGCTCAACGTCGCCTTCGTCGACGGCCTTCCTGTCTCCGCCTTCGACTTCGACCAGGCCGCCCCCGGCCCCCGCACACGAGACCTCGCCTACGCCGCCTGGCTGTGGCTGCTGGGTGCCGACATCGACGTCCACCTCGACCGCCAACTGGCCCTCCTGCACACGTTCCTCGACGCTTACGGGCTCCCGGACGAGGACCGTCGGGGATTCGGCGGGCGCATCGCGGCCCGGGTCGAGGACGAGCGCGACTTTCATGCACGCGCCGGACGCGTCGGGGGCCCCGGCTCCTGGCTGCACCTCGAGATCGCCTGGCTCCAGGAGCACGCCGACACCATCGACCGAGCCCTGGACCAGCAGCTGACGGGGTGACCAAAAACCGCCCTCAAAGCAGGGATGGGAGGGCGGCGCGACCGGCGACGTGGCCCCGCTTGTTGGCACACCCCGGGACGGAAGCGCCCAGAGATCCCGATGCCGACCGGCCTCTCGGCCCTGCCGGGCTTCTTGGCATCATCTTGGCATAGCCCCAGTTCTTCCCCACACCATCCGAACCGTGGACACCGACCAGCTCCTCGACCAGAGGAGGCCGCCACATGCGGCTTCAGCCAACGGCTCCCGGTGGACTGGCTGCGGGAACACCTCGCCGCAGAGCGGACGCACTACTTGTTCCCCACACTCGTGCACCGGCTCAGCCACCGTCCCGAAGTGTCGCCGCAGTGAGGTGCCAGCTGCTGCTGACTGTCAGGACCGGCGAACAGATTTGGGGTCTGCTCGACGTTCTCCCCGGGACCTTCGACACGCTTCCCGAGACCTTGGACGAGGCGTCCAAGAAGGACATCGTCAGTCGCATCGAGCGAGCCGAGACCCAGCGTGAGTGGGTAGAGCGGATGACCGCTTGAGCGGCTCCCCGATCGGCACTTACCAGTACCCGCTTCCCCGCGCCGGGCACGCACATGGCCGGCAACACAGGACACGGGTGGCAGACGTCTTGGAGTGCCGTCGGCTCATTCACCGGAGCCACGGGGGTCGTGTGACGGAGAGGGCTCGCAGATCTGATGGGCAGTCGGGTCACTGCCATGTGCTCTCACCTGACACCACCAGGCGCAGGCGCCGCGTCCCTGGCTCAGCATCCTGCGCGGACCCAGCCTCAGCTGTGAGCGCCTCAGTGTTGGGGAAACCCCGAAGAACGGCGAGTGCTCGCGCCAGGGTCTCCCCCGTGACCGCCATGCGGACACGTGCGAGACGTTCAAGTTCAAGATCCGGCATCCTCGTAGAGTAAGCAGGCCCCTGGCCCGCAACCCGCGCAGTGGAAACTTCAACCACTGACGCTGCGATCACTACTGCACTCCACGGCAGTCGCGCTTGAGTGACCTGCTACCGGCGAGACCGAGCACGAGGGCTCAAGAATCGAGCACGGCGGCGACGGCCTCGATCTCGACGAGTTGGTCCTCGTAGCCGAGCACGGTGACGCCCATCAAGGTGCTGGGGACGTCATGGTCCGCGAACACGTCCCGCACTACCTGCCAGGCAGCCACCAGGTCCTCCCGCCGGCCCGATGCGACGAGAACACGTGTACTGATGACGTCCTGGAGGGACGCACCTGAGGCGGAGAGAGCAGCCCGCATGTTCTCGACGGCTTTGGATGCCTGGCCGGCGTAGTCCCCGATCGCCGCCGTGGAGCCGTCGTCGTTCAGCGGACACGCCCCGGCGAGGAAGATCAGGCGTGAATCGGCGGGCGCCGTCGCCGCGTAGGCGTACTCGGCGATGTCGGACAGGGAGGCGGAGCGGATCAATGTAATGGCGCGAGCCACGGTTGTCGGTCCCTTCGCGTCGGGTGTCGAGCGCGGACATCCTGCCAACACGCCGTTGGCTCCCGCCTCCCATTTTTCGCCGCCACCCGGCAGCGCCGTCATCCTGCTCGACAGTCACGAGCCCAGTGATCGCCACTGGCTCCGGACCCCACCGACAAACGCTTGTCGAAGGGTTGTCTCGCAAACTTGTGGAGGGCACGCGACGGCCGCCGGGGCTGATGTCCCGGCGGCCCTCGGTGTCTGTGGAACTCAGTCCGAATTCGCCTGGCGGTGGCGGACCCACGTCACGACCGTCAGGCACGCAGTGGTCCACATGACGACGCTGGCAGTGGCCACGGAATCGACGTACTGCTCATAACCGTCTGCCCGCAACTGGACCGCGAGGAGGCCCAGAACCGTCCCGAGCCCCGCAAGCGCGGCGGACAGGGTGGCGAAGGGAGGCTGTGTCATTCCATCTCCTTTGAATTGAGCCGGCGTTGATCGTCGAGTCTAAAGGCGAACGCGTAACGCTGTGATTGGTCTTGGCCAAGGGCCCAGGTTGCGTACCTGAGTTGATTGCCTGTCAGCCCGGAGGTTGCCATGGCACACGGCAAGCCCTCTCCGGGGAGCCCCTACCTCGCTTGTCTCACAACTCGCCCTCCCCGTACGGACGTTGCCATGTCACGGGGCGAGCACCTCTGTGTTCTGGCAGGCGACCAGGCGCCACTGCCCGTCCTCCTTGGCCATCACGTAGAGCGGGGTGCCCGCGTTCCCGATCGGCTGACCTTCCAGGGTCGAGTACTGTGCGTGCACCTTGACCGCGGCGACATCGGGGCGGATGAACAGTACGTGCACCACCTCGTAGGTGGCCGTCGAGTCCTTCATGGCACCCGGCAGCACCTGGTGAGTGAAGGCGGAGATCTCATCGCGACCGGTGAGAGCCTTGCCATGACCCGTCGTCCAGATCGCGTCGGCTCTGAACAGGCTGACGAACTCCTCGGGCAACTCGTTCTGCTGGGAATGCTCAAGCCTGGCGATGACCTGCTTGATCTCTTCGATCTCGGCTTCCTGCGTCTGCGGGTCAAGAAATGTTGTCTCCATGCCGTTCATCATGGAACCTCAACCTGACTTGAGATCAAGGGGTCAAGTCCCTACGCGTACCCCGGGGGCCGGCGAAGGACGACGGGCGGCATCGGACGGGCGGCATCCGCCGAGGCAGTGAGGGGCCTGGTGACGTGCCTGCTGCCGCGATTGCCAGGGTGTTCAGGCGGTGCCGGGCGGGGGCATAAGGCCGGGCTACAGGGTCATGCCTCCGTGGAGGAGACCGACGACAGCCCGACCTGGACTGCGATGGCGGCCAAGAAGCCTTGCCTCCTGCTCATGGCCGTCACATCCACAGCACGCCGTCGTTCTCGTGCTCACGCACGCGGAACGCAATCATCTGGCGCAGCAGGTCGCCCGGCACCGGCTGGCCGTAGGGGAGCTTGACCGAGCCCTTGCCGGTGGCGAAGCCGGCGAGTTCGGAGTCGAACGCCTCGCGGGTGCTGGGCGTGAACACGACGTTCGCGTGCTTCGCGTGGCCGCTGAGCATGAAGAGGATCGTCCCGGACGGGTGCACCCACGCGGGGTTGCCCCACTTGATGGCCTCGCTCGCTTCGGGGACCGCCTCTTTGGCCAGCGCGTGCACGTGCTCGAGCAGCTCGCGGCTCTCCCCGGCGAAGCTGCCGATGTACTCATCGATCGTCTGCGGCTTGCCCATGGCTGAAGTGTGGCACGGTCCACCCCCGGCCGCCGCGGCCGGAGAAGGCGTTCTCCAGCTCGCCAACCTGGCGATGCCGGGGGTGAAGGCCGTCGGTCATCAGGTCGTGGTCTCCTGAGGAACGGTGGTGGTGACGGCGATTTGGTGGGTGCTGACCACGTGTGCCGGCAGCACCCGCTCCGCGTACAGCAGGATCGCCGCGCCGGTCAGGACCATCAGTGCCAGAACGGTCCACAGTTGCCATTGCCCGGCGTCGAGCAGGAATCCCAGCAGCAGAGGCGCCGTGGTGCGGCAGACCGACCAGGACAGCTGGTAGATCGACAGGTACCTTCCGCGCAGGTGATTGGGCGCGGCCTGGACCGACAGGCCCTGCGAGGGTGCGGAGTGGACGAGCTCGCCTGCGGTGTAGAGGACCGCGATCGCCAGGACGGCGACGGTGGCGTCGGCGCCGCTGATGAGGTGGGGAAGGGCCGCGAAGGCGGCGAAGGAGAGCGCGAAGATGACGGCGCCGAGCGCGGCCGCGCGGGTGCGCCTGCCCCGCCTGGTCAGGCGGGCGGTCGGGACACCGAGCGCGGCGACCAGGGCGGTGTTGACCGCGAATACGGTCCCGGCCAGGGCGTCGGGCATGCCGATGTCGCGGGTGAGAAAGACCGGCAAGGCGATGGCCTGGGTGGTGTAGCCGAAGGCGATCAGGAAGTTGGCAGCTGTGATGAGCAGGTAGGGCCGGTCGGCAAGCACCTGCCGGTACCCGTCCCGTGTCTCCTCCGGCCGCCTGTCGGCGCCGTGGACCGGCGAGATCCTGGCCACGAGCGCCGCGGCGATGGCGAAGACCGTGGCCAGGACCACCGAGGCGCCGATGAAGCCGGCGCTGCCGTTCACCGCGAGCAGGCCGGCCGCCGCCAGGCTGCCGCAGCCCATGCCGGCGTTGCGCAGGCTGCGGTCCCACGCCAGCAGCCGGTCACGCTCGGCGCCTTCGGCGATCTCGCCGATGAGAGTGTGCTGGCTGGGCGAGGTGGCCCACATCCCGACCGCTACCACCAGGGCGATCGCCAGGAACGCGGGGTAGGAGTCAGCGAACGGGTAGGCGGCGAAACCGGCCGCTCGCAGCGCGAGCGCGACGATGAGCACCCGCCGGCCACCGAACCGGTCGATGAGGACGCCCGTGACGGGCATGAACGCCAGCGCGCAGAGCCCGGCGACGGTCAGGCCCGCGCCGATCGACGTCAGCGACAGGCTGGTGAGCGAGTGGATGAACAGCATCGTCAGTGGCACGTATATGCCGTCGCCGATCGAGCTGACGAGGCTTGCCGCGATGAGGCGGCGGCGGGTGCGAACGCCGGGGTCAGCGGAAGTCGAGCGCACCGCGTCCCCGCTTCAGCTCGGCGAACGCTCCCATCCCGGCCAGGGCCCGAGTGGCCCGGAACAGCCGGATCGCCTCCTCGCCCTTCGGTATGGAGGTGAGGACGGGGCCGAAGAAGCCGGCGCCGTCCACGGTGATGACGGGCGTCCCGGCCTCTTCGCCGATCGCCTCCTGTCCGGCCTGGTGCCCGGCGCGCAGGGTCGCGTCGAATTCGTCGGTGTGAGCGGCCTTGGCCAGTGACGCGGGCAGCCCCAGCTCTTCGAGGGACTCGGTGATGACCACGTCGTAGTCCTTGTTGCGCTCCCTGTGGATGCGGCTGCCGAGGGCCATGTAGAGGTCGCGCAGGACCGCATTTCCGTGGAGAGCCTCGGCGGCCGCGCACACCCGGGCCGGGCCCCAGGCGCGGTCATTGAACTCGCGGTACCAGGGCTCGAGTTCGCGGTGCTCGTTGAGCACGGACAGGCTCATGATCCGGAAGTGCAGGTCGATCGGCTGAAGCCGTTCGACTTCGAGGAGCCACCGGGAGGTGACCCAGGCGAAGGGGCAGGCGGGGTCGAAGTAACAGTCCACCGCCGCCGCGGAGGCTTGCGAAGCAATATCTTCCATGGAAGGTAAATTATCATCCGCGGAAGATACAATGGAAGTCATGCAGCCCGACTCCATCGCCGCCATCGTCGACCAGTGGAAGCGCGAGAGGCCCGATCTCGATGCGACACCGATGCTCGTCATCGGCCGGCTCTTCCGACTGACCGACGCACTGGACCAACGGCTACGCCCGCCCTTCGCCACCGCAGAGCTGGGAAGCGGCGACTTCGACGTACTGGCGGCACTCCGGCGCTCCGGGGCGCCCCACGCTCTGTCCGCGGGCGAGCTCAGCCGCACCGTCCTCGTCACCACCGGCGCGATCACCAAGCGGGTCGACCGGCTCGAAGCACGTGGCTTGGTCAGCAGATCCGTAGCAGAGACCGATTCGCGCGGACGTCTCATCACCCTCACGTCCGAGGGCGTCGAGCTGACCGACGCGCTCATCGCCGTCCACCTGGACAACCAGCGTCGGCTTCTCGCCGGGCTCAGCGGGGAGGAGCAAACTCAGCTTGCCGGCCTGCTCGAACGACTCGCCTCGACACTGGCCGCAGGCGATCGATAACCCGCACTGCCTCTACGACACCAAGCCTCCGACTCACCTGGAGACCTGGCCTCCTGACCGGATGGCGCACCTGCGCAGCCGGCCCGGTGGTGGCGAGCGAGAGTGTGGGAGACGCGACTTCTCTCGCTGCCTGAGGCGATGTGTATGTTCTGCCTGTGCGCTATGACGAACAGCAGCTGATCACTGGCCGGTACCGCCTGGAGGAAAGGCTCGGCCGCGGGGGGATGGGAACCGTCTGGCGAGCGTGGGACGGGCTGCTGCAGCGGATGGTCGCAATCAAGGAACTGCACCTGCCGGGAGACGGCACCGAGCATGCCGACTTGCCGGCACGGGTTCTGAGAGAAGCACGTGCTGTCGCCCGCGTGTCCCACCCTCACGTGATCGAGATCTTTGATCTCGTGGAGCACGACGGGCTGTTGTGGATCGTCATGGAGTACGTCGACGGACCGTCCCTCGCCGACCAGCTTGCCGCGTCGGGGAAGATGCCGCCGCAACAGGTCGCCAGGATCGGTCTGCAGGTGGCCGGCGCGCTCGACGCCGTACACGCCGCCGGGGCGCTGCATCGGGACATGAAGCCCGCCAACATCCTGCTACGCCCGGACGGCAGCGCCGTGCTCACGGATTTCGGCATTGCGGCATTGCGAGAAGGGAGCGTGCACACCGCGGCGGGCGGGGTGCTCGGTTCGGCGGAGTACATGGCACCCGAGCGCCTTCACAGCCGTCCCGCCGGCCCGCCCAGTGACCTCTTCAGCCTGGGCGGCACGCTGTGTGCTCTGCTGACCGGGGCGTCACCCTTTGCCCGTCCGACTGCCGTTGCGACCATGCACGCGGTCGCCTTCGAGCCCCCCTCGCTCGCGCTGCCGGCAGGATCTTTGCGCGAGGTGCTGACGGGTCTGCTGGAGAAGGACCCGGAGGATCGGCCGACCATCGACGCGGTGTTGCGGGGGCTTGATGCCGTCGCCACCGGCGGCCCCTTGTCGCCGACTCTGCGCCAGCCGCGAAGTGAACTCAGTCGACGGCGTCGGGGCTTCCCGCGCTGGGCCGTCGTCGGCCTCGTCGTGTGCGTCGTTGCCGCAGGCGGCATCGCGGCATACCAGGTGAGTACGTCGCCCGATGGACGGACCGGCGCGCCTCAGGCGCAGGTGGATGCCGTCATGGCCACACCGGACGGGGACGGGGAGTATTGGCTCTTCTCGGGCAGCCGGTACACCAAAGTGCAGGTGGCGGACGGCCAAGGGCGCCGAATATCAGGGCCGGCTGAACTGGCGAGCTGGAAGCGGAGTTTCGGGGGGCTGCCGCGCTTCACCCACCGTATCGACGCCGTGATGCAGACTCCCGACAACAAGAGTCGGTACTGGGCCTTCTCCGGCGATCAGTACATCCTCATCGAGATCGCCGATGCAGGTGGGGCGAGAGGACGGCTGTCCGACCCCAAGCCGCTGAAGTCGTGGGCGAGCTTCGCGGACTTGCCGGGGTTCTCACACCGCATAGACGCCGTCATGCAGAGTCCGGACAACCCCCATCACTACTGGGTCTTTTCCGGCAACCGGTACATCCTGATCGACGTGTCCGACGGGAGCCACACGGACACCCTGGTGACGGGCCCCCGCCCTCTGAAGGAGTGGAGGAAGAGCTTCGGCGACCTTCCGCGTTTCTCCCAGGGCATCGACGCGGCCCTGCAGGATCCGGACGATCCGCATCGGTACTGGGTTTTCTCCGGTGGTCAGTACGTCGTCATCGACGTCGCCGAGGGACGGCAGGCCCGAGGCAGGATCAACGGGCCGAAGCAGCTTGACGAGTGGATGGCCGCGAAGTCAACTTGACCCGGCCCTAAGGACCGGGCTTGGAGGTAGGGCGCCACTGGCGGTGACGGGGCCTCCTCCGTCCGGACACCCCTATGGGGTGGCAGGGACGCGTGACTCACGCCCCGCCGTCCACGCAGCCTCGCCCTTGCGCGCGATGTTGCGGGAAGCATTCCGGTCAGCGTGGGCAACGACCCCGCAGTTCCGGCAGATGAAGAGGGCTTGGCTTGCCCGGTTCTTCTTATCGGTGTGGCCGCACTCGTAGCACTGCTGCGAGGTGTAGGCGGGATCGATGAAGACCACGGGCACGCCGGCCCTGCGGGCCTTGTAGACGATGAAGTCTCCGAGCTGGGCGAAAGCCCAGGAGTGGAGTGTGACCCGTTGGGGCTTGCGGAGCCGTACCCTCTGCCGGATTCCCCTGAGTTCCTCCAGGGAGATCCCGGACGAGGTGCGTTCAGCCTCGGTCACGATCGTCTTGGCGATGATGTGATTGGTGTTGGCGGCATGCCGCTGCTCTTTGCGCGCGCGGGCCTTGAGTCGCCTCTTGGCAGACTTGGTGCCCTTCTTCTGGAGCTTGCGCCGCAGGTCGAGCTGCCGCCTACGGTGCCGGTTCAAGCCCCGCCCGGCGGCCGTATAGCCGGTGGACGTGGTGGCGATGTTGGCGATGCCGAGATCCACGCCGACGAAACCGTCGGGCTCGTACTGCTCGGCCTCGGGAATCTCGCAGACGGCGATGAGGTAGAACACGCCGTCCCGTTCGATCATGTCGGCTTCGCCCTTGCGGTCCTCCCGCAGGGTCTTGAGCACATCCGAAGAGCAGGCGAAGCGGACGTTCTTGATCCGTCCGGCCGTGGTCCAGATGGACACCGTCTGCGCGTCGTACTGCCAGCTCAAACACCTG
>NZ_JBIRGO010000022.1:0-50781 GCF_044328065.1 Streptomyces sp. NPDC017993
GACCTGCCGCCGATCCCGCACCGGACGCCCCATCCGAGGCGGGGCCAGCAACGGCTTGATCACAGCCCATGCCTGATCAGACAGTTCATGACGACACACCACGAACGGAGCAACGACTAACCGACTTTGCGGACACGCCCTAGCCCCGGGCCCTGCAGCTGGATGGAGCTGTGAGCACCGCCCAGCCGCCCGCCGGCCTCGACGGGCCCCATCTTCTCGCTGCGTGAGCCACAGAACCGTGCCACCGACGGCAAGACCCCGGTGGCCATCCCGCTCTGGACCACCGCGACAGAAGACCTTCACGACATCTCCCCGACCGCTCACAGTTGTTTTAGCAGTTCAAGGGCACACTGCTCGGCACGATGCCGCCGAGCAGGCCATCCAAGCAGGTGTTATCACTGGCACCTCGACCATTTTGCAAGCACTCGACAGATGGATGGCGGCGTGACTGAAGTAACGCTGTTCCTCCGGGAATATGCGAAGACCCGTCGGGACGTGGGGGCCATCGCCCCGAGCAGCGCCCGGCTGTGCAGGGCCCTCACCCGGTACATGATCCCGAATCCCGGCCGCTCCCGCGCGGTACTCGAGGTAGGGCCCGGTACCGGAGCGGTGACCCGCTACATCACCGGCTCACTCGGCCGGCTGGACACCCTGGATCTGATCGAGGCCAACCCCCGCTTCGCCGCCCTGCTGCGACACACCTACGACGATGACCCGAGACTGCGCATCCACACGGACCTGATCCAGGAACACGAACTCGGCTCCTACGACACCATCGTGTGCGGCCTGCCGTTCGCCAACTTCGACGCCCGCACGACGGAGGAGATTTTCGACCGGCTCCTGCGGTCCCTGCGGCCAGGCGGCACGCTGTCCTTCTTCGGATACATAGGAGGCGACACCATACGCCGGACGCTCGTCGATGGAGCCGACCGCGAGCGCACCCTCGCAGGACTCGGCGTACTGCGTCGCATCCTGCATCGCCACACCTTCCGCACCGAAACGGTACTGGGAAACCTACCGCCGGCCCGCGTCCACCATCTCGCGCCGGTCAACCCACCAGCTCACCCCGAGTCAGCACACGCCTGCGACTGCCGCGAAACGTCTCCCTGAACACTCCCGCCAGCAGCACAGCCAGAGCGGCATAGCCCGACACAGCCCCGAGTACCGCGCCTTCTACCATGCCAGCGGTGCTCGGGGCATGCGTGAGAGCGCCCAGTCCGCCGGCCTCCGCCCAACACGCTCCCAGCTCTCCCGGGACCACACCCGGCAGCGGGGCGGCTCCCCCGGGCTACCGGGGGTGGCGCAACGCCGCGGATGAGCCGGCCATGGGCCCGCCGGGGGGCCAGGAGGCCGCAGTCCAGGTGATCATGAGCACTGCTCACGGTCGGTAATGGGCGCCAGGGGTGTCCGACGGCTCTCCCCCACGCTGTCCCGCCGGGCCGCGATCAGGGCCAGCACCCCGAGCACGATCAGTCCGGGTGCGCCGGAGACGGGATAGAGAATCTGCAACGGCACGCCAATGGCGAGCAGATACCAGCCCAACTGCGCCGGTAGCCTGCCGGTGTCGCGAACGATACGTTGGCTGAGAGTGCCCAGGGCGAGGAGACCGAACCCCGCCAGGAAGAACCACATCTCGTACTCGCGCTGCGGCTTTCCGGGGACGGCGTTCCAGAAGCCGTCGCGGGCCACGTCACCGTAGGTGCTGGAGGCGATGAGAGCGACCGAGAAGTGCACTGCGGTCAGTCCGATTACCAGCTTGGGAATCAACCGGGTCATTGTCAGCTTCCTTGATTCTTAAGGCCCTTGAGTCTTCTGATGTCGTAGCGACGGTCTTGGCGGCGAGGCGCGCGAGTTGCGGCAGCGACGCATGCCGTCAGCCCTCCGAGCGCCAGCCACGGCAGGGAGCGCAGCGCCAGGTCCCAGCGGGGGAAATCGGTCGGCCGGCGAATCAGAGCGGAGGAGACCAGACCGGCCGCGCCGCGCAGCAGCACGCCGACAATGCCCCATACGCGCTGGTGCCCCAACGATGTGGCCGCACCTACGGGGCGAAGTCGGCCTGGGCCGCGATCACATAGGCCGCCGCCCCAAGCGCTGCCGCGACGGCGGTAGTCAACTCCGTTGCGGGCAGGTCGGCTTCAGCGACCCCGCCGACCGTACGGGTGAAGTCGGCGCGGCTGGCCAGCGGCCAGGGAGGGAAGGTCCAGATCCAGTGCAGTGCCCCGACTGCGGCCGTCCCGCCAGCGAGTTTCGTCAGCGCCATGCGGGCCCCCATGAGTTCCGTACACCTCTGTATGGAGTCACCGTACAGTACTGTACGGACATGGCGAGAAGGCACCTCACACCCCAGGACTGGTCGACCGCCGCGCTACGCGCGATGGCGCGCGGCGGAGTCGCCGCAGTGTCGGTCAACGCGCTCGCGGGCGAGTTGGAGGCAACCCGGGGAAGCTTCTACTGGCACTTCAAGGATCGCGATGCGCTGCTGACTGCCGCGCTGGAAATGTGGGAGCGGGACAACACCACTGCCTTGATCTCAGAGTTGGGCGACACTACCGACCCCCGACAGCGGCTGACGGCCCTGTTCACCACTGCGCTGGGACAGGAAAACATCAGCGGCCTGGAGCCCGCGATCGTCGCCCACGCCGATCATCCCGCCGTCGCCCCGGTCCTCCACCGGGTCACCGAGCGGCGGATCACCTACCTGACCGACCTCTACACCGACCTGGGCCTGGCCCCCTCCCCAGCCCGGCGTCAGGCAGTCGCCGCGTACGCCGCCTATCTCGGATGGATCGAACTGCGCCGTTCCGCCCGCGACATCGTGCCCGAAGTCGCCGCCACCGGCACCACCGCCACCGCCGCGCTTGAGCACCTCATCACTGAGCTGGCCCGATCCGGCAAGCACCAGACGGCGTCGGGGTAGAGGCACCACCGCCCCGATCGCCCCGCCCCGGCATGTCGAGGGTGACCGGCAGCTCCGGGGCGGGGGCGTCCTCCGTGGTGACGGTGTGGTTGGGCAGGAGGTCGGCGACGGCAGTGCGGATGGCGCCGCGGCTGACCTCGTGGTCACGGGCGAGGGCGGCGATGGAGCGGCCCTCCAGGTACGCGGTGCGGACGGTGTCGGTCTTGTCGGCGGGGGACGACCGGGCGTCGCCCGCCCTTCTTGCCCATGGCCTCGGCGGCCCGGAGCCCGTCGTAGGTCAGCTCTCGTTGGAAGTCGCGTTGGACTTCCTCGGCCGCTACGCCCGCACCCGCCCGCCGGCGGCCGGGCTGCGCCCGATGCGTGACCCCAGCACCGACAAGGAAGCGGCCGACGACGAGGACAGCTGACCGCTCCCCAGCGGTCAGGTCGTTCTGGTTGCTACTCGGCCTGCAGGACGAAGAACAGGAAGCACAGGAAGCGCGGCTTGGCCGCGATGACTTCGGGAAACAGCTCGCGGGCGGCGGGATCAGGATCCGGCTCGCTGATGACCGTGATCCGGAAACCGGCCCCGATGAAAGCCTCGATCATCGCGTGCAGCGGCCTGTGCCATCTGCTCACCAGGGCGGTCTGGCCGCCCATGGTCCACTCTTGGGTCCAGTTGGTGGTGTCGAAATAGTTGTACTCGCCCTCGCGACCGGCCTCGCGGTGTATGAGGTTGATGGCAAAGGGATGGTCGACAGACGCGATCAGCCGACCGCCGGGCCTGAGTATGCGTCGCAGCTCGGCCAGCGCCGGCCCCCAGTCCTCCAGGTAGTGCAGCACCAGGGACGCCACTACATCGTCGAACGTGTCATCAGCGTAAGGAAGCTGGCCGCCCAGGTCCGCCACCAGCAGGTCCGCACCGTCGCCGAGTCGCCGGCGGGCCAGCTCCAGCATCCCGGCACTCGCGTCGAAGCCACTCACGATGGCGCCACGGTCGCGCAGCGCCGCGAACAGGGGACCGGAGCCGCAACCGGCGTCGAGGATCCGCCGGCCGGCCACGTCTCCGACGAGGGCCAGCATCGCGGGCCGCTCGTAGTAGGCATTGTTGAGGTTGGTCTCATTCTCGGCCGTGTACGCCTCGGCGAAGCTGTTGTAGTCGTTGACCTTTGGCGGATCCACAGTCACCGCGGACGGCGAGGCCAGCCCGGTGGTACCCGCGTGGTCGTGGTGCTCGTTCGAGATCATGGTGCGGGAGACGTGTGCTGCATAAGTTCGGTTCCTGGGCTGCGGCCAACTGCCGCGCAGCGTCGTCGTACGGGTCGATCTCGTCTACCCCGAGTCCTCTCCCTGCCCTGTCCGCCCGGCGAAGCGCACCCCGTTGGCGGAGGCGACTAGCCGCCGCAGGCCCGTGCATCAGCGGACTTCCGCACCCGCGACATAGCCCCGGCCCGCCCGCGGCGGTCAGCAGTAAGGGGGCTGGTTGGTCAGGGACGCTGCCACTCGCATCCACACGCCGAACAGCCGATAGAGGTCGGGCATTGTGCCCTGCGCCTGGACGGTCCGGCTGTCTGCCGACGTGACGCCTGGAATTCCCAGGTGCGTCGAGGCAATTGAAGCCGACTGCCAGCGGACCGTGAGGTGGAGGGGGCCGCTGCGACGGCTGGAGTCTTCGGCGGTACGGAAAGACGGCTGACCTATCGGGAGTGGGGCAACCTCGTAGGGGCCGTGGATGCTCGGTGGCCGTAGATCGCCTGGCCATCGGACGCCCGCTTCATGGCATGCCTCACCTCTTCGCTGGTCTGGGTCCGAACCTGCGGTTCCCATGAGCGAATGTGAGCGATGAGGTCTCGCTGATGCCCTGGCCGACGAGGGACCGCCGCCAGCACATCAGGCGGGACCTCGCCCTACTGTCTCGACAACGCCGCGGTCAGCGCCTTGATATGTCCACTGTCGAGCGAGCGGCCACGCAAGGGCTCGCCGGAAAGCCGGGACATCACCGCTGTGGGTTCCCGCGCCGCAAGGTGGCCGGTGAGCTTCGGTCTCCGAGGCGCTCGCTGACGGGCGGGCTTCCCTGCCGCAGGCGGCTCGGTGCCGGGGCGAGAGTCATCGCCGCCGGGTCCCCACTGCCAGCGTCGTTGATCACCGGCGACGCCGCGGTAGTGCCGGCTAGCAGCCCGAAGTGATGGCCGCCCGAGTGGTCGCCTGGTGGACATCTGCCGGCGCGGCCGATGGCGCCGACAGCGCGTAGCCGCTCCCTCAGGATCGTCCCACCGCGCTGACAGAGCAGGGCGACGGGGGTGAGGGCCTGAACGGGGCTGCCTCGGTGGACTCCGTGATCGTGCGTGTTCATCGGCACGCGGCCGGGGCCCCGGGAAGAGAGGCCCCGGCAGGCGAACCGAAGAGCTACGCCATCGGCAGCTTCCCCTGGCCGGCCGACAGGGTGTTTTCCTCACGCGCTATCCGTGAGCAGCTGGGCAAGTGCGGCGTCCAGGCGGTGCTTTCGTACCGGCGGACCAGTGCGACCGTCGGCTTCGGCGAGGCCGCCTGGGCGGCAGGCCTCCCTCCTTCGACGGCAGACGTACAGGCAACGCGACCCAGTCGGCCGTTGCAAGCAGGCCGTCAGGCGCTACGCATGCTTTCGTCGCGTTGCTCCTACCACTCGGCAAGGGAGCCGTCGGCCTGGCGCCATACCGGGTTGCGCCACCGCTGGCCTGCCTTGGCAGCCTCGCGTACGGCGGCTTCGTCGATCTCGATGCCCAGGCCGGGGCCGGTCGGTCGGGCGATGTGGCTGTTGGTGAAGTCGAAGACGCTGGTGTCGACGAGATAGTCCAGCAGGTCGTTGTCAGCGTTGTAGTGGATGCCGAGGCTCGTCTCCTGAATGAGGGCGTTGGGAGTGGCGAAGTCGATCTGAAGGGAGGCGGCGAAGGCGATCGGCCCGAGCGGGCAGTGCGGGGCGAGGCTGACGCCGTGCGCCTCGGCCATCGCTGCGATTCTGCGGACCTCCGAGATGCCGCCTGCGTGTGACAGGTCGGGCTGGGCGACAGCGATGCCGGAGCCGAGAACCTCGCGGAAGTCCCAGCGCGAGTAGAGTCGTTCGCCGGTGGCGATCGGGACGATGGTCGAGGTGCAGATGCGCTCGAAGTCGGCGGTCAGCTCGGGCACGATCGGCTCTTCGATGAACAGCGGGTGCAGCGGCTCCAGCAGACGACAGGCCTCACGGGCCAGGGCCGGGGAAAGGCGCCCGTGGAAGTCGACGGCGATGTCGGCCTCGTCTCCGATGGCCTCACGAACGGCGGCGACGCGGCCCACCAGCATGTCGAGTTCGGCCTTGGACTCCAAGGCGCGAACTCGGCCGGTGCCGTTCATCTTGACTGCGTCGAAGCCCTGTGCCATGCGCTCTCGGGCGTGCTCGGCGACCCGGCCCGGCTCGTCCCCTGCGATCCAGGAGTAAGTCCGCATGCGGTCGCGCACCGCGCCGCCGAGCAACTCGTGTACTGGCACGCCGAGGGCCTTGCCCTTGATGTCCCACAGTGCTTGGTCGATGCCGGCCACCGCGCTGGACAGGACAGGGCCGCCGCGGTAGAAGCCGCCCTTGGTGAGCACCTGCCAGTGGTCCTCGATTCGGTACGGGTCCTCGCCGATGAGGTAGTCGGAAAGCTCTTCGACGGCGGCCGCGACGGTGGCTGAGCGGCCTTCGACCACCGGTTCGCCCCAGCCGGTGATCCCCTCGTCGGTACGGATGGCCAGGAACAGCCAGCGTGGTGCGACGGAGAACGTCTCCAGTGCTGTGATCTTCATCGTTGTGCCTTTCGGTTGAGGTCCTCTACCAGCTCGGGGAGCCGCTCGAACTGGGCGGGGTCGGCCAGAGCCGAACCCAGCGAGACGGCGGCGGCTCCGGCGTCGAGGAATTCCAGGGTGTTCTGCAGGACCATGCCGCCGGTCGCCACGAAGCGCGCCGTGGGGAACGGGCCGGCCATCGAGGTGATCCACTCGGCCCCGAGGTCGCTGGCGGGGAAGGCTTTGAGCCAGGTCAGGCCGAGCGCCTGGGCCTGCTGGATCTCGGTGGCGGTCGCCACGCCCGGCAGATGCGGCAGGCCCGCGGCGAGCGAAGCCTCCGCGATCTCGCGGGAGAACCCGGGGGCGACGGTGAAGCGTGCCCCGGCCGCCACGGCTTGCTCCACTCGGGCGAGGGTGGTTACCGTGCCGGCGCCCACCACGGCGCCGCGCTCCTCGCCGGCTGCCACCGCCGCCGCCAGCGCCGCTACCGCGGCATCGCTCTGGACGGGCACTTCGACGAGTCTGATGCCGACATCCCAGGCCCGCCGGCTCACCTCCACGGTGGGTTGCGGGCCGAGGCCGCGCAGAATCGCCATGAGGGGAAGTGCGTCGAACGCCTCCTGGAACAGCCGGTCGTGTGCGGCCATGTGGTTCGTCACCACTGGGTCCGTCGTCATGGGGTCCGTCGTCATGGGGTCCAGCCAAGTGCTCGGGAGATGGTGTGGGCGGTGTTCCGGATCGTCGGCAGCAGCTCTTGCAGCCGGGCGAGGTCCACCTGCGCTTTGAGCGCCGTGACGGACAGGGCGGTGCGCACCGCCCCCGTGCCGTCCCGGACCGGGACGGCAACGCAGTTGATGAAGGGCTCGTACTCCCCGTCGTCCGCCGCCCAGCCGCGCTCGCGGATCTCGCGCAGTTGGGCGGCGAAGTCGTCGGCGGTCGTCACCGTCGCCTCGGTGAACCGCTCGTATGAGTAGCCGTCCAGGGCTTGGGCGCGCTCCGCCGCGGACATATAGGCCAGGATCACCTTGCCGACGCCGGAGGTGTGCAGCACGACTGCCTTGCCGATCTGCGAGTACAGCCGTACTCCACCCTGCGGGTCGACCTTGTCGACGTAGAAGACGCGGCCGTCCTCGACGGTGGCGATGTGCACGGTAAGGCGGAGCTTGCGGCCCAGCTCCAGCAGGTGCGAGTGGGCGATGGTCCGCAGGTCGAACTGTTCGAGTGCGGACTGCGCCAGGCCGGCCAGCCGGTAGCCGACGGCGAAAGAGCCGTCTTCCCGCTTTCGGGCGAGGCCGCCTTGGCACAGGTCCTGCAACAGGCGCAGCGCCGTGGTCCGGTGGACGCCCAGGCTCGCGGCGACCTCTGTCGGATGGTGGGGCCTTTCGCTGATCAACTCCAGGACGCAGATGGCGCGTTCCACGGTCTGGCTCATCGGGCGACCTCCGCCGTACGCAGGGCGCTGGCGTCCGCGTGGTCCCCGACCACGCCCAGCGCGAAGGCGGCCAGCCTGTGGCCGAGCCGCAGTCGGTCGGCGGGCCTGGCCCCGCGCAGCCAGGCCGAGAGATAACCGGCCGCGAAGGCGTCCCCCGCACCGACGGGTTCGACCACCTCGGCCGGGATTGCGGGGACGAAGACGGCCGGGCCGCCCCCGGGCGGGAAGTGCGTGGCGCCGACGTCCGCGTTTTTCACCACGAGACGTACCCCGGGCCCGACCAGCTCCCGAACCTGCTCCGCGGTCTCGGTTCCCCAGACGTGTTGTGCCTCGTCGAGGCCGACGAAGACGACGTCTGCCTGGCGTGCCAGGGCGAGTAGCGGCCCGGCGGCTTGCTGCGTACTCCACAAGGCGGCGCGGTAGTTGACGTCGAACGAGCAGCGGGTCCCGGCCGCACGTGCGCGTGCGAACAAGGCTGTCGACGTCGCGGCACAGCCCTCCGACAGGGCGGGTGTCACCCCCGACAGGTGCACCAAGCGCGCCGTGGACAGTGGGAGGTTGTCGAGATGGGCAGGGGTCATCTTGGAGGCGGCCGAGCCGGTCCGGTAGTAGTGCACCCATGTGCCCTCGGGACTGGGGTCCTTGAAGTACACACCGGTCGGCGCCGAGCGGTCCCGCTCGACGTGGCCGACATCGACGCCTGAGCGCGCGATCGCGGCCAGCACCTGCTCCCCCAACGGATCGGCGCCCACTCGGCTCGCCCACGCGGTGCGGTGGCCGAGGTCGGTGAGGTACTGCGCGACCGTCGACTCGGCTCCGGCGACCCGGATGGCCGCACCGCGTGCGGTGGCGAGACGCTCCCCCGGCGCGGGGGCCACCAGGACCATCGCCTCACCGAGGCACAGCACTTCGAGTTCAGACACTCTTTCTCACACCTCTGTGTACTTGATGTTGGCCGGTGCGCGGCCGTCTCCTGTGCCGCCCCTGAGCTCCTTGCGGCGCAGGGCGCGGGGCGCGGTCTCCGGCAGCAGCAACACCGACACGGCGGTGACGATCCCCGACAGGGCCATGTATCCGGCGAGCAGCCATGGACTTCCGCCGCCGGCATGTACCAGCAGGGTGGCGATGAACGGCGCGGTGCCGGAGAAGAGGACGGCGGTGGTTTCGCGGGCCAGGACCAGGCCGGTGTAGCGGACTTCGGTCGGCAAGAGCTCGGAGAAGAACGAACCCGCCGGGCCGAAGATCATCGAATTGAGCACGACGGCGAACCCGAGGGTCACGGCCATCACGATCAGTGGCATTGACTTCGTGCCCACCAAGAGCCAGAACGGTCCGGCGAACGCGGCGATGGCCAGACCGCCGGCGATCATCAGCGGGCGTCGTCCGATCCGGTCGCACAGCCAGCCGCCGAGCGGCACGCCGAATATGGAGACGGCGGAAGCCACGGTGATGGCGATGACAGCCACGTTGTCAGGAAGTCCGAGCTGTTGGGTGGTGTAGGCGGGCAGGTAGCCCTGGATCGAGTACGAGGCGACGGCGGTGGCACAGCCGGCACCGATCATGAGCAGAATCCGCCGGCCGTGGTGGCGGACTGCTTTCACCAAAGGGGCCTTCTCCTTCTTGCCCTCGGCCACGGCGTCCTTGAAGCTCTCGCTCTCCTCGGAGATGTACCGCAGGACGATGCCGCCGATCACCACGAGCACCGAGGCAAGGTAGGGCAGCCGCCATCCCCAGCTGAGGAACTGCTCCTGCGGCAGCGAGGAGACGACTGCCATGGATCCGGACGCGCACACCACGCCCAGGAACTCGCCGGCGCCGGGCAGCGACGCGTACAGGCCGCGATTGCCCGGCTTGGCGCTCTCGGTGGTCCACACATAGGCGCCACCGAGTTCGGCGCCGACACCAAGTCCCTGCAGGATTCGACAGGCGACAAGCAGCGCCGGGGCCCACATGCCTATCTGTTCGTAGGTCGGCAGCACGCCGATGGCCAGAGTGCCGAAGCCCATCATCAGCAGCGTCACCATCAGCACCGGTTTGCGTCCCCAGCGGTCACCGAAGTGAGCCAGGATCAGCCCGCCGACGGGACGTGCGGCGAAACCGACGGCGAAGGTGGCGAACGAGGCGAGAGTGGCGACGAACTCGGACTCACCCGAGAAATAGATCTTGTTGAACACCAGCGCTGCGGAGGTGCTGAACAGGAAGAAGTCGTACCACTCCAGAACAGATCCGACCACGGCGGCCATAGCGTTGCGGCGCCGTGTTCTGCGCTGGGGATCGTGGCCGACCGTCTCGGCCACAGGGCTGTCGGGCATACGTGCTCCTTTGCACACCAGGTGTCCCGCCAAAGCGTTTCGGCGCAGTTAACCTGGTGCTGAGCGATACGCACACTGGTTGTGCATATGTTGCACGACTCGGGCCAAGGCGCCCCTACCTTGTCCAGGTCCGCCACGGATACGCCCCGGCGCCCGGCGGCGCGGTGGCCGCGACCGGGCGGGTCGGCCGCACCGGAGAGCGCTCGGCAGCTACAACGGTCAGCTCACTCTGCTTTGGAGGGCCTTGCGTCAACCCATGGCAAGAGCCCGGAGGCAGTTGCGATCGAATGGGCGGCTGGTGCACTGCAACTACCCACAGCGCCGATCGGAGGTCCCCCGTGAGGTGCGGGTGACCGGGCGGCGGGGACCGTGAGGACGACCTGACCATGGGCGGCAACCACGCCTCGGCCGCTGAGATCCTCGTCCTGCACCGGATCGAGAAGGGGAGTAGGTCGGGCCCGTTTCGCGCCGGACTGGACGATGCGGGCCTGGACATGGCCGTTGGCCACCCACCCGGACGACTCCGCGAAAGCGAGCATCGCGTCGAGCCCGGCCGACCACTCGCTCGTGCGGGGCCCGGAGGCACGAATCCAGTCGCTGCGCACGAAGGCCACGCCGTCGGCGAGGTAGCCGAACTGTCCGGCTCGCTCGGCGAGTGTCCCGAGGTCCACGGCCAGAACCCTGAAATGGGTCAGGTCGTCCGGCTCGGCGAGCCGGACGTCGGAGCCCCGGGCGTCGACGTACATGTCAGCTGTCCGCCAGGGACCTGAAGGCGCTGGCATGGAAGACCACCGGGGGAACCACAGAGGGCCGCGAGAGCCGGGCGATCCCGAGCAGCGCGATGACGTGGTCGCCGGCGGAGATCTCCCGGACAATCCGGCACTCCAGCCGGAGCTTCGCTCCGATCACGAATACGGAGCCCGACCCAGAGGCTATCGGCCATTAGCCAGATTCAACCCTCGGCCTTCATGCAGCCCTTGACATACATGACCACGCCCATTGTGATGGCTAATGCCTAGTAGCCGACGTCAGGAGTGCCCGTGTCCATTGGGTTCGAGGTCGATGAGTGGGTCGCCGACGTTGCCCGGCGAACCGCCGAGTTCGTACGAGGCGTGGTGCTGCCTGAAGAGCAGGCGAGCGACGGGGACGTCCATGCCGGGCCGGAGCCGCTGCGGCGTCGGCTGCAGGATGCCGCCAAGGCGGCGGGAGTGTTCGCCCCGCACGTCGGCGAGGAGTGGGGTGGGCTCGGGCTGGATCTGTGCGGGCAGGCGGTCGTGTTCGAGGCGGCGGGGTATTCGCTGCTCGGGCCGCTCGCCCTCAACTGTGCGGCGCCTGACGAGGGCAATATGCACCTGCTCGAAGTGGTGGCCACGACTGAGCAGAAGGAGCGGTATCTGCGTCCACTGGCCGCTGGTGAGGTGCGCTCATGCTTCGCGATGACGGAGCCCGCGCCGGGCGCCGGATCCGACCCCCGGGCGCTCGCCACCACCGCGACCCAGACGGACGCCGGATGGCGGATCGACGGCCGCAAGTGGTTCATCAGCGGCGCGGACGGCGCCGCCTTCGCCCTCTGCATGGCCCGTACCAGCGGGACTCCCGGAGACCCGGGCGGTGCCACGATGTTCCTCGTCGATGCCGACACCCCGGGCATGAAGATCGTTCGGAACATCGACACGCTCGACCAGGGCCTGTTCGGCGGGCACAGCGAGATCGTCTTCGACGGGTGCGAGGTCCCCGACAGCGCGGTGCTGGGCAAGGTGGACGAGGGCTTCGGGTACGCGCAGGTGCGTCTCGGGCCCGCCCGTATGACCCACTGCATGCGCTGGCTCGGAGTCGCGCGACGGGCGCAGGACATCGCCCTGGAGCGCGCGGCGGACCGTTCGGCCTTCGGCAAACCGCTGGCGGAACTGGGCATGGTGCAGCAACTGCTCGCCGACAGCGAGATCGACATCGAGACCAGTCGGGCGGTGCTCTGGCGGGCCTGCTGGGAACTGGATCAGGGCCGCTCGGCCGCCCAGCACACCTCGATCGCCAAGACCTACGTCTCCGAGGCGGTGAACCGGGTGGTCGACCGTGCCGTGCAGGTGTGCGGCGCACTCGGCATCTCGGGGGATGCGCCGCTGTCCCGGCTGTACCGGGAGGTGCGGCCATTCCGCATCTACGACGGACCGTCCGAAACCCACCGCTGGGCCATCGCCAAGAGAGCGGTGCGCACGGCACGCGAGCGGAGGTCCGCGCCGTGACCGCACCGGAGACAGCCGTGGTCGGCATCGACGGACCCGCGCTGCAACGCTACTTCGACCGCCATGTGCCGGACTGCGCGGGGCCGTTGAGGGTGGAGCTGCTGCACGGCGGACGCTCCAATCTCACCTACGAGGTGACCGACGGGACACACCGCTGGGTGCTGCGCCGACCGCCCCTGGGCCTGCTTACCCCGACGGCACACGACATGGACCGCGAGTACCGCGTCGTCGCCGCCCTCAACGGCACCGGGGTGCCGGTGGCACGAGCCGTCCTGTCGTGCACCGACCCGACGGTCATCGGGGCACCCTTCTGCGTCGTCGACTTCGTGGAGGGGACGGTACTGCGCGACGGCGAGGAGGCCGCACTGCTGCCGCCCGGCCACGCCCGGCGCAGCGCCGAGGCGCTGGTGGACGCGCTGGTGGCACTGCACGCGGTCGACGCCGCTGACGTCGGGCTCGGCGACTTCGGCCGCCCCGACGGCTACCTGGAGCGCCAGGTGCGACGGTGGCGCAGCCAGTGGGACAAGGTCGCCACACGCCCCCTCCCCGACCTCGACACCCTGCACGGCCGGCTCGCCCGCAGCCTGCCCCACAGCGCGGCCCCGGCGATCGTGCACGGCGACTACCGCCTGGACAACACCCTCCTGGCGCCTGGCGATACGGGCCGGATCGCCGCCGTCATCGACTGGGAGATGGCCACGCTGGGCGATCCGCTCGCCGACCTCGGACTGCTGCTCGTGTACTGGGACCCGGCCTGTGAATCGGTGCTCGGCACGCGCCACGTCCCGACGGCCAACCCCGGGTTCCCCACGGGCCGCGAGCTCGCCAAGCGCTACGCCGCGCGATCCGGCCGGGACCTCGGCGCCCTGGCGTTCTACCAGGCGCTGGGCTGCTTCAAGCTCGCCGTCATCGCCGAGGGCATCCACGCCCGTTTCCGCGCCGGGCAGACGGTCGGCCCCGGCTTCGAGCGGGTGGGCTCCGCGGTCCCGGCGCTGCTGCGCTCGGGGTTGGAGCTGCTGTCATGACCACTGCCGTGCACACGCTGGACGAAGGAGAGCCTGTGCGAGACCGACTGTCGGGAAGGGTCGCCCTGGTCACCGGCGCGACCGGCGGGATAGGCGACGCCGTAACGCGCCGACTGGTCGCGGAAGGCGCCGCGGTCGCGGTGACGGACGTGGACGCCGGCCGGTGTGAGGCGCTGGCGAAGGAGTTGACGGATGGCGGGGCGCGTGCAATCGGCTTGGCGCTGGACGTCGGCGACGAGGATGCCTGGCGCAGGGCCGTCGAGCGGGTGGTCGCCGAGCTGGGCGGCCTGGCGGTGCTCGTCAACAACGCGGGCATCGCCAGGTCGCGGAACGTGGAGACGGAGACCCGGGAGTCCTGGGACGAGGTCATCTCGGTCACCCAGACCGGCGTCTGGCTGGGCATGAAGTACGGCGGGCCGGCCGTCGAGCACTCCGGTGGCGGCTCGATCGTCAACATCGCGTCGATCTTCGGTACGGTCGGCGGCTTCGGAAGCCAGTTCTCGTATCACGCGGCCAAGGGAGCGGTCCGGTTGATGACGAAGAACGCCGCGCTGCACTGGGCCACCCGCGGTGTACGCGTGAACTCGGTCCACCCCGGCTTCATCGAAACCGCACGCTCCCGCGAACTGTGGCAGGGCACGCCCCGGCACACCGCGATGGTCGAGGGCACTCCCATGGGGCGGCTGGGCCGGCCGGGTGAGGTCGCGGGTTCGGTGGCGTTCCTCGCTTCGGACGACGCGAGCTTCGTCACCGGCTCCGAGCTGTACGTGGACGGAGGCTGGACGGCCCGGTGAGGCAGAGACGGGGGGCGCGGCAGCCTGCCGCGCCCCCCGTCGTGGGTGTCACCGCACGCGCGTGTACTGGTTCACCCCGTCGACGAACGCCACCGCGGCCAGGCCACGGAGTACGAGCACGTCCAGGTGTGCGGCCGTCTCGTTGACCGCGAGCATCTGGTTGAAGGCGCTGAGTTCGCCGAACGGCACCTCCCGGCGCGTCCAGCCGAGCTTGCGGGCCACCGCGTGGGCGTCGAGCGTGTGGTCGCCCAAGGCCGACAGGCTGTGGGCCAGCCGGTCGTCGTGGTGGGCGAGCAGCTCGGCGACCCGGGTGTGGGCGCTGTCGGCAACGGGACCGTGCGCGGGCAGCAGGCGGGCGTCGGCGTAGCGGGTCATCAGTCGCAGCGAATCGAGGTAGGCGGCGAGCGGCCGGCCGCCCGGGTCGGCCAGTTCGAAGCCGATGGAGGGGGTGATGTGGGGCAGGACGTGGTCGCCGGAGAACAGCAGTCCGCGTTGCTCGTCCAGGAAGACCACATGCCCCTTGGTGTGTCCTGGGGTCGGGACGACCTGCAGCTCGCTGTCACCGAAGCGGAGCGTCTCCGCCCCGAGCCAGCGGTCGGGGGCTTCCCACACGCTCGCGTCGTACCCGTCGTGGTCCATTGTCTGGATGTGGTCTGCCAGTTCCGTGGCTCCTGCCCGCCGCAACGTCTCCAGCGAGCCGGCTGGTTCGTCGCTGCGGAGCCGGTGCAGCATCTCCAGGCCGGGACGCTCCCCCGCGCCCAGGTAGACGCGGGAGCCCAGCAGCCGACGCAGTTCCACGGCCTGTGTGTAGTGGTCGCGGTGGATGTGGGTGACCAGGATGTGGCTGAGGTCGCCGAGGTCACGGCCGATGGCAGCCATGGCTTCTTCAAGCGCCTTGCGTGCCTCGGGGATTGCCCAGCCACCATCGATCATGACGATGCCACCATCGTCGGTGAGGCCCTCCAGCAGGTAGACGTTGACGGCGTGCAGGCCGTCGTTGGGGAGCGGCAGGGGAACGCGGTGCACCCCGGGTTCTACGGTCTGCACTCCGGCTGCGGCCCAGGGGCCCTGGTCGAACCGCGTGGTCATGTTTCTCCCTTGCTGAGGTACCACTGTGATCGCTCTCCGCGGGATGCGGGGACCCGCCGCCCGTGGAGGTGTTGCCGCATCAGGCGGGGTCGGAGGTGCGGGCACGCATGCGGAAGGCCAGGTCCCGGGCCCCGGCCCGGTCGATCTTGCCGACCCTGGTCTGCGGCAACTCCGCGATGTCGTATACGTACTCCGGCCACTTGGTCTTGGACAGGCCGATGCTCTCCAGGTGCCCGGTCACCTCGGCCAGGTCGATGGGGTCACCGTCCTCGGTGACGACGAGCAGTGCCACGCGTTCGCCGAGCACCTCGTCGGGCACCGCGGCGACGCAGGCCCTGGCCACGCGGGGATGGGCGGCTACCGCGCGCTCGATCTCGGTGATGTCGATGTTGCGGCCGCCGCGGATGATGACGTCCTTCTCGCGGCCCATGATGCTGATGGTGCCGTCCTCGTGGGTCATCAGCAGGTCGCCGGTGGCGAAGTAGCCGTCCTCGGTCAGCGCCGGGGGCTCGACCTGGCCGTCGCGGGCGTAGCCGAGGAAGAGGGAGGGGCCGCGTACCTGTGCCCGGCCGGTCACGCCGGGCCCGGCGGGCAGCCCGTCCGGGGTGAGGGCGCGCACGTCCGTACCGGGGAAGGGGCGGCCGTCCCTGCCGAGCCGGATCTCCTCTGGGTCGTCGGCGCGCGGCGAGGTATGCCCGAGGCACTCGGACATGCCGAAGACGCGGAGGATCTTCGTACCGAGGGACCGTTCGGCACGGCCCAGGGCGCCGCGGTCCATGGGCCCTCCGCCGACGGTGATCGCCCGGACTCCGCCGAGGACACCGGAGCCTGCGGCCTCGGCACCCATCTGCAGCGCCATGGTCGGCACGCACATGGTCCAGCGGACTTCGGCCGCCGCCATCCGCTGCAGCGCGACGGCCGGGTTCCACTTGCCCGCCAGCACGAGCGGTCCGCCCAGGAGCAGGGAGAGGTAAACACCGAAGCAGTAGGCGGCAGTTGACGACAACGGCACGATCGCGGCGACGGCATCGCCGCGTGACAGGCCGTTGACGGAGACGGTGCTGCTACAGGCATAGTGCAGCGCCTCCTCGGACTGTACGACGCCTTTGGGTCGCCCGGTCGACCCCGAAGTGAGGCCGACCAGGACGCCGCCCGACCAGCGGCACACATCACGCCGCCCGGGTGCGGACAGGTACTGCCAGCCGTCGAGCGCCGTACCCGCCGGCCCGGGCAAAACATCGTGCACCGCCCAGTCGTCCATCGCCGAGGGCTCGGCGAGGACGACGTCGGGGCGGACGTCTTCCCAGGCCGCGGTGAACTCGGCGGCCGTGGTGTGGCGGTTGACCACCGCGAGGGTCCCGCCGCTCATGCCCACGGCGAGGGTGGCGACGACGGTGCGCCATGAGTTGTCCGCCTGGACCAGGACGGTGCCACATCCTCCGCCGGCCGCGTCGTCGGCCAGCGTGCCGGCCAGAACGGTCGCCGCGTCGAGCAGCTCCCGGGCCGTGTGTGCTCCGGTTTCCTCGACGACGGCGACGAAGTCGGCCTCGTCTGCCATCCGTTGGAACTCCCGCACTATCTGTCGCATGTGACTTCCTCGCTGCGCTGTGCCGAACTCCGTGTGGTGAAAGCTGCTGTGCGTCCCGTACTGCCGACCGGGCAACCGGCCGGTCCCGGGCTTCAGGCGAGGAACATCTCCGCCTCGTGGCCCATCACCGCGAGACGGCGGCCTTTCATGTCGCCGACCTGTGCCACGGCATCGGCCCATTCGGGGCTTGCCAGGGCCTTCTTCAGGTCCTCCGGGGTGTCGAAGCTGAGCACCGAGAGACCGTCCCAGCCTTCGGAGCGCTCCTCCAGCGCGGCGTCGATCTCGGTGTGCCGCCAGGCACGCAGTCCGGGCAGCCGATAGGTCAGCTCCGCGTGGTCGCCGCGCCACCAGTCGATGAACTGCGCGTGCGTCCACTCCGGAGGCCGGGCTGCCAGCAGGACGAGGTTGTACATGACGATCCTCCGTACGTGGTCAGTGGAAGCGGATCCCGGACGATCGGCCGATCAGCAGACGCTGCAGCCGGCCCTTCTCGTTGACCCGCCCGGTCGCCACGAAGCTCGCCTCGGGCACGCCGGCGCGCCGTACCTCACCCAGGAAGAACTCGTCCTGGCCGACGGTCGCCGCCGACAGCCGGTGGTGGGTACGGGTGCCCTTCTCGCGCTGGTCGAGGTAGCCCACGAGTGCGTCGCGGCCGCCGGCGAAGTCGGTGGCGGCACCGTCGCCGTCGCCGGTGGAGAAGAGGATGGAGAGCGAGAAGTCATCGCTGATCAGGTTGAGGATCGAGGCCGGCTCGTCGCCGTCGAGGATGTCGAACCAGGCGGTCAGGAAGGGCGCGGAGGCCGAGGGATCCGTCATGTCCGGCTCCTGTCGGTGGGTGCCTGCCGGGAAGGGACAGCCGTCTCGTCACCATGGTCCACCCGGTCGACCAGTTCGAACGAGGTGGTGAAGAAGGACTGGTAGCGGGCCAGGAGTCCGGCGGGCGAGATCACCGCGGCCGAGAGAAAGGAGCCGACGTACCGCCCGCCGTCCGTCACCGCTCCGTAGACGGTCTCGACGTCGCCGTCGCGGCTGTAGCGGAGGATCTCGTGCACCCGGTCCACTGCCTGGCGGCCGGCGATATAGGCGGCGAAGTCCCCCTTGGACTGCCCGGTGGCTTCCTTGCCCGGCAGGGCGATGAGGAAGCGGAAGTCGGGTTCGAGCAGGTCCAGCGCCTGCTTCGGATCGTGGCTGTCCATACTGGCGAGATAGGCGCGCAACGCCATGAGTGAGCCCTTTCGACGGGTGGCCGCGAGGCGGGCCACCACAGCCAACTTGAGTTCAGTTCAATTCAAGAAGGATCGTAATCCCGGGGAAATACGCGTGGCAAGAGCTGGACACGGACCACTGCTGCCTCCCTACGGCGCCGCCCGCCCGGGGACAACAAGCGGCCCCCTGACGGACCTTTCGGTCGATCGTCAGGGGGCCGCCGGGCACAGCGCCGGTCGCGGCGTCAGGTGGCGACCATCCGCACGCAGGCGCCCTCGATCAGTTCGCTGATCTCCGATAGCGGCGTCGGCCCCGACGGCCGGTACCAGCCCCACACGCTGACGATGAGGCCGAGCACGCCCGCGCCGAGCAGCTGCGCATCCCGCAGGGGAAACGCCCCCTGGGACATGCCCCGTACGATCAAGTTCGTCCAGTCCCGCTCGACGAGCTGCACCAGCCGACGGGCGGCAACCCGCTCGGCCTCCTCACGCTTGGACTTGCGTGCCCCGGAGAGCAGGTCGATGTGGTTCTGCAGGATGCGCATCTGCAGGACCTCGACATCGGAGACGTCGTACGCCGCACGAACCGCGGCCCGCAGCGCCTCGACCGGGTCCTCCACCTCCGCGGTGGCCTCGATGAACTTGTCGTGGGAGCGCTGCAGCTCCAGCCGCATGATGGTGAGCAGGCAGTGCGTCTTGGACTCGAAGTAGTGGTACAGCGCGGTCTGCCCGATACCGACCCGCTCGGCGACGGTGGACCACTTGGTGGCCTCGAAGCCGGTCTCGCCGAAGCAGTCGACCGCGGCCGTCAGAATGGCCGCGCGCTTGGACCTCGGTCCCGCTTCCGGTTCAACGATCCTCGCCATGGGCCCTCTCTCCTGGCCATTCGTCCACCTTGCCGGTAAGCGAGAGTAATCCCAAGTTGAACTCAGTTGCCAATCGGCTGGGTCATCGGCATTCGACCACGGTCGCGTTCGCCATGCCGCCGCCCTCGCACATCGTCTGCAGACCGTAGCGTCCCCCGGTCCTGCGCAGCTGGTGGACGAGTGTGGTCATGAGCCGGGCACCGGTGGCGCCGAGCGGATGCCCGAGGGCGATGGCGCCGCCGTAGGCGTTGATCCGCTCCTGCGGGGCGCCTGTCTCCCTCTGCCAGGCGAGGACGACGGAGGCGAACGCCTCGTTGATCTCGATCAGATCGATCTCGCCGATCGACAGTCCGGCCTTGGCCAGGGCCTTCTCGGTGGCGGGGATCGGTCCGGTCAGCATGTGGATCGGGTCGGAGCCGACCACGGCCATGGTGTGCACGCGGGCAAGGGGGGTCAGCCCCTGGCGGCGCACCGCTTCCTCGGAGGCGATCAGCAGGGCTGCGGCGCCGTCGGAGATCTGGCTGGAGACGGCGGCGGTCAGCCGGCCGTCCTCGGTGAGGGGCTTCAGGCCGGCCATCTTCTCCGGCGTGGTGTCGGCGCGCGGGCCCTCGTCCACGGTGAGACCGAAGGCCGGGGTGATCTCCTCGTCGAAGGCCCCGTCGGCCTGGGCTGCGAGGGCCCGCTGGTGGCTGGTGAGCGCGAAGGCCTCCATGTCGGTGCGCGAGATCCCCCACTTCTCGGCGATCAGCTCGGCCCCACGGAACTGCGAGACCTCTTGATCCCCGAAGTGCTCGCGCCAGCCATTTCCCGCGAACGGGCTGCCCATTCCCGCCTGTTCACCGACGAGCATCGGGCTGGCGATGGGCACCAGGCTCATGACTTCCACACCCCCGGCGACCACCAGATCGGCGGCGCCGGACCCGACAGCCTGGGCGGCGAAGTGCACCGCCTGTTGGGAGGAACCGCACTGCCGGTCGATGGTGGTGCCGGGGACGTGTTGCGGCAGCCCCGCCGACAGCCACGCGGTACGGGCGATGTTCCCGGTCTGCGCGCCGAGCTGGCTCACGCACCCCAGATACACGTCGTCGACGGCGTCCGCGTCGACGCCGGTGCGGTCGATGAGCGCGCGCAGCACATGTGCGCCGAGGTCGGCGGGGTGCACGCCGCTGAGCGCACCCCGGCGACGGCCGACGGGGGTACGGACGGCTCCGACGATGAATGCTTCCGGCACGGTGGGCTCCAGGGATTCGGGGGTGCGATGCGAGGTATGGGGTCAGGTCAGGGGCGGGACACAAGTGAAGTCAGACGCCCGTTTGCCGAGGAAGGCGGCGACACCCTCGCGCCCCTCGTCGGAGACCGCCGCGGCGGCGAGCGCACCGCCCTCGCGGTCCAGATGCGGCCCCAGGTCATCGGTCAGACCGGATGCCACAAGGCGGCGGGTGGCACCGAACGCGGCCGTGGGCCCGCGGCGCAACATCTCAGCAGTGTGTGCGGCCTCGGTGGCCAGCTGACCGGGGGCGACAACGCGGCTCACCAGGCCGATCGCCGCGGCTTCCGCCGCCGGTATCCGACGGTTGGTCAGCAGCAGCTCCAGGGCGCGCTTCGGTCCGATAAGGCGCGGCAGGAACCAGCTGACGCCGCCGTCCGGCGAGTAGCCGATGGCGGTGTAGGCGGCGGTGAACGAGGCGTCGTCGGCGGCGAGGGTCACATCGGCCGCGGCGGCCAGGCCGATGCCCGCGCCGGCGACGGCCCCCTGGACTGCAGCGACCATGGGTGCGTCGATCGAGGCGAACGTGCGCAGGGCGTCGTGCAGCGCGCCGGTGACCGCGAGGAGATGCTGCTCCAGGGCGTCGCCCGAGAGCGCGGCGAACTCACGCAGGTCGCCGCCGACGCAGAACGACCGCCCCTCTCCGGTGAGCAGCACGGCCCGTACGTCGGCCGCCGCGCAGGTCAGCGCGGCGTCGAGCAATCCGCGCGCCGTCTCCAGGCCGATGGCGTTGCCCGCCTCGCCCCGGCACAGGGTGACGTGGGCCAGGCCGCCGTCGTCGATCTTCGTGTCCACGGTCATCGCGCGGTCCATCCGCCGTCAACGGTCAGGACCTGCCCGGTGCAGTACGAGGAGGCGTCCGAGGCGAGGAAGAGCAGTGCACCGTCGAGTTCCTGGGCGTCGCCGCCTCGGTGCAGCAGCGTGTTGCGCTCGACCCAGCGGCTGGAGCGCTCGTCACCGAAGAGGTCCGCGGTCATCTCGGTGCGGAACCAGCCGGGGGCGAGGGCGTTGACCCGTGCTCCGTCGCGGCCCCACTGCCCGGCCAGCTCTCGGGTCAGACCGATCAGTCCGGCCTTGGAGGCGGAGTAGCTCGCCCCTCCGAGGGGGGCGCCTGTGACCAGGGCGAGGATGGACGAGACGTTGATGATGCTCTTGCCCGCGCCGGGAGCTTCGGCGGCGAGCCGGGCCAGGTGGAACGGCGCGGTCAGGTTCACACCGAGAACGTCGGAGAAGTCCCCCGAGGACTCGTCCTCGGCGCGTGTAGCACCGGACATGGCCGCGTTGTTGACCAGGATGTCGATGCGGCCGGTGACGCTCACCGCCGTTTCGGCCAGCCGCACCCGGTCGGCCTGCTGTGCGACGTCGCAGCCCACCGGGTGGATACGGGCGTCGGAGTCGGCGAGCTCCTTCAGCCGGTCGACGCGCCGGGCGGCGGCGAAGACGGTCGCCCCGGCCTGCGCGAGGACGGTGGCGAAGCGTGCGCCGAGCCCCGAGGAGGCGCCGGTGACGATCGCCGTCCTGCCCTCCAGCGAGAACAGTTCCGATGCGAGTCGTGGCCGGCTCATTCGTCCACCCCGATCGGCAGGGCGGTGGCGCCGCCGTCGAGCACCAGCGTCTGGCCGGTCATCCAGGAGGAGGCGTCGGAGGCCAGGAAGAGCGCGGCGTTCGCCACGTCCTCCACGGTGCCGAGGCGTCGCATCGGCAGCTTGGCGGTGAGGACGGGCTCGCGCACCTCCCATACCGCACGCGCCAGTTCCGTCTTGATCAGTCCAGGGGCGATGGCGTTCACCCGTGCCCGCGGCCCGAGTTCGTAGGCGAGCTGCCGGGTCATGTGCAGCATGGCGGCCTTGGTGGCGTTGTAGTAGCCGATGTGCGGGTCGACGATCAGCCCGCCCACGGAGGCGATGTTGACGACCGCTCCCCCGTGCTCGGCCATCCAGGCGCGCCAGGCGCCGCGGGTCCAGGCGATCATGCCGTACTGGTTGACCCGGACGGTCTTCTCCGCCCGCGGGAGGTCCAGGTCGAGCAGGTCGCCGTGGTACGGGTTGGTGGCCGCGTTGTTGACGAGGATGTCGAGCCGGCCGAAACGGGCCATGGTCTCGTCGACGCAGGTCTGTGCCTGGTCGGGTTCGCCCGCGTTGGCCACGACGGTGTGGAGGTCGCCGTCGCCCTTGGTGCGCAGCAACTCCTCGCGCGCCTCGGCGAGTCCGGCGGCCTTACGGGCGGCGATCACCACATGCGCGCCGGCCGCCCGGTAGGCGGTGGCGATCCCGAGGCCGATGCCGCGGGAGCCGCCGGTGATGACGGCGACCTTGCCCTCCAGGGTGTGGGTGCTCACGCTGCCCCTGCCTTCGTGTCGGTCTTCTTGTAGCGGTCGAGTTCCTGGCGGGCGACCGTCCGCAGATGCACTTCGTCGGGGCCGTCCGCGATGCGCAGCGCCCGGGTGACGGTGAACAGCCGGGCCAGTACGGTGTCGTCGCTGACGCCTGCCGCGCCGTGTGCCTGCACCGCGCGGTCGACGACCTTGTGGGCCACCTCCAGTGCCGCCACCTTGATCGCGGCGACCTCCAGGCGGGCGGCGGCGTTGCCGAGGGTGTCCATCAGCCACGCCGACTTCAGTACGAGGAGGCGCAGTTGCTCGATCTCGATGCGGCTGCGAGCGATCCACTCGCGCACCACGCCCTGGTCGGCGAGCGGCCCGCCGAAGGCGACGCGTTCGGTGACGCGCTCGCACATCAGCTGCAGAGCGCGCTCGGCGAATCCCACGGCGCGCATCGCGTAGTGCATGCGCCCGGGACCGAGCCGCCCCTGGGCGAGTGCGAAGCCCTCCCCTTCTCCGCCGAGCATGTTCTCCACCGGTACGCGGACGTTCTCGAAGCGCACGTCGCCGTGGCCGAGCCGGTCGGTGTAGCCGAACATGGGCAGGTCGCGCAGGACCGTGACGCCCGGGGTATCGCGCGGGACGAGAAGCATGCTCTGCTGCCGGTAGGTGGGCGCGTCCGGGTCGGTCTTGCCCATCAGAATGATCAGCTTGCAGTCGGGGTCGAGGATCCCGGACGTGTACCACTTGCGGCCGTTGACGACGTAACTGTCGCCGTCGCGCGTGATGCGGGTACGGATGTTGCGGGCATCGGAGCTGGCGACCTCGGGCTCGGTCATGGCGAAACAGGAGCGGATCTCCGCGTCCAGGAGGGGGCGCAGCCAGCGCTTCTGCTGCTCCGGGGTGCCGTACAGCGCGAGCAGTTCCATGTTCCCGGTGTCGGGTGCCGAGCAGTTGAACACCTCGGGGCCGATGATGGAGCGGCCCGCCAGCTCGGCGAGCGGCGCGTACTCCAGGTTGGTCAGTCCCGCGCCCCAGTCGCCGTGTGCCATGAACAGGTTCCACAGGCCCTCGGCGCGTGCTTTCTCCTTGAGTTCCGTCATCACCGGCGGCAGCGCGTGCGGGTCGTCCGCTTCGGCGAGTTGCCGGTCATAGAGGGGTTCCGCGGGGAAGACGTGCGCTTCCATGAAGGACCGCATGCGATCCTGCAGTTCCTTCGCGCGGGGCGAGAGTCCGAAATCCACTGTTGCTCCTGTTCGCCGGCTCGGGAACCGTTGTGCTTCCCGTGTGCTGTGGCGGGTGTGGTCGGCGTGGTCAGCCGAGGATGTCGCGCGCCGCGGCGATCATCGCGGCGATGGTGGGCGGCAGTCGCTCCTGGTCCGGGTCGTGGTGCTTGCCCTCGCGATGCCGTCGCAGGTTGTGGCCCATGATCGCGGCCATCTTCATGCGCGCCAGTGCCCGGAACCAGTCCATCGCGGGCGGCGCGGGCCGGCCTTCGAGGTAGGCGCCCAGCAGTTCGGCCTCGGTGGGCAGGCCGGGTACGGCGTGTCCCAGCCGGGGGAAGTTGCGGTGGTCGGCGAAGAGCAGGAACCACCCCAGGTCGATGCGCGGGTCGCCGACGCTCCAGATCTCCCAGTCGACGACGGCCGTCGCGCGTGCGCGGGTGCACAGCACGTTGCCGAGCCGGAAGTCGCCGTGGAGCAGTACCGGCGGGAGCTCGCCGGGCACGTCGTCGCCCAGCCGCGCCAGCAACTCCTCGCCACCGGGGCGCAGCTCTGCCGGAACGGCGTGCATGGTGCGGCTCCACCGCTCCAGCTCACCGGCCGCGGCGAGGGGTTCGGGCGCGTCGAGTCCGGGCGTCCGGAGGTCGGTCGCGTGCAACTGGCGCAGTACGGAGGCGATCGCCAGCATTCGCGCGCGGGCCGTAGCGGGGGGCACCCCGGGCTCGTCGAGCACCGGCTCGACGGCCTCCCCGTCGGCGAAATCCATGGCGAACCAGGCCGGTTGGGCCTCGTCGACAACGGCGACACCCGGTACGAGCACCGGCGTTCCGGCCAGCGCGCCCAGCACTCGCGCCTGACGCAGCACGTCGTTGCGCCCGACGGGCCGCTGCCCCGGAGGCACCGCCTTCACGACGTACGCGGCATCCCCCACGGTGACCGAGTACGTCAGCCCCGAGTGACCGCCCGGCAGAGTCTTCAACTCCCCGACATCGACACCCGGGTGCAGGTGGGCGAGGCGGTCGCGGACCCGTGCGGCCAGCTCCGACACCTCGGTGGCCGTGCTCATCGGACGGGCTCCTTCGGCAGGCCGAGCACCCGCTCGGCGAGGATGGTGTGCTGGATCTCGTCCGTGCCGCCCGCGATGCGGTAGCCGGGCGCGCCGAGCAGGTGCTCCGTCCACGCGTAGGTGCCCCACTCCCCCGTGTCCGCGACGAGCCGCGGGCCCAGCAGTTCGGACACCAGATCGCTGGTGTCCCGCATGGTCCCGGTGGCGTAGAGCTTGCCGACCGAGGCTTCCGCTCCGGGTTCGCGACCGGCGACGAGGGCGGCGGTCACCCGCAGTCCGATGAGCCGCTGGACGAGGGTGCGGAGGTAGAGGTCGGCGGCGCGCTGTTGTTCGCTGTCGGTGAGCGGACGATGCAGGTTCCTGGCCAGGTCCAGCGCCCGGTCGGCGTTGTCCAGGCCGAGGCTGCCGGAGTCGAGCCGTTCGGCGGCCAGCACGCTCAGGGTGACCCGCCAGCCCTCCCCGACCGGCCCGAGACGGTCGGTGTCGGGCACCCGCACGCCGTCGAGGTACACCTCGTTGAAGCTGGCGCCGCCGGTCATCTGCTGGATGGGGCGTACGGTCACGCCCGGCGCGTCCATCCGCACCAGGAAGACCGTGATGCCGGCGTGTTTGGGCACGTCCGGGTCGGTGCGGCAGACCGCAACTCCCCAGGTCGCGACCTGGGCGCCCGAGGTCCAGACCTTGTGCCCGTCCAGGATCCAGTCCGCACCGTCGCGCACCGCCTTCGTGCGCACCGCCGCGAGGTCGGAGCCGGCCTCGGTCTCCGAGAAGAGCTGGCAGGCCAGTTCGTCCGTGCGCAGCATGGGCCGCAGCAGGCGCTGTTTCTGTTCCTCGCTGCCCCAGATGCCGATCGCGGGGGCGACGAGCTGCTGGGTCACCGGGAAGATCTCGCTGCGGTGCGGCACGTCGAAGGCCGCTTCCTCGGAGCGGTAGAGCTGTTCGTAGGACGCCGGCAGGCCGCGACCCCCGTACGTGTCCTGCCAGGCGAGTGCTCCCCACCCCTGGTCGTAGCGGGTGCGTTCCCACTCCTGGATGCGGGCGGTGTGCTCGCGCTCCTCCTGCTCGGTCCGGTTCTCGAACACGGCGACGGAGTCGGAGCCGGTGCCCCACTCCCCGGCGGCGGCGCGCGGCCGGGCGACCGTGGCGAGCCACTGCCAGGCCTGCGCGCGGAAGTCCTCGGGTTCCGGGATGGCGTTCATCTCTCCCCTCTCTCCTCTCCGCCCCCGTTCAGCGGGACAGCACCGTGCAGGCGCTGACGCCGGGGGCGCCGTAGACATGCGTGAAGCCGGTTCTGGGGCGGCCGGGGACCTGGCGTTCGCCGGCGCGGCCGCGCAGTTGCTGGACGACCTCGTAGACCTGGCGCAGCCCCGAGGCGCCGATGGGCTCGCCGTTCGCGATGCAGCCGCCATCGGTGTTGACCGGCAGCGCGCCGTCGATCTCTGTGGCGCCGGCGGCGATCAGCCGCTCCTGCTCGCCGTCCTCGCAGAAGCCGCACTCGGCCATGTGCATGACCTCGGCGCCGCTTTCGGTGTCCTGCAGCTGGCAGACGTCGATGTCGCCGGGGGCCACCCCCGCCGCCTCGAAGGCGGCGGCCGACGCGTCGCGGCTGACGCTCGTCAGACGGCCCCCGGGGACCGACGGACTGAACACCTCGAACGAGCCGAAGCGCCGAGTGCGGACGGCCGCCGCGCGCAGGGTGACCGAGGGGCCGCTCATGGCGCGGGCGGCCTCCGGGGAGCAGAGGACCAGCGCGGCCGCACCCGCTCCCGGTGAGCAGAACATGTAGCGCGTCAGCGGGTCGCTGACCATGTCGGAGTCCAGGATCTCCGCCGCGGACAGCGGCTTGCGGCGCCAGGCTTCGGGGGTGCGGGCCCCGTTGCGGTACGCCTTCTCGGCGACCAGCGCGAGGGTCTTCGGCGTGATCTTGTGGTCGTGCAGATAGCGCTGGGCCTTCATACCGAAGAACTGGGTGGTCACCATCAGCCCGTCGCTGCCGTACTCCTCTGCCAGGCCCCAGTCCTCGGGCCGCGGGTCGAAGGCACCGCGTGGGTGCTTGTCGAACCCGACGGCGAGGACGACGTCCGCCATGCCGGCGCGGATCGCGTTGACGGCGGAGACCAGCGCGCTGCCACCGGTCGCGCAGCCGTTCTTGACGTTCACGAACGGCAGGCCGCTGAGCCCGAGTTGGGTGACCAGGGTGTCGGCGAGCCCGGCGCTGTCACTGCCGCCGAATGCGGCCCGCACTCGGGACCACCCGATCCCGGCGTCCGCCAGCGCGGAGTTCACCGCGTGCACGGCCAGTTGCCGGCCGCTCGCGTCCGGCCGCCCGAAGGGGGTGCGGGCGGCGCCGCAGATGAGTACGTCGGTGGTCATGAGTCCTCCGCACCGGTTGTGGGCCGGGCGCGCGGCACCCCGCCACCGGCGGTCAGCGTGACGGGCATGCCGATGCGGAGCCCGTCGAGGTTGTCGACGTCGATCAGGGCGGCGACCCGTACGCCCTCCGCCAGTTCGACGTAGCCGACCGCGAACGGTGCGAAGCCGCCGGAAGGGACGCGGTAGGGCGGCGACTTGGGGGCGTGCCGCTGCACCGTCCAGGTCCACAGCGTGCCCGTGCCGGACAGGGCCACCGGGTCGGCGGGCCCGCCGCAGCGCGGACACGCGCTGTCGGCGGGGTACGTCGCCACCGAGCAGCCGGCGCAGCGGGCGCCCCGCAGCGCGCCGGCTTGACTCCGCGGGTTCGCGGCCATCGGGGTCAGCGCCCCTGCCACTTCGGCTCGCGCTTCTCCAGGAACGCCGACACACCCTCATTGGCGTCATCGGAGTTGAGCGCCACTCCCACGGCGAGGTGCTCCATGACCATCAGGGACTGGGTGTCGGCGTCCAGACTCCGGTCGATCGTCATCTTGGTCAGCCACATCGTGAACGGGCTCTTGTCGGTGAGGTGGGAGATGAACTCCTCGACCGTTTCGTCCAGCTTCTCGGTCGGCGCATGGTCGTTGATGAGGCCGAACTCGGTCGCCTCCACGCCGGAGAGCAACTTGCCGGTGAGCATCAGCTCCTTGGTCTTGCGGATACCGATCATGCGCGGCACCCGGTAGATCGGGCCGGCCCCGCCGAACAGGGCGCGGCGGATGTGGAAGTCCCCGATCTTGGCGTCGTCCGCGGCGATGGCGAAGTCGCAGGAGATCATGATCTCGAAGCCGCCGGCCGTGACATGGCCTTCCAGGACCGCGACGGACGGCGTCTTCATCGAGTAGAGGCGGTCGCACACCTTCGCGGACTTCACCGCGACGTCGATCGCGCTCGACTTGCCGACGAAGTCCGCCTTCAGGCTGTCGAGGTCGAAGCCCGAGCAGAAGGTGCCGCCGCGCCCGCGGAACACCAGGACCCGCAGCTCGGGGTCCTCGTCGACCTCGGTGATGATCTCGTCGAGCCGGTCCAGGATCGGCACGGTGACGCAGTTCTTCTTCCACGGGCGGTTGAGCCAGACACGGGCGACGTGGCCGTCACGCTCGAACTGGATCTCGTCTTCCACTGCCATCTTCTGCCTCCGCAACCGAAGTGACTTGAACTGAATTCACTACGAGTCTGGGGAGCGCGCGGCGCAGCTGTCAACCCTCGGATCGAAATGGATTCAGCTGATGGGTGACCAACGAAGGCGCGCGCACCTCACACCAACGGCCCCATGAACAGCCAGCAAGACGGTGAATCAAATCGCCGCGCAACACACCTGCCGCTTGATCGAACCAAACTGGATTCAGTCATACTCTTGAGGAACGTACCTGGTTCGGTTCACCATGGCGGAGGGGTACGCACCGGCCACCCGCCCCCGGCCGCATTCAGCGGCCACCCGACCACCCCGGTCACCTCAACTACCTCAGCAGGGAAGGACCTTCATGTCCGGCATCCTCCGCCTCGGCGTGGTCGGTTGCGGCCTCATGGGCTCCGGCGTCGCCGAAACCGCCGCACTGCGTGGCATCAACGTGATCGTCGCCGAGTCGACTCCCGAGCTGGCAGCCGTCGGCCGCGACCGCGTCGTCGCCTCCCTCGACCGCGGTCTGCTGCGCGGCAAGCTCACCGAAACCGACCGCGAGCAGGCACTGGACCGGCTCTCGTTCACCCACGACCTGGACGAGCTGGCCGACCGGCAGTTCGTCGTCGAGGCCGTCGCCGAGCACCGCGACGTCAAGCTGGAGGTCTTCCGCCGGCTGGACAAGGTCCTGGCCGACCCGGA
This sequence comes from Streptomyces sp. NPDC017993, assembly GCF_044328065.1. Taxonomy (NCBI): domain Bacteria; kingdom Bacillati; phylum Actinomycetota; class Actinomycetes; order Kitasatosporales; family Streptomycetaceae; genus Streptomyces; species Streptomyces sp. NPDC017993. The sequence continues at coordinate 29,341 of NZ_JBIRGO010000022.1, forward strand.
AGCCGTCCTTGCCACCAACACGTCCTCGATTCCCGTCGTCGACCTCGCCACCGCCACCGGCCGGGCCTCCCACGTCGTGGGGCTGCACTTCTTCAACCCCGTACCGGTACAGAAGCTCGTCGAGGTGATCCCCGCCCTCACCACCGGCGCCGACACCGTGGCCCGCACCCTCGACTTCGCCACCGAGGGCCTGGGCAAGACGGCCATCCAGGCGCCCGACCGCTCCGGCTTCGTGGTCAACGCCCTGCTGGTGCCCTACCTGCTCGCGGCGATCCGCATGGTCGAGTCCGGCACGGCGCACGCGGCGGACATCGACAGGGGTATGGAGCTCGGCTGCGCCCACCCGATGGGCCCGCTGAGGCTGCTCGATCTGATCGGCCTGGACACCATCCAAGCCGTGGCCACCTCGATGTACGAGGAGTTCAAGGAGCCGCTGTACGCCGCTCCTCCTCTGCTCCAACGCATGGTCGCCGCAGGCCACTTGGGTCGAAAGAGCGGCCGGGGATTCTACGTCCACGACGCCTGACGCGTGCGGGCCCGCACGGGCGGGACGACAAGCGGTCTTCACCGCTCGTCGTCCCGCCCGACCACGGCCTCCGCCGCCGCGCGTCCCTCCGCGACGGCGTGCGCGATGCGGCGCGGCACGACGCAGTCACCGACCGCGCGGACGGTCTGGTGGGCGGCCGGCCTGACGTCGGGCAGGCGGGGGTGGCGTACGCCGACCGTGACCAGGACATCGGCGGCGAGGTGCGTCTCGTGGCCGTCCAGGATGTGGTGCAACCGCACACCGTCGGCCGCCGTCGAGAGGACGGTGCTCATCGCGATGACGCGCAGGGGAAGCCCGCCGAGCCGGTTCATCAGCTGGGTGCGGTTCTCGGGCGACAGTCCCGTCGCGAAACCGGTGCCGGGGGTGATGACGGTGACCTCACGCGCGCCGGCCGTCAGCGCGCTCTCGGCGGCGCTGATGCCCTGCCACCATCCGAAGCCGTCGTCGAGGACGGCGACCCTGGGCGCGCTCGGTACGACGTCGGCGTGCCGACGCAGGAAGTCGGTACTGGTGAGGGTGGGAAGCTCACCGGTCAGGGGGACGTCCCCCTCCTCGGCGCCGGTGGCGAGCACGAGGTGGGCGTACGCGTCCAGTTCATCTGCCGCGGGGGACGCCCCGAGCAGCACCCGCACGCCGAGATCGGCCAGCCGGCCGCGCTGGAAGTCTACGAACGTCTGCCAGCCGGAGCGGTGCGGGGCGAGGGCCGCCAGGCGCGCCTGACCGCCCGCTTCCGGCGCCCTGTCGAAGACGGTCACCTCGGCACCGGCGCGGGCGAGTGCCATCGCGCACTCCATGCCGGCGGGCCCGGCCCCCAGCACGGCGACGGGCCGACTGCCGGCACCCCGCCGGGTGAGCAACAGCGGGACGGCCGGGCGGGTGGCGGCTCCCGGGGGCCCCAGCTCGGGGTTGACCGAACAGGATCCGGTGGGCTCGAAGGTCCGGCAGCCCTCGTTGCAGCTCGTGCAGGGCCGTACGGCGCGCTCCTCGCCGGCCATCACTTTGCGGGCGAAGTCGGGGTCGGCGATGAACGGTCGCGCCATGCCGACCAGATCGGCTCCCGCACCCAGCGCCCGCTCGATGTCGGCCGCCGATCGGAACCCCTGGCTGACCAGCAGCGGCAGGGCGACCGCGGCGCGGAGCCGGGCCACGGACGCCAGCAGCGGCGGGGGGGCGGTGGCCATGTCGGGGACGTAGGTGTTGCGGACGCCGGTGGTGATGTTGACGTAGGCGAACGGCGACGCGGTGCAAAGGCGTGGGAGCAGCTCGATGAGGTCGTCGAGACCGAGTCCGGAGTCCTCGCCCGGCTCCACCGATACCCGCACGCCGATGGGGAGTTCACCGATCTCGACGCGGATCGCGTCGATGATCTGAGACAGCAGCGCGAGGCGGTCGCCGTATGTGTCGTCGCGGGTGTTGTTTGCGCGGGAGAGGAATTGCGCGAGCAGATAGCCGTGCCCTGCGTGCAGTTCCACGCCGTGAAATCCGGCCTGCACACTGTTCGCCGCCGAGATGCGGAAGGCGTCGACGACGTCGCGTACCTCTTCGGTGCTCAGCGGGCGGGGCGCGGTCGCCTCCCGCGGGGAGCGGACGGCGGCGGCGGAGACCGGCGCGTAATAGGTGCCGGCGCCCAGGGTCTCCCGGCCGAGGTGGACGAGCTGCGCGATGGCCACCGCGCCCCCGTCGGTGATGGCCTCGGCGCGGCGGCGCACGGACTCCTTGATCTCCGGACGCCACGCCTCGGTCAGGTAGCGCCGGGGCAGCGTCGACTCGGGAGCCACGGCGGTGCCGCCGGTGATCACCATGCCGGCGCCGCCCTGGGCCAGGCGCCGCCAGTAGGCCGCATCGGTCTCGGTGGGGGCGCCGTCGGTGACGGCGGCGGTGGCATGGGCGGTGGCGACGAGGCGGTTGGGAAGGGTGAGGCCGCCGAGCACGAACGGGGCGGCCATGGCGAGGTCGGTGCGCTCCGTCATCGCTGCTCTCCTTGCCTGCTCAGGCGGCGGATCGTCCGGTGAGGCCCACGAGCGCGGCGAGTCGGGCGCGGTGCCCGTCCGCTGTACCGAACAGCACCTCACCGCTGCGTGCCCGGCGGACGTACAGATGCGCCGGGTGCTCCCAGGTGAAGCCGATTCCGCCGTGCAGTTGGACGTATTCGGCCGTCGCCAGGCGGAAGGTCTCGGAGCAGACCACGGCGGCGGTAACGGCCGCCACCGGCAACTGCGGCGACGCGACGGCGACGCAGGCGGTCGCGTACGTGGACGCCGAACGCGCCGCCTCAAGCGCGACCAGCAAATCTGCCAGCCGGTGCTTGACGGCCTGGAAGGAACCGATGGGGCGGCCGAACTGGTGCCGCTGGGCGACGAACTCGACCGTGGCCTCCAGTGCGTGGCCGCTGCCCCCGACCTGCTCGGCGGCCAGTGCGGCGCGGCCGATGTCGAGGGTCGCCGAGACGGTGTCCGCGGTGCGCTCCGCGGTGCCCACGACGGTGGCCGGCGCCCCTCGGAACTCCACCAGCGCCTGGCGCCGCGTCTCGTCCAGGACTCGGCGTGGCGTCCGTCGGCAGGTGTCCGCGGCCGGTTCGCAGGCGAACAGCCGGGGCCCGGCCGGGGTATCGGCCCGTACGAGGATGAGGTCGGCGCCGGCCCCGTCGAGCAGGAAGTCCGCCCGTCCGCGCAGTACCCAGCCCGAGACGGTCTGCTCGGCGGTGACACCGGGTGCATCAGCGTCGAAACCGGCGATGGTGGCGGTCAGGGTGCCGTCCGCGATGCGCGGCAGGTAGCGCGCGCAGGCCGCCGGGTCATCGCAGGCCAGCAGAGCGTGCGCGGCGAGGGCCACCGTGGGCAGCAGCGGCGCGCAGTACAGCGCCCGCCCGGATTCCTCCAGGGCGACCGCCAGCTCGGCGAAGGTGAAGCCCGACCCGCCGTACTCCTCGGGAACGGCCAGCCCGTGAACCCCGATCTCGCCCGCGAGCCGCGCCCAGAGCGCTGGGTCGTATCCCCGCGGGGTGGCCTGCTGCTTGCGGACGTCCTCGGGCCCGCTCACCTCGCGGTAGAAGTCCCGCAGGACGGTGCGCAGCTGCTGCTGCTCATCGGTTGCGGACAGCAGCTGGGGGGCGATCTCGGGGTGACGAGGGTGCATGGGGTCTCCATCGTGCTCGGACGGTGGCGAGCGGCATCGCATGAGATGCATCAGAATTGAACTCAATTCACCTTAAGGAGGGGATCCGGGACCGGCAAGCCCCCGGAACCGGATTCCCTACGCCCGTCAGGCGGTGAAGCGCCCGCCGTTGGCCAGCAGCACCGCGCCGACCAGGTTCGCCGCCGCGTCGCTCGCCAGGTAGAGAGCGATGTCGGCGATCTCCTCGGCCGTCGCGTACGGACGCACCCGTGGGTCGGCGAATCCGGCGCGCAGCACTTCCGGCGTGCGGGCCGCCATCCCCGTCTCGGTGGGGCCCGGGGCCACCACGTTCACGCGGATCCCGGAGGCGATGACCTCCTTGGCCACGGCCTGGCTCAGTGCGTGCACACCCGCCTTGGAGGCGGCGTAGTGCGGATAGCCGACGGGGGTGTCGAAAGCCGACGAGGAGCCGATGACCACGATCGCGCCCGCCCCGGCCGGCTGCATGGCCCGCACCGCGGCACGCAGCACATGGAAGGTGCCGTCCAGATTGACCGCCATGACGCGCCGCCAGGATGCGTCGTCGAGGGACCCGGTCACCGCCGCCGGCCGCCGCTCGACCAGGGCTTCCGCGATCCGCTGTTTGGCCTCCGGGTCGTCCACGCCGGCCGCGTGCACCAGGACGTCGATCCGCCCGTGCCGGCGCAGCACCTCCTGGACGGCGTCATCCACCGCGGTCGCGTCCCGCACGTCGACGTGGACCGCTTTCGCGGTGGGCAGCTCCTCGGCGACGGCCGCGGCGCCGTCGACGTTCACATCCGCCAGGACGACGGCCCGCGCCCCTTCCGCGGCCAACTGCCGGGCCACGGCCGCGCCCATGCCGGAGCCGGCACCCGTCACCATCGCGACCTTGCCCGCGAACCGCCCCGCCCGATCATCTCCATGCACCACGGCAATCCCACTCTCCATATATTGAACTGACTTCACCTCTGTTACCGTGACGACCGTCGGGCTGACAAGACCTGGGACGGTGACGATGCGGGCACTGCGGCTGACCACATGGGGCGAACCACCGACGCCGACGCGGATCGAGCGGCCCGTCCCCCACGGCGACGAGGTGCTGGTGCGGACGGAAGCCGTCGGGCTCTGCCACTCCGATCTGCATGTCGTCGACAAAGGCGCCGGGACCCTCCCCTATCGCCTCCCCTTCACCCTCGGCCACGAGGTCGCAGGACAGGTCGCCGTGCTCGGCCCCGAAGCCGACGGAGTGACGGTCGGCGAACGCGTGGTGCTGTACGGACCGTGGGGCTGCGGCACCTGCGACCGCTGCGCCGCGGGCATGGACAACTACTGCGACCGGCGCCACACCCTCACGTGGCACGGGGCCGGGCTGGGCCGGGACGGAGGCATGGCCGAGTACGTGCTCGTCCCGTCCGCCCGGTACCTGGTGCCGATCGGCGACCTGCCCGCCGATCAGGCGGCGCCGCTCACCGACGCGGGCCTGACGTCGTATCACGCCGTCGCCGGCCTGCGATCCGTGCTCGGAAAGGGGGCCACCACCGTCGTCATCGGCGTCGGCGGGCTCGGCCACCTGGCCGTCCAGATCCTCCGCGCGACCACGCCGAGCCGGGTACTGGCGGTCGACATCCGCGAGGAGGCGCTGACTCTCGCATACCGCTGCGGCGCACACTTCGGGGCCTTGCTGCGGGCGGACACCGGCCATGAACTGAGGGCGCAGAGCGGCGGCGTAGGACCGGACGCCGTGCTGGATTTCGCGGGCACCACGGAATCCCTGGAACTCGCGGCGAGCGTCCTGCGCCCCGGCGGTGCCCTCACGCTGGTCGGCAGTGGCGGTGGGCACCTGACGGTCCGCAAACCGGGCGCGCTGCCGCAGGGCTTCCGGCTCTCGCTGCCGTTCTGGGGGACGCGGCCCGAGCTCGCCGAGGTCATCGCGCTGGCGCGCTCCGGGGCGATCCGCGTCGAGACGGAGCAGTTCCCGCTGTCCACCGCCCTGGATGTCTTCGAGCGGCTCCGGCAGGGCCGGGTGCGGGGGCGGGCCGTACTCGTACCCGACTGAAGCGCCGCCCCCCGGCGGCACTTCACGATGCCCCGCCCCGGCCCGCACGGCGTTCCGCACCACTTCGACGCATGACCTCTGACCTCTGACCTCTGACCTCTGACCTGATCAAAGCCTGCAGAAGGGAACCGCGAAATGCGCTTCGACGGAAAGGTCGCCATCGTCACCGGCGGGGCGAGGGGCATGGGCGCCTCGCACGTACGCGGGCTGGTCGCGGAAGGCGCCCGCGTCGCCATCTGCGACCTGCTGGACGACGAGGGAAAGGCCCTCGCCGAGGAACTCCCGCAGACCCGGTACTGCCACCTCGACGTCACCAGCGAGGAGTCCTGGCAGTCCGCCGTCCGCGCGACGGAGGACGCCTTCGGCCCGGTGGACGTTCTGGTCAACAACGCGGGGATCATTCACTTCGGCGGCGTCGAGGCCCAGACCCCCGATCAGTTCCGCCGGATCCTCGACGTCAATCTGGTGGGCGCCTTCCTCGGCATGCACACCGTCCTACCCGGCATGCGCAGCCGCAGCCACGGAGCCGTCGTCAACATCTCCTCGGCGGCAGGGCTCACCGGCTTCGCCGACGGCATCGGCTACGTAGCCAGCAAGTGGGGCGTGCGGGGCCTGACCAAGGCGGCGGCGCTCGACATGGCAGGCACCGGGGTCCGCATCAACTCCGTACACCCGGGCGTCATCCGGACCCCCATGGGCGAGAGCGCCTCTTCCGACCTCTTCACCGATCAGCCCCTACCGCGCGTCGGGGAGCCCGAGGAGGTCACCCGCATGGTGCTCTTCCTCGCCAGTGCGGACGCCTCCTACACCACCGGCGGCGAATTCCTCATCGACGGCGGCCAGACCATAGGCCGGACCGGGCACGCCGCCAAGTCACCCGCCGGCACCGGCATCTGACAAAGAGGATTCGGCCCGGTGAGCGCCGGCCCCGTGGCCAACGGTCACCGGGCCGGCGGTTCGGCTACACGTCCTTGCGGACGGTGAGGAGCGCACCGACCCCGATCACGGAGACCGCCATCACGAAGAACGCCGGGGAGAGCAGATTCCCGGTCCGGTGAACCAAGTAGGCCGCGATATACGGAGCCGTCCCGCCGGCGAGGACGGTGCCAACGTTGTAACCGATGGCCATGCCCGTGTAGCGGACACGGCGCTCGAACAGCCGCGGCCACAGACTGGCCGCCGGGACCTGCACGAACGCGCTGCTCACCATGAACAGGACATAGGCCGCACCCGCCAGGGCCAGGCTGTGCCGGCCCATCAGCAGCATCGCCGGGTAAGCGGTCACCAGGAATCCCAGCATGCCGAAGAGCAGGACGCGACGGCAGCCGAAACGGGAAGCGAGCCATCCCGCCGGGAGCATCAGCAGCACGGTGACGCCCACGACCCCCGCAGTCAGCCAGAACACCTGGGTCGGGTCGTACCCCAGGTCGGTGGTCAGGTAGATGCCGATGTACGTCAGCCCGAAGAAGATGGCGCCGCCTTGCGCCATCGCCAGGGCCATGGACTGCAGGAGCGCCGCGCGGTGGGTCGACAAGGCCTCGCGGATCGGCGCCGTGGGGATGTCGGCGCGTCGGGCGGCCGCCTCGAATTCGGGGGTGTCCTCGATCCGCAGCCGGGCCCACAAGCAGAACAAGGTGAGCGGCACCGCCATCAGGAAGGGCAGCCGCCAGCCCCAGGAGGACAGCTGGTCCGCGGTGGTGAGCGCGGAGATCGCCCCCGCGGTGGCCGCGGCGAGCATGAATCCAAGGTTGGACCCGATGGGCGTGAAGGCACCGAGGAAGGCTCGGCGCCGAGGCGGCGCAGACTCGTAGATGTAGGCGTACGCGCCGACCGACTCGCCGCCGGAGGAAATACCCTGCACCACCCGGGTGAGGAAGAGCAGCACCGCGGCCATCACACCGATCTGGTGATAGGTCGGTAGCAGCCCCGTGACGCTGCTCGCGATCCCCATGCACAGCACCGAGGAGACCAGCGCCGTACGGCGGCCGAGCCTGTCGCCGAGCCGCCCGAAGAAGATGCCGCCGATCGGCCGCGCCAGGAGGCCGGTGGCGAACACCGCCAGCGCCGCGAGCACCGAGGCCGCCGGATCGTCGCTCGGAAAGAACTGCGGAGCGATGGCCACGGCCAGATAGCCGTAAATGCTGAAGTCGTAATACTCGATCAAGGTGCCGAGGCTTCCGGCGAGCATCGCTCGACGCACGGAGCGCGGATCCGGCTCTGCCGGCTCCGCCCCCGATGCGGCGGACTGCTGAGTAGCGCTCACGGCCGACTCCCCTTCCTGTGGCACGGTCCCGTTCCCTGCCGGTGCCGGGGAGCGTACAGAACTGAACTCAGTACAGCTAGGTCTATCGCTCACCCGTTGAAGGGCGCGGCCCGCAAGGTGCAGTTGACCAGGAAACCCCTACCTGAATTGACCCTAACGGCGCGCAGCGCCATCGCCCCCTGCCGCCTCACCCCGAACCCAGCACTTGACGAACTGAACTGGATTTAGTTTAGATCGACCGGGTTGGACAGTCCGCACGGGCGGTCGTGCCGTCGAAACGAAGGAGAACCCGGTGCGCACGGAAGACGTGGACCTGTTGATCATCGGCGCCGGCATGGCCGGTCTGACCGCCGCCGCCCGCGCCGCACGCAACGGCCTGACCGTGACCACCACCGAGATAGGTGCCGAGGTCGGCGGCTCCGCGCTTTTCGCCGGCTACGCATGGACCGCCCCGAGCCACGACGCCATGGACCGGCACAACCCGCGAGGGGACCGCGCTCTCAAGCGCGCACTCGTGGACCGGTTCGCCGACGGCACCTCCTGGATCCGATCCCTCGGAGTGGAGGTCAAGGACTCCCAACGCGTCCTCAGCTTCGGCCGAGGGCATCAGTTCGACACCCACCACTACCTCGACACCTGCCGTCGCATTCTCCAAGGCAGTGGCGAACTGCTGCTCAAGACCGATACCGAACGACTGCTGATCGAGGACGGCGTCGTGACCGGCGCGGAGGTGAAGTCGACCGACGGTATGCGCAGGCAGGTGCGCGCGCGCTCCACGCTCCTCGCGACCGGCGGATTTCAGGGCGACCCGGCACTGCGAACAGCCCACGTCCACCCCCACGCCGACCGCATGGAGCTACGCTCCAACCCCCACAGCCAGGGCGGCGGCTACCGTCTCGCCTCCCAGGCCAGCGCCGCCACCGGCCACAACGACGCCGGCTTCTACGGCCACCTCATCCCCAGCGGCATTCCCTTCGCCGACCCCGCGGACTTCGTCGACATGTCGCTGTACTACAGCGAGCACGCCCTCCTGTTCAATCTGCACAATGAACGGTTCGTCGACGAGACGCTCGGCGACCATCTCACCGCCATGGCGTTGCTTGAGCAGCCCGAAGGCCGCGGCCTGCTCATCGCCGATGCCCGGGTGTTCCGCGACTGGATCGTCGGCTCGTACGTCGAAGGCGCCGTCGCCGTCGACAAGTTCGCTCTGGCGAGCAAGCGAGGCGGCCGCGTCGGGCTCGCCGAGGACCTGGAGGAACTGGCCTACCTGCCCGCGGAATGGGGCTACCGGGGCAACGACATCCGCGACGCGGTCACCCGGCTCAACGAGTGCGCCTCAGCAGGGCTGAACCCGCTGCCCAGCCGGGAGCTGGACCCCCTCCCGCTGATCGAACCGCCCTACTACGTCATGGAGACCGTGCCGGCCATCACCTTTCCGTTCCACGGCGTGCGCATCGACGACCGGGCCCGCGTGCTGCGCGAGGACGGCAAACCACTCGGCGGGCTCCTCGCCGCCGGGTCGGACACCGGAGGGCTGTGGCACCGCGCCTACGCAGGAGGTCTCGCCTCGGCGCTGGTGTTCGGACTCACCGCCGCGGACACCGCTGCCGCGTTGGCCCGCTCCACCTGAACGCCTACGCTTCGACCGCGCCACCGACCGTCATCTCACCCCTGCCAAACGCAAGGCGAAATCGCCGTACTGATAAACCACCTGGTCCTCGGTCAGGTCAGCGTCCTCGCGGTACCACACGGCCACGCCCATCCCCAGATCCAGGATCGCGTACGAGGTCAGCTTCACCGTGGGCACCCGGAACCGGCCGGCCTCCACCCCCTCGGTGAGCAGGTCCCGGAACGCCTGCTCGTAGGCGGCCCGCAGCGTCAGGACCTCCGCACGGTGGGGTTCCTCCAGGCTGCGGATCTCCCGCGTCCCGACGAATGCCTCCTGGCGGTGCCGGGCGTGGTAGCGGACGTGGGCCTCCGTGGCCCGGCGCAGGCGTTCCACCTGATCCTCGCAGCCGGTTACTGCCGCGCGGTGGGTCCGCAGCAGGTCTTCCATCGTGCCCGTCATGATCCGAGCGAGCAGCTCCTGTTTGGAGCCCACGTGCTTGTACAGGCTCGGCCCCCGCACCCCCACCGATGCGCCGATGTCGGCCATCGTGGTGGCGGCGTAGCCACGCTCGGCGAACAGGGCCAGGGCCGCACCCCGGATCTCCGCCGCACGCGGTCCCGCGGGCCTCCCCGCCGCCGGGCGGCCCCGGGCAGCCGACTGGCCGCCACGCTCCGACATCACGCTTCCCCTGTCCACTCCGACGGCTGCCGCCTCTTTCGCACGCGGAAGTCGTCTCCGCTCGCGCACGGTAACGCATCCGATGACGCGACCATCCGGGGAGGTCGAGAGCCCGGGCCGGGAGTCTGCCGTCGCGACTGCCCAGCAGTTGCGGTGCGCGGGCACCCGAATTCGCGCCAGGACCCGCTCGGGAGCCACGTGAGACGACCTCTAAGCCTTGATGGGTGCGGCCGACCTGGCGGCCTGCTCGATCTTCGCGCAGTGGGCTGCGCGGGCTTCCTCGTCGATCTGCTTCTCGTGTTCGGCGCGCAACCCGGTCCGGCCGTCGAGGCCCTCGCGCAGGATATCGGCGTGCCCGGCATGCCGGATGGACTCGCTGAGGACATGGACCATGATGGCGAACAGGTTCGTGTTGGGATAAGGCTCCGGCCACCACGGCACGTGGCCGGGGGCGTCGAGGGGAAGCTCGTTGATCGTCGCGTCCGAGTGTTCCCACGTGCGCCGGTAGAACCCGATGATCTGATCGCGGGTCTCGTCCTCGGTCGCCCACAGATCGCTGCCGTTGGAGTCCTGCCACCGGGGCAGCGGTTCCGGGGAAGGGCGGTCGAAGACCTCGCCGAAGTACCTGGCCTCGACGGTGGCCACGTGTTTGACCAGGCCGAGGAGGTTGGTCCCGGTCACTGTCAAAGGCCGGCGGGCATCGTATTCGGACAAGCCGTCGAGTTTCCAGAGCAGCGCCTTGCGGTCCCGCCGCAGTCTCCCGTGCAGGTTGTCTTTCGCGAATCCATCGATCATGCGGCATGAGCCTGCCATGGGCTGCTCGTGGTCTCAAGATCCCGTACGTGCTCCGCAACGACTGCCAGAGCCGGGGCCTGGCCATGGCCCGCGCCCTGACCTGCTACCAGTAGCTTGCGAAACTTGCCACGTGAGACAACCTCTAAATCCCGGCGGAACGACCGAAGCGACGCCCCCCCGAGATCCCCCTCATCTTCCCTCCGGGTTGGGCTCGGATTCCCGTCTGTGAGGGGACAAAAGAGGCCGCTGCCGGTAACCCGTGACGAGCACGACACATACCCGTTGGCTACCCAACTCCGGCCGGTCACCTCGTGATTGATCATCGCGACGAGAACGTAGTTGGTGTTGGAGTACTGCCAGTCAGTGCCCGGGGGGGGAGTCGGGGGTTTCCGCATCGCCATTCCCACCAACTTCTTTCTGGGGTGTAGCTGCGGAACCGCTCGGCCCTATAGCCATCTGCGCTGTTCAGCGCGGGTATCCGGACATCAGGGATGGCGCTGGTGTGCTGCAGCAGCTGCTCACGGAGATCCGGCCACCGTCGTTTCCGTTGCCCTGGACCACGTCAGGCAGCCACTGCTCGACGGTGCCATCCAGGGACAGATACCCCTCGCGGACGAATTGCAGCATGACCGCGGCGGTGAACGTCTTGGTAGCGCTGCCAATCCGGACCCCCTACCGTTTCCACGGCATCGGCCTCCTGGTGCCCATCTCGGCCGTGCCGGCGCGCGCGGTCATCTGTGCCCGGGGACGTCACCTCGGCGAACACACCGACGGCCCCGGTGTCGCGGATCGCGTCCACTTGCTGCTGGAGCGGATCGGTCCGCTGCGGCTCCGCCGACGCCGTTAACCCGGGCGACGTGGCAACGAGGAGCATGGCCAGGCTGCTCAAGACTGCCCTCATAGCGGTGCCGGGGGTTGCTGAGGCTCTACTCCGCTCGGCTCCGAAGGGGAGAGACAGGAGACGCCCGGGTGAGCAAGTCCCGGGCCGACAGCAACGAGATCATGAACGAGCGGATGGGGCGGAATACGGAGTGGTAGTCGGGTCCGCAGCCGCCTCCTCCCCCCGCCCCGCGATCAGTGGGGCGAGCAGCCGCGTGCCCGGTCCCATCCGCCCCCCGGGGCCGGGCAGTTGTGTGGTGTCGGCCACGGTGAGCGGCTCTTGGCAGGCATCGCAGGTCACGACCGGCGTGGCCAGGTGTCCGCAGGTTTCGTGGCGGATCCGGGCTGGCGGCCCCGCGGGCTCCGCGTACCACTTGTCGCCCCAGGCCATCAGCGTCAGCAGGACGGGGTAGAGCTCCCGGCCCTTCTCTGTGGGCACGTACTCCTCGCGTGGTGGGCTGGCCTGGTATTGCTCGCGTGTCAGCACGCCTTCCTCGACCAGCCGGGCCAGTCGCGAGGCGAGGACCTTGCGCGACAGGCCGAGGTCCTGCGCCAGTTCGTCGAAGCGGCGGATGCCGACGACGACGTCGCGCATGATCAGGGCTGTCCAGGCATCGCCGAACAGGTCGGTGGCGCGGGCGATCGAGCATGCGACGTCGGAGAGGGAGGTACGGGTCACGGTCGCATCATATCGGCGACGAGTTCCCCCAGGGAACTAGCTGATGCTAGGTTCACTCAGGGAACCCGATCCGGAAAGTGGATGGAGACTGCCATGACCACCGCGCCGCGCATCGCACTCGACTCGGCCGGGCCAACGGCCGTCGACGGCCGCCAGATTCGGGCCCTGACCTTTCAGTCCGTACGGCTGGAGTACCTGCGGCACGTGCTCCGGGAGCTGAGCCTCGCCACGGCCGCCAGCCGGGCGCTCGCCGTCGGCAGCGGGCGCGGCCTTCTGGCCCGGGGCCTCGCCCAACTCGGGTTCGAGGTCGTTGCCGCCGACCCGTCGCCCGCCGCGACGGCCCTCGCCCAGGACGCGGACGACAGCCTTGGCCTCACCTACCTGACGACACCCGCGGAGGAACTCGACCTGCCGGACGGCTCCTTCGACCTCGTGTACTGCGCCGACACCCTCGAGATCACCGAACGGCCGGACGCGGTCCTCGCGGAGGCGGCGCGTGTGCTGCGTCCCGGCGGGGCCTTCGTCTACGACACGGTGAACCGCACTCCCATCTCCCGCCTCATCTACCTCGGCGCCTTCCAGTCATTCCCGGGCACACGGATCATGCCCCGCGGCCGCTACGCCGCACATCGGCTGCGCCGCCCGTCGGAGCTCACCGAGGCCCTCGACCGGGCGGGGCTGTCCGCGAAGGACCTCTCGGCGTTCAAGCCGCGCGACGTGCGCAGTCTGGTGCGCGCGACGCGCGGGCGCAGGCGCGGCACGCTCACAGACGAGCAGCTGCCGGAGCTGGTCGACATGGTGCTGGAGCCGGAGGACAGCCCGCTGGTGACGTTCCTGGGGTACGCGGTCAACCAGGCATGAGGTGGTGCCGGCAGGCCCTTCGGAACCGGATCCGCGTTCCAGCGGCAAGAGTTGCCGATTACGATGTCGCTGTGAGGGACGTGCCGGATGCCCTGCAGACACAGCCGATCCGCCACCGGTTTCGGCCCCGGCGACCGCTCGGGCCAGGGCGGCAGCAGTCGCTCGATCAGCGCCCATAGGTCATCGTCCACGATCCGCGGCCGAGTCGTCACACCTTCCCGAACGGACGGATCGTCACAACGTCCCGCCCAACCAAGGCACTTCAACAAGATCCTGTGCCGAGCTCTCAGCTTGACCTCTATCTGCTGGGTCTTTGAGATGGCATGGCCGATCATGGGTGGATGACAGCCTTCTATCATGTGTGTTTTGCGGTTCCGGACCTCGAACGAGCGATGCAGGACTTCCGGCGTTCGGCCGGGGTCGAGTGGAACGAGCCTGCATCCGACAGGCTTGGCGAGTGGGACTACCGCATCGTCTTCACCACTGGTGGGCCGCCTTTCATCGAGCTCATCGAGGGGGCCGCCGGCAGTCCTTGGGACGCGGCGGAAGGAGCCAGGTTCGATCACCTCGGTTTCTGGTCCAGCGATGTACAGGAAGGCTCCCGGCGCCTGGAGCGGGAGGGTATACCCGTGGACTTTTCCGGCTGCCCGCACGGTCGACCGTTCGTCTACCACCACATGGACAGCGTCGGCGCCCGCATCGAACTCGTCGATGTCAGTCGCCAGGCCGGGTTCCTGAGCAAGTGGCATCCGGGCGGTGAGCCCATGCCCGCCATCGACGAATCCTCCAGAGGGTGAATCTGCGTCGCGCGGTGCGGCTCGAACTGGGCCCCGCACCCAAACTCTTGGACGAGTAATCAGCGTCGTCGCTGATCGTCTGCGATGTCTGATGGGCAGCGTCTAGGGTGCGGGGATGCGTGCAAGACTGGACGAGATCGTTTTCGATTGCGGCGATCCTCAGGAGCTGGCCCGGTTCTGGGCCTCGCTGTTGGGTGGGGAGCCTGTGCGGCGGGACGCGGACTGGAGCTACGTGGACCCGCCCGAGATGCCACGTCTGGCCTTTCAAGGGGTCTCTGAGCCGAAAGCCACGAAGAACCGCCTTCATCTGGACCTGCTGGCGGGGGATATCGCCACGGCGACGGCCGAGGCGATATCCAGCTGGGCGCGGTGGCCGTCGGTGAGCTGGTGACGAATCCCTACGGGCAGTTCCAGATCCTCAACGATCCTGAAGGCAATGAATTCTGCTTCGTCAGCGGCCGCTGACGCCGGCGGGGCGATGCGTAGCCGGTGCCGTGGCCGCCGACACCGACCACCAGGAGCAACCGATACCCAAATCCCCCACGCCTTCGGCAGCCGGAACTTGCCTCCCAAGCACGCGACTTCCGACTTCGGATGGTACTCATCGACCGCGAGGTGGAGACCGCGCTCGACACCACACGTGACCGCTACGGACGGATCATCGGCGGGGGCTGCTGGGGTGTTCGAGCCGGACTTTCACTGCTGGACTGCTGGCGCTTGAGGGATCCACCCGAGCCGGTGCCTTCGAACAAGACACGCACGGGCTTGGATCCGATGATTCCTGCTGGCAGTGCCGCGAGGGGGAGTGCAGCGTCACCCCAGGGGTCTCGTGTAGACGGCTGTCACGTCCTCTCAGTTCGGGTCGGCGTTCCCAGTCACCACGTCGACGGCGTGGCGACGGTGTGCGGCGAAGAGGTGGAGCGCGGTTTCGGTGTCGCGGGAGCGCAGTGCGGTCACGAGCCCGTGGTGTTCGCGCGGGATGCAGCCGATGTACCCGTCGGTGCTGAGGTTGATCCGCGTCAGCAAGAATAGGTGGACCTGGCACCGGATACCGTCCCAGGCTTCGGCGAGGCGCTGGTGGTTGGCGGCGGCGAAGACGGCGTCGTGGAAGGCGATATCCAGTCGCACCATCTCGTGGGCGTCCGTCACGTGCTTCATGACCTCGGCTGCCTTGGCGAGGGACGCCAGGTCCTCGTCCGAGTCGCGCGTGATCACTTGGCGGACAGCCAGGTCTTCCAGTGCGCCACGCAGGCTGTCGAGCTCCGCGACATCCTCAGGAGACAGTGTCGTCACTGTCGTCCCGCGGTGCCACGCGCAGTGGACCAGTCCCTCGCGCTCCAGTACGCGCAGCGCTTCACGTACCGGTCCGCGACTGACGTCCATCGTGGCGGACAGTTCCACCTCGCGCAGCTGGGCGCCGGGGGCGTAGGCCCCGCTGAAGATGGCCTCCCGGATCCGGTCTGCAACCTCGTCCGACAGGCCGCGACGGCGGGCCGGGGACACCTTGCCCTGATCACTCATGCCTGACTTGCACCTCCTCAGTCTACGTCCTAATGTTAACATTCAATCGTTGTCGCAATGTCAACATTAGGACAACTAGTAGATCCCGCCGGACCCATTCTCGGAAAGGCAGTGCCGTGACTGTTCTCGACTCCCCGATCCCCCGGTTCCACCTGGCCGTGCCGGTCGACGACCTGTCCGCCGCGCGCCGCTTCTACGGCGACGTACTGGGTCTGGAGGAGGGCCGCAGCGCGGACACGTGGTTGGACTGGAATCTGCACGGCCACCAGTTCGTCACGCATCTGGCACCGGAGCGCGCGCAGCGCATACACAACCCGGTCGACGGTCACGACGTCCCGGTGCCGCACTTCGGGCTGATCCTGACGATCCCCGCCTTCCAGGAGCTCGCCGAGCGCCTGCGCGCGGCGGGCGTCGGGTTCGTCATCGAGCCCTACGTGCGCTTCGCGGGCCAAAAGGGCGAGCAGCACACGATGTTCCTCCTCGACCCGGCCGGCAACGCGCTGGAGTTCAAAGCGTTCGCCGACGACTCCCAGGTCTTCGCTTCCTGACCGGCGGACACCGCACCCTTCCCTATTCACCACTCGAAAGACGGGACGAACTCATGAAGGTGTTCCAGATCGGCGCTGCCGGAGGAGTCGGCCGCCGCCTCACCCAACTCCTCGCCGCACGCGGGGGCTCGGTGACCGGCATGCACCGCGGGCCCGCTCAGGGCGAGACCGTGCGAGAGGCCGGCGGGACACCGGTGATCGGTGATCTCATCACCGACGCGGTCGACGACCTCGCACAGAAGTTGCACGGCCATGACGCCGTGGTCTTCTCTGCCGGCGCGCACGGGACCGGCATGGACAAGACGACCCTCATCGACGGCAAGGGCCTTCAGAAGGCCGTCGACGCGGCCGCGCTCGCCGGGGTGTCGCGGTTCGTCCTGGTCTCGGTGTTCCCCGACGCGCTGCGCGGCGGCGAGGGCGGTGAGGGCTTCGAGCAGTACATCAAGGTCAAGAAGAGTGCCGACGTGTACCTGACGCGCACCGATCTCGACTGGCTGATCGTCCGCCCCGGAACCCTCCTGGACACCCCCGGCAGCGGCCGGGTCACCGCGGGCCCCGCCGTCGAGTACGGCGACGTGCACCGCGACGACGTCGCCGCGTTCATCGACGCCGCCCTCCACGAGCCCGCCCTGACCCGCGTGATCGTCGAGCTCACCTCCGGCGACGCCCCCGTCGCCGACGCCGCAGCGCAGCTCGCGTCCGGCTGACCTCCTACCCCAGTCGGCAGCCGCACCACCAGCAAGGAGTAGCACCATGACCGCCATCGATTCCTACAGCCACGACATCTCCGGTGAGGAGGAGTTCGGTTTCGCCCAGGCCATCAAGGTCGGCGAGACGATCTACGTCTCCGGGCAGCTCTCGCACGACGACGAGGGCAACTTCCTCTACCCGGGCGACTTCGACGCTCAGCTGAAGCAGTCCTACGCCAACTTCGAGAAGGTGCTCGCCCACTACGGCGCCACACGTAACCAGGTCGTCTCCGAGACCCAGTTCATCGTGGACCTGCCGAAGTACAACATGGCGATGGCCGCAGCGAACCTGGCCTACTTCGGGGACCACCGCCCCACCAGCTCCACCATCGGCGTCGCCTCGCTGTTCTTCCCGGGCCAGCTCATCGAGGTCAACTTCGTCCTCGACACCCGCCTGCCGGCCTGATCATGAGCCCGGCACGGGCCGGGTGACGCCGGCCGGGCGGACCGTCGCCGGCCAGCCCTGTCGCGCGCGAGGACATCACCGCCGTACTGCTCGCCCTGCTCGACGACCCGCCCCTCGACGGCCACACCATCGAAGTCATCGGCGGCGACATCCCGATCGCTTACGCCGCGGCTTCCCTCAGCGCCGGCCTTCCTACGGCCTGCCCTTCCCACCCGAAAGAGAAAACCGTGAGTGTGCTGTTCACCCCCCTCACCCTGCGATCCCTTGAGATACCCAACCGGGTCTGGATGTCCCCGATGTGCATGTACTCCGCCGCCCCCGAGGGCCCGGGGACCGGTGCGCCGACCGACTTCCACCTCGCCCACCTGGCCTCCCGTGCCGCGGGCGGCGCAGGTCTGGTCATGGCCGAGGCCACCGGTGTCCGGCCCGACGGGCGCATCAGCCCCTGGGACCTGGGCCTGTGGAATGACCACCAGCAGGAGGCATTCACCCGCATCACCGAGGCCATCAAGGTGCACGGTGCCGTCCCGGCCATCCAGCTCGCCCACGCCGGCCGCAAGGCATCGGTGGACAAGCCCTGGCTGTCCGACCGGTACCTGCCCGAGTCCGAGGGCGGCTGGCAGCCCGTCGCCCCCAGCGCGATCGCCTACGACGGACTCGCTGTCCCGCACGAGCTGACCGTGGCGGAGATCCAGCAGCTCGTACGCGACTTCGCCGACTCCGCGCGGCGCGCGCTGGCCGCCGGGTTCCAGGTGGCCGAGGTGCACGGCGCCCACGGCTACCTGATCAACTCTTTCCTCTCCCCGGCGTCCAATCTCCGTACCGACGCCTACGGCGGCAGCTTCGAGAACCGGCTCCGCTTCGCCCTGGAGGTCGTCGACGCCGTCCGCGCGGTGTGGCCCGAGGACCTGCCGGTGTTCTTCCGCACCTCGGCCACCGACTGGCTGACCGAGAATCCCGAGGACGAGCGCGAGGGCTGGACAGGGGACGACACCGTCCGCCTCGCCAAGGAACTCCAAGCCCGCGGCGTCGATCTGCTCGACGTGTCCACCGGCGGCATGGTCCGCGACGCCAAGATCGTCGCCGGACCGAACTACCAGGTCCCCTTCGCCACCCAGGCCCGCCAGGCCACCGGCATCCCCACGGCAGCCGTCGGCATCATCACCGAGCCGCAGCAGGCGGAGGAGATCCTCACCAGCGGTCAGGCCGACGCCGTCTTCCTCGGCCGCGAACTGCTCCGCAACCCCTACTGGGCCCAGCAGGCCGCGCTCGAACTCGACGCCGAGCCCCGCTGGCCCGACCAGTACGCATACGTCGTCAAGCGCCGCAAGCGCTGACCTCCCCACCCCTAAAACCTCTGCCGCACTGCCCTCACCAGGAAATGCGCGCTGCACCACCGCACTGGAAGCTCCCCATGAACCACCTTCAGGACAAGGTCGTCGTCATCACCGGCGCCTCCTCCGGCATCGGCGCCGTCAGCGCCAAGGCCCTCGCCGCCCGCGGCGCCAAGATCGTCGCCGCCGCCCGCGGCCAGGAAGACCTCGACCAGCTGGTCGCCGACATCGAGAAGGCCGGCGGCACCGCCACCGCCCGGCTCACCGACGTCGCCGACACCGCGGACATGCAGGCGCTGGCCGACTTTACCGTCGCCACCTACGGGCGCATCGACGTCCTGGTCAACAACGCCGGCCTCATGCTCTTCTCGTACTGGAAAGACCTCGCGCTCGACGACTGGAACCGGATGCTCGACGTGAACATCCGCGGCTACCTCAACGGCGTCCACGCCGTCCTGCCCGTGATGCTTCGCCAGAAGTCCGGCCACATCCTGAACATGGACTCGGTGGCCGGCCACCAGGTCGGCGACGGCGCCGGTGTCTACAGCTCGACAAAGTTCTTCGTGCAGGCCATGACCGAATCCATGCGCAAGGAACTCGCCGTTCGCGAGGGCGTCAAGGTGTCCACGATCAGCCCCGGCGTCATCGACACCGGCTGGGCCGACAAGGTCACCGACCCCACCGGGCGCAAGGCCGCCCAAGAGCTCAACACCATTGCCATCGGCCCCGAGTCCATCGCCGACGCCGTCGTCTACGCACTCGACCAGCCCGCCGACGTCACCGTCAACGACCTGGTCATCTCCCCCACCCGCCAGAACTGGTAGCACCCCGGGCCCCGAACAAGGACCCTTGCGTCCCGCACCTCCCACGCGTGCTCGTACGCGGTCTTCGGCCGCTCGTGTACCACTTCCCGACCGAGGCGACCTCGATGCCGAGCCGCTTGGCCAGGTAGTCCACCACATAGCACCTGAACCGGACGCGTTGGCCGTCTCGAACTGCCGCCACGGTGACGCTGTCGCGGAACGGCAACTCCTGCCCCGCCCGGCACACTTCCCCTCTGGCCTGGGCCTCTGAGGTACTCAAACAGACAGTTAGGACCGTGACCTCGAGGTCTGTCGGGCGCGTGCGGGCAGGGGCAGGACGGCGGCGCCCTGGCGCAGGGCGTCGTTGCCGAGCGCAAACAGCAATCTAAGGCTGGCCAAGTCGTTCCGCCCGAATTACTGGCCCGTCAGGGCGAGCCGGGCCGCACGGTCGCTGGCTCGGCAGTCAACTCGTTCCGGCAGCACCCCTGGGGCTGCCGAGGTAGCGGTGGACGAGCTAGACGGCCATCGCACCCTCACCGACAGCCGAACGCTACTGGCTGTCAGTCTCAGACGTCGGTTTCCCTATCGGGGTGGACGAGCGCTGGTTCAGCCGCATGGAGAGCTTGTGAGGTGCGCGGACTGCTTGGCCGACGGGGCGGATGGTCTGGCCCAGGAGGGGGCGGAGCTGCCAGCGGGCTGCGACTGTGGCGAGGGCGAGCGTGGCCTGGGTTCGGACGAAGGTGTCGGCGATGCACTTGCGCGGGCCAGCTCCGAAGGGCACGAAGGTGCCTGGCGCGGTGTCGATGGCGTTCCAGCGTTCCGGGGCGAAGCGGTCGGGAACGGGGTAGGCGTCCGGACGTCGGTGGAGTTGGTAGGGGCTGAAGACGATGGTGGTGCCGGCCGGTAGTGGGTGTCCGCCGAGTTCCGTATCGGTGGCGGTGGTCCGGGTGAGCAGCAGAGACCGGTGGGTACAGGCGCAGGGTTTCGGTGACGATGCGGCCGGTCAGATCGAGGGAGTCCAGGTCTGTGAGCTGGACGGGACGGCCGCCGAGTACGGCGTCGACCTCGTCGTGCAGTCGTGTCTGGATGTCGGGGTGGGCGCCTGCTTCGGACCTCAGCCCCTTCGCCTACCTGGACGTGGTCAGCAGCGACGGGGTAAAGAACCTTGCCCGGCTGCCTGGGACAGCCGGGCAAGCGGGCACAGCACGTGCAGCGGGGCCCGGCGGGGAGAGTCATCCGGGCCCTTCTTGGACGCAGCGCACCGTGTCCTTCGCCGGCGCGGTAAGTCGGTGCTCCGCCTGGGCCAGGACACCGCCTCGGCGAGCGCCGGACAGCGGTGTCACCCCTTGATGACGCACGTGGTCAACCGCCCGACGCGCTCGCGTCTCGTGAACGCGGTTGTCCTGCGCCAAACCGCTGCTTGTCGCCCGCACGTGTACAGGCTGTCGCGGAATGACCCTCAGCTCTGAAACTCGGGGAATCAGCCGGCTACCCAGGTTATCGGGCAGCGTCATGATTCTGGTTTCCGAGCCATCGCACCGATCGGTCCGGCGTCCGCGAGATTTCCCCTCCGAATCGATGCTTTCGCCTCGCAGCGATACGGTGATTGTGGCCGGTGTCCCTGGGGATCGCCCTCTCTGCCGATCAGGCACCTATGCGAGAGCCCGGTCCCTGCCGTCCGATTCTCAGGAGGCATGATGACCAACCCCGAGCAGCTTCCGAACCAGCAAGAAGGTCCCGCGGACGGTGGTGCAGCCGGCGCACCCGGCGCCCACGACGGA
>NZ_JBIRGO010000022.1:50875-138462 GCF_044328065.1 Streptomyces sp. NPDC017993
GACGGAGGAGCCGACAGCGGAGCAGAAGGCCCCGCGGACGGCGGCGCAGCCGGCACACCCGGCGCCCACGACGGAGGAGCCGACAGCGGAGCAGAAGGCCCCGCGGACGGCGGCGCAGCCGGCACACCCGGCGCCCACGACGGAGGAGCCGACAGCGGAGCAGACGAGTCCGGCAGCCGCTCTTGAGTACCCCCAGCACCAAGCTTCCGGGCGCCGGCGCCACAGCAGGCGCCGGGGTTCTGGAGACGCGCTTGACCAACCTGAGCCGGGAGGAGTTCGCCCGCGACATCTGGGCGCGGACTGCTCTGCTGACCCACCGTGCGAGCGATTTCTCCGACCTGTTCTCCGCCGACGACGTAGACGAACTGATCTCGCGTCGCGGACTGCGCACGCCCTTTCTCCGCGTTGCCAAGGATGGCGCCACCCTTCCCGATTCGTCATTCACCTCGTCCGGCGGCGTCGGCGCCACCATCTCCGACCAGCTCGACGACACCGCGCTGTGGCGCGGGTTTGCCGACGGCGCAACACTCGTCCTGCAGGCTCTGCAGCGCACGTGGCAGCCGGTCGCGGACTTCAGCGCCAGACTGAGCACGGAACTGGGACATCCAGTGCAGGCCAATGCCTACGTCACACCCCCGCAGAACCACGGGTTCGGCGACCACTACGACGTCCACGATGTCTTCGTCCTTCAGATCGAAGGCACCAAGCACTGGCTCGTCCACGAGCCCGTGCACTCGGACCCGCTGACCGATCAGCCCTGGACCGATCGCCGCTCCGCCGTGGCCGAGGCCGCGAAGAGCAAGGCCTACATCGACACCGTGCTCAAGCCCGGCGATGTCCTCTACCTACCTCGGGGCTGGCTGCACACTGCCCAGGCGCAGGGCCAGGTCTCGATCCACCTGACGCTCGGAATTCACAGCTGGACGCGCTACGCACTGGCCGAACAGCTCGCCCAGTCCGCACTCGCGGTGCTGCGCGAGGATCCCCAGATGCGCTGCACCCTGCCCTTGGGCGTGGAGGGGCCGGCCGGCGAGATCGACATCGTCCGCGAACGCCTCGTCGCCGCCGTCACAGAGGCCGATTCCGCCCCGCTGTTCCACCGCACCCGGCGCGGGCACGGACGCCCGGCGCCGCTGGGACCGCTGGCTCAGCTCACGGCCGTCGACGACCTCGGCCCTGAGTCCCCGGTGCGGCTCCGTGAGGCGCTGGAAGCACGGCTGGACGGCTCGCGCCTGACCACACGCGTGGGCTGGCTCGACTTCCCGGAGACCGACCTGCCGTCGGTAGCCCGCCTGCTCGACGGAGAGGCCCGCACCGCCGGTGATCTCGGCGTCCGACTCGTCGAGAGACTGCTGCGCGCGGGCGTACTGGTGCCCGCCGAACGGTGACTGCGCCGCGGTGAGTGCAACAGACCGCTTCTTCTGCGCCGACGTCGCCCGGATGCGCGGCGACTCGATCGTGGGCACCGCACCGCACGGCTCTGTCTGGGTCCTCATCGAGTACCGAGGCGGCTGGCCTCCCAACGGCTTCGACGGCCTGAATCTTGAGCCTGCCACCAAAGCACGCGTGTTCTCCGCCGCCCAGGCGATGCGGGCACGAGTGCTTCTGGTCAGGCGGCAAGGGCCCCGCAGGCCCGAAGGCCCCAGGCGCTGGGCTGTACTGCGCTATGACAGCTCCGGCGCCTACCGCCAGCAATGGGGCACGTGGAGCCGTGACGAGGACTTGGCGCAGATCGTCGGAGCCCTCGGTGCCCCCGGAGAGCTCGGCCGTCCGCCCGTCGTCCTCGTCTGCACCCACGGTCAGCACGACACCTGTTGCGCCGTGCACGGGCGGCCCGTGGGACGCGCCCTGAGTGAGCGCTGGCCGAACCTGGTGTGGGAATGCACCCACGTGGGCGGTGACAGGTTCGCCGCCAACGTCGTCGTCGCACCCGACGGCGTCTACTACGGCGGGTTAGATGCCATGTCGTCCGTCGCAGCGATCGAAGAGCACCTGGCCGACCGTATTCACGCAGAGCACCTGCGCGGATACACGGATCTTTTCCCGCCGCAGCAGGCCGCTGTCGCAGCCGTGCTCAGACGCTTCGGCCCCGCCGGCCGCCACGACTACGTAGTCGCCGAGACTTCCCGCGACATCGACCACTGGCGGATCCGCATCACCGGACGCCCGCCACGTCCCACGGCCATCGACGTCGAGGTGCAGGCCTACCGCACACCACCGTGCCAGCTGACCTGCCGCGGACCGTCAATGAGCTCGGCCGTGGACTACAAGGTCACGTCGATCCGCATCGGGTGAGCCTGTCGTCCTACCCACCGGCGTTGGGACGTGGATTCGGGGCGACCGGCCCGAAGGGGCGCTAGCTCGCTACCTCGGTCGTCTTTCCCCGTCCGCACCGACTACCGCCCATGCGTAGCTCGCGGCTTCGAACCCGCTGCAAGCCCTCAGCCACACGCCCGCCTCGTTGCGAACCCCCATCGACACCAACGCACTCCGGCGCCGATGGCCAGGGCTGTGAGCGCGGTGCCGGAGTGAGCGGTTAGTGCGTGCTCGTCGAAGCCCGGTGGCCTGCCACCGCTTTGGCCACGCCATTTATCGCGCGGATGCCGCGCTTCCGCAGGTCTCAGCGACATCAATTCACACCCAGGAAAGCGACGAGGTCCCCGGCGTAGCCGAACTGAGTCTTCATGGCCCGCATCCGTATCGCTTGGGACTGGAAAAACTGGTTCAGGGCGATGTCGTACTCGAAGACCGGCGAGATGGTCGGCTTCGATCTGGGCGGCGTGCGGGTGCCGGCCTTCGCCGAACAGGGCCCGCAGCTGTGCCTCGGTGATTTCGTCCCCGGCCGCCAGGCCGAGGGCGGGCAGGCCCCGGCCGGTCCAACGCCCCACCGGGACGCCTGCCTTCTCTTGAGCCTTGCGCAGCGGCTTGCGGGCCGGACGGCGGCCGTCGCCGACGATGACGACCTGGTGCAGGTAGTAGCGGTACATCTGCCCGCCGGTGACCTTCGCGATATCCATCATGCAGGCCACGCCACACCGCCCTGACCTGCAAGAAAAAACCGGTCAGCGGCGCCTCCCGCCAGGCGGGCGCAGCGGCCGAACTTTCATTCCGAGCGCCCGTCAGGCGGGAAGCGGCTCCGGCCGGCCGGCGAGTGTCATCACTCTCCAGCAATCCCATCAACACCACCGCCAACCAGCAACGAGCCCGCAGCACCACAGACCTCCCGCCCCAACCCGACACCCCTATCCCCGAAAACCAGCGGGGCTTCGGTCGGCAGTGAAGCCCCAAAGCCGCTGGACGCTGCCCTCGCCATGGACCTCCGCCGACCTCAGGACTACTACGACCGCGTGTGGACGCTCGCCCTCCGCGCCAACGATCTCGCAGCCCTCGACGGCGATGCCCCCGACTCCTACGAGGCATTCGCGTGACTGCCTCATCGCACCGCACCGCCCAGGCCCTCGACGCCCGCAGGCAGAAGACCGCCGCCAGCCTGGTCAGGATCCGAACCACGGTCGACAAACTCGCGGCCAGCGGGGGCACGACCACCATGGCCGTTGTCGCTCGCCAGGCAGATGCCTCCCGCACCTTCCTCTACGAACACCCCGAAGCACGACGGCTCGTCACAGACACCGCTGCCCAGGCTCGCGGACTTACGGTCGATGCCGAGGAAGCCCAGCACCAGATGATCGAGGCTTCCTGGCGTGAGCGCGCGCTGAACACCGAAGATGCCCTCAAAGCCGCCCTCGCCGAGATCGCCAACCAGCGCAAGCGCATCGCCGAACTCCTGGGCCAGATCGCCGAGCTGCAGCTGGACTGGACAGATGCCGACGTCGTACGCGTCACCACCGCCAACGTGGCCCTGCGCCGTGAGATCAGAGCATTGACGAACGACAACGAACGCCTCAGCAAGCGCCTCACGGCCGCCCGAGACAACGCTCGCTTCCCCGACCGGCGCATCGCTGCACTGGAGGCCACCATCGCCGAGCAGCTCATGGCGCCGCCCGCCGACGGCTGAGAACGGCACGTCGCACCAGATGGTGCCCACGGCCCCGTCCGCCCGCGTAACCGCGCGGGCGGACGGGGCCAGCGCCTCACGCTGCCGCAGCGCATAAACATGCACGCTTCCGTGGTTCGCAGACGGCCGGCTGCAGGCTGGTCATTCCTCTGCGTCGCGGACCCGGAGTGCGATCTGCACCCGGTTCTCGACCGCCAGCTTGGCGAACAGGCTGCCTGTGTGCGCCTTGACGGTCGCGATGCTGATGTGCAGCCGCTGGGCGATCTCCGGGTTACCCAGTCCGTCCGCGATGGCCCGAGCGGTTTCGAGTTCTCGTTCGGTCAGTGCGGACAGCTGTTTCCGTGCGGCTTCGCGGGATGAGCTGCGAGCGTGAGCGGACTGCGGACCGGTGGCTGCGGCGATCACCCGTACCGTGGCCGCTGGAGACAGCACGGGCTTGCCGTCCGCGACGGTCCGCACCGCATCGAGAATCTGCGGCGGTTGGGTGTCTTTGAGGACGAACCCGAGGGCTCCGGCGCGCAGTGCGCCGAGCACCAGATCGTCGGAGTCGAATGTGGTCAGCATGAGCACCCGCGGCGGCGCCGGTCGGGTGAGGAGTTCCCGGGTTGCGCTGAGACCGTCACGGCCGGGCATGCGCACGTCCATCAGTACGACGTCCGGCCGATGCTCGTCCACCACAGTGATCGCGGCGTCCCCGTCGGCCGCCTCCGCGACGACGGTCAGGTCCGGTTCGCCGTCGATGACGAGCCGCAGCGCCATTCGCACCAGCTGTTCGTCGTCGACGAGGACGACGCGCACCGGCTCCCGCTCGCTGTCCACTCAGGTTCTCTTTTCGTGGGTGGGGTCCGGCCAGGGTAGTTGGGCGGTGAGGATGTATCCGTTGTCGGGTGTGGGGTGGTGGTTGAGTTCTCCGCCGGCGAGGTTGATTCGTTCGGTGAGGCCGAGCAGGCCGAATCCCGATGCCGGTGGTTGTGCGTTTCTTGTGGTCGCCGGGGAGTTGCGGACGCTGACGTTGAGTTTGTCGCCTGCGTTTCCTTCGAGGGTGATGTGTACGTGTGCGCCTGGGGCGTGTTTGGCGGCGTTGGTGAGTCCTTCCTGGACGATCCGGTAGCAGGTTCGTCCGGCGACGTCAGATGGTTTTCCCGTCACGGTGGTGGTGAGCGTGACGTCCAGTCCGGATGTGCGTGCGTCGGCTACCAGGTCGGGGATGCGATCGAGGGAGGCTTGGGGTGGTTCCGGGCGGCCCGGGTCGGCCCGGAGCACTCCGAGGACATCCCGTAGTTCTTCCAGGGCTTGGTGGGAGCCGTCGGCGATGCCGCGGACCAGCACGCGGTTTTCCTCTGCTGCGAGGTCGCTGCGATGGTCCAGTACTCCGGCCTGCATGGCGACCAGGGAGATCCGGTGCGCGAGCACGTCGTGCATCTCGCGGGCGATCCGGTTCCGTTCCAGGGCCCGTGCCTGCGCCGCTCGTGCGGCCTGTTCCCGTTCCGCGCTCTCCGCCCGCTCTCGCAAGGACCGCACTTCGACACGCCGCGCGCCGATGGCCATGCCCACGGCCACCGCGATGCCCGCGGTCAGTGCCGGGAACGCCAGCTGGAACCATAGCGAGCCGGGCGTGCTCTGGACCGGGTAGAGCCCGACGGCCAACTGTGACGCGGTCACGTAGGCCAGCCCGACGACCCCGATCTCCACCGGACGGCGACGGGTGGAGAGCGAGGCCAGCGCCAGAAGCGCGGCGCCGGTGGCGAGTGCCGACGCGGGCGAGGCGACCGCGACCGCCATGGCGACGGCGAGCGGGAACCGCCGTCGCCACAAAAGCGCCGTCAGGCAGCCGAGAGCCACCAGCGGATCACCGATGAGGAACCAGGAGCCCGTTCCGGCCGCCTGCCACCTCAGCAGCACACCGATGGAGAGCCAGGTCGGTATGCCCACTGCCGCGGCTGCCGCCAGCCGCCAGGTCTGCTGCCACCCCCCGAGCCGTGGCGCGACGTCTGTATTCACCTGGCCATTGTCGCGAAGCCGTACGGCCGGTGAGTCAGACCGGAGGCTGATGTGTCCTTCGACCAGAGTCGAATCACCGTCTCGACTCTGGTCGAAGGCGATCGAGCCGCCGGGCTGATGTGCCGGCGGCGTCGCACGGACAGACTCGTCGAGGCGGTCGGGATGGTGATCGCAGCCCTGTCCGCCCCAGCGCTGATCCGCGGCGGGGCCGTCCCAAGCACGCCCGTTCCGGCGCCCCCGTGCGCCCCTCAGGAGGACATCAGATGCACCGAACCTTGTCCCTCGCCATCGCCGCCACCGCGGTGGCGGCGACCACGATTCCTGGAGTGGCGGTGGCGGCGACGCCAGACTCCGTGCGGTGGGGCCCGTGCTCGGAGAAGGCCGCCTCGGAAAAGGTCGCGGTCGCCTCGGAGATGGCCGCCTTGCCCCGTCTGGAGTGCTCGACACTCGAAGTCCCCCTGGACTACCGGGATCCGGACGGCCGGCAGATCGAGATCGCGATCTCCCGGCTGGCGAGCAAGGAACCCTCGCAGCGCCGCGGTGTGCTGCTGACCAATCCGGGCGGCCCCGGCATCACGGGACTCGGCTACCCGGCCGTCCTCGCCGGCTCAGGGCTGCCGCAGGAGGTGCTGGACTCCTACGACCTGATCGGCTTCGACCCGCGTGGCGTCGGACGCAGCACGCCGGTGACCTGCGATCTGACGCCGGAGCAGCAGGCACGCGGCAACGTCCCGCCGTACGCGCACACCGCGGCCGATGTCGCGCGGGAGGCGGCGAAAGCGCGGCCCATCGCCAAGCAGTGCGCCACCTCACGGACGGCGTGGATGCTGCCGCACACCACCACCGCGAACACCGCGCGCGACATGGACCGGATCCGGGCGGCGCTGGGCGAGCCGAAGCTCTCGTACCTCGGTGCCTCCTACGGCAGCTACCTCGGTGCGGTGTACACGACGATGTTCCCGAAGCGCAGCGACCGGGTCGTGCTCGACAGCAACCTGGGCCCCGGCGGTTACGACGTCACGGCCATGCGGTTGCTCGCCCGTGGACTGGAGGACCGGTTCCCGGACTTCGCGGCGTTCGCGGCCGCGCACCCCGAGTACGGTCTGGGCGCCACACCGGAGCAGGTGAGGGCGAAGTTCTTCGATCTCGCGGAGCGGCTGGAGGCGAAACCGGTCCAGGGCTTCGACGCGACGTCGTTCCGCGGGATCACGTTCGACCGCCTCTACAGCGATGCGGACATGCCCCTGGTGGCCAAGACCTGGCAGGCGCTCGACACGGACCAGCCGCCGCCGCCCATCCCACCGTTTCCGAACATGGAGAACTTCATGGCCGCCCGTTTCTCAGTGATATGCGGTGATACGCGCTGGCCGGAGACGGTCCAGGAGTATCAGCGCAACGTCGCGGTCGACCGGCTGAAATACCCGATGCTGGGCGGGTCCACGGCCGGGATCGGACCGTGCGCGTTCTGGCCGGACGAGCGGGCCGAGCCGCCGGTGCGCATCGGTGACCGGGGCCCGTCGAACGTGCTCATGGTGCAGAACGAGCG
This sequence comes from Streptomyces sp. NPDC017993, assembly GCF_044328065.1. Lineage (NCBI taxonomy): Bacteria > Bacillati > Actinomycetota > Actinomycetes > Kitasatosporales > Streptomycetaceae > Streptomyces > Streptomyces sp. NPDC017993. The sequence continues at coordinate 58,438 of NZ_JBIRGO010000022.1, forward strand.
CGACCCGGGGACTCCGCTGGCCGGCGCTCAGGAGCTGCGGCGGGCGTTCGGGAAGCGGGCCACGATGGTGACGGCCGACCAGGGCGGGCATGGTGTCTATCCGTTCGGCCCCAACACGTGCGCGAACGACGCGGTGACCGCGTTCCTGACCACCGGGCAGCGCCCGTCGCAGGACCTCGCCTGCGCAGCGGAACCCAGCAAGTAACAGGAGTAGAGGCATGCTCAAGGAGTGGCGGCATCGTCGGGCTGTGCAGCAGGTCAAGCCCGGGGACGGGCGACCGTTGAAGCGTCTCCGCTGGTGGCAGATGCTTACCCGCGCACTGTTCCATCTTCGGCTGATGAACGACGACGGCCGGCAGACGATCTACGCCGTCGACGTCAAGCATCAGAATCAGTCGGAGGGCTACGTCAAGGCCCACCTGTACCTCGACGGCCGGCATCACGCCGAGTCCAAAGTCCCTGCCGTCTTCCCCGTCCAGGGCGGCACCGTCGAAGTAAGGACGAGCAGCTTCGGGCTCAAGAGCTGCCACTACGTCACCGCCGAGGGGACCGAGCACCAACTCATCCCGGACCCCGCCTCCGCCGAGGGGCGCCGCGCGCGCCTCGACCGCGTGCACCCCGCGCTGAGCCGCTGTATCGGTTTCCTCTCGTCGATCGTGCTCGTCATCGGCCTGGTTCTCCTGCTCCTTCAGCTCGCCGAACAGGTCACCCGGGCACCGGAGGGCGTCGCCCAGTACGTCGGGACGTTTACCTCGCCCATTGATCTGTCGGCATGGGGCAACGCCGTGGTCGGGCTCGTTACTGTGGCGGCCAGCACGGAGCGGGCGCTGCGGCTGCGCTACAACTGGCTGCTCGATGGCGGGGTGGGCTGACCCCCGCTTCTTCGGACGGTCGTTGTGAGAGTCATTCCGTCGCTGTGACGACCGCGACTCCAGCGGCCGACCTCATGTCCGTGATGGGCGACACCACGAAGGTGACCGACGACAAGCGGTGCAAGCAAGGTCGCTTCGGGGAGCTGGAGTGCACGCTGGGGGACCTGGCAGCCGGTGCATCACAGACGGTGTCCCTGAAGACGCAGGAAGCCTCAGAGCAGTGCAACGGCGAGTATGGCGGCCTCTTCTGGTCCTACAAGGCGGGCAACTTCCCTGAGCAGCCTGCGCCTGAGGCGAAGACGAGCATCTGTCCTCGAAGGTTGTTACGAACGGTGTTACGGGCTGGCGGCTGCGTCTGCGACTGCTGGCCCAGCTGATTGTGGAGGGCTGACGGGGCTGCGGCGCATCAGCCGGACGGGTGCGCGAGCGCCCTGCTCATCGGGGGATGCGCGCCAGCGGCGCCTCGTCACCTGCTCGGACCTGCTATCCCTTCGTCGAGGCAGTGGGCCCAGTCATCGCGGTGGACGTAGCAGTCGGCGGGCTGGTGCGGTGCGACGGCCCCGCTGCGTGTGCCGGTCACCAACGTCGGTCATACGCTGAAATCCCCCGAGGAAGGGCGGCGACAGGATGCGCTCCACGGCAGTGTCCTCCACCACAAGCAGTTCGCCGAGCAGCTGAGGGCTGCCCCCGTGCCGCCGCCCTTCGCTTTGCCCGTCCAGCTCGCCTTGGCCCGCCCGGTCGAGGAGATCCCCGAGGGGCCAGGCTGGGCGCTGGAGCCGAAATTATGGGGACGGGGATTGGCACGGCGCGGGTGTCCGGGAGGCGCCGGTGTGCCATGCCTTCCACGCTACGTCGCACGCCCCGCGGGTAGGGGGTGGAGCTTGTACCCCCCATAAGCCCGACCTGCCACGCCTGGCGCAGAAGCGGTCTCCTGGAATCGCGCCTCGGTCACGACACCACCGACCGTCGCGCCTTTCCTCCACCGACCGAATATGAGGTCCACTCCATGGAACGTCGCAAAGCGCTCGGACTGATCGCCGCCACCGGCGCCGCCTCCTCCTTCACGGCTCTGCCCTCCTTCGGTGCGGAGACTGGCCGCGCCGCGGGCGCCACAGGACAGGGCAGGGCCGCGGCCAAGGGCGGCTACACCTTCGCGCTGGACAAGAACGTCAAGCGGACCTCGGTGCGGTTCAAGAACCGCTATGGCATCGAGGTCGCCGCGGACCTCTACGCGCCGAAGAACGCCAGGGGAAAGCTCTCCGCCCTGGCGGTCAGCGGACCGTTCGGCGCGGTCAAGGAACAGTCCTCGGGCCTCTACGCCAACGAGTTCGCCCGCCGCGGCTACGTCGCCCTCGCCTTCGACTGCTCCTTCAACGGGGAGAGCGGCGGCACGGTGCGCGACGTGGCCTCCCCCGACATCTACACCGAGGACTACAGCGCCGCCGTCGACTTCCTCGGCCTGCAGAAGATCGTCGACCGCGAGCGGATCGGCGCGCAGGCCATCTGCGGCCTGAGCGGTATGGCGCTCACCGCGGCGGCTGCGGACAGCCGTATCAAGGCGGTCGCCACGGCCTCGATGTACGACATGTCGCGCAGCATGTCCCGCGGCCACGAGGACTACTACACGCCTGAGCAGCGCCGGAAGGTCGTGGACCATCTCAGCCGGCAGCGCTGGATCGATGCCGAGCACGGCACCTGCGCGCGGCTCTCCCACGAGGTCCCCTTCGACGAGAACGGCAACGTCGCCCCCTCAGACCGCGTCCTGCCCAAGACCCTCCCGGCGGACGCCGACCCGATCACGGCGATCTTCTTCGACTACTACCGCACCGAGCGTGGCTACCACCCGCGCTCGATCAACTCCACCACCGCGTGGACCGCGACCACGCCGATGTCGTTCTTCGCCTTCCCGCTCATGACGAACATCGACATGCTGGCGCCCCGCAAGGCCCTCTTGGTGGCCGGCGCCGACGCGCACTCCCGCTACTACTCCGAGGACGTCCAGGCGAAGGCCCCCGACACCGTCGACCTCGCGATCGTCCCGGGCGCGGACCACGTCGACCTGTACGACCGCAGGGACCTCATCCCCTTCGACAGGCTCGACGAGTTCTTCACCAAGAACCTCGCCTGACCGAAAGTGCCCCGACAGGCCGGTACCGCCACCGGCCTGTCGGAAAGCGATGAGAGTTGAACGTGCGGGGGGGCGGGTCAGTCGTCGAGTGTGGACGTCGTACTCGCCCTTCGGGCTGATCAGGAACGGCTGCCCCTCCGGCACGCCCCGATCGTCCAGCCACTCACCGAGTCCGGCGAACAGCGAGCCGAACTCCCGCACGAACGAAGTCACTTCGCGTGGCCGTGCCAGTTCCCGGCGAGTGAAGTGCACCCGCCATCCCGTGATCGACATAGCGCCGGACTCTGTCCCGCGGACAGTTCAACAGCGCATAACCGAAATGGGATGGCTGGCGCTGCCAGATCCATACCGGCTCGGGACGGGTGTGGAGCCGGCACGGCACGGACCTCACTCACGCATTCTCCGATGTCGCGCAGGCCGCACGGGGCCTGCCGGACGTGGCGCTCGACGGCGAGCTCGTCGCCGTCAAGGATGCCGGTGAAGTGGCCTTCGAGCGCCTCCAGAGCCGAGCCGGACGCGGGCCACGGCCCGGTGCGGACTTCGCCGTCCACGTCGCCCTCTTCGACATCCTCGCCGTCGGCGACACCGACCTGCGCAGACTCCCCTACAACCAACGCCGCGCCGACCTCCTGCGGGCCCTCGACGGCGCGCCGGCCACACTGCAACCGGTCCCTCCACCCGCGACGTAGAGGTGGCGACCGCCTGGGTCGGCGCCCTCGGCGGAGTGGAAGGCATCGTCGCCAAACCGCAGCACTCGCGCTACGTGGGCGGGCGAAGTTCGGGGTGGGTGAAGTGGCGCCAGCGTCACACCGTCGACGCAGCAGTCATTGGAGTCACCGGCACGACCCCCGCGACGCAGGCCTTCATCCCGGGGCAGCCCCGTTCCGGCCGGATGCGGCCCGTTGGCGTCAGCCTCCCCTGTGGGTGCCGAACTTCGCCGGGCGGCAGCTCCGCTCCTGCACCCGGCCGGCAACACGATGCGCGAACTGCCCGGCACCGTCGGCGGCCTGCCCGGTGCCGACCCGATCCTCTACCTGCCGGTGCTACCCGAGATCGTCGTCGAGCTGCAGGCCGACCAACTCCGCCCCGAGTTCGGCCGCTACCGCCACCGACCCCGAGTGCTCCGCATCCGGGCCGAATTGCATCCGATGCAAATCGAACCGCTTCCGGATCCGGGCGAATCCGCAGGTCGTCAACCTGGCGACGATCCGGGTGAGCGCCGCTGACCTGCCGTTCTCCAGCCCGGACACGTGAACGCCACGATGTTGCATTGGATGCAACGCGTGGACAGGCAAGAGCACCACCCTGGTGCGGCTCACTGGTGCTGCTCGACGGTGTGGTCCGCGCCGGTCCGGTCCGGTGTGCGATCAGCGGTTGCGGGCGGTGGTGACGATGGCGGGCAGGAGGGCGATGGCGAGGGCTGCGCTGGTGAGGGCCAGAAGGCGGAAGCTGGCTGCGGCGACGACCAGGCCGGAGGCCAGGCCGCCGGTGGCGCCGGCGATGGCGATGGCGACGTCGACCAGCCCCTGGGTCTTGGCCCGGGTGGCCAGGGGGACGGCGTCGGTGACGATGGCGGTGCCGCTGAGCAGGCCGAAGTTCCAGCCCAGGCCGAGCAGGACGAGGGCGAGGACGAGGAGGGCGACGGAGTCGCCCGGTGCGGTGGCGGCAAGGATGCCGGCGGCCAGGAGGGTGACGGCGGCGACGCCGGCGATGGCGGTGGGCCCGTAGCGGTCGACGAGCAGCCCGGTCAGCGGTGAGGGCAGGTACATGGCCCCGACATGGAGGGCGATGACCAGGCCAGAGGCCGCGGTGCTGTGGCCGTGGGCCTGCATGTGAAGGGGGAGCATCGTCATGACGGCGACCATGACGAGTTGGGTGAGGACCATGGTCACCACGCCCAGCGGCAGGCTCGGGCCACGCCGCTTGGAGTGCGGCGCGGGCGGGGACGTCGAGGGCGTAGCGGTGTTGGCTGCCGTGCCCTGCGTTGCGGCAAGGGAACGGGCGAGCAGGAGCGGGTCGGGGCGCAGCCAGAGAATCAGGACGAGGGCGGCGAGGGCGTAGGCGGCACTGGAGATGAGGAAGAGGCCGGTCAGGCGGGGCAGGCCGAGGGCGGCGGCGAGGTCGCCGGTGGGGCGGTGAGATTGGGGCCGACGATGCCGCCGAGCGTGGTGGCGACCATGGTGGCGGAGACGGCGCGGGCGCGGTGGGCCGGGGCGGCGAGGTCGGCTCCGGCGTAGCGGGCTTGGAGGTTGACGGCGGTGCCGGCGCCGTAGAGGAACAAGGAGGCGAAGAGCAGGGCGGGGCTGTCGATGGCGGCGGCGATGATGACTCCTACGCCGCCGAGAGCGCCCATGAGGTATCCGGCGGAGAGCCCCGGGCGGCGGCCGCGGGCCTGGGATATGCGGCCTACGGCCACGGCGGCGAGGGCGGAGCCGGCGGTAAGCAGAGCGCTACCCAGGCCGGCCAGGGCGGTGGTGTGGAGCATGTCCTGCAGGAGGAGGCCGGCGACGGTGACACCCCCGGCGAGTCCGACACCACTGAGGCCTTGGGGTATGAGCAGGACGGTCAGAATGTGCTTTTGCGTGCGGGCGACGGGCGCGCCGGTGTCCGGCGCGGTGCTCTGCGGTGAGGATGTGTTGGCAGGGGCCGTTGGGTGGCGGGTCATCTTGGCTCTCCATGGACAAGTCCGCAGTGGGCGCGGCGGATGGCACCTCCGGCGGGCCGGAGTGCGGCGGGCTGCGGAAGAGCAGCGAGCGGGCCCCGGCATCACGCCGGGGCCCGCCGCTTCAAGACCATGCGCTTAGTCCCGAAGGCCGGACTCCGGGAAGCATGCCGGGGGCGCCGTATTGGTCTTTGCCAGTTGGTTCAGGGGCGCTGGCCCCAGTCCAGGCGGTGGGCCAGAGCCGCGGCGGTGAAGGCGGCTGCCAGCTCCTTGCGGCCCTCCGTGAAGTGGGCCCAGCTGTCGTAGTGGACGGGCACCACGCGGCGGGCGCCGAGGAGCTGGGCTGCTTCAGCGGCCTGAGCACTGTCCAGGACGATCAACTCGCCGTCGAAGAGGTTGGCGAAGCGCGGCGCGCCGGCGAAGAGGATGGCGGTGTCCACCGGGGCGAACCGCTCGGCGATCTCCTTGATTGCGTCGAGGGAGGCGTTGTCGCCGCTGACGTAGACGCTGGGCAGGCCTTCCCCGGTCAGGATGAATCCGACGACTTCGCCGCAGATCGGCTCGACCTCCTCGCGCGGGCCGGGGCCGTGGATGGCGGGGACGCCGGTGACGGTGATGGTGCCGCCGTCGGGGCGGTTGAGTTCGATGGACTCCCAGTCGGCCAGGCCCGTGGCCTTCTCCCCCAGGCGCCGGCCGCCACCAGGGGTGGTGAGAGTGAGGGGGACGTCGGCGAGCAGGGCCCGGCCGGAGGTGTCGAGGTTGTCGGCGTGCTCGTCGTGCGAGAGGAGCACCACGTCGATGGGGCCGAGGTCGGCGGGGGCGCCGGCGGAAGGGGCGGTCTTGGTCAGGACCCCGCCGGGCACCTGGTGGTCGCCGGGGGCGTCGAAGGTGGGGTCGGTCAGGAAGCGCAGACCGCCGTACTCGAAGAGGGCAGTCGGGCCGCCGAAGACGTGGACCGGGAACTGGTCGGTCGCTGCAGAAGGAGCGGACACAAGTAAACACCTCACGGATAGAACTGGGTGAAACGTGAGATGACAGTAACCACTTCTCACGGAAGCATGCAAGCCGTACCATGAGAGATATGAAGGAGTCCGTGGTTGAACAGCCCGCCCTGCCGCCCGCCCAAGGGGAGGAAGAGCACCTTTCCCTCGCCCTGGCCAACAGTGCGATGGCCATGCCCGGCGGACACACCCTCGATCGCCTGGGGACTCCTGCGCAGACCAACCACTGGCTGACGGAGCGCGGCCTCGCACCGGTCGACGTCGGCATGCTGGAGATGTGTGCCTCGCAGCTGCGTTCGCAGCGCGAACAGATCAGGTCGCTGTTCGCCTCCCGCGCCGCAGGGCTTCCCGCCCTCCCCGCCGCCGTCAGGGCCATCAACGATGCGATGACCCGCGTCCCCACGGCCCCGCTGCTGCAGTGGGACGACAAGAACGGCCCCTACCGCGCCACTCCCCACCCCACAACCGAGATCGTCGACCACGCCCTGGCAACCCTCGCCGCCGACGCCGCCGACCTGCTCACCGGCCCCGACGCCGAACGCCTCACCGCCTGCGGCTCCCCACCCTGCAACCGCTACCTGCTCCGACACGGCCGCCGCCACTGGTGCTCCACCCGCTGCGGCGACCGCGCCCGCGCCGCCCGCGCCTACGCCCGACGCACCCAGCCCAAATCAGAGTGAACGGCCTGCCTACAGCGTGTTGCAGAAGGCTGTGATCGGGCAGGTCAATGTCAGGTTTGACGGTCTTCGTCAGGCAGCCAGGGCGAGGTTGTGCATGTGCGCGACGACCTGGACCGCGCGGTGGAGGCCGTTTCCCCTATTGCCGGCAGTGGCCAAACGATGCCGAACACCGCAGCTTTCGAATACGGCCGGTAGCCATCCGCGGCGACATGACACCCGACATGCTTATCGACGCGCCCTGATTCCTGGCTGGCAGGCAGCTGCTTCACACAGTCGGTAGGTGCTTCGGTAGGTACGTCGGTAGGTATGGCTTCGTCCACGAGGACGGACAGCTCTTCGACAGCGTTTCGGGAGGCGTTCGGCCGTCTCCGCCTGGTGAGATGTTCACGAGTTTCGGTTCTGGCTCCACTTCTGTGGTCGGTCACGCGGGGTCAGCCGGTCACGGAAGAGTTTGCGCAGGGGCCCATCCAGGCCAACCGATGCGCCCGGGTGCGACATGCCACCTCTGGCGTAATCGGCTCGTTGGGTCGGCCGGCGGTGTCAGGCTGTACGAGTTGATCGCTGTCGTGCGAGGCGCCACGTGTATACGGGGCGTGTTAGCGCTCTTCGAGCGGATCGCCGCTGACTGCCCGCTGGATCGAGTATGCCGAGGGCGTGTTGGGCTGGGCACTGTGACCCGGAACAGTTGGCCGGGGTGTTAAGGCACCGGCGCGGAGCCAGGGAGAAGCCGCTTCCCGTCCTGGCCGGCACAGCCTCGCAACCGGGCTCCGCACAACCGCCCACTGAATTCCCGTGCCTGGGGACGAAGGGATGCGAGCAGCGATGACCGATGGCGGGCGGAAGCCGGGCAAGGCCGGTGTGGACCGGTCAGAGGGGTTTGGCGAGCGGTTGCTGGGTGTGCTGCTGGACCGGGCTCACGAGATGCCGCCGCAGTTGATCGCCCCGCTCGTCGCGGAAGAGGTGGCCAGGGTCGGTGGTCGGGACCTTTCGATCCTCTTGCAGGACTACGAACAGATGCTGCTGGTTCCGCTGCCGGGCCGAGGGCTGACGGTCGGTAACTCCGAGCCGGTTGAGGACTCTCCCGCCGGTGAGGCGTTTCTGAGCCGCAGAACGGTAGAGGTGCCGCAGGACGGCAGTGTGCGGATGTATTTGCCGCTGCTGGATGGCAGTGACCAGGTCGGGGCGATGGCCGTCACTCTGGAGAGCGTCGATGACGACGACCGGCGGCTACTGCGCAGGCTCGCCGGTTTGGTCGCGGACATGATTGTCACCAAGGACGCTTACACCGACCTGTTCTTCCAGGCCCGACGCAGCGCCCCGATGAGCGTGGCCGCAGAGATCCAGTGGTCGTTGCTGCCTCCGCTGTCGATGATTGTTCCGCAGGTTGAGGTGGCCGGAATCCTGGAGCCCGCGTACCAGGTGGCCGGCGACAGTTTCGACTACGCCCTCAACGGCGACATCCTTCATGTGGCCATGATCGACGCGATGGGCCACGGCCTGGACGCGGCGACCATGGCGACGGTGGCCATCGGCGCCTACCGCCACACTCGACGGGCCAACACCGGTCTGTCCCAGGTGTATGCGTTCATGGACAAGGCCATCAACGAGCAGTTCGGCCACGACCACTTCGTCACCGCGCAGATGATGTGTCTGAACATCGCCACGGGCTTGCTGCAATGGGTCAATGCCGGCCACCCGGCACCGCTGCTGATCCGTAACCGTGCCGTGGTGGACCGGCTGGAGAGCCCGACCACACTGCCGGTCGGCTTCGGCGGTGAGGAGCCGGAGGTCAGCGAGCGGATGCTGCAGCCCGGGGACCGATTGCTGTGCTTCACCGACGGCCTGATCGAGGAACACCGAACCGGAGGGGAACAGTTTGGTGAGCAGCAACTCATCGAGTTGACCAACCGAGCCGGCCGTGACCACACCGCGGTGCGGCCGGTGGTGCGCGCGCTCTCCCACGCCCTGAAACAGGGGCGGGGCGGCATCACCAGCGACGACGCGACCATCTTCCTCATCGAGTGGCGGGGAGGCGACGCCGATCATCTGGCCACCCTCGATTGAGCGGGTGCAACCTTCTCGCCGTTGGTGCCAAACCCTCACGACATCAGTCATTCGCAATTCGCCTCGATGCAGAGGACAAGGACAGCCGTCACCACAGGATCTGTTGGACCTTCGGACGCCGCTCTGCCCTGCCTGCACTGGGAGCCGTCCCAGGCGGGCATTCGCCACTCAGCGTGCATGCTCACAGGAATTGACCAGAGCCGGATTCGGATCAGGAACAAATTCCGTGAGGACGATCAAGGGATTCGGTCTTGGTGACATAGCGCCATCTGGGAGCGATCGTGGTCGCCGTTCAGGACGCGGCTATCGGACCGGCCCTTGCTCGTCGACGAACACGGTGGGCGTGGACAGAAACACCTCGTCGTTCACCGGGCCGTAGGCGATGTTGAACGTGTCCAGCCAGTACGACCAGTCCTGCATGCCTGCCATGCTGCTGAAGCGATAGTTGAGCTGCCAGCGCACCCACTGGCCGGGGGCAAGTCGCACTGCCGGGGGCCGTCGCGGCCGGGGCGGCAGGGCAAACAAGGGCTTCACTCGGGGCAAGACCCTCAGCCGTCCGTCGGCTTCACGGAGCTGGACATCGACTTTGCCGCGCTCTACCTGGGTGTCATACGGCTCGAAGCCGTCTCGCTCGTGCATACGAATTACGTGTGCGGAGGCGGCCTCGACACGCGGGAGAGCGAAGCCGATCGGGGCCGCGTTCCTGCGCGAAGCAGCCTCCCCTCCCCGAGACTGCTTCGTCCAGGACGTCCGTATCCACTGGACGGTGATCTCCATGGCGAACCCCTGCCGACTCGTCGAGGAACTCACTCTATGTCCGTGCTCAAGAATCACCGGGCCCCTCCGGCAGCTACTGGCTGTGCCGACAGGCGGGCAGTGAGTAAGACGCGCTTGCGGAGGAGCGGGAGCTTGGCTCGGCCGAACATCTGGCGCTTGATCATCTTGACGTGGTTGACCCGGCCCTCCACAGGACCCGAGTTCCAGCAAGTGGTCAGGCCCTGGACGACGGCATCCCAGTCCTTCTCCAGCCCGGTGGTGCAGGTGTGGAGTCCAGGCAGGTCATCGGCGCGGGTGGCGGCGATCCAATCTTTGAGGTGCTGGCCGGAGCGTACTGTGAGGATCTCAGCGAATGCGCGGACGTGCCCATGAAGGGCGGTCAGTTCGGGGCTGGGCGAGGACGGAAGTGAACTGGCGGCGTTCGTCATCGCCCAGGCGCTCAGGGTGCCGCGTCATCCAGCCGGTAACCTGCCGAACGCCCGGTGGTGCGGGGGCGACAACACGGATGCGACGTTGGCGCCTGGGTCGTAGGTAGTCGTTGATCGTTTGGTAGCTGCCGCGGTAGCCGAGTTCCTGGAGCTCAACGTGCAGATGAATCGCGTTGGTGTGTCCTTCGGCCCAGCGTTTGCCAAGGTGGGGTTTGTAGGGGTCGAGCTGGCTGGGCCGGGGCCGGTGTCGGCCGGTGAGCAATTCTTCGGGGGGGGGTGAGGCGCGGGCGGTGCGGCGGACGGTGTTGCTCACCCGTGTGTGCAGGACAGATGCCAGACGGCTCCCAGCCCGGCCACCGAGTGCGAGGGCGACAGCCTCCAGAACCCGCCGAGCGGCAGGCGTGCTGCGACCATAACGAACTGTCAGGCCCTTGACCTGCTTGGCGAACGTACGCCGCGGACAAAAAACGTTCTCGCAGTACAGCAGCCGCACCGTCAGCTCGATCAGGACTGGCCGATCCCCGACAGGCGTACTGGCAAGGCATCTTCCGTACGTGCTGTGCACCCGGTCGGAAAGCCCCGCGCACCGCGGGCAGGCCACCTCGGCCTCCCGGGTTCTCGCCACCACGTGAACCGCTTCGCGCTTGGAGAACACTCGCTTCACCAGCAACTCGCTGATGTGCGGAAATAGGCCACCGCCGAGCTCATCACACCGGACCACGATGCCAGATGACGCTATGTCACCGAGACCGAATCCCGTTGATCGTCGTCACGGAATTTGTGCCTGATCCGAGTTGGGGCCACCGATATCAGGGGGTAACCGTCATGTTTTCTGTGAAGGGTTCGATGCCGCGCTGACTGCCGCCGCGGGCTCGGGTGTGCCAGATGGAGGGCCCCGGCCTGGAACAGCCGGGGCCCTCGTCGTGCTGTGGAGTGTCTGGGGTCAGCTCGGCTGGTCGCCGGTGTAGCGGTAGATGGCGCTGGCGGAGTTGACGCACCACACGGTGCCGTCGGCGGCCGCGCCGATGTCGACCGCGCTGCCGGGGATCCCGGTTCAAGGGTTTCGCGTCATGGCCGGTGTACCGGTAGATCTGGTTGGAGCCGTTCACGCCCCAGACGTTGGTCCTGGACCCGACCGAGATATTCGAGAGCCCGCGAGAGATCTTCTGCCAATCAGCCATGCACGTGCGTTTCAGTTGACGTTGCGCTCGGATACTTGGTCGGCAACGAGAACAACCAAACGGACACACTTGCTGATAGGCCGAGCGGACCATCCAACAGGGACGGCTATGCCTCTGCGGTGCCAAAGGCACAGGGCCCATGCGCTCCCGCGCGAGTCCACTGACGGCCGGAAACACAGTCACCCACGAGAGGGCCATTCATGCCACCCATGGCAAGGCCCCAGGGCTACTCAGCAAGACGGTTCAGGGAAGGTACTGAGGTCGAGGGGCGCGCGCATGTGGTCGAGGTCGGCCCGGGCGGCCTTGAGGGTCTCGTCGCCGGCGCCGCCTCCGCGGGCGCCTGGCATCGTGTGAGATCGGTGGTCCGTCGCCCGGAGTACGGTGAACGCATCGGGACATTTCGAGCACTCCCCCTTGCCGGCGTTCCCCTCGGCGAGAACGCAAGGAACGCTAGCTTCCACCGCAGCGATGCCTTGCCGGAGCGGGAAGAGCGGCGGTGGGCCCGGCCCGGATCATCCCGCCGTCACGTCGGCAACTCGCGGACAGAACGATGAGGGCGGTGAGGACGCCAACGCTCCATGACGGCGGCCGTAGGTGTGAGCCTTCACCTCACCCGTGGGCACCTCGTCTGACAGAGAGGCCAGCATGAGACCAATAGAAACGATGCCTTCGGCAGGGATGGCCGAGGTCCGCATCGTTGCCGGATCCCCCGGCCACCCGCCGCGTCGCAGAAGTTCTGTGGCACTGCTTCCCGCCACCGAACAGAGCAGCTACCCCGCCGGCCAAGATGGCGACCCGGCTCCACGTCACCGTGGACACCACCCACAGTTCCGAGCCCTACGCGACGGCCCGCCGTGGCTGGTGACCAGCAAGTCAGCCACGCGTGGCCGCCCGCATCCAGACGAGGTCTAAGGAAGCCCATCCTCAGCTACACAGCTACGCCCGAGTCGGCTCCTCGACCGGGTGTCCCCTTCCGCCGCGATGAGCACGGCGCATATTCCCCCGAGGTGGCAGTCATGGCATCACTAGGCGACCGGAAGGCTTACCGCGAGAAGATCATGCAGGCTCTCTACGAGGCCACGGAAGGCAACCGCCTGCTGGGTGTCACCGGAGCGAAGCTGCTCCAGGAACTCGCGATCCCCGAAGAGGATCTGGCGGCCGCCTGCACCTATCTGGTGGGCGAGGGCCTGATCACGGTCGACTGGGCCTCGGGCAATACGCCGACCATGGTCACGCTGACGCACCAAGGCATTCGACGCATGGAGGCTGAAGAAGAACAGCACGGTTGAAGCAATGCTCAGGCGGCGTCCGGACCGTTCGACTGCCACACCGCGTGTAACGCCAAAGGATGCGTGGGGGGGGTGGGCGAGGAGTCGCAGTCCACGTCTCGCTCGCGGGACTCAGATGCGACGGCACGAGGAATCTGTCAGGGACGGGAGCGCGTGCCCTACCGGCGCAGTTCCGGAGAACAACCCGTCCGGCCGTTAGTGCTCGGGCTGTGCGGAGGGTACCGGTGAACCATGGCTGGCACCTTCACCACCCGCACGATCAACGTCACAACCGGCTCCACTGAGACCCTGCACGACCTGACGAACGCATGCTCCGCGTTCCTCCGGGAGGCCGCTCATGGGCGAAACGGGCTGCTGAACGTATTCACCGCCCATGCGACGTCCGGCCTGGCGATCATTGAGACGGGCGCGGGCAGTGATGACGACCTGCTGGCGGCCCTCCGCGACATTCTTCCCGCGGGTGATCGTTGGCGGGACCGCCCCGATGGTCCAGGCCGCGGCGGCGCCCACGTGCTCCCGGCTCTGGTGCCGCCACACGCCACGTTGCCCGTAGTCGATGGTGAGCTTGAGCTGGGGACCTCGCAGTCCGTCGTACTGGTGATCACCGACGGGGACAGCCCGGAACACCAAGTCCGGCTGTCATTCCTCAGCTGACAACCCGACAACGTCCCGCGGCTGATCGTCCCCAGCTGGCAGTCCGTGCCGTACGAGACCGCCCAGATGCCCGCACGGGAGGCTTCGTCTACTCCCGCACCGGCCACCCCGAGGACTCCTGTGGCGCCCCCCCGCTCCGCATCGGTCCGGCTAGCCTTACCAGGAGTAAACTACCCGAGGGCACTTCGTACACCCGTTCTAATGCTCGTGTCGTTTTCGGCGATTCACGACACCAGGCCGGTTGCGGTCGGCTTGGGGCAGGGTCCGCATCATGACCACGACCATTCGGTATCCGCCAGCGGTCGAAGGCCGGACCGCTTCGCTGCCCCTCCGACTCGTGCTGGCGCCGGCCGGCACCGCTCCAGCTCTGCTCGACGGTGCATGGTGGCCCCCGCTCCCGTGACCTCGCGGCGGAACTTCCCGCGCTGACAGCCGTCCTCGACCTGTGGGGGCGGATCACCCACGTCACGGTGAAACCCCACGTTCTGGCCGGTCATCCCTCGGAAGGTGTCCGTCGACGGGCATGTGGTGGGTCTCGGCTGGTTCAAGGCCGAGCAAGATCCACACAAGTTGCTGCTGCTCTCCTTCGACATCGGGCGTTGGGACCTTCTTGTGATTCCTCCGGAGACCGGTCCCTTCGAGAGCGCGGGCGCGAGTCACCTACATGGCCGGTAGCCACGGACTGCTGGCCGGATCCGGGTAGCCGCCGGCTTCCAGCGTGATGCGGACCCGGGCGCTGTCCGATGGGCGACCCATCGGACAGCGCCTAACCACTTACGTCACCCGCCGCCCCCGGAGTCACAATCTGAGAGGGCCGACAAGTCCGCTCTCACCGGCCGCCTGCCACCGCCCGGGAAAGGGCCTGGTCACGGCTACTGCTTGGTGCGGCCGGCGGAGGCTTGCTGCGTGTCTGCTCCGGAGCTGACGTGTCGCTGGGTCTCCTGGGGGCCGTGCCAGTCCAGGCACATCACGGTGGCATCATCTTCGAGCACGCCGCCGGCGGCGTCCCGGACCGCGGACGTCAGCATCAGTGTGGTCTCCCTCGGGTGGAGATCCCTGGTGCTCTTCAGCAGGGCGGGCAGGTCGACCCTCTCCCCATGACGTTCGAGCATGCCGTCGGTGAGCATCAGCAGACGGTCACCGGGGCGCAGGTCGATGTCCTGAGCCCGGTAGGGGTGGGGCGCGACCGCGGACAGCCCGAAGGGGGGGTCCACCTCGCAGGGGATCACCTCCACGGCCCCCTCGCGCATGCGCAGCGGCCAGGGGTGGCCGGCGTTGACGAGCTGGGCCTGGCCGGTGTGCAGGTTGATGCGCAGCAGCTGTCCGGTGGCGTGGTCGTGCCCGTGGTCGGCCAGTGCCCGGTCGGCACGGTGGGCCTGGTCGGTCAGGCCGGCTCCTGCGCGGCGCGCGCCGCGCAGGGCGCCCACCAGGACCGTGGCGGTCAGGGCGGCGTCGATGTCGTGGCCCATGGGGTCGGTCACCGACAGGTGGAGGGTGTCGCGGTCCAGGGTGTAGTCGAAGGTGTCGCCGCTGAGGTCTTCGGAGGGCTCCAGGTTCCCGGACAAGGCGAACTGAGCCGCCTCGCACGACAGCGACTGGGGCAGCAGCTGGTATTGGATTTCTGCTGCCAGGGTGGGGGGTCTGGAGCGTTTGCCCCAGGTGTAGAGGTCCGTGAAACGCCCGTTGGCGATCACGATGTAGGCCAGGATGTGGGCGGCTTCTCCGACCGCGTCGAGGACGTCCTCGCCTGGGTCGGCGGGCAGGAACAGTTCCAGCAGCCCGATGGCGTCTCCCCGGTTGGTGACCGGAAAGATCAGACGCAGTCCCTGGCCGGTGGCCTCCTGATAGCGCCGCTGGGTACGGATCACCTGCTCGTAGACGCTGCCGAACAGGGGAATCCGCTCCGCCTCCCGCCCGCCCTCAACGGCGGGAGCGGTGGACAGCCGTGCCACGGCCTTGCCCGTCAGGTCCACGATGAGGAAGGAGACCTCCGTGGCCGCGAAACGCTGCCGCAGGTGCTCGGCGACCACGTCGACGGTGTCCACCGGGGCCGCCGTCTCCGCTGCCGTCAGTAGCCAGGGAAGTTCACTGTGTCCACCATCCACGGCAACGGTCCCTTTCACCGGCCCCGCCTACCAGCTTGGGAACCGCCGCGGTGAGCGTCAAGTGGGGGTCACGGTAAGGCAAGGTCGTTACGCTATGCGTTCGCAGAAATGAGTACGTCCAGCCGACGGGCACGGCCGTCACGGATGCCCTGGTCACGAAGGCCGAGGACCGCCCCTCTGCTGGGCAGCCAGGGCGCGATGCTCACAGAACCCGGTCCTTTCAACGGGCCCGCGTCTCATGAGACACCTCGCACTCTGGAGAACGACGGCTGGAGATGCCAGATCCATACGACACGCCCTGAGCTGCCTGCTCGGACTCACTTCATGAGGACGGTCGAATCCGTGAGGCAAGCCGTCATTGTGGACGGCCCGCTGCCGGTCCGCGCTCGGACCTGTCCTTCTTCGCCCAGTCGGCCGCGGAGGGTTCGCCGCGGCGGACCGATCCGGGGGCGCGGCCGGTGGGCCGGTGGGGGCGGCGTTCGTAGGAGCTGAGCTGCCAGGGCACGCTGATGACCATGACGCCGGGGACGAAGAGCAGGCGGCTCTTGAGCCAGAGGGCGGACTGGTTGTGCAGCAGGTTCTCCCACCAGTGGCCGACGACGTATTCGGGGATGAAGACGCTGATCACGTCGCGGGGGCTGGTGCGAACGATTGAGCGCACGTACTCCACCACCGGCCCGGTGACCTCCCGATAGGGAGAGGCCAGCATCTTCAGCGGCACCTCGAAGCCGGCGGCGTCCCAACGTGTCTGCAGCTCCCGGGCCTCGTCCCGGTCGACGTCGACCGTCAACGCCTCCAGGATGTCGGGGCGGCTCGCCCGCGCGTAGGCCACGGCCCGCAACGTCGGTTTATGGATCTTGGAGACGAGGACGACGGCGTGGACCCGGGAGGGCAGTACGAGCTCGTCGCGCGGGTCGGCGACGGCGAGTTCGGCCGCGGTGTTGTCGTAGTGCCGTCGGATGCTGCGCATCATCAGCCACAGCACCACGGCCGCGATCACGGCCAGGTAGGCGCCCTGGGTGAATTTGGTGAGCAGGACGATCACCAGCACCAGGCCGGTGACAACGGCGCCCACGGTGTTGATGGCCCGTGCGGTGTGATGGCGCCGCCGGCGGGCCGGTTCGTCCTCGGTGCGCAGGACGCGGTTCCAGTGCCGCACCATGCCGGCCTGGGAGAGCGTGAAGGAGGTGAAGACGCCCAGGATGTAGAGGTGGATGAGGCTGGTGACGGAGGCGTGGAACGCCCAGAGCAGGGCGGCGGCGACCACGGCCAGCGCGACGATGCCGTTGGAGAAGGCCAACCGGTCACCGCGGGTGTGGAGTTGGCGGGGCAGGTAGCGGTGCTGGGCCAGGATGGACGCCAGGAGCGGGAAGCCGTTGAAGGCGGTGTTGGCGGCCAGGACCAAGACCAGGGCGGTGGCGGCCTGGATGTAGAAGAACCCGACGCTGTGGACACCGCCGAAGATCGCGGCGGCGAGCTGGGCGATGACCGTGCGCTGCGGTGTGGTCTCGCAGTTGCCGTTGAAACCGGTGAGCCGGCAGGTGTCATCGGTGATGTGGACGTCCGACACCAGGGCGAGGGCCGTGATGCCGGAGAACATCACGATCGCGGTCAGACCCATGGCGCCCATCGTGGTCGCGGCGTTCTTCGACTTGGGCTTGCGGAAAGCCGGCACCCCGTTGGAGATGGCCTCGACACCGGTCAGCGCGGTACAGCCACTTGAGAACGCGCGGAGTCCCAGCATGAGCAGTGCGAGACCGGCGAGGTGAGCGTCGCCGGGGGCCGGCGTGATGCCGTACGCGGCGGATTCGGCGACCGGGGCGTCGCCGACGATCCACCGGAACACCCCGGTGGCGCACATGATGAGCACTCCAGCGATGAACAGGTAGGTGGGTGCGGCGAACGCGCGCCCCGACTCGCGCATGCCGCGCAGATTCACCGTCGCGAGAAGGGCGACGAAGGCGACGGCCAGCCCCGTCCGGTACTCATTGAGCGATGGAATGGCGGAGATGATGTTGTCCACACCGGAGGCCACGGATACGGCGACCGTCATCACGTAGTCGACCAGCAGGGACGCGGCCACCACCAGCCCCGCCAACGGCCCGAGGTTCGTGGACACCACCTCGTAGGAGCCGCCTCCCGACGGATAGGCATGGACGACCTGACGGTACGACAGGACCACCACCGCCATCAGCCCCACCACCGCGACCGCCGCCCAGGTGGCCAGATGCAAATAGGCCAGACCGCCCAGCGTCAGCACCAGCAGAATCTCCTGCGTGGCGTAGGCGACCGAGGACAGCGGGTCGGACGCGAAAATCGGCAACGCCAGCCGTTTGGGCAGCAGCGTCTCCTGCAACCCTTCACTCGGCAGCGCACGGCCGATCAGTATCCGCTTGACGGCATCCACGACTTTCGCCACGCCGGGAGCGTATGGGCACCTCAGGGCTAGGGACGGCTTTGGCGTGGCCGAAACGGAGTACCGGGCAACATGTCACGCGAGATGCCGCTCGGCGCCCGTGCCCGCGGCCTGCCAACCCCTCAGGTGTTCGCCGTCGGCGAGCCCGGTGCCGGGAACCCGCGCGTTCCCGCTCCAGCCTGGTTAAGGCCGCTCGAAATGGGTCGCCGTGCGGACCCCGTCCACAGACCAGTGACAGGAAGACCTCATCAACGATCTCGGCGCGTCGGGCACAGTCGGGACCCGAGCATCACATACTCGTTGTGCAGCAGCGCCATGGGGCGTACGCCACTCAGGGGCGCAGTGCCTCGGGCGCGGCGTCGCCGCGGGCCACCGCCCGGCCGAGCAAGGCCAGCCAGGCCGCCTCGCGCGCGCCGTCCGCCACCGGTCGCGCAGCTGGGCCAGAAGCTGCGGAGGCTGCGAACTCGGTATCGCCTCGTGCGGTCCGACGGGCGGCTGCAGCGAGCACAGCGACTGGAGCGTAGGGCTGCGCTCGGAGTTCTTGAGCCGGTGGCGATCTCCCCGTGCTCACAGTGCCGGACCTTGGTGGCTTATTGCGTTCGAACGGATGCAGAGAGTGCTTGTGGGTGTGCGGGCGTGTGCGGATCATGAGTGGTCCGTCAGTCTCGTGGAAGGACGCCCGGCTCATGGCTCACCGCAAGGTGTATCTCGCCGTCGGCAGGACCAACACCCGGATCTACCGCTTCGACCCCATCGACGGCGACACCCGCGTCGCCGACAACGTCCCACCCTACGAGCCCGGCTACACCGCCATGGGTGCGCAGTACCGCGGCGACGACCAGGAACCCTTGTTGCTGGCGGTGAGCCACAACAAGCTCATCACCATCGACGTGGCGGCCGGCACCCTGAAGGAACAGGTCATCGACGGACTGCCGAGCGGGCCCTGGTTCGACGGTGACATGGATCCCGACGGGAAGATCCTCTTCGTCGTCAGCAACCCCGACGTACACAGCTATGCCATCGATGTGGCTACCAGGAAGGCCATGCCTCGGAACGCACCGGGAGGCGGCCGATGGGATGACTTCGCCTATCACCCCAAGGACAGGCGGCTGATCTCGGTGGAGGGCGACAACGGTGACCTGCTGCTTGTCGACCCGAGCCGGCAGCCCATGAAGACCGTCCTCAAGGAGGGGGTCTTCCCACCCGCGGAAGCCAGCGCCGCCGCAGGCTCGCGCAAGTCGTACTCGGCCACCTTCTTCGACCAAGATGGAAACTTCTACGCGGTCGACTCCGCGGGCAACGTCAACCACCTCGACTTGACCACGTCTACGATCCCCGACCGCTCGCAGCGCATCGGACGGGGAAGGGTGCCCGTCGGCGCCCTTGAGATCATGAACGGCGCCGGGCGCATCACCCCCCTGCCGGTCCCGCCCAGTTACGACGAGATCGCCGTGTCCAAGAAGTTCAACCGGACATGGGAGAACAGCGAGCCCCGGGGCAGGGTCTACAGCTTCGAGCTCACGCTCACCGCCGTCAGCAAAGCCAGCGGCAAAGCTGAGGACGTCAAGAGGTTCCGGATCTCCTTCGACCTTCCCACGGTGAAGGGCGCGAAAGCCGAGGCATCCGGCGTGGGCGTCATCGCCCAGGACGGCAAGGCATACCTGGAATCCGTAGCCGACCAGTTCCTTGCCGCGGGCACGTCCCGGCCGATCACCGTACAGATCACCGTGCCGGGCGACCCGGCTCACCTGCCCAAGGAGTACCCCGTCGACGGCCTCAAGGCCACGCGCCTGCCCAGCCGCTAATCAAGTCTGCACTGGACAACGACTTCTGTCGCGGGCCCGATGCCAGGCGTCACCTCCCGCACACCTCCAACCACCACCGCCGCCATAGCGCAACGGCGGCCGGCCCCCATCACCCGCGCCAGCGACCCAACGGCTCCGCACATTGGGACGGGCCGCTGGACACGTTCACGGACTGTGGACCGCCCGCCGCTCCATAGTCCCGGGCCTGCACTGCCTCATCCGCAGGTGAGCCCAGCTCCCCGAATGCGCAGGTCGGCTAGCTGAAGTCCGTCGCAACGTGCACCAACGCCGATGCGTTGGCCCCGGAAAGTCGCTCAATTATCCCAGCCCGACGTGGCGCGTCCATGCGCCGCGTTCCCCAGAAACACGAAGGAGTCATCTCGTGAGCCTGACCGACGCCCAGACGCCCGCCGACCACCCGGAGTACGGGAAGGAAGAGTATCCCTTCCACATCACCAAGGAAGAGAAACGGCAGTTGCGCCTCAAGGGTGCCGAGGCCGTACCGTCGCTGGTGATCGGGCAGGCCACCTCCTTCGACGAGTACGCCCGCCAGCTGATGATTCCGCCAGCCGTCATGGACCTTGCGCGCAAAGCCGAGGACCTGCGCCTGTCCGCGTGGGAGGTCGAAGCGATGCGCAAACATCTCACCCCCGCCGCGGAACCCGGTGACAGGGTAGGGCTGCTGCGCCAGATCCTGGTGGAGAAGTACAAGCATGACCAGACCCATCCGCCGTACATTCGCGTCGCCTGCTCCGGCCGGGGCGAGTACGACCACCTGGCCACCGAACATGGCCACCTCCACCCCGATGACCACCCGAAGGGCGACATCGGCTCACCCGTCGTCCTGGAGATCTGGCCGGCACAGCACTACTCGCCTATCCACTCCCACGGCCACACCACCGGCATCGTCTTCTGCCTCGCCGGCCAGCTCGACGTCATGGTCTACGAACACCTCAACTGGAACGCCCGCAAGCTCGGCCTGCTCACCCTCACCCCCGGCCAGTGCGCCTGGCTCTCCAAGGACAACTACGCCGTGCACCGGGTGTACTGCCCGATGGACGGCGGCGGCGGCACCACCGGCCCCGGCTACATGAACTCCACCGCCGAATTCGGAGCCAGCTTCCACGTCTACCTCAACCCGGAGCAAACCGCCGTCCACGACGACGATGGCGACAGCTACAACCGTGACTCCTTCAACTACATCGATGAGAAGTCCAAAAAGCAGCGCGCCTTCGCTACCGAGTCCGACCTCTCCTGGGGCATTCTCCGCCGGGTCCTGGCCAACACCCCGATGACCTGAGCCCGCCAAAGCTGCCGACGCGCCACATCCCTGGGCCGGGTCCTGGCTACCAGTGGCCTGGTGCCGACTTCGGCGACCTCGATCCGCTCCAGGACAGGACTCTTCCCGGAATCGCTGCCCAGGACGCCGAGTTCCGTGAGGTGGGCGAAGTCGCCCAGGCCCAGCAGGCTCACCGCCTACGCCGTGGTAGTAATGGCGGCAGGCCCACCGGCGTCGATGCGGCGCGCTATGTCCGCAGGAACGAAGCCGAGCGACTAATCAACCGATCGACGGCAACCGGGCAGTGGCCATGCGCTTCGACAAGAGAGCGTACGTCTATTGCGGCACCGTGGCCGTCGCAGCCCTTCGCCTCTGGCTTTGCGCATGACCCGCCAGACGCCTAGCCCGTTTCCTTCGGATCTTCTGATCGTTGGTTGATGTGTGTCGTTGACTGACGCGCAGTGGGCGCGAATCGAGCCGTTGCTGCCGGACCGGACCCCTGGGCGGGGTGGGCGGTGGCGTGATCACCGGCAGGTGATCGATGCGATCGCGTTCAAGTACCGCACCGGGACGCCGTGGATGGATCTGCCCGAGCGCTTCGGGTCGTGGAAGGGGGCCCACAACCGGCTGCGGATGTGGGCCGCCGACGGCACCTGGGAGAAGGCCTTCCCCGCCCTGCTCGCCCGGGCTGACGCCGAAGGCGACCTCGACTGGGTCATCGCGATCGACTCCATCGTCGTCCGTGCCCACCAGCACGCGGCCGGGGCCCGTCAAAAGGGGACCGGGCCGGCGAGCCCCACGATCACGCCCTCGGTCGGTCCCGCGGCGGGCTGACCACCAAGATTCACCTGGTGGCCCAAAGCAGGTGCCGGCCACTCGCGTTCGTCATCACACCCGGCCAGGCCGGTGACGCCCCCGCCTTCCCTGAGATCATGGCTCGCTTGCGGATGCCGAGGCCGATCGGTCGCCCCCGAACGACAACCGAAGCGGCCCTGGCCGACAAGGCGTATTCATCCCGCGCGATCCGTTCTCATCTGCGGCAGCGGGGAATCCGGGCGGTGATCCCCCAGCCCTCCGACCAACTCGCCAACCGCAAGCGGCTGGGCAACCACGGCGGCCAGCCACCGTCCTTCGACCGCGAGGCCTACAAGCAGCGGAACACGGTCGAGCGCTGCATCAACAAGCTCAAGCAGTGGCGCGGCCTGGCCACCCGCTACGACAAGACCGCCACCAGCTACCTCGCCGCACTCCACCTCGCCGCCATCTTCATCTGGTCAGCCACATGATCCCAAGGAAACGGCCTAGTCCCGCTGGAAATCGGAGAGGGTGAAGTCCGAGCCCATGGCGACCATGCCCTCCCCCTCCATTCCGATCCCGGCCTTCAGGTCGGCCGCGACCTTTCCGACCTCGTTGAACTCGAACTGTGCGCTGTCGACGAGGCTGCCCACCTCTTCACCCTTCTCCGGCAGACCGAAGGTGAGGTACGCCGAGGCCGACTGGGACGGGGCGAGCTTGAGCCCCTCCCCCGTCGGGTCGGCCTGCAGCTCGACCGGAACTTCCTTGCTGTTCTCCCACAACCGGAGGTCCAGGACCTTCGGGAGGTGACAGGCCGCGGAGCCGGTGTTCTTGGCCTGGACCGTGGCGGCGCCCACGTTCTGCTCACCCGGCTGAACCGTCAGGGTCACCTTGAGGTCAGGGTTCGAGCAGGGGTCGGTGCTCTGCTCGCCGGAGCCGGCCGAGCCACCCGAGCCGTTGGCCCCGGTGGATCCCCCGCCGCCCGAACCGTCGGCGTCGCCACCGCCCGAGGCCAGGTCCGGCTCGCCCTTCGCGACGCCCTCGCCCTTGCCCTTCGATGGCCTGGAATCCCCTGCGGGCGCGGACTGCGTCTTCCCGTCCCCCTTGGCCGCGTCTGCGTCCCCGTCGTTGCATCCCGTGAGGGCCACTGCCATCGCCGCGGCGGACAACAGAATGCCCATGCTGCGTATCTTCACTGGTTCTCTCTCCATCGACCATCAAACGGCCCCGGGCGCGCGGAAGCGCCAGGACCCTGTCACACCGTCAACTCGCGGCGGCGCCACATCGCCTGCCCGAGCGCGCCGGCTTTGCCGGCCGAACGGGCGGCGCCGAGGACGACGTCGAACCCGCTGAAGTGGCCTTCAACCTGCCCGAGTGGCCGCGCAAACTCCCAGGAGTCGACGCTGCCGACGGCACGCCCTTGTCCGAAGGACGGATTGAGGCTCTGAGCATCGGACACGAGCCCCTGGGCACGGTAGGGCCGGTCCGCCTGGTCGGGCATGAGGAATCATTACTCAACTGCACTGCCCGATGCGGGCGTCCCGGCAGGAGGAGTCCTCGTGCGCTCGCTCCCCTCGCTGTACGTCCGGGCGACGCGATCGATGTCCGTCGGCGGCGGCCAGGTCAGGGCAGCCGCCGCCTTTCCTCTCGCCGACTGCCGATCAGGCGCCGGCCCTTGGGGAAGGGCTAGGCCGTTTCCTTGGGATCATGTGGCTGACCAGATGATCCCAAGGAAACGGCCTAGCCCACGGTGTTCACTCTGTGGGCGTGCCTACCCGTAGGCGGTTGCCGTCAGGATCACGCAGTTCAATCTCGCGTGCCCACGGCACGTCCTTCACCTGGACACCGAACTCACCTGCGATGGCGTCGACTTCACGGAGACCAACGTGTCGGGGTGGGCGTCGCCCTTGTGCTCTGACAAGAACAACCTCACCCCGCCACGGGCGGCTTCGACGAACGCGGGAAGCCTCGGCTCGAAGCGATGTTCCCGCAGGAACACCAGCGAGGTGAGGGCTTGGGCGGGGCGGCGACCGCCCGGTAGTCGTGCTCAAGTCTTCGACTGGTAGCCGTCGTAGTCGTTCCAAGAGGGGGGCTGGGTCATCAGTTGTTCCCAGGTGGGGAAGGATTCCTGGGTCTTTTGGCGGACCAGCTCCCCCGGCATGCTGAACGGTGGGGCCTTGTGCGGTTTGTCGAGTGCTTGACCGACGATCGTGTCGTAGAGCACGGGTGCGGCGTGCAGGCGAGGCAGTGCGGCATGGATGTGGTGGACGTAGCTGGCCGGGGGTGTGTGGCCCTTGGGGTCCGAGGTCGTATCCGGCACCGGCCGTCACCAGGGCGATTTCTGGGCGCTTGCGGTTGGCAATCTCGTAGTGCAGGTGCAGGGCGACCGCATCCCATACGATGTCGACCTTTTCGGATGACAGCCCCTGGTCGGTGAGGAAGCGGGCGGCCAGATCGGCGCCGTCGAGATCGAAGCGCTGATCGCCGTTGCCCTCGGGGCTGAGCCCGGCGTCGTGCAGAAGGCAACCCAGAAACAGCAGTTCGTCGTCATAGTCACGGTCGGGTTGCAGACCTTGCTGCTCGCCGAGGAAGCGCCCGTAGAGATAGCTGCGCACGCTGTGGTTGAAGATCGCAAGGGCTTCGATGCCTTCCACGTAGCGCACCGCTTTCAGCGCCATGTCGGTACGAGGAAAGGGAAGTTCCCGGTATGCGTTGTCCATCAGGTCAACCTTCCTGGGACCTGGTGAGTAGGGGGTTGGCTTGCTCGGGCACGGTTTTGGATCGCCCGCAGGGCGAGCAGCCCGCCAATGCCCGGGATGAGGGCGCGCCATCGGGCCCCGGGCGAGGTGGCCGGCGGGATCATCCAAGTGGCTGCGATGACGACGAGGTAGGCGGTGCCGTGCAACGGGCCGAGGAGCGCCGTGATCGCTTGCGTGTGTGTGCTGAGCAGGTTGCCCAGCAGGATCGTGAGAGATACCGCTTCGGCGCCGGCCGCGATCCGTAGTGTGCGCACCGGAATCACGCGCCCGTGGTGGAGCCGGGGCGGACGATCATCAGGACGACGACGATCGTCCAGAGGACGTTGAAGATGCCGGTGAGCATCGTCAGGCGGGTCGCCGCGGGACGTGCTGATTCCTGGGTGGGCACGTCCTGGGTCAGGGCGAGCAGGCGCTGCTGGCCGGGCAGGATGGCCAATGCGAGGAGGGCCGCGGCGATCGCGGTCAGTGCGAGCGATGCGATCAGCCAGGCGTCGGTGAGGACGCCGAGCTGGGCGCCGGTGGCTATCCCGAACACCGGGACGGCGAGACCGGCGACAGCGTAGCCGCGGCAGATTCGGTGCAAAAGCGTGGCGATCCCGGCGGATCGGCCGTCCTGCTCCTCGCCGCTGGATGCCCGCAGCGCATAGCGCGGGAACATCGAGGCGGCCACGGTGATCGACCCGATCGCCAGGATCGCGGCGAGGACGTGCGCGGACAACAGCAGCTTGGTCACTGCGGGTGCCTCCAAGGCAGAGCGCGAATATATTGGCTACCAATACATACCCTGTCTATAGCAATCTTGGGTAGGCTGCCTACCTATGAGGGCGGATGCGGTGCGAGGGCACCTGGATGGACTGTTGCTGGCCGTGCTTGAGCCGGGGCCGCTGCACGGCTACGCGATCATCGCCGCGGTCCAACGCCGCAGCGGGGGCGTACTCGAGCTGCGCACGGGCACGATCTACCCGGCTTTGAACCGGCTGGAACGGCTCGGACTGCTGAGCAGTAGTTGGCAATCTGCCGGCGAAAGGCGTCGTCGGTGCTACGAGATCACCGATGCAGGACAGCGCACCCTGGCCAGCGAGCGGACGGCATGGAGCGAGTTCACCACAGCGATCGGCTCGGTCCTGAACCCCGCCACACCGCCCGGGCTGGCCACGTGAACGCCACCGGCAGGCAACCCGACCTCATCGAGGAGTACGTGGCGGCCCTGACGGCCGCCCTGCACGGACCGGCCCGGGCCAAGTCCCGGATGATCGAGGAGATACGCGACGGCCTCGCGGACACGGTTGCGGCCCACACCAGCGAAGGAATGCCCTACCAACTCGCCGCCCACCAAGCAGTGCGGGAGTTCGGGACCATCGACGAGCTCGTGCCGAGCTGCCAACGGGAACTGACTATCGCCCAGGCCCGGCACACGGCCCGGGCCGTCGCCCTCACAGCCCCCTTCGTGATCGCCTGCTGGTACCTGGCCTGGGCCGGCAACCACCACGATCAGCCCGGGCTGCTGCCGCGCACGGCTCAGCTGCTGGCCGTTCATCTGGCCGGTGTTGCAACGGTCGCCGCGCTGCTCGCCGCAGTGACGCTGGCCGCTACCGGAGCCTTTGCCCGCTGGCTGCCCACGCCGCATCGGCTGCCGCTCGTGGTCGCCTGGGCCGGTACCACCGCCAGCGCTGCCATGGCGGTCACAACGCTCGCGCTCGCCACCGGCTCCGCCCTGGCCACGAACTGGCCACTGCTCACGTTCGCCGGCACGCTCGCCGCCGCCTCGCACGCCGCAGTAGCAGCTTCCGCCCGTGCCTGCCGTCACTGCGCCCGCCTGCCCACCACACAAAGGGCGAACGTTGCCTGATGCGGCACTAGGCAGTTTCGTTTGGATCAGTGGGACGTTGAGCCGGGTGTGTCGTTGACTGATCTGCAGTGGGCGCGGATCGAGCCGCTACTTCCGGAGCGGACACCGGAGCGAGGTGGCCGCTGGCGGGACCACCGTGAGGTGATCGACGCGATCGCTTTCATGAGAGTGCCCCCCAGGAGTTCTACTGGAACGAGCTGTCCCTCGCCCCCGGCTGGAAGGCCGGTGGCTGGCCCCCGTGGGGCCTCACCGATCCCATCGCCCGGTTCTGTGTCGCCTGTGGTGCCGGGATGGTCCCGCTGTGTCCGCTGTGCTGCCAAGGACGCCGGGGCCGGAAGGCGGTGGCCGCGAAGAACTGTGCGGGAGCAAGGACTTCAGCAGCTCCGGACGCTTGTCCGTGAAGAACTCAGTTCGCGTGCGGCCGACCGTCGCGGACCCATGTCACCACGGTCAGAGCTGCGGTGATGTACATCAGGACACTGAAGGTGGCTACAGATTCAACGTACTGCTCATAGCCGTGTGCACGGAGCTGGAGCGCCATAGCGCCCAGCGCAGTCCCAAGCGCCGCGGTAGCGATGGAAACGGAGACGAACGGGGCCTTGCTCATTGGTACTTCCTCCAAGCCACGAGGCGACTGATCAACACCGAGACTACATGCACTGCGACTCACTGCCGGAAGGGGATGTAGACGGCCGTGCAGTTAACTCTCCCTCCATACCGGCCAGTTGTACTCACGATCCCGAAGGGAGGCGGCCCGAGAGTTCAGCCGACTGACAGTTGGTACCGCAGCTTCTCCTTCGCCTGTCCCCCCAGCCGGTCGTAGAGACCTGATGGCGTCCGCGTTCCAGGGCGGGGTCCGCCACTGGACTTGTCCGAGCTCCAGCTCACGTGCTTCGGCTACCACGGCCTCCACCAGCAGGGGGCCGACCTTCAGCGCCCGATGACCATCGCGCAGGAGCAGGCAGGCCATGTGGAGATACTCCGCCCCGTCCCATGTGGACACCTCCGGAGCGCACGTGGCGTACCCGATGATCTCGCCGTCGTTCAACTCCGCTACGAAGCAACGCAGTCGCGGAGTCTGTGAACCGACAGCAGCGCCTCCAGTCGTCGAGACAAGCCGGGTAGCCGGCGGCGCCGCCCTCTCGTACGCTGCGCGCTCGGATGCGAGCTGGGCAACATGAGCACGATGCGCCACCCCGCGCCCGCCATCGTTGAGCCCCGAGCGGGGTCATGACCGCCCCATCACCGTCACCAAATATCCCCGCCCCCAGGAATACCCGTGTCCAATTAACCGGACCTACTTGGCACTTGGTGTAGACCTTCCCCGTGATCCCCGGCTACGCTCCGGCTGACACCGAATGAGAGCGCTCTCACCTGCTCGCTGTTCCACCCCACCACACTGGAACACAGAAGGGCCATCCGCCGTGAGACGTAAGACAGCGATACGCACCGGCCTGTCCGCATTCCTCCTCCTCGGTTCCTGGGCCACCGCCGGGTTCGCCCCGGCCTCCGCGGCCCCCTCTCCCATATCTGAAGCCCCCGCGTCCCACGGCCTGCTCGCCGCGATGCAACGAGACCTGGGCCTGACGGCTGGTCAGGCCCAGAAGCGCCTGGCCGCCGAGAAGACAGCGACGAGCCTCGAAGCCAAGGCGCGGCGCGCGGCGGGTGAGTCCTACGGCGGCTCCTGGTTCAACCCAAGCAGCGGCACGTTGACCGTCGCAGTCACCAGCGCCCGCAACGCCGATGCAGTACGGGCGACGGGTGCGACCGTACGACTGGTCGAACACAACGCCCGGCAACTCAACGCGGCCAAGAAACGCATCGATGCGCTCTCCGCCCCGCCGGCCGGCGTGAGCAGTTGGCACGTCGATCCCAAGGCCAGCCGCGTCGTGGTAGACGTCGTCGCAACTCGCAAGAAGGACAGCAACGTCCGCGAATTCCTCGACCGAGCCCGGCAGGCCGGCCCCGTCACGGTCAAAGAGACCGCGCAAAAGCCCCGGACCTTCGCTGCGGGCACGGTCGGCGGCGACCCCTACTACACGGGCAACGTCCGCTGCTCCATCGGCTTCTCCGTACACGGCGGCTTTGTCACAGCCGGCCACTGCGGCCAGGCGGGCGCCTCGGTCAGCGGCTGGGACCGCTCGGCCATCGGCAGCTTCCAGGGCTCTTCCTTCCCTGACAACGACTACGCATGGGTGAACGTCGGCAGCGGCTGGTGGACCGTGCCCGTGGTCCTCGGCTGGGGCACCGTGCCCGACCAACTGGTCCGCGGCTCCATCGAAGCACCGATCGGTGTTTCGATCTGCCGGTCCGGTTCCACCACTCACTGGCACTGCGGCACCGTCCTGGCCAAGAACGAGACCGTCAACTACAGCCAGGGCGCCGTCCACCAGATGACCAAGACCAGTGTCTGTGCCGAGGGCGGCGACTCGGGCGGCTCCTTCCTCAGCGGCGACCAGGCCCAAGGCGTCACCTCCGGTGGCTGGGGCAACTGCACCAGCGGTGGCGAGACTTGGTACCAGCCGATCAACGAGATCCTGAACCGTTACGGTCTGACCCTCCACACATCCTGATGCTGCGCCGCGCCGGGGCCTGACACCGCGCAGGCCCGATACCGCGCCGGGGCCCGCACTTCCCCGGAGCCAGATGCGCTGGCTGACCCACGGCGGCTTCATGCACCCTCTGCACCGCCAGGCTGTGGCAGTGCCTCATCCACCTTGACGCGGCGCGGCAACCCCGTCGACCGTGACGGTTCTCTGGGAGTCACAGCATCGTGGCCTCCTCGGTGCCGGGTACGAGCCGCGAGAGCTGCTTGACCCTCCTCGTCAGACCGGTCGGCTCCCCGGAGCCCTGGGGCGAGCCGATCCTCCAGCGCTCCGTCCTACAGGTCGCCCACCACATCTGCCAGCGCATCAAAGCGTTCACCGAGGACCCCACCACGCCGTATCAGCTCGTCGTAGGTCAGCCGCCGCGCGCTCGCCGACCTGTCCGCCGCACGTACCCGATGGCAGCACGCCACCTCACCCGGGCCGGTCCTCGCGTACCACCGGCCCACCTCCACCTACTGCACGCGTCTCCCGCTGGCCCAAGCCGACTGGTGGCCGGCCCCTTGGCTCAGCCGCCGGTAGAAAGAACACCCCTTAGCGACAACCCCCTCCAGCTGCCGCTCTCTTCTTGACTGCCTCCTCCTCCTCATTGCTGTTCGCCATGGAACTTGTCTCTGAAGGGCTGCTCTGCGAAATCTGTGGACTCCATCTGGCAGCGCTGAGGAGGTTCAGGTGGCTGGGCTCCCTAGGACCGTTCACTACACCCCGCCGCCTCAATCGCCGCGCGGCGCGGCGCCTGCTGACATTCGCACGGATGTCCGGTGAAGATGCATTCTGCTGGGCTCGCGGGTTGCAGCTCCTTGGGTCCCGGTCTCGGGGACGAGACCGTCCGGCAGTCCTTGTCTCGCCACGGCCCGGCCAGCGCTCAGACGTTACGCCGTGTTGCACGGGCGTCACCGTGCATAGCATGTTCCGACGTGCCTGGACCACCCACGCTGGGAAGACCACCCCACGCGTGACCCTCTATCCGGGCGAGCCCTAATATCGCTTGGCGTCCTGCGACGGACGCTGACGCCCGCTGGGGCGTGCCCGCCGCCCAACGCCCGGCACGACGACTCCACCACATGGCAATGGAGTTGAGCGCCGAGGAGAGGAACGTTCATGCGCGCCCGGACCATCGCCACGGCCACCGCAACAGCATTGGCACTGGTGGCTGCTCGTGACCTTGTCCAGAAGAAGCACGCATTGCTCCGGAACTTCCCCGTGCTCGGGCACGCCCGGTATCTGTTGGAGACGATCGGGCCTGAGCTGCGGCAGTACATAGTGACCTCCAACGACGAGGAGCGCCCGTTCAGTCGTGACCAGCGCACCTGGATCTACGCGTCGGCGAAGGGGGAGAACAACTACTTCGGATTCGGCACCGACAACGACGTTGAACACACGCAGGGGCACGCATACCTGAAGCAGCGCACGTTCGCCGGCACGCTGCCCGACATGCACGACCCGCAGGCCCCACTGCCGTCAGCCAAGGTGCTGGGTGGGCCGCGCGGGCGCGCCAAGGCGTTCCGACCGGCGAGCGTGGTGAACATCTCCGCGATGAGCTTCGGATCGCTCTCCGGCGCGGCGATCACGGCGCTCAACAAGGGGGCGGCGCTGGCGGGCACCCTGCACAACACGGGCGAGGGCGGTCTGTCGCCGTACCACCGCAACGGCGGCGACCTCGTCCTTCAAATCGGTACGTCCTACTTCGGCTGCCGCAACGAGGACGGCAGCTTCAACATCGGCAAGCTCAAGGATGTGGTCGCCGGCGCCCCGGTCAAGGCGATTGAGATCAAGCTCTCGCAGGGTGCCAAGCCCGGTCTGGGCGGAATGCTGCCGGGCGCGAAGGTGACCCCGGAAATCGCCGAGATCCGCGGCATCCCGCTCGGCGAGGACTGCGCTTCCCCATCCCGGCACACCGCGTTCGGTGACGTCGACTCGATGCTCAATTTCGTCGAACTGCTCGCGACCGAGACCGGCCTGCCGGTCGGGATCAAGAGCGCGGTGGGAGAGATGGAGTTCTGGCAGGAGTTGGCCACGCTGATGGCGCGTGGTGACCGTGGTGTCGACTTCGTGACCATCGACGGTGGCGAGGGCGGCACCGGGGCGGCGCCGCTCACCTTCTCCGACTCGGTGTCGCTGCCCTTCCGGATGGGCTTCTCCCGGGTCTATGGCGCCTTCGCCGAGCGGGGGCTGACCGACGACCTGACGTTCATCGCCTCCGGCAAGCTCGGCCTGCCCGAGAACGCCGTGGTCGCCTTCGCTCTGGGTGCCGACATGATCAACGTGGCCCGTGAGGCGATGCTGTCGATCGGCTGCATCCAGGCGCAGAAGTGTCACACCGACAAGTGCCCCACCGGAGTCGCCACCCAGAGCCCGTGGCTGGCCCGCGGCCTTGACCCGACCTCGAAGGCCACCCGGGCCGCCGTCTACCTGCGCACCCTGCGCAAGGAGCTGATGAAAATCTCGGCGGCCGTCGGGGTCGCTCACCCGGCGCTCATCACGGCCACGGATATCGAGATCATGAACGGCGACTACGAGGCCCGCACCCTGGCCGGCGTCTACGGCTACAAGGACGGCTGGGGCGAACTTGGCCCGCACCTCGCCGAGGAGATCACGGCACTGCTCACCACCGAGCAGTCCTCCGACCAGAAGCCGCCCGCCTGACGCGCCGATCACGGCAGGCACCGCCTCGCTGCTCCTCTGCCCGGAGCGCGCGCGTGGCGCCGGCTGATGGCACTCTTGTCTTTCCTGCTCCCCGAACAGCCCTGCCTAGGTGATCACAACATGAGCGAAAAAGTGAGATTCCCGAGCGTCGTCGGCCCCGAACTGGCCGGAGCGATCGACCTGCCCGACGGTGAGATCCGCGGCTGGGGGATCTTCGTGCACGGATTCACACTCGGCAAGGGCTCGCCGGCCGCGTCGCGTGTCAGCAAGCAGCTGGCACGCGAGGGGATCGGAATGCTGCGCTTCGACAACCTCGGGATCGGGGACTCCGACGGCGACTGGGGGGACGGTTCCTTCACCGTCAAGGTCCAGGACACGATCCGTGCCGCTGCCATGATGGCGGAGCGAGGGACTCCGGCAGACCTGCTGGTGGGGCACTCATGGGGAGGCGCCGCCGTCCTCGCCGCGGCGGCTGAGGCAACCGGCGTCCGCGCGGTGGCCACGATCGGAGCACCGGTCGATCCCAGCCACGTCGAGCGACAGTACGACGCGGTCGTGGATCGCGTGCTCAGTGACGGGGCGCACGAGTGGTTCGTCGGCGGGAGGACCCTGGTCCTCAAGCGCGCCTTCGTCGAAGACGTCCGCCGTGCTCACCTGCGGGATCGAATCGGCGAGTTGGACCTGCCGCTACTTGTACTGCATTCGCCGACCGACAACACCGTCGACATCGACAACGCTGGAGAGATCTTCCGCGAGGCACGACACCCGCGAAGCTTCGTCTCCCTCGAAGGAGCAGACCATTTCCTGACCGCCCGAGGACAGGCACAGCGAGCCGCCCACATCATCAGCGCCTGGGCCGACCAGTACATCCACGGGTGACGGTTGGTCGGCGCGCTGGGGGACGGGGGCTTTGATGCCTCGCCATGCCAGATATGCGCGGAAGCTGTGGACCGAATAGCCCTTGTCGGCCACGCCCCGGCTCCGGTCGGACACGGGGCTTCCCAGGCCGGCTCCTGCGACGCGGGCGCGGTCGATGACCGCTTCGGCCTGCCTTCAGGACTTCAGGGCGCCCTGAAGAGTGCCGGAAAGCGGGGCGCGAGCCACGGTTTGCGCCCCCGGACGAGGATTCGGCCCTGGGCGAGGGCGCTCCACTGGCCGCGGCGGCCGAGTGCCATCAGAAGGAAGGTGATCGGCTCGATGAGGATGGTGCAGTCCGGGCGGTTCGACGGCTGCGAGGTAACGGACACCGCACCGCTGTTCACCGTCACGCCGAAGCAGGCACCACCCCACAGACGGATGGCGTAGCGGGCGATCAACCCGGCGGTGCGGGCGGAGTCGGTCACCCGTGGCATGGCCGTGATCAGGAACGGCAGGGCCAGCTCGACCCGGGCCCGGTCGATCATGTGCGGACGCCCCAGCGCACGGGCGAGGTCGTAGCCGTGGCCCAGCATGTGCGTGAGAAGGTACGAGCCCAGTACGTCTGGGCCCATCGGGCCCAGCGGGGTGATGACGGTGTCGTTGGTGACACCCTTGTCCCACGCCTTCAGGTAGGCATCGGCCTGCGTCACGATCATTGCGGCCAGCGGCTCGGCTCTCCGCTCGTCGAACTCGGCAAGGGCGCGCGCATTGGCCGTGGCGAGACTCTGTGGCGTGCCGTCTCCGTAACTGCGTGCACGTCCCGCCGCGATGTCGGCCATCAGTTCGTTGGCCTGCGCCAGATGCGCTGCCGCCTCCCCGACGGTCCACTCCGACCTGGGCACCGGGAGCCCCATGTCTGCTCCCCCGCGCAGCAGCGCGGCGATCTCCTCGGCGGTCCCACGCAGAGCCGCACCGAGTCCCTCGGGCAGAGCGTCACGTACGTCCTGCCCAGCCGCTGATTCCACGCCGTTCACTTCATCCTTGCTTCGTGTCCGCGCCAGATATGTGCGCACCCGCGTCACGGATCGCCGAGAACAGGAGACCAGGCACAAATGGCTACGACAAGACCCTGAGCAGCGAGACCGGACGAACACCGCAGGCAGATGCTCCATGCCGCGTCGGTCGGGAGGTGGGAACCGGTCGCACCTCCCGGAAGGACCAAGCAGCGCGGCAGAGTCGCCTGACGCAACCAGGCGAGCTTTGAGCGATGACAGCCCTTCTTCACCTTCGGCAGCACAGCATCCCTCCACCTCACCAAATGAACATGAGCTACGGCCGCACCGCCCTGTCCTCCGTTGGCGCGACGCCAACGCCCTCCACCGCAACGTCCTGGCCGCCGAACGAAAGGAACGCGCCCGCATACGAAGCGAGAAAGGCATCCGCTGGGGCGGACACCCCCTCAACACCGCAGCCTGACCAACCGCGAACTTACGCGGCCACAGCGCATCATCGGTCCACTCGTGGCCAAGTGCGGACGACCGAAGCAATTGCTAAGAAGATCTCGGCGGCAGCCCCGGAGCGCCGAACGGGCCGGTTTCAGGGGGAAGGGCGGCGCCAGAGGAGGATGACTCAGGAGGCGGACGGCCCGATCTCCCCCGCGAAGACGATGACCTGGTCGATGAGGCTCCGCCGCAGATGGACGACGTCCATTCCCGCCAGGCGGGGGCCCCCATCCGGCGTCGTGAAGACCCACTGGTACCGGGCCCACTCGTGCGGCATGTCCACCGCCGAGCAGCGCACCATCGTGCCGGTCCCCGCCGGGTGGCACCGGAGGTCCAGCACGAACTGCTCGACCGCCCCGATCCCCTCACTGCGGCCCAACGGTCCCCAGAACACCACGTCCGAGGTCAGGGCCTGGGAGAGCAGGGCTGTCACATAGCTGTCGTCCGAGGCGTTGAACGCGGAGATGAACGTGTCGATCGCGGACCGCGCGGTGTCTTCCTGCATGCACCAGTAATACCAGTCGCCTCGCGGAACGCGCTCCTCCCGTGAGCCGACTTCCGACCACGGCGAACCATCCCGGTCACAGCACTAGCTGCGTGGCAGCAAGGGTTTCTACTCGGGCTGGGTTACCGTCAGGGCCCACCGGGTGTTCTCCTTCGAGGCGTCAATCCCCACAGTGAAGGATCCGCGCACGGCCCCTGCGTCCATGGTCACCGAGCGCACACCCGCAGTGCCGGCAGGGCACGTAACTTCGAACTCGGCTACCTGTACCTGCTGCGATTCCATCTTCACCGCCACACTGCCGCCGCCTTCACAAGCCACGGTGAGTACGGTCGGCAGCCCCTCCCACGCCCCACCGGACGCCACTCCCCCGTCCCCTGTTCTCTCCTCCACCCACACCAGGCCCTCCGGCCCAGGATGAGGGAGAAGACCCCTAGCCGCAGGGGCCGGAACCGCCCCTGCCTGTCACGGTCTTCCTCGTGTTCATCACACTTGCCCCTCCTCGTGATCTGTCATGACACGGCCAGTGTGGCGGAAGGACCTCAAAACATCTGAGTACAGAAACTCATGACGCCCAGTCGGAGATTTGGCCGTGCGGCGGCCTGCGCAGAGCCGGAGGCAGAGTTCGGGTGGCCCTCACAGTTCCGACCCGAGCGCAGTGGGCCCCGGAGTGCAAGAACCCGCTGCGCCCCAGGGGCGGCCGGCCGCCCAGGCTGGTGGTGAGTCAGGAGAGATTGGGAGCTGGTGTGACAGTGGGTCCGCTTCGCCCCCCACCCGGGCTCCTTCCAGCGTCACCTTCAGGGTCTGACGCCCGCTCGCTCGAGGCGTAGCCGGCTACAAGGAGGGCCCTATTCGATATACCCGGTACTCGGATCGACCTGCTCCAGGAAGTCCCGGACTGACGCTTCCAATTCCGGGACGCTCAGAGCTCTGGCCGGCTGCACCGCAGAAGTGAAGCCGTATCCGGGGTTAGGGCCTGTCAGCCAGGTGAAATCGTACGTGCCCCGCTGCCCGGGGCGTTTGGAGACCTCGAACCTCTCCCCGTCAACCACCAGCGTCTGCCGTGCACTGCGCCTCTTCATGGCTACCAGTCTGCCCGAGTCCGTGATGTGTCGTTCGTAGTTGAGTCCTGGAGTGCATGGATCGCTGTAGATCCGCGCCCCCTCCCGCCCTCGGCCGGACTATTAGCGGAGGCTCTGCGCGGCCAACGTCTCGCCTGTTGCAAACGGCACTTGTGGAGCACGCTGCCAAGCACACCTCCGCGCAGTCATGACGTTCCACCAGCGCGACCAGGAAGCCGCCGCGTTCACGGAGAAGATTCCGAAGTCTGGCGCCAAGCTGTACGTCGACAAGGTGTTCCAACAAAGCCCTGGCGCAGACAGAGGCCTGCCCAAGGCCTCGATCGACACGAAGGTGCCCAAGCCGGAGGCCGGCCGACACGTCCCACCAGACCGGTTCCGGTCGGCGTGACTGTGCAGCGACCACCTCGCCGCCGAGCGCCGCGAGAGTGCAGCAAAGGGACGTGCGAGTGGCTGGTCGCTCCGCCCACCGGTTCAAGACCCGGTGCGACCGAACTGGGCAGCCTCCCCTTGCAGCTGGGGTACGCCGCCGTGGCCGCTGGACCGGCACTGCGGTACCGGTGGCTCGGCCCACTTTGGTTGGGATGCGCAACGCGCGGCGCTTGAGCTCGCCCTGCCCGGCAAGACGTCAGGCTTGGCGTGCCTGGGTGTGTGTAGGGGGTGTTGCGTGGGGGTGTGTGGGCGCGGGGGCGTGTGCGCCGGGTGTGGTGCGGTTGTGTATATGTCCATGTTTTGTAACACCAAAGGGGATTTCTGGTGTGGGGATGTGGCGGGGCGTCACTGTGTGGGAGCCCGGCCAAACCGGACGAGTATCCGGTTTCCTGGGCACCCCCGCGGGGGTGCCTTGAGCAGGAGGTTCGACGTTCCGTAACGCTTCGCGTCTGGCCGCAGCCGTTGTCGGCTCCGCGGCCCTGGCGGCCACCGCCACCCTCCCGGCCGCAGCAGCCGGCCACCACCACACCCCGGCCCCGCACCACCGGTCGGCAGTGGTACTGGGCGCCATCCAATACGACAGCCCCGGGCGCGATGTGACCGCTCGAAGCGGAGCCTGAACGCGGAGTGGGTCACCGTCAAAAACACCGGGCGCCTGCCCGTCAACCCCAAGGGCTGGACCCTGGCCGACAAGTCCGGCCACACCTACCGCTTTAGCAACCTCCGCCTGAACGGCCACAGTCAGGTTCGTGTGCACACCGGCATCGGCCACGACACCCACCGCGACGCCTACCAGGACCGCCGCGCCTACGTCTGGGACAACAACAACGACACCGCCACCCTGCGCAACGACCACCCCCGCATCATCGACACCGCGCGCTGAGGCCACCGCCACTGACCCAACCCGTAAGAGTCCGGGGGCCGGTGACCCAAGCCGCCACTGACCGGACCCCGACCACGGTGCGCCGCGGCCCAGCCTGCGGCGCACCGCCACGCCCGCAGCAACTGCCGTCTCGCTGCGAGGTGCGAGGGCTATGCGGGCTCGTAGTCCACGGCCGTCTCAGCGCAGGCGGAGGCGAGTTCGCGCAACTTACTGCGCTCATCGGAGTCGACGGTCAGCGACCAGCGAAGCTTGGTCCCCACCCAGTCCGCGAGGTAGACACAGGTGGCGTCCTTGGCCGGCGGCATCCACTCGGCCGGATCCTTGTCACCCTTGGTGCGGTTGGGCCCCAGGCTGACAGCGACGAGGCTGCGCTCGGCATCCACGTCGTTGGCGTAACTCTCGCGGCGCTCGACGCTCCAACTCGAGGCGCCAGAGTCCCACGCCTCGGCAAGGGGCACCACATGATCGATGTCGAGCTTGCGCGCGTCAGTGACCGTCTTGTCGTCGTAGTAGGAGCGCCAACTGCCGCCAGTCAGCTTGCAGTCCTCACCCTGCCGCGGCTTCTTCACCGCCTCCGCAACGAGGACCTCCCGGCGCGTGTCGCAGCCATCGTGATCGGCATCGATCCATAGATGGAACTTGTCCCGCTCGTATCCGGTGCGCGACTCGGCCACCGTCTTGAGCCGGCTCACCGCATCAGACAACCGCAGCCCCCCGCCATTGCTGCCCGAGGAGCTCGCGCTCGGTTTGCCCTTCGCGTCGTCGGTCTCGGCCTCGGGCGAACACGCTGCCACGGCAAAGAGCAGAACAGGGCCAGCAGCGAAAGCGGCCAGGCGGCGCGTTCGATTCACAGGGAGCTCCTGGTCAGTGAGGCGATGTCAGCCCCCCGGGTCTACCCGCAACGAAAGGTACGCCAACCGGGAAGCCGCCGGCCGTCATCCGTGGTGGCACCCATCGCGTTCGTCAGCTTCGCGTCACAGCTGGAAGGTGCGCCATCGTAGAGCACGAGCGTGACCACTTGGAGGGTGAGGCGTTGGACCGCCTATGAACGACATGGACGATCGACTGCTGGCTCTGATGGACGGTGTCGTCGACGCCGAAGAGAAGCGCCTGCCGCTACTGACACTGCGGGAAGCCCAAGCCGCCGTGGAGCTGCTGCAGCGGTTGGCCGCCCATGAGGGAGACGGAGCCTACGCAGCCCGGCACCTGGCCGGGAACCTGGCGCGCCGGCTGCCGGCCGAGAACTGAACCAGCTTCCCGCGGGCAGTGCGGAAGCGGCGCAGGCCTGCGGATTCGAGGCGTTCACTGGGCACCCACGCGACTACCTGGTGCAGCATTTCGATGCACTGGGAACTTCTACAACACCGCCCGCCAGCGAGGCCTCGCAGTGGTGACCTGGATCGACTGACATGCCCGCTGCGCAGGGAGGCACCCAGGTGCGGCAAGAACGCCGCCCGCAAGACAGTCCCACTCGCCGTGCGGGGGGCGTCGCCCCGCACCTCGGCGGACGCGAGCGCCGCAGGGGAACTGACCTACGCGGAAGATGCAGCCGCACCCCCGTGGTGTCAGTGCCGGAGGCTGTAGCGCGTCAGACGTGACCGGGCGTCCTTCTCCGTGAGCCCGAGGGCTCTACCGATCATGTCCAAGGACGGCTCTTCGGCTTCGGCGGCATAGGCGGCCTCCCTTCCGACGCGCCCAGTGATGCGTTCCAGGGCCGCCACGGCCTTCAGCGCCGCCAGTGGCGCTTCCGTGGTGAGGGCGTCCAGCTGGTCGGCCAGCCGCTCCAGCAGGTCGTCTACTTCACTGGGCAGGGGCACGGAGCGTGCTTCGACCTCGGCAATGTGCTGGGCCCAGTCGTAGGGTGGGCCAGAGGTGTCGAGATCGTGGAGGCCGTCGTGGTCCCGCTGGGTCCAGTCGATGGGGTAGCGACGGGTGCTGTGCCAGCCGCACGAACACGCCCCCCGCACCGTCTCCGCCCGTGGCCGGCTCAGCTTGCCGTCATACGCCCACCACTCGGTGGTCTGGTGCATGTGACCACCACTCCCGGTGTCAAAAGAACACCGGCTTGGGCTCGCTCCCGTCGGCCAGCACCGCCCCCGCCAACCCTTCGTGCGACGACCCGAACTCCTCAGTCCGCCAACCCATCTCTACGCCCTCCCCGAACGATGCCAAGGCCTGCCCCTGGTCGACACTGCCCAAGTTGGCGCCCGAGGACCGGCAAATCCTCAAATCCGTCACCCAGGGGGATGGTCATGGTGCACCAGTGCGGGAGACGCTGCGCCGGCAGTGCGTGCGGCTTCCGATCGATGTCGTCTGGGCCGCGGATCTGACGTCCGCTTTTGGCCTGTGGACCGTGGAGCCGACAGATGCTCCGCGCGTGGGTCAGGGTCCGCTCCACCACGGACAAGATCTTCGCGGGACGTCAGAGCTTGGTGGTGCAGACGTAGCCGAGGGAGCGGAGCCCTTCGGCTTGACAGAGGCGGTCGGAGGCACCGCCGGTTTCGGTCTGGAGAAGTTGGTAGTCGGCCCCATGGGCGGCGCCCCAGGCCATGGCAGCCCGCCACAGACTCCGGCCATGACCGTGGCCTCGGTATTCGGGCAGGACACCGAGGTACTGCGGCAGCAAGCGCGTGGCCCCAACTGAATCGGTCAGGGTCTCCATGGGACCGATCGCCCCGACGACTTGCCCGCCATCAGTGACGGCGAGGACGGGCCCGACCGTGCCGGCTTCCATCTGGTGGTAGAGGAATGCGAAGCCGTCGCTGGTGAGTCGGTCGGCGAAGGCGGCGAACGTGGCCTTCACCGACTCTGACAGACCGTGCACAGGCCCGGCCCGCTCCTCCTGGTCCTCGGGGCTGGGCTGGGCGAATTCGCGTAGT
This sequence comes from Streptomyces sp. NPDC017993, assembly GCF_044328065.1. Lineage (NCBI taxonomy): Bacteria > Bacillati > Actinomycetota > Actinomycetes > Kitasatosporales > Streptomycetaceae > Streptomyces > Streptomyces sp. NPDC017993. The sequence goes on from NZ_JBIRGO010000022.1 coordinate 98,569, forward strand.
TGGACGCGGGTGGTGGCGATCCCGGTGGGGAGGTCCTCGTTAGGCGCGTGGAAGGTGATCACACGCGCGGTGGAAGTGGCATGGCTCGCTGCGAGCTCGCTGGCTAGGCCGGCCGCTTCGTCGTACCCGGCCCCGTAGCTGTAGAGCGTGAGGACGCCCTGGCCGCGGCGGGCCACGGTGGGGATCAGGGTCCGGACAGCGGTGTGCTCGATCGCTTCCGGCAGGACTGTCTCGTCCTTGCGCTCGGCCCACCGCTGGTCCTTGTCGTATCGCAGGAAGCTGCCAGTGCCGGCGACGCGGACGATATCCGCGAAGAGACCGGGGCCGAGGGCCTCGGGGTGGACAGGGCCGAGCGTCGGCACGTACGGCACGGGCATCACCGGCTGCAGCCAGTCCCACTTCAAGCGCATGGCAATCACGCTACTCGCCTGGCGCACAGGGCTCAGGCCCCTGCGCATTCGCGCCGGGGCCTGAGTGGTTTTGATCCGTTTGCGATCAGTGGGGGTTGTCGTCGCCCGCGTTGCACGAGCACTTGGTGCTGTCCATCACTGTGTCCAGGTCCGCGACGGACGTGACCTCAGTGATGGGCGGTACGGCGGCCGCGACCGGGCGGGTCACGTACGGCAGCTCCGCCGGAAGTGGCCGCTTCGGAGAGATCTCGACAGCTACAGCGGTCATGTCACCCTGCTTTCTTCATCCCGTGCTGGCAGTAACTTGCGAGTGGTGCCTTCGCCTCCTGGTAGTGCTTGGCCAGGGGCCTGCACACGGTGCAGGCGCCAGACAGCTGGCAGCCGGAGCAACCACCGGTGCGAAGCATGAGGCGGTCCGCGATCTCGCCGAGCCGGGAAAGGCCTCGGATCCCCTCGGCGGGCAGGCTGATCTGGTCGTCGCGGCCGATCTTGCAGATGGACACCAGCCCGTGCGGGTCAGTGTGGAAGAAGGTGTGGCCCGCGTTGCAGCCGGTGAACGGCTTGCGCATCCGCAGATGGTCTTTCGACTGCGCGGTCAGGGATTCGGCGCCGCCGTAGATCGTCGGCGTCATGTTCGTGAAGACGTTGTACTCGACGCCCCACTGATCGCACAGTGCGGTCATTGCGTTTTCCTCGTGGGCGTTGTCCTCGGTGACGATGACGCTCATCCGCAGTGGCAGGCCGGCCGCGCGGGCGGCGCCCATGCCTTTGATGAACAGGTCCCAGGCACCCTTGCGCTGCGTCAGCTCGTCGTAGCTGTCTTTGGTTGCCCCGTACATGGAGACCGCGATCCGGTACGGCGGGCACTGCTGGAACATCTGAAGCAGGTCTTCGCGCCACAGCAGGGATGCGTTGGTGGAGACGGTCAGCATCATGCCGAGCTCGAACGCGGCACGGTAGGAGGCACGAAGTCCTTGTCGACCGTGGGCTCGCCGCCAGTGATCTGCAGCCACAGGACCCCGGCATCGTGCATGACCCGCAGGCAGGTGAGCTTGTCGGCCAACGGCATGCCGGAGTAGACCTTCAAACCCAGGTAACAGTGCTTGCACTGGTAGTTGCAGCCAAGGTTGATCTCCCAGCTCGCCCGCGAATAGCCCCAGACGGAGGGCTGGCGGACCAGCAGAAAGTCCCCCGTGCACCGGCCGGTGACGCTCATGGACCACTGGGCGTGGACAGCGTCGACGAACCAGCTGGGGGCGGGGTCGGCGGGGTTAAGGCTGCGCAATTCCTCGTACTGAGCCTCCGGCAGGAGCAGGCCGCCCCGGCGGCCGGGCCGCAGCAGCAGGTGCCTTTCCAGGAACGGGCTCGCGATCAGATCGTGCACAGGGGCCTCCCAGCACCTGACTCGCTCCAGGCTCCCAGGCCCAGGCCCAGGCCAGGGCCGTATCCCAGGGGTTCGGATAAGCGCCTCACACCGCACCCCGGGCCTTCTCCCGCAGGTTCACGGCCCGCTCGACCTGCATGCCGAACACCAGCACCTGGCTGGGGTTCAGGACGAGGTCGGCGTGCGCGGTGGAACCGTCGCGGAAGTGGACGAGAACGGGGAGGCTGCTGTCGCCGGTCCCGGCGTCGTAGCGCACGTCGCGACCGGCCGGGGTGACGTGCTGGACGACGGGTGCCTTCGCCGCCGTCTGGTCCGTCGCCCGAGGGTGTTCGGCGCGGGCGGGGGACGCCAGTTCGGTATGGGCCATCACGGTCTCCTCTTCGATGCGGGGTCTGCACACAAGTAACCCGCCTCCGCCGCCCCTTGGGCATGACAATCCCGTTCGGGCTGCTCGCCCACGCACTGACGTTTTGACCAGGCATTTACTTTTCGGAGTCAGATACCGCCTCTACCGTGACCAGATGGCGTGGAGTCGGAACGACGCCCTAGCGGCGTGGATGACGGAACACGAGATCGCCGCCCCTCATCTGGCGGAACTCGTCAACGAGGCCATGTCCCGCGTCTCCGGATGCCGAGGCAACGTAGGAGAACGCACGGTTTTCCGATGGCTGTCCGGAGAGAGCAGGTGGCCGCAAGAACGCATCCGCCGGGGCCTCGAAGACGTCACCGGCCTGCCCGCCACCCACCTAGGGTTCGTGCCCCGAGTCGGCACAGCCAAGGCCCCAACCGCACGCCAGGAGGACCCCCTGCACCGCCGCACGTTCATCACCGCTGCCACCGGAACCACCCTGGCCCTCACCCCCATCCCTACCGCCGCGGCCTCCGGCCGCCTCGGCCACAGCGACGTCGAACGCCTCTACACCCACTTCGCCGAAATCGTCGCCACCGACCACCGGCAGGGCGGTATCCGCTCCACCGAGGAACACGCCGTCGACCTGGCTGAACACGCCCTGCGGCTCCAGCAGAACACCACCGCCAGCCAGGCCGTTCGCAACGCCTTTTACGGCTGTGCAGCCGCCTTCACTTCCTCCGCCATGTGGGCGGCCACCGACGGCAAGCGTTACACCGCCGCCCAAGCCCACCTCCAACGCGCCGCGAGTCTTGCCGCCATGAGCGGTGACCAGCACATTCAGTTCAGGATCTGGTCGCATGCCGGCAGCCTCTACCGGCACATGGGCCGCCCCGCCGACGCCCTCGCCGCCAACGACGTCGCCCGCAACCTGGCCATCACCCGCCGCGACCCCATGTTCGCCTCCCTCGGACACGCCCGCCATGCAGCCATCCTCGGCCTGACCGACAACCCGACCGCCACCGACCGCTGCCTTGGATACGCCCGCGACGCCCTCGACCGCGCCAACCCCACCACGCGCCGGCCAGTGTGGATAAAGGCCTTCTACGGGCCCGCCGAGATCGACAGCCTCGCCACCGCCGCCCACCTCGCCCTCGGTCGCTACGAGCTGGCCGAGGCCGGAGCCCACCGCAGCCTGGCCCACCTCCAACCACACCTGCGCCGTACCCGGGCGATCCTCAGCTCCCGCCTCGCCCGCGCCCAGCTCGGCCAGGGCGATCTCGAACCGGCCGTGGCGAGCGCCATGTCCATCCCGGCCGCCGACGCCGCCCACCCCCGCGTGGTCGCCATGCTGGCCGCCTTCACCACCACCCTGAACACGACCGCACCCCGCAGCGGTGTTGCCCGCACCTGGCGCACCTACCTCAACGACCACCGGAAGGCCACCACCGCATGAGCGCCCAGAACGCCGAACTCCGCCGCCACACCGACACCAACGGCGTCTGGCAGACCCTCCTGGACGTGTACGCGGACGTCCGCGCTCCGCTGCTGCACCTGCCCCATTACGCCGTCGACGCGTACGCCGAACGCCTGGCCAGACACGCGGCGGAACCCGGCTTCGAGGTCGTCATCGCATACGCCGCAGACCAAGCCGTCGGATACGCCTACTGCAACACCGTCGACCCCGGCAACCGGTGGTGGAAACGCATGGACCCGCCCCTCCCCGACCACCTCACCACCAAGCCCGCCGCAGCCCTGAAAGAAATCATGGTCCGCACACCCTGGCGAGGCACCGGCACCGCACGCCGAATCCACGACGAGCTCCTCGCCCAACGCCGCGAGCACTACGTCAGCCTCCTCGTGAACCCAACTGCCGGAGAGGGCAAAGTCCAACGCCTGTACGAAACATGGGGCTACCAGACCCTCAGCAGCCAAACACCCTCCCCCGGCTCACCGCCCCTCGCTGCGATGCTCCGCGCCATCCGCTAGCCCGGAGGTGCGGGGAGCAGTACCTCGCCCATTCTCCGTACGGTGCCCAGCCGGCCCGCACGCAGCCAGATCGACGCGGCGAGCCTGCGCCGAGAGGGCAGGTCTTCCGTTGCTGCGCACGGACTGCCCGACACTCAGGTGACCGGCCCCTTGACCCAGGTTGGCCGCAACCCCAAGCCGCACGCCGTTCAGGCCGACAGCCCGCTCCGGTCCTGGGAGGTCCCGTCATTCGTCCCACAGGCCGGGATTGAAGAGCCCGTCGAGTTCGGCCAGAACAGCCGCTTGTTCCGTCGCTGGTCAGTGGGGCGCCATGGATCGGATGCCGGGGGTGGCGAGCTTCGAACCGACCGCGGGCGATCTCCAACGGACATCGCACCAAATCTCCAACACCTGAGGGTCGCGCGCGCGGCTCAAGCCCGATTGACGAAATCCCGGGATCGGTCGGCCAACAGGACTCCAAGACGGCACCAGCCGGCGCTTCTGCCAGCATCGTCCACATGGTGTCGCTGGCCGCTGCCCCAAGAGCAGAACTCCAGCGGCGCTGCGGCCAACCAGGCGGCTCGGTGCTCAGGACCTCGGCGTGAGCCTCCTTGATCATGTCTTGCTGAACAGCGGCAGCCCCAGGCGACGCGACAGGGCGCGGGCCAAAAACGTTTTCCCTGCACCAGGCAAACCATTGACCAGCACGGCGAGCGGCTCAATCATGCTGCGACCCCTCGGATGCTCGACGGCACCACTCTCCCGGGCCACCAGGAACCGGTGCGACTCCCCGCACCTGACGCACGGGTCTTCAGTCAGCAGTCAAACGGCGAAGCGCGCACCCAGTGATTACGGTGGACCTGTTCAACCCTCAATCCATAGATCACAAGCTCACGTTGGCCCCTTGATGCACACGCCTCGTTGAGGGACGGTTCCATGTCAGCCCGCTCAATGCGGTGCGTCACACCATCGCGATAGACCAGCTCAAGCGGTTGTTGGCCCCTCCACACACCTGCACGATGATGCCCGAAGACGCGAACACCACCATCCGGTGCCGCACCCGACACACCTTTGATCAAGAACTGGAAGGCCCCCTGGCCGCGAACGGCAGGCTCTCCGTATGAGTCAAGCGTCATCCCCGCACCGTACCGGCAGGCATCTACCGTCGGGGAGCGCAAGGGCACGCATCAGATGCCCCGCGGGGCATCCCCCGTCTGTGCCCAACCACAGGTCACGCACGGAAGAGAGGGGCAGCTGTGAGAAGGTCCCGCCCTCGGCCTTCGGCTGCCGTCCGCACGCGGTCGGACCTTCCTCGCCAGGGCAAGGCTGTGGGCCATTCGACGGTGCACTGCGAGATGCCCGGCGCCGCCTGGTTCGGGCCGGTCACCTTCCCCTTCTGGACCGGGGTGCAATTTTTCCCGCGGCGGGCGCCTAGGCCTTGTCGGACAAATCATCTCTGCGAAGCTTCAGTACCAGCCGCTAGGAGGGTCATGGGGATTGAACTGGAGCTGCACTCGGGGCGGCCCACGCGCAAGGCGTCGTCCCGGGAGACCTTGCTGCGGGGTCCTTAAGAGCACGGTGAAGCGTTGGCTGGGGCGCTGAACACGCTCGACCGGACCGGCTCGGGCAAGCTCGGCTGGGTGGATCCATACGGCGACACGCTGTTCAACGAGCAGGAAGCCCAAGTCGCCCGTCAGGAAGTCGCCGCCCTGACACAGCGGTGTACTGACGAGCAGCAGAAGGCGGCTCTGCTTGACCTTGCCGAGCTTCTTGAAGCGTGTGCGGCGACGCCGGGCAGCTACTTGTGGTTCATGGGTGACTAGCCAAACCTGATCATTGATCTTGTGGGGGGGGGGGGACGTGGTGAGATGCGGCGTGGGAGCGGATAGCTCCCCTAATGCCGCGGATGGTCGTGGGCGGACCTGGCGGGATCACCGCGAGGTATAACCGTGATCGTTTTGTCAGACACGGCCAAGGACATCATTCCTGGTCGGTGGCTCCTTTGACCGGCAGGGGATGCGGCCCGCCGGGCTGCTCGGGAGGCTCCCTTGCCGGATCCTTTCCCGCGCAGGCGGTCCATCTCGCGCCATTCCGGCCGTAATCCGGTCAGGTTCGTGGTGAGGAAGTACGCGGCTCCGCCGGCCAGCAGCACAGGCACGAGCCCGAAAGAGGCCACCGCCGCGCCAGCGATCAGCCCGCCCAGGGGGATGCCAGCCCAGGCCAGCGAGTCACCCAACGCGTTAACCCGCCCCAGCAGCGGACGGGGTACCCGCTCAAAGGAGACTGCCCCCAAAATCGGGTTGAGGAAGCCCGCACCGAACCCGCTGATGGCGAACACGGCGAGCACAGCCCACATCGGCGCGTGGGAGGCAAGGATCAAAAACCTGGGCGCCCCTGCGAGCAGGAACCCGGTGAAGAACACCACCCTGCGCCGCATTCTGTGCGCGACCGCCGCGGCCACCAGGCTCCCGACGATCGCCGCCACTCCCCCCACGCTGCTGTTCACGCCGATCACGGCCGGCCCGGCACCGGACTCTTTGGCCCACACCGGCACGAGCAACGTGGTGAACGCCGCGTCCAGCAGGTTCGTGATCCCGACCATGACGATGATGGTGAGGAGCAGCGGCTCGCTGCGCAGGAAGGTGAAGCCCGCGCCGAACCGCCGCCAGTAGCCCAGCTCCGACTCGTCCTGCGGCGAGCAAGCTTCCTCGGCGGTCTGCCCCATGCCGCGCGGCAGCGTGAAGGCGATGATTACCGATCCGAGCGCGAAGCATCCCGCGTTGAGGACAAGACCGGTCAGGGGACCGAGCAGCGCCACGAGGGAACCACCGACGGCGGGGCCGATGGTGGAGGCGAGCCGTTCGGTCACGCCGGACAGGCCGGTGGCTCGCTCCAGCGGTACCCGGCTGCGCTCGGCCGCCTCCGGAACCATCACCTCCTTGGCCAGGTCACCTGGGCCGCGCGACGCACCGATCAGCGCGACGAGAGCCAGCAGCAGCGGCAGAGTCAGCAGGTCCAGAGCGTGGAGGAGGGGAACAGTTCCGGCGGCGGCCGCGCTGGCCAGGTCGGTGGTCCAGGAGATGACCCGTGGGCCGGCCCGGTCCACCAGGGGCCCGGTGAGTGCCTTGACCAGGACGTAGGGGGTCATCTCGCAGAAGGCCACAAGCCCTGTCTGGATGGTGCTGCCGGTGGTGACGAGCACGAACCAAGGTAGGGCTATCGCCGAGATCCGGGTTCCGGTCAACGACACCGCCATCGCAGTGAGTAGCCCGCCCAGCGGTCGTAAGGTGCGTCTGCCGGCTATGCCGCACGCGCCGCCCGAAGCTCCTTCCATCACGGCGTCTTCCCACCTGTCGGTTGCTCAGAAGACGAATGGCCCGACGACTCGGCATGTGCATCCAGTTCGGGCAGGAGGTGCGTGATCACGGAGACCCGCTCGGCACCCTGGGGAGCCTCAGCCGCTTCTTGGGGCGTATCCCGCCGGTAGCGGGTGATGACGGCCCTCAGCTCCTCGTGCAGAGCGGCAGCCTCCGTGACGGTGAGCCGTAGGGGCCAGTCACTGATGTCGAACGTGTCCCGCCAGGCGCGCGGCATTGTCTGCAGCTCGTTGAGCGCCCGTTGGGTGCGCAGGGTGTAGGTCGCGGCGACCGACTGCAGATACGCCATCGTGGCCTCGGGCTCCCGCGCGGCCAGGTCCGGATCGTTGAACCACGTCGACTGATGGACCGAACGCCACCAGCGCTCCCGGGCGTTCCCCCGCTCCGCATCCTCCTCGACGAAACCTGCCGCACCCAGCTGCCGCAGGTGGTAGCTAGCGGTACCGGAATTGACGCCCAGCCGCTCAGCCAGCCGGGTAGCTGTCGACGGGCCGTACTTCCGCAGCAGTCCGACCAACTGCACCCGCACCGGATGCGCCAGAGCACGTAGCCCCTTCGCGTCCAGGAGAGCCGCGTCCGCCTCGGTATCCGGGCCGTGCAGGTCCTCGCTTGAGTCAGTCATGTGGGCACCGTAGACCGCAAACAGTCCTTTGCAAAGGATTGTTCGCGAAGAAGTCTTCGCGGTTTCGCGAACCTCCAGTACGCAACGGCTGCAAGCCCACCGAAGCGGTCTTCGCCCCGTCCCAGCCCCCACCCGCACACGTGCCGGCGAAGACCTCAGAATGATCGGGAGTCATTCCTCTGCGGCGGCACGACCACGGCTCGCGTGTGACCCTGGGCAACTGTCGGCGTCCACCGACAAGGAGGATGAGACATGCGAAAAGCGGTCGCCACCTCCGTCCTGGTCGCCGCCGTGGCGCTGGGCGGCGCCGCCTGCGCCGGCGAAGAGCAGCAGAAGCCGCAGCACTCGCCGATCGCAAGCACCCCGTCAACCCCCGGGAAACCAAAGCCGTCCAGCCCCAAGCCGACTTCCACCGCCACGGAACCGAAGGCCGCCCCGACACCGACCCGGCCTTCGACAACCGCGCCGGCACCAACGCCAACCAGGACAGCCGCACCAGCGCCGACCAGCACGGCAGCGCCGACACCGACCAGCACGCCGCGCACCCCGGCACCATCGCTGACGGGCCGGGAGGGGGCAGGGAGGTTCACGCCAGGCAGTGAGCAGTCCACCCTTGACGACTGGCGACGCGGCCAGTGTGAAGCTGCCGGGCTCGACAACTGCGAGTGAGAAGTTTTCGCAGCGTGTCCCTCTCGGACTCGATCGCCGTGAAGGCAGCATGTGCCGGCTCGAGGCTGTCGCGTGCGCGAGCTGCTCCCAGCACTCGCCCGCGGCCCGACAGCGCGGCTGCCTTCACGGGCCGCGGTACGTACGGCCCTGCGTTGCGCCCAGCACCAGACACATGCCGCAGGCGAGAGCCGGCCTCACAACGGCACGGGCTCCGCATCCGTCATCAGGCGAGCATGGAGTTCCACATCGAAGCGGGCACCGTCGTATTCGAGCTTCTGTCGTTGCAGTCCTTCCACCGCGAAACCGGCAGCGCGGGCCACTCCACATGACCTACAACTGGTCCACCGCATCTGACAGTCTCTCGGTGGGACGAGGCAGGGCCAGCGGCCCGTGTGGATCTCGTCGCGCAGGGGCCGCTCACTGGGGCGGCGACGTGCGAGGTGCACGGACGATGCGCTCGACCGCAGGAATCAGTAGCCCCTGAGGAGTCATCTCGTAATCGCTCACCGTGAACCACTCGGTCTGCCGCGCGGATGCCGCAGTCCCGATCCGTGCTCGCCGCGCCGTGCCATCGTGTCCAGGCGGACACGATGGACACACCAGCGACGTCGTCGCGCGGTCCACGCGCACCGACATCCCCAGCACTGGCTCTACTTTCTCATCCCACGCCGGGGGCCCACTGCGCGTTCAGGTGCACGCGCAGTGGGCCCGGCTGGGTTTCCGGATAATGTCGACGACGGATCCGACCGGTTCCCCGCCGGGACGGGTGCAGGCGAATCGAGCCCGCTCTCCCCGGGCTTCCAATTATGTCGCGGCCGCCGACTTCACAGAACGAATAGTTGTGGTGGCTTCGACGGAACCCATCCACTGCGATCGCTTCAAGCGGCAGCATCAAGGGTTCTTCTGAATTCGGGAGTAGGGGCAGCCTCCCCCGGTCCGGCCGCCTGAACCACCTCCGCTGGGGCCAGGCAGCAGCGGATCTATGCCGGCTCGCACTCCACCGTCGTATCGGTGCAAGTGGTGGCCAGTTCACGAAGCGTGGTGCGTTCATCCGCGCCGATGGTCAGGTTCCAGCGGAGCTTGGTGCTCACCCAGTGCCTTCAGAACGGGAATGAATCCCGGTGGGTGAACGAGATCAGAAGGCCGAATATGACGAGTAGTACGACCCCTACAAGGGTGCCCATTTCGGGCCCTTTCCGCGTTATGGCCGCCTTGGCGAGCATGACAATTGACGCTACCCAGCCAGCGAAGTACATGTACCACGCCTTGTGTTCACCTTCTTGCGTTTCGGCGAGGAAGAAGCCGAGGAACGCAAGGAAGATGAAGATGGCGGGGGATGCTCCGATGTTGTCTGCGACTGTCTCGCCCCGCGATTTTTTCGGGGCCTCTTGCGTTCTTTCTTCCACGCTGTTCTCCTGCTCGTCTGCTCCCCGTCCGGCTTCTACCAGGGGGCCATGTGGTCGATGTCGAGTCCGGACGGCCCCTGGACGACGGTGTCGTCGTAGTAGCTCAGCCAAGTACCGACGCTGAGCCTGCAGCCGACACCGACGGTGGACTGCGTCAGAGCTTCGGCGAGGAGGACCTCGGCACGGGTGTTGCAGCCGTCGCTGTCCTCGTCGATCCAGTGCCGGAACTTGGTGCGCTCGTAGCCGTCGCGGACTTCGGCGGCTGGGGGGCCGAGATCCCTACGTCAGGCCGTTAGGCCTTGACTGCGTACGGCGTCGCACCCGACGGGTCCGCCAGTGCCCGTAGGAGGGGCCTCCCTGCCTGGCGGGCCCCTCCGTAAGAAGGACCGCCCCCTCGACCCGGCCGGGCGAGCTTGCTCGTTTCAGCCAGGTGCTCAGCACGGCGTCCAAATCCGGAAGTTCAGAGATTCTGGACGAAGAACGTCTCACCGACCGCGCACTTCACCGAAAGCGTGGCGGCCGGGGTGGGCGGGAAAATTATGTGCGTTGCTCCTACCAGTTTTCCCTGCTGGTAGAAAGGAGCAGCCAAGGAGACGTAGGACCATTCGGCCTTGTCGTCGGACGAAGATGCGGTGGCGAAGTAAGCCCACGCGAGATTGTGGTAATCGCCGGCGTAGGCCCAGCCGCCGGTGCACTTTCCCTCCGTGTCGGCCGCCTGGGCAGGTGCCGCCGTGCCCAGCAGGATGCCAGTCCCCACCGCCGCGGTGGTGAGCAGGGCTCTGATGCGAGTGCGCTTCCTCATAGGTGCTCCTTTTCAATGTGCGTTGCCGATGCTGTCGGTCACCCGATCCCGTGTGACCCGTCCGGGCCCTGGGCCGGGAGGCCGCTGTGATTCACGCAGCAAGGAAGAGCGGCACGAAATAACACCGGCCGCTGCCCGCTCGGACTAGAGATCATCCACGGACACTGCTCAGACGTGATTGACCGAGTCCCGGGAGTAAATTTCGGCGCCCTTCGCACATTTCATGTAGACCCATGCTGAAGGAGTGGGAAGGATGAGTACGTCGCCCCAGGTGTTGAATTCTCCGGAATCATGGAACGGAACAGCCAGAGAATTTTCGAACCACTCGGCGTGGTCATTGCTTCCGCCACGAATCGAATACTCGATCTTGTAGTGCCAGAGGGCGTTGTGGAAGACGCTCACGAGCTGGTAGTCGCCAGTGCACGTACCCATATGTTCGTATCCCGGCGCAGCCACCGCCGAGGCGGCGGTTCCGAGTGTTACGCAAAAGGTGACCGCGGTGACGAATGCGGCAACGGCACGTTTCTTGAGAGACATGGAAACCTTCTGTTCTTGAAGCGTCCGCAGAGCACCTCACGTGCAATGTCAGCCGCTTTACGGAATGTTCGCCGATGCCGTCCCGCTGGAGCTGAGTACTTACTGCTCAACCTCCGGGAAAATGCGGGTCCTTGGGAGGATCCGGGGCTGGAATACCTCCCGAACCCGGCCGATATCCGCATTCCGCCGGGCAGGGCCCCGCTCCGGCGGACGGGAGTCCGCCTGGCGGAGCGGTCGCGCGGTCGTCCTGCGGCACATTGGGCGTCAGGGCGCTGCACCACCCGCGTTCGGCACCTCTACCGGCGAGGTCCGGACTCTTGCATGTTCTCTGCCATGCACCATAAGTTACCGAGCGGTAGCTCCGTGATCGGAGCGTCTGCTCGCCGACGTCAGGAAGGCACAGCGGCATGTCCGATGATTCTTTCGCACCCCGTGTGGCTGTCTGCCCCTCGGCTTGCCGGGGCGGTGGGCTCATGAGTCCGCGCAGGAGCGACAGCCGCGATCAGATGGTTCTCGGCAGGGCGGCCCTGTTGCGCGAGTACGGCGCCGGCGCGACCCGTATCGACCGGGTGCTCGCGCACAGCGGCGCGCCCTGCGGTTCGGTCTACCACCAGTTTCCCGGCGGACGCGCGCAGTTGATCGGCGAGGCAGTGGCGCCGGCTGATGACTTCGTCGCCGGTCTGATCGAGACCGCCGCAGCCGCCGACACTCCGGAGGCGATTGAGGCCTTCTTCCCGCTGCATCGAGTCGGTGGCCGTGGAGACCAACGACGACGCACCGCAGTTGGCCCGCTCGGCGGCCGCGGTCTTCGCTCGCCGGAGGGAGGCGTTCGCCGCTTTGCTCCTCCGGCACGGCTTGCCGGAGGAGCGGGGGAAGATCTGTCCGCCATCATCATCGCCTCGGTCGAAGGCGCGGTGATCATGTGCCGGGCGGAGCAGAGCATCGCTCCGCTGGAGGCCGTCGCGACCGAAATCCATGACCAGCTGGGCCACGCCCTGCCTGACCGGCCCACGCCGGTCACGCGTCACGGCCGTGACCGGCTGCCTATCTACCATCCACCCAGCTTGAGGAGCCGCAATGCCCACGCTTGAGCGCCAGGACGACGTCTTCATCCTCGACCTCGGGGACACCGAGAACCGGTTCCACCCCGACTGGCTCACTTCCGCCCTCGCCGCGCTGGACGAGGTGGAGAAAGCCGAAGGCCCGCGTGCCCTGGTGACCGCCGCCGTCGGCAAGTTCTTCTCCAACGGTCTGGACTTGGACTGGCTGTTCGCCCATGCCGACCAGCACCAGGACTACGTCGTCTCCGTCCACGAACTCCTGGCACGGATGCTGTCGCTGCCGGTGGTCACCGTGGCCGCACTGCAGGGACACACCTTCGCGGCCGGCGCGATGTTCTCGCTGGCTCACGACTTCCGGGTGATGCGTGCCGACCGTGGCTTCTGGTGCCTGCCCGAGGCCGACATCAACATCCCCTTCACCCCCGGCATGTCCGCGCTGATCCAGGCCAGGCTGACCCCGCAGACCGCACACGAGGCCATGATCACCGCCCGCCGCTACGGGGGCCACGACGCCCTAACCGCCGCCGTCGTCGACCGCGCGGTGGACGAGGACGCGGTGCGCCGGACCGCAGTGGAGATTGCCCGGTCCCAGACAGGCAAGGCCGGCTCGACCCTCGGCACCATCAAGGCCCGCATGTACGCGACCGCCCTGAACTCCCTGCGAGACAAAAACAACCCCCTTGGCTGAGGCCCCTACCCGGCCGCCCGGATCGGTGGGCGCAGGCCTGCGGCAACGCGGTCACGGGGCCACCCCCATGCGTCCCGGCGCACAAGGGCGCCGTCTTCCATGCCGGCCGCCGCCGCACCGCCCCAGCTGAAGGCGAGGTGCTCGACAACCAAGGGGAGCTGGTCGCTCACGTCTCCACCACCCCTGGCCTCCACGCTGCGGACCGACGGCCGGCTCCCGGCCACGGTCGATCCGGCGGGTAGGGCTGCAACAGCGTGGGAGCTGAGCTCCACGGGCTCGCGCTCCTGGTGGTGACGGCCGCCGAAGTAGGCGCGTTCGGCCCTAAGACGTCGTGGCGCTTGGTGAGTCGGCGGTAGCAGACGAGGGTTGCGGCTACGCCGACGAAGGCGAGGACGTGCTCGGGCTTGCGTTCGTAGCGTCGGTGGAGCGTCGGCAGCCGGCCAACCAGGACACCGATCTCTCGACCACCCAGCCCTCCCTGCGCAGGCCGATCACGCGGGAGCGACGCGCGGGCTCGACCGGGCGACGGACGGTCCACGTCTGAGTACGGCTACTCAGGCGTGGCCGAGCCGCATACCGCACCATGGCCGGGCGGCGAAGGCGGACCATCCTCCACGCCGTCCCCGGATCCGGCGCGGCCGCCGCCCGCCACATCGAAAGGTTGCTTGTGGAACGTGCTCTGCAGCTGCGTGCTGCTACTCCGGAGGATGTCGACTGGATCCATGAGGTGCGGCACCGGGTGTACGCGCGGGAACTCGGCCAGCATGCCCCGGTTCCGGAAGGACGGCTGCGCGACGGGCTGGACGGGGAGAACGTCTACCTCGTCGTGACGCGCGGCGAGGACCGGATCGGCTGTGTCAGCATCACCCCGCCTTGGGTGGGCCGGTACGGGCTGGAGAAGTACCTGACCCGCGAAGAGTTGCCGCTGCTGGCCGAGGAGGGCCTATTCGAGGTTCGTCTTCTCACCGTCGAGCCGCACCGGCGGAACACCATGGCGGCGCCGCTGCTGATGTACGCGGCACTGCGCTGGATCGCCTCCCGGGGTGGCCGCCGGGTGGTGGCCATGGGCCGCACCCAGCTCCTCGCCATGTATACGGCCGCCGGCCTTCAGCCGACCGGTCATAGCGTGCGGTGCGGCGCGGTGACCTTCGAGGTGCTGACCGGCACTGTGAAAGACCTGACGAGGGCTGCTCTGGACCGTTACGGCCCCACAGTGCGGCGCATGGGGAGCGATGTGGGCTGGCATCTGGACGCGGCGTTCGCTCCGCGGCCGGATGGTTGCGAGCACGGCGGTGCCTCCTTCACCGCCATCGGCGCGGACTTCCGTGATCTGGGCCGGCGCCACAAGATCGTGGCGGCAGATGTCTTGGATGCCTGGTTCCCGCCGGCCCCCGGTGTCCGGGCCCTGCTCGCGGAAGACCTGGCGTGGATATCGCGGACCTCCCCTCCCACCGGTGCCGAAGGACTGCTGGCCGAGATCTCTACGGCCCGGTCGCTACCGGCAGAGACGCTCGTGGTGGGCGCAGGCTCGTCCGATCTCATCTTCCGGGCCTTCGGCCGGTGGCTGACCCCCCGGAGCAGAGTGCTGCTCATCGACCCGGGCTACGGCGAGTACGCGCATGTCGCCGAGGACGTAATCGGGTGCCGGGTGGACCGCTTCCGGTTGCGCCGGGAAGACGGCTGGCGCATCGATCCGGACCGGCTCGCCGCGTGTACCCGTGCCGGCACCTACGACCTGGTGGTAGTGGTCAACCCGAACAACCCCACCGGACGGCACCTGCCGGCGGCGGAACTGCGCCGGGTGATCGCGGCAACCCCGGGCAGCACTCGGTGGTGGATCGACGAGGCATACCTGGGCTACGTCGACATGGCGGAGTCACTGGCCGAGGTGGCTACTGCGGACCCACGGGTGGTGGTCTGCAGTTCGCTGTCAAAGATGTACGCACTGTCCGGGGTGCGGGCCGCCTTCCTGGTGGCCGAACCGGACACTGCGGCTCACCTGCGCCGCTGGACACCTCCCTGGGCCGTCAGCCTGCCGGCGCAGATGGCTGCGGTGGCGGCGCTGCGCGACCCCGCCTACTACGCCGGCTGCTGGGACCGCACGCACACCTTGCGCCGCCGGCTGGCCGCCGACCTGGCCGGTGCGGACGGTACGGCCGTGATCGACGACTCCGTGGCCAACCACCTCACCGTGACCCTGCCCCGCTACGGGCCGAGCGCCGCCCAGCTGGTCCACGAATGCCGCCGGCGCGACGTCTACCTGCGGGACCTGTCGCCGCTGTCGCCCGGTTATGAAGGGCGCTGCGTACGGATCGCCGTCAGGGACACCGATGAGAACGCGCGCATCGTGGTCGCGTACGCAGACGCACTCGATGCGCTGCGACCTCCGGGTCGCACGCCCTGGACGGCACCGTGGCGCGGGTCGGACGCCGGGGGCGGCCGGTGACAACCGTGGACCGCCTGGCGCCCTTCCTGGGTGGGGGGCTCGTGCTCGGCGGCATCGCGGTGGTCGCGTCCCGAAAGCGCGAGCTGTGGATCCGGTGGTGCGCCTGGGCGGTTGGCGTGCCCTTGGTCACCGGTGCGTTCTGGCTGGGCCGTCCGGGCGTCGCAGCCCTTGCCGCGGCAGCGGGCGTGGTCGCGACGGTGGAATTCTGCTCGCTGCTGCGGCTTGGCCCGCCGGACCGGGCCGCGCTGACCGCGGCGGTGGTCTGCGTGGTCCTGGCTGCCTGGCTGATGCCGGGGCAGCTGCCCCGGGTGGTCGGCGCCGGGGCACTCGCGGTCGCCGCAGTGCCCCTGCTGGCCGGCGACACCGAACAGGGATTGCGCCGGGTCGGCGCCGGGCTGTTGGGGCTCGGCTGGCTCGGGTTGCTGGCCGCGCTGGTGCCGCTCGGGGCCGACGCGCTCGCTCTCTTCGTGGCGGTTTCGGTCGCGGACATCGTGGCGTACTTCGCGGGCCGGCGGCTGGGAGGACCACGGCTGTCACCGCTCTCCCCGGCCAAGCGGTGGAGCGGAACCCTGGCGGGGGCCGCGACCGGTGTGGGCGTGCTCGCCCTACTGTCCTCGTGGAGCCTGCCGATGGCGACCGCGGTGGCGGTCGGCGGTCCGGCCGGCGACCTCTTCGAATCGATGGTCAAACGGGGCACGCAGGCCAAGGACGCCGGCCGCTGGCTGCCCGGCTCAGGAGGCCTGTTGGACCGGATCGACTCCCTCCTGATCGCGTTGGCCGTCCTTTTGGTGCTGCGCTGAATGTCCACAGCGGCGGCAGGGGTGCCGTCGGTCGGCGGAAGGGGACGGAATCGGGTGAGGCATGACGGTCACCGCAAATCCCGGTGACGCAGCACGGATGCGACGTCGCCGACCCCGTCACACGCCGTCTGGGCTCTCGAACTCCGCCCTGAGCAGGGCTCGGAGCGAAGAGGCGTTCCGGTATCCGACCAACCGGGCGATGTCGGTCATCGTCAGATCGGTGGTCCGGCGCAGGTGACCGGCCCGCTCGGCGCGCAACCTGCGCACCAAGCCGTACGGGGTCATGTTGAGGCGCTCCCGCACCCGCCGCTCCAGAGTCCGGCGGGTGGTGCCGAGGGCGAGCGCGGCGTCCACCACTGCGATGTCGTGCTGGAGATGGGACCGTACCCAGCTCTCGAAGTCATTGACCAACTGGTCGTTCTCGGCGAGGTGCCCGGTGACCGAGGTGACGCTGCCCGCGGGACGCTCGTCGATGAGCAAGGCAGTCGCCGTGACGTGGGCGAGCTGCGGACTGACCCTCGCCACCAGGCTCATGGCCAGATCGATATGGGCGAAGGCCGCACCGGCGGTGGCGACAGTGCCGTCCCGGACCACCATGCGGGACACGTCCAGCCCGACCCGGGGATAGCGCCGGCGGAAGAGATCCCACAGCCACCAGCTCGTCGTGGCCTGCCGGTCGTCGAGCAGCCCGGCCTCGGCAAGAACAAAAGTGCCCGTGCACGCCGCGGCGAGTTCACGACCGTCGGCGGACCAATCGAGCAGGGCCGTGCGGAGCGCCCGTACTTCGGGGCGCATCAGAGCATCCACCATGGTGGCGGGGCTCTCCGCGGCCAGCGCGGGTACCAGCAGCAGGTCCAGGTCGGCCGTGGCCACACAGTCGTCCAGGGTGCGGGCGGCCGGTACGAGCAGACCCCCTGCGGTCGGCACCGGGTCGCACCCGGCAGCCACCGTCACCGCGGTGATGGCGGGGATCTCCCGGTCGACCTGCCTGCGGGCGGCGTTCGCCGTCCGCAGGACATCCAGGACGGTGGTCAGCCCCGAGTCCCAGCAGCCAGGGAGCGCCACCACTCCGATATGCATGTCGCAGGAGCTCCGTCCGATGTCGCAATCGCTGCCGTTGCCCTTCCTACGGTAAACCCATGTCCTCGACAAGAAACCCCGCTCCCACCGCAGCCGCCCCCACCGAGAAGGTGCTCGTCGGCCGGGAAGGCGCGGTGCTCACGATCACCCTCAACCGGCCGGAGAAGGCCAACGCGATAGACGCCGACATGATCGAGGGTCTGTCTCACGCCTACGCCCTGCTGTCCGACGACCCCACTTTGCGGGTGGCAGTCGTCCGCAGCAATGGCCCTCATTTCACCGGCGGACTCGACCTGGCCTCCCTCGCCCCACGGCTGGCGACCGGCGGCGAGGGACTCATCCCGGACACCGGCCGCGACCCCTGGGGCATGTACGGGGAGCCGGCCACCAAACCCGTCGTGGTCGCCGTCCACGGGCGCTGTTTCACGGCAGGTCTGGAACTCGTGCTCAACGCCGATCTGTGTGTCGCCGCGGCTGACACCCTCTTCGGCCAGCAGGAGGTCACCCGCGGCATCGTCGCCCTGGGCGGTGCCACGGTCAGGCTGCCGCACCGTGCCGGCTGGGGCAACGCGATGCGCTACCTGCTCACCGGCGACCAGTTCGACGCTCAAGAAGCGTGGCGCATGGGCGTCGTCCAGGAAGTCGTCCGCCCCGGTGAGCAGTTCGACCGTGCGACGGCACTCGCCCACCGCATCGCGCAACAGGCACCGCTCGCCGTCCAGGCCACTCTCGCCGATGCCCGCGCGGCCCTTCGCGGACCGATCGCCGCGTCCGCCGCCAGCCTGCGCGGTGAGGTGGGCCCCCGACTCTTCGCGACTGCCGACGCCGCCGAAGGGATCAACGCCCTGATCGAGCGCCGTACTCCGGTCTACACCGGCGCCTGAACCCAACCTCACCGTCACCGAAGGAACCCGTCATGCACGCCGTCATCGGCAGCCTGCCGCGCCACTACGAGCGGCTGAACCTCACACCTGACGTCGTCCAGCCATGGGAGGACGGGCTACGCACGGACCCCGCTCAGGGAACATTCGAGTGGTGGTACTGCGACGCCCATCTCGACGACGGCTCCACCCTGACCGTCGAATTCCACACCAAGCCGCCTTTCGTCTCCCCCCGGGCACCGCTCACTCCGTTCGTCCTGCTGACGCTGACCCGCCCGGACGGGTCCCGGACCGATAAGCAATACACCGGGGAACCTGCGGACTTCACCGCTTCACGGGAAAAATGCGACGTGGTGATCGGCCCCCACGCCTTCCGCTCCGGCCCCGACGGCTACACCCTTCATGTCGAGATCGAGGACTCCGTCGTTGATCTCACCCTCAGTGCGCAGGTGCCGCCCTGGCGGCCGGAGACCGGGCACGCCTTCTTCGGCCCTGACGAGGAGCACTACATCGCGTGGCTGCCCGTCGTCGCCCACGGCAAGGTCGACGCGAGAGTGACCTTTAACGGCGAAACCCAACAGCTCACCGGCACCGGCTACCACGACCACAACTGGGGAAACATCGCTCCTCGCAAGGTGCTCGATCACTGGTACTGGGGCCGCGCCCGGCTGGGCGAGTACACGGTCGTCACGTTGATGTTCGCCAGCCATGAACGCTACGACAAGGCGGTTCTTCCCGCCGTGCTGGTGGCCAAGTCAGGCCGGATCATCGCCTCCGCGGTCGGCGCGGACGCCGTTGACTGCACCGAGGGGGAGGTCGTCGTCCACGACGACAGCAAGGTCCCGGTGGCCGATCGCCTCGAGTACCGGTGCGCCGGCGAGGATTTCACCTACACGATCACCTTCCAGCGCGACCAGGACGCCTTCCTGCTGAACTTCGGATCGGCTGGTGCCTACCACCGGTTTCTCGGTGAGGTGACTCTTCAGCGTGCGGCGACCGACGGGAGCGAAAGAGTAGAGACGGTGAAGGGACGCACGCTCTGGGAATTGCTCCACTTCGACAGCAACACGACCCGCAGTGCAGAGGCCGGCTCGGGTGCCGACCCGCACGACACCGGTCGGGTCCGTATCCCGGTCATAGGCCACCATGCCTGACGCCCCGACCACCGACGGACGACATCAAGTCCTCGCAGCGCAACTGGTCCATGTCACTGGCGGTTGGCCAGTTGGTCGGGTGTGTCGGTCCGGTCAACGGTCAGTGAGGCGATGCGGCATCGGATCGAGCCGGTGATGTCGGCCGATCCGGTCAAGGGACGGCGGTGGCCGACCACCGCCGTCCCCTTGAAGCCATCGCGTGGACCTACCGCACCTGCTCGCCCGCGGACCTGCCAGGTGCACGCGGATCGTTCCAGACCGGCCTTGAGGAACATCGGTACAGCCGTTAGCGCTAAGCCGTTGATCATGGTCGGCCCTCGCTCCCCGCGGGTGGCCGAGGTGAGCCCCAAGCCAGGCACGGAAGGCCCTACCGCATCTCGGTGTTCGGGTGGGGCTGGGACTGGAGCCGGTCGCGCAGGTCGATCTCCTCGGCGGTGAGCGGGTCCGCGGCCTGCGGATGCGGACGGGCTTGGGCCGTAGCGGCAGGCCGTCGTCCACCGCGGCGGCTTCGGCTTCCGCGAGGGCCCGGTACAGCGAGGCGACCGAGGGGGACTTGCCCGCGTTCTTGCCGGCCTTGATGGTGAGCTTCTTGGCGATCTCGGGGACGGCGACGCCCTTGTCCTTGAGTGCGACGGCGAAGGTGAGCATGTCGTCGTCGATGACCTTGAGCCATCCGCCGTGGTTGCCCTTGGACGCGGCGATGACCTGGCCTTCGAGGGTCTTTTCCCGGATGTGGTTGCGCTCGATCTGCCCTGCGACCGCGAGGACGGCGAAGAACATGGCGCCCATGCCGTTGGGGTCGTAGATCCCGGTGAGCGGTCCGGTGAGGAGTTCGAGCTGGATGCCGCCGGCCTGGAGCTCGGCGGACAGCGTCATCAGCTCGGCCCCGTTCCTGGCCAGACGCTTCAGCTCGTGCACGGTGAAGATTACCGGCGTCTCGGGGGCGGCCTCCTTGAACTGGTGGGCCAGCGCGAGCGCCTTCTCCAGCTCGGGCCGGACCTTGACGCGGGTGCTGATCTGTTCCTTGAAGACCTTGTGGCACTCCGCGAGGTGGAGGGCTTCGAGCTGGCTCGCCAGCTCCTGGCGGGCGGTCGAGGTGCGGGCGTACCCGATCCTCACCGGCCGCTCGGTGCGGGGCGCGGGCACCTTGGTGAGAGCCGGGCCCTGCTTCCATGCGCGGCCGGGGTGGCGGTCGGCGGGGACGGGGATCTCCAGTTCCTCGCGGAGTGCAGGGACGAGGACGAAGCGGGGGGTGTGGTACTTCGCGGCGGTCTTCCCACCCCGGGTGCGGCAGGCGCTGCCGGCGGGCGCGTCACAGTTCGGGCAGTCGTGACGTTCTACTGCAAGTGCTGCCTGATCGGGCGTGAGATCCATGCGGGCGGTCTCTCAGAAGTGTCTCGCACAACGCGCGGGTTTCGAGAGGACTTTTGCGAACGGCGACCTGCGGAAACGTGATCGTTTCCGGGCCTCGAACACCCGCACACAGCAGATCACCTGTGGTAGCGCCCAAGATCAAGTGCTTAGCGCTAACGGCTGTACCGCTGTTCCCCAAGGCCGCAGACCGCCCACCAACGAAAGGGCCGCTCAAATTGATCATGGTCCCGGCTGTAGTTAGCTGCCCGGAAGAGCGTTGGCGCGGTGCTCGACCCGGGGCGTGCTCGACCGAAAATGCCCGCCACCCGACGTGATCGTCCGGTATCTCTACGCTACTCATCGCGCTCACCCTGGGGGCATGGCATCAGCCGCCCGTTCCGCAACGACCTGTTCCCCCTGCGGAACGTCTGCGCCCACGCAGTCCCAAGGCGGGCCCTCGTGCAGAGTCGATCGCCATCGGTAGCGCGTGTAATGCTGGTCAGAGATGTGGACGTCCATAGCTCCCCAACCCGTAGGTCCTGATCATGGCCAACAGCTCCATAGACGGTCGATGGCCGCTGGTCAGCCGTGTCGATGAGGTCCAGTCGTTCCGCGAGCACCTGGCGTCAGCCGATCTCGGGAACTGCACCATCCGCGGCTCGGCAGGCGTCGGTAAGACGCGACTGGCCGAAGAATGCCTGGCCGAGGCCGCCGCCCAGGGCTACGCATGCTCCCGCGTCATCGCGACGGCCGCCACCCGGACCATTCCGCTGGGCGCGATCACCCACCTATTGTCCGCCGCAATCGTCAGCGACCCCGGCGGCCTGTTCCACCCCGCTGTACAACATCTCAGAGCCCAGCAGAAGAAGGCGCACGCCTCCTTGTGGCTGGTCGACGATCTCCATCTCCTCGACGCCACGTCGGCCGTTCTGATCGGGCAGCTCGTCGACGCACGCGAGATATACCTGCTGGCCACCATCCGCTCGGGCGAGCCTCTGTCGGAGGCCGTGGGAAGTCTGGACCGGGGCGACCGGACGCACCGCATCGACATCGAACCATGGACCGCGGAGGAAGTGGAGACGGTGCTGCAGACCGTTCTGGGCGGCCCCGTCGAACGAGGGACCGCACTGTTGCTTCACCAGGCCAGTCAGGGCAACGCGCTCTTCCTGCGGGAGCTGGTCAGCGGATCCCTGCACAGTGGAGTCCTCGTGGGGGACGGTGGCGTCTGGCGTTGCACGGGCCCCGTGAGCGGAACGCGGCGCCTGACGGAAATGCTCCAGAGCCGCATCGAATCGGTGAGCCCGCAAGGCAGAACAACGTTGGAAGCGCTGGCGGTCTGCGGCTCGGTGGGCGCCGCTGAACCGCCGCCCGCCGTCCTGGACGAACTGGAGCGCGCCGGTCTCGCCCGGGTCGAGACCGACGGCCGACGGGCCACTCTGACCTTGACCCATCCGCTGTACGGGGAACTTCTCCAAAAGCAGGTCTCCTCCGTATTCCGTAAACAGCTGCTCACGGACCGCGTCGCACGGCTGGAGAGGACCGGTCGCCGACGGCGTGGGGATCCACTGCTGGCCGCGCAGTGGTCGCTGGACGCCACGGGCACCGCGGACCCCGACTTCCTGACACGTGCCCTGGCCATGGCCCGCGGCGCCGAGGACTACGAGTCAGTGGTGCGCATCGCCCAGGCACTGTGCCGACTGCAGCCCGGTTCCGAACCACGGCTCGTCCTGGGTGACGCGCTCTTCAAACTCGGCCGGTTCGACGATGCCGAACAGGCGTTGGCAGATGCCGCGTCGGTCGCGCAGGGCGACGAGGAAATACTCCACGCGACGATTCTGCGCACGCACACCCTGGCGTGGGGCGCGCTACGCCTCGACGAGGCACTCACCTCGAACAAGGCCGCCCGACTGAGACTGACCAGCACGGAGGCCGAAGAGGAACTGCGCGTCGACGAGGCCAGCGTGCGCGCCTTTCTGGGCGACTACGGCAGAACCCTCCGGATCCTGAACGACCTGGAGCACATGCACAACGCCCGGGCGCGCGTCATGGGTGCGATCCCCGTCGTCTATGCCCTCTCCGAGGCTGGGCGCAACCAAGAGGCCTTGCGGCTGGCGAACGAGGCGTACCAAGAGCACCTTGCGGCGAAGAGCATCATCGCGGTGGCGGACCCGCGCATGCAGCTCGTTTCGCAGCTGCATGCGCTGGCACAGGCCGGACGGCTCGCCGAGGCCAGGACGCTGGGCGAGGAAACCTACGCCCTCGCGTCCGCCGACCATTCACTGTTCTGCCAGGTCTGGATCGCGGTGGGGCTGGGCAAGGTCGAGCACTTCGCAGGACGGCTGCCGCGCGCCTTCGAGTGGTTCACGACCGCTGCGGCGCTGGCCTCCGACGCCCGTTTCAAGGGCGCTCAGTGGCTGTCGGTGTCGGGACTTGCGCAGGTCACGGCCGCACTGGGAAACCGCGCCAAGGTCGCGGCACTCTGGAAGCAGGTCTGCGATCTGGGACCTGCCGGGTACACCCGACCCGATGTCGCCACGCTTCCTGCGTGGGAGATGGCTCTCAACGGCAGGCTGAGTGAGGCCTGCGCAGGATTCATGGAGCAAGCGGAGCGCGCCCGAGCGCTCGGCAGTCTCGCCCAGGAGAGCGAGCTGCTGATGGACGTGGCGCGGCTGGGTGGCGCTCGCCGTGTGCGACGACGCCTCGAGGAGCTGGCAAGGGTCTGCGACAGTCCCGTGCCGACGGCACGCGCCGCCTGCGCCGCCGCCCTCGACCAGCAGGAGCCCGCGCCCCTGCTGGCAGTGGCGGAGAGGTGGGATGCGATGGGCTTCGCCCTGTTTGCCGCCGAGAGTTACCACGCCGCCGCGGCAGCACAACGCCGCATCGGACATACCCGGGCGGCGGTCTCCGCCGGCCGCAAGGCGTCCGCGCTGTACGCGCAGTGCGGGGGCGCCCATGTCTTCGGTATCGGCTTGGCCGACATGCCCGCTCTGCTGACCATGCGCGAGCGTGAGATGGCGGGATTCATCGGACGGGGCATGTCGAACCAGGAGATCGCTGATTCCTTGAGCATCTCGGTCCGCACCGTGGGCAATCACCTGTATCGCATCTACCAGAAAGTCGGCGCGAAGAACCGCCGTGAACTGGCGCGCATCGTCAATGACGGACTCCTGCCGCAGGAAGATCAGCCTTGAGCTGTGTACGACGCCTCAGTGGGCAGAGCCGCCTCATTCGATGCGCTGCCCCGCGCCACCCGCTCCTCACGGACGAGTTGGCAGCGCCGCCCAGCGGATGTGCAGCCCTTGACCGCTCACCCCATGGCCACTGGAGGCGGCGATCGTCGAAATGACGATGTTGCCCCGGCCGTGCTCGTCAGGATCCAGCCCTTCTTCGGCCTCGACGCCGGCACTCCCCCCGTCCGACACCTCCAGCCGGATGTGCTGCCGGCACGGCGGCAGAATCACCGAGACGGTGATCGGCGGGAGGGCGTGGGTCAGCGAATTGGACACCAGCTCGGAGGCGACCAGCGAGCAGTCCTGAAGACACCGCTCGGAGAGATTCCACCGCTGGCAGCAGGAACCGATCAGATCTCGGACGAAGGGCGCGGAACGGAGGTCGTGCGGGAGGTCCCAGGACCGTACCGTGCCACCCGTACGCCCGTGGTGAGGCTCGTACAGCGCACACGACGCTGCGCCGCCGCAGGGCGCGCCTTCCCCGTCGGACAGCGCCTGGGGACCTGGGACGACCGTCGTCACAGCGCCTTGCAGATCGGTGACGGGAGGACTACCGGGCGCAGCACTACCTTCCATGGAGAATCCCTCCGATACAGCTTCTGGGTATCCGGACGGCTTTGCCTGCGCCTACTGTGCAAGTCACAGGAAGGGATTGCTTGAGTCGCAATGACTCAAATCAACCGAAACGCTCTCCCGGGAGCCCTACGGCCCGTTCGCGGTCTGCACCGGTGGTCCACGCCACCTGCCCCGTCGAGCGCCTCGGCCACCCGCCCGCAGCCCGGCGGGCAGCTCCTCCACTGCGTCGACACACGGCCGGCCGACGACGGACTCGCGTCGTGCCCCTGTACGGATTACCGGTACCTTCGGTACTTCATCACCAGGAGAACCGCCGCTACCGTATTCAGCAGGAGCGGCGCAGGGAACGAACTCAACATGCTCATCGGTCGTCCTTCTCCCCCGGCCGTCGGACGAGCGATACCGGGAACGTCGCATGCGGTCTCCGCAGTCGGATGAGTAACCGGCATTTCCTTGACAGCGATTCGCGGACGCATCCGCCCGTCGGTGGCTCGGTCACCGGATGCACGACGGCACTTCCTGCCGTCCGCGTGGTGGCCATTCCGTCTCCACCCCCGTGGGTTTCCGCTCCTACTCACGAGGGCAGAGACGAATCGGCCCCGGACCGCACAAGGAAGATCGGCCCAGGTCCTGCGGCGGGCGCCTTCCCCAGTTCCCTGCCGCTGGTCTCCAGTGGATCACCGCCCTGGCGCCCTGGGGGAGTGATCGTTACTCAATCATCGGTTCGGGTTTCGGGGTGGGACGCGGGCGGAAAGGCGCCCGGACGGGCGAGAGGGTTCGCGCCACGGATCAAGCCGGCGTCGTGGGGTCCCCGGAACCGCTCCGGGAAGGTGGGCTCTCGAACGTGATCCCCTCGGTGACCCCTGACGTAGGCCCATCGCGCTCCGTCGAGTAATGCGCTGAGTGGCGGCGGGACGGGAGACGGTCGTCCGGCGCGCCGTCTCCCGCTCCGCGACCAGGTGTTGTGCTCATGCGTCCCCTCGGTCGGTCCACTGCTCGCCGTGCCGACAGGAATCGGTCTTCACGAGCACCCCTCCCCTGAACGCTACTGAGCCGTCCGCGGCCTTGCCCGAGCACGCATTACTCAGATCGCCGGCGTACTCAACATCCCGGTTGGGGAAATCGACCTTCGGGACAGCATGGTGTGGCTTTCCAACTAGGAAAGAGCTTCTCCTTACGGAAAGCAAGGCAGCTCACATGCCGGATCGACCGAGTCCGGAGCAGGCTGCTCTGGCTCTGCGCGGAACGCCGGTGTACCAGGGTGCGGCGTTGACGGCGCGTCAGGAGCCATTGAGAGTGAAGGTCGCGTTGACTCTGGTGGGGCTGGCGTTCGGCGCGTGGTACGACGTGTTCGACGATCCGGGGGCGACGCCCGTCCTGATGGTGGCCGCCGTCCTCTAAACCCACGGAATCGCCTCCAGGACCCCGCGCGGAGCCGCTCTGCTCGGCTATGCACCACCGGAGCCCACAACCGACCGCCGGCCTACGTCCTGGCAGTGCTCACCGCCGTCGCCGTGCTAATGGCCGTCGGCTACTTCAGCATCACCCCCCACACCGCCTAGTTGAACGACCACGTGCCCTACTGGCACACGATGGGCATGCTCCTGCTGATCATGGTGACCACCGCCCTGACCTCGCTCGACACCCGCTTCCGGAAGTGGCTGTTCAAGCTGACCTCGAAGCGGAGGATGCAGTGACCGCGAACCCCATCGACCCGCTCCTGGCCGATCCGACACGGCTGTCCATCCTGTCCTTGCTGAGCACAGCACGGTGGGCGGAGTTCGCCTTCGTCCGCGACACGGTCGGCCTGTCCGATTCGGCGTTGTCGAAGCAGGTCACCAAGCTGAGCGACTGCAATCACGTCGAGGTCCGTCGCGGATACGTAGGCAAGCGGGGCCGCACCTGGATCAACCTTGCACCGGCCGGCCGGGAAGCCCTGGAAAGCCACATCGCGGCCCTGCAAGAGATCATCACCCAGGCCCGAGCGACCGGCGAGGCACACACTCCCCGTCGGACAGTACCTAGAGGCCAATGGAGCTGAACTCGTCCAGCACCGCGAAGTGGACGCTGTCATACCGACTCATGGCGATGCCGCCCACGTTCCCCGGACCGTCCGGCGTGCGGTGTCCGCAGCGTCGATCGACGTGCCGTCCGCATCAAAGAGCGCGTACGCGGGCCGAGCTGCGCCAATTCACACGTGACGCCGTGATCACGCCACCAGGTCCCGAGCGGACGCTGTGGGACAACCCCTACTGTCGCTGCCTACGGCCCCAGTTCGGAAGAAAATCATGGTCGCTCGGGCATGCGCTTGGCATCATTTGGCCATGAAACGCTGGCTCGCACATGATCCGCGCTATTCCTGGCTCGGTGCCCCGATCGACGTCCGCCCCTTGTTCGCCGTAGAGCAAGCGGCGTTGATGGCCACGCTACGTGACCTGGAGCAGGCCGACTGGGGCAAGGAGGCGGTGCCGGGCTGGTCCGTCCGCGCTCTCGCCACGCACATCCTGGGTGACTTCTACGGGCGCCTTGCCCGCGACCGTGACGGCCACCAAGAAGGGCCCCGCTTCGCGCCGGGTGAGACGCTGGAGACGTTCATCCACCGCATCAACCAGGAGTGGATCGACGCCTTGGCGCGGGTAAGCCCCGCCGCTCTCACAGACACATTGGATCTGGTCGGCGGGCAGGTCACCCGGTTCTTCGAGACCACCGATCCCGGCGCTCCCTCGCTCGGGGTGTCGTGGGCCGGCATCGATCCCGCGCCGATGTGGCTGGACTGCGCACGCGACCTGACGGAGTTCTGGACCCACCGTCAGCAGATCCGTCACGCCGTCGGCCAGGGAACCGACCTGAACCCCCACCTTCTCTCGGTGGTCCTGGACATCTTCATGCGGGCTCTGCCGCACACCCTGCGGCACACGGCTGCGGCCGTCGGCACGCAGATCCAGGTGAGCGTCGACGGCCCGGCCGGTGGCACCTGGGCCGTCACCGCTACCGGGGACCGTTGGTCGCTGTCCGAGCCGCACGCCGGACAGACCGCTGCTCGCGTCGGGATGGACGCGGATTCTGCGTGGCGGCTGTGCACCCGCGGCATCACACCGGCCACCGCGCTCGCCCGTGCCCACGTCACCGGTGCCCGGCAACTGGCCGAAGCTACCTGCCAGATCGTGTCCATCATCTACTGATGCTGGACCTCGCCGTCCGGCACGTACCGGCAATGCCGCAGCAACTCATGCACGGATTCGAGGAGTTCGGCCGGCCTGTCACACGTCGAGGCTCTGCAGGCAGGTGATCAGGGTGCGTGCCTCGATGTTGAGGTAGTGGCTGTGCCGGATCAGTCCGATGAGTTCCGGGAGGGGCACCCAGCGGTAGTCGGGGCCGAGGTCGATGTTCGAAAGGTCCGGGTCGGCGTCGAGGACGAGATAGCGGTTGCGGGCGTGATAGAAGCGGCCGCCTTCCTCCGAGAGCACCGAGTCGAACAACACCTGCTCGGGCGCGGCCTCGATCACTTGGTCGAGGAGCGGTGGACGAGCGGCCGCGGGCAGGTGGGTGTAGTTCGCCGGCGTGCACTGGACGGTGGGGGCAAGTTCGAGTGCGTCGGTGCAGCCCGGTTCGGGGCGCGCGTGGACAAGCGCCCGCAGGACGCCGTCCACGCGTCGGGTCAGGAGGGCCGACACGCCGGTGCCGTGCGGCTCGATCATGGGCTGGGACCAGCTGCGGACCTCGCGGCCGCCAGCCTGGACGTCCACCGCGATGACGCTGAAGAAGCGGCCGGACTCGTGGGAGATCCGGTCTGCCGAGCGCTGCCAGTCCCGGGCCCTGTCCAAGGGCAGACGCTCGACGCGGGGGTCGCACCGGGTACGGGCCTCTGTGATCCAACTGAGCAGGTCCGTTCCGATGAGCGCGGAGTGGTGGCCTGCGCCACTCGTACCGGCTCCGTGGAACGGGAAGGGCAGGCAGGCGAGGACGCTGCGGGAGTCCATGTTGACCAGGTCGTCGACAGCGAGCAGTTGGTGCAGCTGTCCGAGGGTCAGCCAGCGAAATCCGTCCAGCACCTCGATGTCCTCGTGCACCTCGATGACGATGTTCCGGTTCCGCTTGCGGTAGAACCAGCAACCCTGCTCGGACTGCCGTACATCGGCCAGGATCCGGTATTGCCCGAGCCGCTGAAAGTACTCGACGTACGGAACGGCCGCGCCCTTGTGGACCCGTGTGTAGTTGCTGCGGGTGGCCTGTACGGTCGGCGAGAGCTGGAGACCGTTGCAGTTGCCGGGCTCCATTTTGGCCTGCATGAGGAAGTGCAGTATGCCGTTGAACTCCTTGGCGATGATGCCGAGGATGCCGACCTCCGGCTGATGGAGGATCGGCTGGGTCCAGGCATCGACGGCGCGGCCGGGCATCCGGATGTCCAAGCCTTCGATGCTGAAGAACCGGCCGCTGTCGTGGACGAGGTTTCCCGTTCCCGACTGGAAGTTCCAGCCCCGCAGGGACGCGAAGGGTATGCGCTCGATCCGTGACGTGTCTGCCCGGTTGCGTTCGTCGAACCAGCCGTGGAAGTCGGGCAGAGGGGCGGTGGAGCTGTCGGCCGCGAGCGCGGAGCGCGCGACGCGGTGGGCGAGGACGCGGTGGGCGAGGACGCTCACCAGGCCCACGCCTCGGGCCCAGGTCCGCCGTTGCCGAGCGGCGGGAACAGCTGGTCTATCTCGGCCAGCAGTTCGTCCGTCAGGTTCAGGTCCAACGCGCCCAGCGCGCTTTCCAGTTGACCGATGCTGCGCGGCCCGATGACCGGGGCGGTGACGCCGGGCCGGGACATGACCCAGGCCATGCCGACCTCGGCCGGATCGGCTCCGATTCCGGCGCACAGCTTCTCGTATCCGGCGACGGCGACGCGATGCGCTTCCAGCGCCTGCATCGCCCGTCCCTGAGCAGTCTTGACGGCCGTGCCCTCCTCCAGCTTGCGCAGCGCGCCGCTCAGCAGTCCCCCGTGCAGCGGCGACCAGGCGAGGACGGCCACGCCGTAGCGCTGTGCGGCCGGGATGAGCTCCAGTTCCACATAGCGGGTGACCATGTTGTAGACGGACTGCTCGGACACGATGCCGAGGAAGTTGCGGCGTGCCGCGGCCTCCTGCGCCTCGGCCAGGTGCCAGCCGGCGAAGTTGGAGGAGCCCACGTACCGCACCTTGCCCTGCTGGGTGAGGATCTCCATGGCCTGCCAGACCTCTTCCCAGGGGGCGTGGCGGTCCACGTGGTGCATCTGGAAGAGGTCGATCCAGTCGGTCCGAAGCCGGCGCAGCGAGGCTTCGCAGGACGCGATGATGTGGCGGGCGGACAGGCCGCCGTCGTTGGGCCGGTCGCTCATGGCGTTGTACACCTTGGTGGCAAGCACGACCTGGTCGCGGCGTCCGCCGCCCTGCGCGAACCACTCGCCGAGAAGCTCCTCGGTGAAGCCCTTGTAGATCTGCCAGCCGTACTGGTTGGCGGTGTCGAGGAAGTTGATCCCCCGGTCCAGACCGCGGTCCAAGATCTCGAAACTCTCTTCCTTGGTCGCCCGGACGCCCAGATTCAGGGTGCCCAGGCAGAGCCGGCTCACCTGGAGGGCGGTGCGACCGAGGTAGGTGTACTCCATCTGGCATTCCTTTACAGATTCTGATTCTCTTCGGCCGCCGCCCATTGGTCACCAATCGACCGCGCCAGGGGCACCCGGGGCGACCACCCCAGCACCTCGCGCGCCCGCCGGATGTCCGCCTGTGTCCAGTCCGCGCCGTTCCGGCGTACCGGTCCGTCCAGCTCCTCGACGAGATGCGGTGGCACTCCGGAGGCGGACACGAGCAGGCCCAGGACGTCCCGCAGGGACACGGCCGACCCCTGACCGATGTTCACCGTCTCGCCCGTCAGGGAGCATTCGCCGGCCCGGAGGACCGCGTCCGCGACATCGCGGACGTCGATGAAGTCGCGCCGGGCCTCGGCGATCGTCAGCCGGACGGGCTCACCGGGGGTCGCCCGGCGCAGCAGGGTGGCGGCCTTCCCCAGGAAGGTGGCGCGGGGAGCGCCGGGGCCGCACACATTGGTGATCCGCAGGACGAGGGCATCGATACGGCCGGCGTGGGCGGCGTCCAGGACCGTCCGGCTTCCCGCCAGCTTGGTCCGCCCGTAGAGGGTGGCGGGGGCGGGCGGCCAGTCCTCCGCCACGGAGAGTCCGGGCGGGGACTCCCCGTACTCGTGCACCGAGCCGAGGTGGACCAGCCGGGGCCGCTGCGGAATGCCTGCCAGCGCCTCCACGAGTGTCTCGACCAGTTGGACATGGGAGCGGGCCATCTGCGCGTCCGTGCCGGACCAGGAGTCCGTGGCTGCGTTGACCACTACCCGGGCGTCGGCGACGGCGAGCACCTCGCCGATGAGTTCCGCGGAGGTGCCGAGCATGTCGAGGGAGATGAATTCGGCTTCCGGCGCTTCTCGGCGCGGCTTCCGGCCGACCGCGAGAACGCGGTATCCACGGCGGGTGAACGCTGCGCAGACGTGTCGGCCGATGAATCCGGTGCCACCGATGACCGCGGCGCACGGTTTCTTGGCCGAGCTCATACCGGCCGACCGTAGGAGCGCGGAACTACGGCAACAACCGCTGTTCGTGTGGGCGTGGATTCCAGGGAGAGGAGCGTGGTGTGCACGTGTCCACCGACCGTTACTGCCACCGGAAGAGCTTGGCAGCAAGCACGCTGCACAGCGCTCCGATGATCGCAAGGACGAGCAAGTGCTGCGTGTGTGGCCAGTTTCCTTCCCAGGAATCCCGCAGCGCCTGCAGGGTGGCCCCGAGCGGTGTGTAGTCACCGACGACGGAGACCGTGTGCGGGAGTTGCTCCTTGGGGAGGAACACTCCTCCGAAGAACAGGCTGGGGAACAGGAGCGAGAGCCCTATCGATGTCGCCGCGCGGCTTCCCGGCGCCACGGCGGCCACCACGAGTCCCACGGAGAACAACGCCCAGGCACCCAGGGCGAACGCCAGCAGGAAGGCCGGCACCTGATCCGGCAGAGCTGTGTCGAACACGAGCCGTCCGACGCCGAGCACCAGCGCCGCCGCTACTACAGCGGTTGCCAGGTTGATGATGAGCTGGGCCAGCAGCAGGTTGACGGGGTGAACGGGACTGGCCGCCATGCGGCGCAGGATGCCCTTCTCCCGGTAGGTCGCCAGGGTGGTGGGCAGTAGGTTCAGCGACAGCATGGTGAGGCACATCGACATCGCCATGGCCGGTACGAACGCCGCCATTGATGCCTTCTGGGCCGCGGTGTCGTGCGATTTGCCGGTGATGATGTCGAAGATGCCCAGCAGCATGATGGGTAGCGCGAGGACGAAGAAGACCGCGGTCGGATCGCGGAGAAAGAGCTTCGTCTCGACGAGAGTGAGCTGGGAACGTCCGGTCATGGATGTCCTCCTGGCGGCCGGGGGGCCGTCCTCGGTCGGCGTGACTGCCGCGGGGGCCCGGCACGTCACTTTGGGGTCGGTACGGCCGCACGCCGGCCGGTGGCACGGCGTCAGTGATCGGGCGTCGAACCGGTGAGCTTCACGAAGGCATCCTCGAGTGTGGGCTGCTCCAGGCGCAGTTCGTCAGGAACGATCTGGTGGTGCGCCAGCGTCGCGATCACCGCGTACACCATGTTCCCCGTACCGGTCACCGTCACCTGGGAGTTGGTGCGGGTCACCGATACGACGTCGGGCAGCGCGGTCAGCAGGGCGTCGTCCAGCGGCTCGGAGGGCTTGAAGCGGACGCGTTGTTGGGTGCTGGTGGCGGAAACCAGACCGGCCGGGGTGTCCAGGGCCGCCAGCCGCCCGTCCTTGATGACCGCGATGCGGTCGCAGAGCCGCTCCGCCTCCTCCATGAAGTGGGTCACCAGAAGGACGGTCACACCCTGGGCGCGGACTCTCTCCACCAGCTCCCAGGTCTCCCGCCGCGCCCGGGGGTCGAGAGCGGTCGTCAGCTCGTCGAACACCGCGATCCGTGGGTTGCCGACGAGTGCCAGGGCAATGGACAGCCGCTGCTTCTGGCCTCCGGACAGCTGTCCGAACTGGCTGTTGCGCTTCCCCTCCAGTCCCCAGTCGCTGATCAGCTTCCGCCAGTCCGCGGGCTCACGGTAGAAGGTGCTGTACATCTGCAGCGCCTCCCAGACCTTGAGTCTGGGCGGAAGCTCACTTTCCTGGAGCTGGATACCGATGCGCTGCCGCAGCTCGGTCTTGTCCCGGTGGGGGTCGAGGCCCATGACGGAAATCGTGCCTCCGTCGTACCGGCGCAGGCCCTCGATGCATTCCACGGTTGTCGTCTTGCCTGCGCCGTTGGGGCCCAGAATGCCGAAGACCTCACCTTCTTCGACGTGCAGGGAAACATCGTCGACCGCGACACGGTCGCCATATTTCTTCCGGAGTTTCCGAACCTCGATCACCGGCATATCTTCTCCGTCTCTCCTCTACTGGAATTCCACAATCGGTCCTGCTTGCCGCGGGCATGCCCGTGCCGGATCGGCCGATGTGGGCCTTGGACGTATCCAGTTCGGTGAATGGTGCGACTCCACCGACCGGCTGCCATGGGGCCCACCGGTCGGTGGAGCGGTCAGAGTCGACGCAGCGCCTCATAGCGGGTCAGGCAGGCGTCGTAGTCGGGGAGCGCGCCGGCCTCCCGGGCCTGTGCCAGCGTGGGCGCGTCACGGTCCCGGTCGGACAGCATCGGCGGGATGCCGTCCGGCCAGGGGAGGGCGAGTGCGGGGTCGAGAGGATCGACCTCGTGCTCCACGCCCGGGTTGTACTCGGTCGAGCAGAGGTACGCGGCCACGGTGCCGTCCTCCAGGGCCATGAACCCGTGGCCGAGTCCCTCGGCGAGGTAGACCCCTCGGCACGTACGAGAATCCAGCACGAGCGAGTCCCACTGCCCGAAGGTCGGCGAGCCCACCCGGAGGTCCACGACCACATCGAGCATCGAGCCCCGGGTGCAGGTGACGTACTTGGCCTGTCCGGGGGGCACGTCCGCGAAGTGGATCCCGCGGATGGTGCCGCGCCGGGACAGGCTGTTGTGGTACTGCCCCAGTCGCAGCGAATGCCCGACAGCCTCGACGAAGGAGGATTCGGTGTAGTTCGCGCAGAACGTTCCCCGGTCGTCGGCGTGCACCGCGGGCGCGAATTCGTAGGCGCCCCCGATGACCAGTTCCCGTACGCTCACGAGCGGTGCTCGGCGGTCAGCTTCTCGAGCACCGGAACCAGCTCGGCGGGGCTCGGCGTCGCCAATATCTCGTGCCGGAGCCGGTCGGCGGACTCCTGGAAGGACGGTTCGTTCAGCAGGCGCAGAATGCCCTCGCGAACCCCCTGGGCGGTGAGCTCGGCGGCATGCACGTACAGGCCCGCACCCGCGGCATCCAGCGCGGTCGCCTTCGACCACCAGTCCGCGAACCGGATCGGGGCCATGAGCTGCGGCACCCCGTTGACGAGTGCGGTCGCCCAGGAGCCGAAGCCGCCGTGGTGGAGGATCGCGGAGCAGCTGGGCAGCAGGGTGTGCAGTGGCACGAAGTCCACGAGGCGGGTGTTGTCCGGCACCCGCTCCAGTCCGGCCGACACCTCCTCGGGCAGCGCCGCGACGAGTTCGATGTCGAGGTCGGCCACCGCGTCCAGGATCTCCTGGACGGGCACGAAGGAGCCGCCCAGCGCGCCGAAGGACACTCCGGAGGTCAGGCAGACCCGGGGGCGCTCGGGCTTCTCACGGACCCACGCGGGTTCCACCGCCGGCCCGTTGTACGGCACCCAGCGCACCGGGACACGCAGCCCGTCCAACGGCAGCTGAAGGCTTTCCGGGATCTGGTCGATGGTCCACTGACCGGTGGTGAGCTCTTCGTGGAAGTCGCTGCCGTAACGGGCGAGCAGGCCGGACAGCCAAGCGGCGAGGGGGTCCTCCCGCTGGTCTTCCGGCTGCTGTTCCCTCAGTTCGAGGAAGGTCTTGCGCATCGCCCCGTAGATGTCGACCGCCCACAGCATGCGCGCGTGGGCGGCACCGACGACCCGGGCTGCCACCGGCGCCGCGAAGGTGAGCGGGTCCCAGATGACCAGGTCCGGCTGCCAGTCCCGGGCGAGCGCCACCATGTCGTCGACCATGCAGTCGTTGTAGATCTGGTAGGCGAACTGGACGCTCATGCGGTACTTCGTGAGCACCTTCTCCCAGGTCTGCCGGTCGGTGAACGGCTCCGACCAGTCGGAGATCTCGTTCTCCAGCTGGTCGTGGTGCATGGCGAACATCTCGTGCAGATTGTGGTCACTGCCGACGGAAACGGCGGTGAGACCGGTGCGGGTGATGGCCTCGGTGAGGGCCGGGTTACTGGCGACCCTCACCTCGTGCCCGGCTGCAGCGCATGCCCACGCCAACGGAACCATGGTGTACAAGTGGGATTTCTCGGAGACGGTGGCGAACAGCACGCGCATGTGTATTTCTTCTTTCCTCAGGCCCATCACGCACTTTCAGCAAAGCTGAGGAAGGGCCCGACGCCAACCCCTACCGACCCCCTATTCATGGCCGGCGCTCCACTTCAGCTGGAATTCAACTCCCCAGCTGCCGCGCGGAGATAAGGAAATCCGAGACCGTGTTGACGACGGCAGCCTTCTGGTCGCCGAGATAGAAGTGGCCTCCGGGGAACACCTGCAACTCAAACGTTCCCGAGGTGTGATCCGCCCACCCCGCCACGTCGTCGACGGTGACACGGATGTCGCTGTCGCCGCCGAGCCCCACGATGGGGCAGCGCAGCAGGGGGCCGGGCACGTAGCGGTAGGTCTCCGCCGCTCTGTAGTCGCCGCGGATCGCGGGGAGGGCGAAGCGCAGCAGCTCCAGGTCGCCCAGGATCCGGGAGTCGGTGCCGCTGAGCCGCTGCAGCTCCGCCACGATGCCGTCGTCGTCGAGCTGATGAATTTCATTGCTGCGGTGCTGGGACGGCGCGTTCCGGCCGGAGGCGAACAGGGCGGCCGGCAGGATGCCGGCTTCCTGCTCCAGCAGCCGCGCCACCTCGAAGGCCACGCTTGCGCCCATGCTGTGGCCGAAGAGAGCGATCGGCATATCGGTCCATCGCGTGAGCACGGTGAAGATCTCCCGGGCCAGCCCCTGGACGCTCTCGACGGGCGGTTCGGTGCGCCGGTCCTGCCTCCCGGGATACTGGACGGCCATCACCTCGATCCCGGAGGACATCTCCTCGGACATCGGGAAGAAGAAGCTCGCAGATCCTCCTGCGTGCGGGAAGCAGATCAGCCGCACCTTGGCGTCGGGCTGAGGGTGGAAGCGGCGTAGCCAGAGGCTGTCGTCACGGGTGGGCGATGCCATGGTGGTATGTGTCCCTTTCCGGGGTACTGGTCGAGCCGCGTATCCCACGCGGCGGCACTGCGGCGGGGCCGCGCATGAAGTCACCGCGAGGACAGGCCCGAGATCCATGTCTCGATGGCCGCCGCGGTCGAAGCGACGTGGTCCTCCATCACGCTGAAGTGGTTGCCCTGTACGTCGACGACGTCATGGGGCAGGTCCCAATAGGACCGCCATGCCTCCGCGGCCGCCGGGGTGTTGGCGCCGGCCAGCGGCTCCTCGGCCCGGACGAGCAGGGTGGGCGCGGAGACCGGCTGCGGCTCCCACTCCTTGCAGATGTCGAGATACCAGCCCATTGCCGAAAGCCGGTCGTCGTCCATCGCGACGAAGGTTCCTTCGCGTTCCGACATGCCGTCCATCAGGGCGAGTCCGAACTGGTTGACGAAGTTGCTCTTGGGCACATAGGTGTCCACCAGGACGACACCGGCCGGCTGGATGCCGAGGGCTTCGAGACAGCCCGCCGCGGCCTGCGCGAACCAGCCACCCGCCGACGTGCCGAGCAGGACGAACGGGTCACCGCCGGCGGCCTGCGCGATGGCCTCCGCCTGGACCTGGACCACGGCGTCCATCGTCGCCGGGAGGCTTTCCTCCCGGACGAACCCGGGCAGCGCGAGCGCCGACACGCCGCGCAGCCCCCGGAAGGACGAGGCGAACCGTGCGTACTGGTGCAGTCCGGCCACGGCGAGGCAGGAGGGAAGGCAGAACACCTGGGTCCGTGCCTCCCCCCGGCCGAGCCTGACGGGTGTCGGCGGCTTGGCGAGATCGGCAGTCGAGCTGAATTGCGGCCGCAGCGCCGCGACGGCTCGCAGCAAGTCGAACGCCTCGCCCCACTTGCCGTTCTGGAACGCCCCCATGTAGAGCGAACTCAGCGTGGCCGAGCCGCCGTTGATGGTGGCCTGGGCGGGAGCCGCAGGACCCGAGGCGCGCTCCGCGGCGGTCGGCGCCGCGGCCAGCTCATGGCGCAGCCGCTCCGCCAGCTCAGCCGGAGTGCGGTGGTCGAAGGCCAGCGTCGCGGGCAGCCGCAGACCGGTGGCCGCGTTCAGACGGTTCCGCAGTTCGACGGCGGTGAGCGAGTCGAATCCGGAATCCACCAGCTGATGGTCCGCCGTCACCGACCCCGCCCCCGAATGGCCGAGCACGGCGGCCACGTGGAGGCGCACCAGGTCGAGCAGCGCGTCGAGCTGCTCGGCCTCCGGCAACGCCGCCAGACGCGCGGCCGATGACGGCGCTTTGGTGCCGTTGGTGCCGACCGCGGCCACGGCCCGGCGGCCAGGGCCGCGCACCAGTCCGCGGAGCACGGCGGGCAGAGCGATGTCCGACGCACCGGTCCGCAGGGCCGAGGTGTCGATGCGGACCGGCACCAGCAACGGGTCCTCAAGGCCGAGAACTATGTCGAACAGCCGCAGTCCCTGATCGGTGGCCAGCCCGCCCACACCGGCGCGCGCCGCACGGGCGACGTCACTCTCGTCAAGCGTGGAGGTCATGGCACTGAGTTCCTCCCACGGGCCCCAGGCGAGCGACGTGGCAGGCAGGCCCTGGCTGCGCCGGCTGTGCGCAAAGGCGTCCAGGAAGGCGTTGGCCGCGGCGTAGTTGGCCTGCCCGGCGCTGCCCAGCACACCCGCCGCCGAGGAGTAGACCACGAAGGCGGCGAGGTTCCGGTCCCGGGTCAGGTCGTGCAGATTCAGCACCGCGTCCACCTTGGGCCGCAGCACCGCCTCCAGTCGCTCCGGGGTGAGTCCGTCGATGAGACTGTCGTCGACGACACCCGCGGTGTGCACCACGGCGGTCAGCGGACGGTCGGCGGGGATCGCGGCAAGCACCTCCGCCAGGGCCTCGCGGTCAGCGGCGTCGCAGGCGGCGATCGTGACCTGGGCACCGAGTCCGGCGAGTTCCGACCGCAGTGCCTCGGCACCTTCGGCGGCCGGGCCACGGCGGCTGGTCAGCACCAGACTGCGGATGCCTCGCTGCCGTACGAGGTGCCGGGCCAGCAAGCCGCCCAGGACGCCCGTTCCGGTGATCAGCACGGTGCCCTCGGGGCCCCACGCCGGCTCGTCGGTATCCGGGGCGGTCCGCACCCTGTCCAGCCTCGGCACCTTGAGCTCGCCGGCGCGCACCGCCATCTGCGGTTCGCCGGACAGCAGCGCCGCGCCCAGAGCCCTGCCGGACGCCTCCACGTCATCGATGTCGATCAGCACGAAGCGCTCCGGGTTCTCCGACTGCGCCGAGCGGACCAGGCCCCACAGCGCTGCGTTGGCCAGATCGGATACGTCCTCACCGGGAGCGGTGGCGATCGCACGACGGGTGAGGAAAACCAGCCGGGACGAGGCGAACCGCTCGTCCGCGAGCCAATCCTGGACCAGCGACAGAGCGCGCCGGGTGGCGTCCCGTACCGATGCGGCGCAGTTCGGGGCGGGCGGGCACGAGACGAGCACCATGGGCGGAGCCGAGCTGCCCGAGTCGGCGGCGCCGCCGAGTGCTCCCAGGTCGGAGTAGGACTCCAGGGAGAATCCGGAGCGGTCCAGGAGTTGAGCCTCCTCGGGATCGTCCGACCCCACGAGCGCCAGTCTGGCCCCGGACGGCAGCAGTGCCGGGGCCGGCACGGACGGCCAGCCGACCCGGAACAGCGCCTCGTATCCGACCGGCAAGGATGCCCCGACCTGCGCGGCCGACATCTTTCGCAGCACCAGAGCGTCGATGTCCGCGACCGGGCTGCCCGACGAGTCCGCGACCGTTACGCACACGGCGTCGGTGCCCGCGGCACCGATCCGCACCCGCAGCTCCGTCGCTCCGGACGCCCGCAGAGACATGCCGGTCCAGGAGAACGGCAGCCGGCCCTCTCCCTCTCCGCTCTCGAAGAGCGAGCCGAGGGCGATGCTGTGCAGGGCGGCGTCGAGCAGTGCCGGATGCAGGCCGTAGGCATCGGCTGCGGACTGCTGGCCCTCGGGCAGCCGCACCTCGGCGTAGACCTCGTCGTCGGCCGCCCACACTCGATGCAGCCCCTGGAACGCAGGCCCGTAGCCGAAGCCGGCTTCGGCGAACCGCTCATACAGATCGCCGACCTCGACCGGCTCCGCGCCGGCCGGAGGCCACACGCTCAGGTCGACGGAGCTGCCCGTGGCGCCCTCGGCGCTCAGGGAACCGCTCGCGTGCCGCGTCCACGGCTCAAAGAGGTCGGCGCTCTCCGGCCGGGAGTGGACGCTGATGGTCCGAATGCCGTTGTCGTCGGGGGCATCGACCGTGACCTGCAGAGCCAGACCACCACGCTCCGGAAGCACCAAAGGCGCCTCCAACGTCAACTCCTCCACCCGCTCACAACCGACCCGGTCCGCCGCCTGCACCGCCAACTCAAGAAACGCCGTCCCCGGAAACAACACCACACCCGACACCGCATGATCCGCCAACCACGGCTGAGCCTGCACCGACAACCGCCCCGTCAACACCAGACGATCACCACCCGCCAACGACACCGCAGCACCCACCAACGGATGACCACCCACACCCAGCCCCGCCGACACCACATCCCCCACACCCACCGGCACATCCAACCAATACCGCTCACGCTGAAAGGCATACGTCGGCAGATCCACCCGACGCGCACCACGCCCCTCGAAAAACGCCCGCCAATCGACCTCAATCCCCACGACGTGCATCCGGCCCAATGCCGCTACGGCCGACTCCTCCTCACCCCGGCCCTTCCGCGAGAGCGCAATGAACTCGCCCTCCTCGACGCACGAT
>NZ_JBIRGO010000023.1:0-8123 GCF_044328065.1 Streptomyces sp. NPDC017993
ACCAAGCCGCCCTCGACCTCGCCGCCCAAGCCGACGAACGCCGCACCCGCATGGAAACCCGCCTCAACGGCATCCCCGGACAACGCTCCCAGGACGTGGACGCCGATGAGAGCGCCGAACGCGAGTCCAGCGACGTCGAGGACGCACCGGCCGCCGTCTAGGCCGCAGCCGGGCGCCCACGCGGCGGGAACCGGCTCCGCACCACGGGGAAGGCCCCCGGGAGGAAATCCTCCCGGGGGCCTTCCCCGTTCGCTGTGCCCGCGCCGACGGCCGGGGACACCCGGCGGTGTCCCGGCCCGGCACCCGGCTAGAAGGGCTGGAAGCCGTCGTACTCCTGGTCGGCCTCGTCCCGCTCCAGGTCGCGGTCCTTGCGGCGCTGAGCGGCCGGTCGGGGCGCCTCCAGGCGGTGGTCCTCGCCACGACGGCCCAGCATCTCCGCGCCGGCCGCCATCAGCGGCTCCCAGTCGAAGACCACGGCGTTGTCCTCGTGCCCGATCGCGATGCCGTCACCGGCGTGCGCGCCGGCCTTGCGCAGCGCGTCCTCCACGCCGAGGCGGTTGAGCCGGTCCGCGAGGTAGCCGACGGCCTCGTCGTTGTTGAAGTCGGTCTGGTTGACCCAGCGTTCGGGCTTCTCGCCGCGCACCCGGAAGAAGTTCTCGCCCTCGGGCGTCACCGTGAAGCCCGTGTCGTCCACGGCCTTCGGGCGGATCACGATGCGGGTGGCCTCCTGCACCGGCTTGGCGGCGCGGGCCTTGGCGACGATGTCGGCCAGCGCGAAGGACAACTCCTTCAGGCCGATGTGGGCGACGGCCGAGACCTCGAAGACGCGGTAGCCGCGCTCCTCCAGGTCGGGGCGGATCATCTCGGCGAGGTCCTTGCCGTCCGGCACGTCGATCTTGTTGAGGACGACCACCCGCGGACGGTCGTCCAGGCCGCCGTACTGCGACAGCTCCGCCTCGATCATGTCCAGGTCGGAGACCGGGTCGCGGTCGGACTCCAGGGTCGCGGTGTCCAGGACATGGACGAGCAGCTCACAGCGCTCGACGTGCCGCAGGAACTCCAGCCCAAGACCCTTGCCCTGGCTCGCGCCCGGGATCAGGCCCGGTACGTCCGCGATGGTGTAGACGGTCGAACCGGCCGTCACCACACCGAGGTTGGGCACCAGGGTGGTGAAGGGGTAGTCGGCGATCTTCGGCTTGGCAGCCGAGAGAACGGAGATCAGCGAGGACTTGCCGGCGCTCGGGAAACCCACCAGCGCGATATCCGCGACGGTCTTCAGCTCCAGGACGATGTCCCGGGCCTCGCCGGGCTCGCCGAGCAGTGCGAAGCCGGGGGCCTTGCGGCGGGCCGAGGCCAGTGCGGCGTTGCCGAGTCCGCCGCGGCCACCCTGTCCCGCGACGAAGGTGGTGCCCTGGCCGACGAGGTCGGCGAGCACATTGCCCTGGCGGTCCAGCACGACGGTGCCGTCAGGGACGGGCAGGACCAAGTCCTGGCCGTTCTTGCCGGAGCGGTTGTCGCCCGCGCCGGGCTGGCCGTTGGTGGCCTTGCGGTGCGGGTGATGGTGATAGTCGAGGAGGGTGGTGACGTCCTGGTCGACGACCAGGGTCACATCGCCGCCACGGCCGCCGTTGCCGCCGTCCGGGCCTCCAAGGGGCTTGAATTTCTCCCGCATCACGGAGGCCACGCCGTGGCCTCCGTTACCCGCGGCGACATGCAGCTCGACGCGGTCCACGAAGGTGGTCATGGTTGGTGCCTCCAGATAACTACGGGAATGTCTCTGTACTAACACGCCGAGGGCGGACCAGCCTTCCCGCTCTCGCGAGAAAAGGCGGTCCGCCCTCGGAGTGGTGCTAATGCTGAGCTATCGCTCGGCGGCTGATTACTCAGCGACCGGGACGATGTTCACGACCTTGCGACCACGGTGGGTGCCGAACTGCACCGCGCCCGCAGCCAGGGCGAACAGGGTGTCGTCGCCGCCGCGGCCGACGCCCGTGCCCGGGTGGAAGTGGGTGCCACGCTGGCGGACCAGGATCTCACCGGCGTTGACGGCCTGACCGCCGAAGCGCTTCACGCCGAGCCGCTGAGCATTGGAGTCGCGACCGTTCCGAGTGGACGATGCGCCCTTCTTGTGTGCCATGTCTCGTCAGTCCCTTACTTCGCCGGAGCGTCGATGCCGGTGATCTTCAGCGCCGTGTGGAGCTGGCGGTGGCCGATGCGCTTCTTGTAACCGGTCTTGTTCTTGTACTTCTGGATCCGGATCTTGTCGCCCTTGTGGTGGTCCACGACCTCGGTCTGAACCTTCACTCCGGCCAGCACCCACGGGTCGCTGGTGACGGCGTCGCCGTCAACGACCAGCAGCGTCGAGAGCTCGACGGTGTCGCCGACCTTCGTCGTGGAAATGCGGTCAACCTCGATGACGTCGCCAACAGCAACCTTCTGCTGGCGTCCGCCGGTGCGCACGATCGCGTACACGCGGAACTCTCTTTCGCTAGAAACGGGTCCTCTGATGCCAGCCGCTCACACAGGCGATGGAAAACCTGCGAAATCCGAGTGGACGAGCGGCCTCCCTCGGCGGACCGAGAGGTGTTTGCTCAGGGGTTTGGCGTCACACAGACACCGACGGTCAAGGTTACGGGGCCTTGACCAGGGGGTCAAACCGGCCCCGGACCGCTGACGGTCCGGGGCCGGCCGTGCTGCCGGGTGGTGCTCAGTCCTCCGTCGAAGCCGACACCGAGGGCAGCGACTGCTGCTCGGCGGCAGCGGTCTTCTTGGCCGCCGCCTTCGTCGTCTTCTTGGCGGCGGTCTTCTTCGTGGTGGTGGCCTTCTTGGCGGCGGCCTTCTTGGCGGTGGTCTTCTTCGCCGCCGTCTCCTTGGCCGCCGTCGTCTTGGCGGTCGCCGTCTTCGCCGCGGTCTTCTTCGCCGTGGTCTTCTTCGCGGCCGTCTTACGGGTCGTCGCCTTCTTCGCCGTCTTCTTCGCCG
Source organism: Streptomyces sp. NPDC017993 (assembly GCF_044328065.1). Taxonomy (NCBI): domain Bacteria; kingdom Bacillati; phylum Actinomycetota; class Actinomycetes; order Kitasatosporales; family Streptomycetaceae; genus Streptomyces; species Streptomyces sp. NPDC017993. Next base: position 2,980 of record NZ_JBIRGO010000023.1, read on the forward strand.
GCTCCGCCTCGGCGCCCTCGGCGGGCTCCGGGGCCTCGGCCGGCGCCTCGGCGTCCGGCTCGGCGGCCGGCGGTGCGGTGACGACGACGGTCGCCGCGGAGTCGTCGGAGACCTGCGGCGAGCCCGCCGGAGCGGTCGCCTTACGGGTCGCCCGGCGGCGCGGACGGGCCGGCGCGGCCTCCGCGGCCGGTGCCGGGGCGGGCTCGGGCTCGGGCGCCGGGGCCGGTGCGGTCTCGACCGGCACGACGATCGCGGCGGCCTCCTCCGCGGCCTTGGGGGCGCCCGCCGGGGCGGACACCTTCCGGCTCGCGCGACGACGGCCACGGCCACGTCCGGCGGCCGCCTCGGCCTCCGCCGGGCTGCCGTACCACTCGTCGGCCTCGGCCACCGCGGGCTGCAGCTCGGCCTCGGTCACCGGAGCGGGCTCCAGCTCCGGAGCCGACTCCTCTGCGATCGCGGCGTCCTCGTGCTGGTGGTCGACGTGCGCCTCGTGCCGCTCGCCGTTGCCGGACTTGCCCTTCTTCTTGCGCTTGCCGCCGCCACCGACGGACGTCGGCTGGTCCATGTGGACGATGACGCCGCGGCCGTTGCAGTGCACACACGACTCGGAGAAGGACTCCAGCAGACCCTGGCCGACCCGCTTGCGGGTCATCTGGACCAGGCCGAGCGAGGTGACCTCGGCCACCTGGTGCTTGGTGCGGTCCCGGCCCAGGCACTCCAGCATCCGCCGCAGCACGAGGTCCCGGTTGGACTCCAGCACCATGTCGATGAAGTCGATGACGACGATGCCACCGAGGTCGCGCAGCCGCAGCTGACGCACGATCTCCTCGGCCGCCTCCAGGTTGTTCCTGGTGACGGTCTCCTCGAGATTGCCGCCCTGACCGGTGAACTTCCCGGTGTTGACGTCGATCACGATCATCGCTTCGGTCTTGTCGATCACCAGCGAACCACCGCTGGGCAGCCAGACCTTGCGGTCCAGCGCCTTCATCAGCTGCTCGTCGATGCGGTACGTCGCGAAGACGTCGACATCCGAAGTCCACTTCTGCAGACGGTCGGTGAGGTCCGGCGCGACATGCGCGACGTAGCCGTGGATGGTCTCCCAGGCTTCCTCGCCGCTGACGATGACCTTGGAGAAGTCCTCGTTGAAGATGTCGCGGACGACCCGCACGGTCATGTCCGGCTCGCCGTAGAGCAGCGTCGGCGCGTTGGAGCTGCTGCTCTTGGCCTTCTGCTGGATCTCTTCCCACTGCGCCTGGAGCCGCTGGACATCGCGCGCCAGCTCGTCCTCGCTCGCGCCCTCCGCGGCGGTACGGACGATGACGCCCGCGTCCTCGGGGACGATCTTCTTGAGGATCTGCTTCAGCCGGGCGCGCTCGGTGTCCGGCAGCTTGCGGCTGATACCCGTCATCGAGCCCTCGGGCACGTAGACGAGGTAGCGGCCGGGGAGCGAGACCTGGCTGGTGAGCCGGGCGCCCTTGTGGCCGATCGGGTCCTTGGTGACCTGGACCAGCACGGACTGGCCGGACTTCAGCGCGGTCTCGATGCGGCGGGGGCCGTTGGCCATGCCCAGCGCCTCGAAGTTGACCTCGCCGGCGTACAGCACGGCGTTACGGCCCTTGCCGATGTCGACGAAGGCCGCCTCCATCGACGGCAGGACGTTCTGCACCTTGCCGAGGTAGACGTTGCCGACGTACGAGGTCGACTGCTCCTTGTTGACGAAGTGCTCCACGAGGACGTTGTCCTCGAGGACGCCGATCTGGGTGCGCTCGCCGCTCTGGCGGACGACCATCACCCGCTCGACGGCCTCGCGGCGCGCGAGGAACTCCGCCTCGGTGATGATCGGCACCCGACGGCGGCCCTGCTCACGGCCCTCACGGCGGCGCTGCTTCTTGGCCTCCAGGCGGGTCGACCCCTTGATCGACTGCACCTCGTCGGCGCTGGTGCCGCCCTCGTCCTTCTTGCGGGGCTCACGGACCTTGACGACCGTGCGCTCCGGGTCGTCGCCGTTGTGGGTTTCCGCCTCACCGGAGTCACCACTGCGACGGCGACGGCGACGACGGCGACGGCTGCTGCTGGACCCGCCTGCGCCGTGCTCGTCCTCGTCGGCGGCCTGCTCGTCGTCCTCGTCGGACTCGGCCTCCGCGTCGGCGGTCTCCCGCGTCTCGGACGGACGGCCCTCGGCGGGCTGGTCGTCCGCGCCGTCGGCGGACTCACCGCGACGGCGGCGACGGCCACCACGGCGGCGCCGGCGCGAGGGGCGGTCGCCGGACTCGTCGTCGCCCTGTCCGCTCTCGCTCCGGGCGGCGTCTTCCTCGGACTCGTCCTCGGCCTCCGGCTCCTCGACCGGGGCGGCGGCCACCGGCTCGGGCTCGGCAGGCGCGCCACGACGGCGGCGCCGGCGCGGGGCTGTGGGCTGCTCCTCGCGGACGCGCTCCTCACGGACCTGCTCCTCGGCCTCGGCCTCGGGCTCCTCGTCCTGACGGGCCGCGGCCGCGGCGGCAGCGGCCGCGCTCTCCGGGGTCTGGAACATCGGCTCGGTGAAGACCGGCGCCTGGAAGACGGCGGTCGGCGGGCGCTGCGCCCGGCGGCGGCCACGGGCCGGCGCCTCGGGCGCGGCCTCCTCCTCGGCGCGGGGCGCCTCGGCGACCGGCTCAGCGGCACGCTCACCACGGCGCCGCGCGCGGCGCTTGGGCGCCTCGGGCTGCGGCTCGGCGGCGGGGGCCTCAGCTGCGGGGGCTTCCTCGGCGGCGCTCTGCGCGTCACCGGCCGGAGCGGTGGCCTTGCGGGTCGCGCGGCGGCGCGAGCGGGCCGGCTTGGCCTCCTCGGCGGGCTCCGCGGCGTCCTCGACGACGGGGGCGGCGGCTGCCTCGGTGGGCTCCGCCGTCACCGGGGCGGTCTCCTCGGCGGCGCTCTGGGGGGCACCGGCCGGGGCGGTGACCTTACGGGTGGCGCGACGGCGGCCACGGGCGGGCCGGGCGTCGTCGTCCTGGGCGGCGGCCGGGGCCTCGTCCGCGACCTGCTGCGCGGCGGGCGCGGGCGCCTCGGCGGCGGCGGGCTCAGGGGTGGATTCGGACTGCGGGGCGCCGGCAGGCGCGGTGGCCTTGCGAGTGGCGCGACGGCGGCCGCGGGCGGGCTTGGCGTCGTCCTCGACCTGCGTCGGCTGCGCGGCGGCAGGGGTCTCCGCGGCGGCCGGAGCGGCGGCCTCGGGGACTGTCTCCTCGACGGCGTTCTGCGGGGACCCGGCGGGGGCGGTGACCTTGCGGGTCGCGCGGCGGCGGGTACGGGCGGGCTTGGCGTCCTCGCCGGTGGTGACCGCGGCAGCGGTGCTCTCCTCGGCGGCGGCCGACGGCGCGGCGGCCGCTTCGGCGCTCACCACCTCGGAGGCGGCGGCGCCACCGGCCGGCGGGCCGGCCGGCCGGGATGCCGCGCGGCGCCTGCGGCGGGGCGGCAGCGTGTCGCTGGGTGAGTTGTTGTCGTCGGCACCACGGTCCGCGGACGGCGTGGATTCGGTGGAATCGGTTGGTTCGAGCATGCGGGCGGTTCTCCCGTCACGCTCCCGGGCGCCGGGCCTTGTTCCGGTCGCGAGCCGCGTGATGTGCGCGGCTTCGCTGTCCGGGGCGTGGGCGCCGCACGGGAGCTGTCGTCTCGCTCGCCGGGCCCCGGTTCGGGGACCGGCGAAAGTCTCCTGGTCAGTGCGTCTGCCGGACCGGGGTGGCTCCCTGGCTGATCGGCGACGCGACGACGGCGGTCCTACGCAGTACCTTCCCCGGAAACTGCCGGGGAGACCCCACTCGTCACCTTCGCGGCACTCAGCCCGGCGGCCGTGGGTGGGGCGGCCGTGGCAGCGTCGCGGTCGGGCGCGAGCGGGTCAGTCACCGCGCCGGTCTCCTCATCGAGCAGCCCCTGCGCCAGCCTGGTCACCGCAGCGGGGACCGGCGGCGCCAGGTCGGCCGCAGCTCGGAGGCCGGACAGGACGTCGTCGGGTCGAACGGCAGGTGTCAGATGCCGAACAACCAGCCGCAGTATCGCACAGGCTTTGCCGTCGGGCCTATCGCCCTCACCCTCGGCGACCTCCAGAGCGGCCACCGCGGCGCGTGCGTCGAAGGTCCGCATGCCGTTTTTGGTACGGCGCTCGACCTGCACTTCTTCCGCGGCGAGGAACGCCTCGACGGCGTGCCCGGCCACCTCGGCCGCGACACCGTCCAGGCGCATCTCCCACACCGAGGCCTGCAGCCGGTCCGCGAGCCCGCTGGTGTGCGCCTCGACGGCGTCGATCACGTCGAGCCCCGTCGGCAGCGACTCGTCCAGCAGGGCGCGCAGCGTCTGCGGGTCGCGGTGCTTGGCGAGCTGGATCTCCAGATACTCGGCCTCGCTGCCCGTGCCCGTCGGGGCGGCGTTGGCGTACGACACCTTCGGGTGCGGGCTGAAGCCCGCGGAGTAGGCCATGGGGACCTCGGCGCGGCGCAGCGCCCGCTCGAAAGCGCGCTGGAAGTCGCGGTGGCTGGTGAACCGGAGGCGGCCGCGCTTGGTGTAGCGCAGTCGGATGCGCTGCACCGCCGGTGCGGGCGGCGGGCCTTCGGGCTGTCGCTTGCCCAGTGTCGTTCAGTCCTTCGTGAGTGCGGTCGTACTGCTACCTAGAGTACGTGTCCCGGGCGCGGCCGGTTCCCGGTGGGGCGCCACGGCGCTCTCCCGCCGCGGCTCCTCGGCGGCCCCGAACAGGGCCCGCCGCAAGTCCCTGCGGGTCTGCCGCCCCGTCTCGCGGGCGGCGCCCAGAGCCTGCCGGGCGGCCCGGCCCGCGGCGCGTACGGCCTGTCGTGCCGGGCGCCAGATGCCGTCGCGCAGGCCGTGCCCCAGCGGTGTGAGGACGTTCCGGTAGGCCCAGCGCAGCGGCTCGACGAAGATCCACCGCAGGAGCCGGCCGAGGAAGCGGCCGACCGCGCGGGACACGAATCCGGCGGCCCGCCAGCAGTGCCCGAGCGCGTCCCCGACCTCGCGGACGACGACGGTCACCGCCGCGACCAGGGCGCGGCCGACCGGCTGCAGCACGTACCGCCACACAGCGACGGCGGGCACGATCAGGATCCACCGAACGAGCGCGGCGACCACCAGGGCGACGCCGCGCGCCAGCCAGGCGATGCCGTGGC
>NZ_JBIRGO010000023.1:8222-117086 GCF_044328065.1 Streptomyces sp. NPDC017993
CCGACAGGCGTGAGGACCTGCGCATACAGCCACTGCGCGGGCACGACCAGGAGGTACCGCACCAACCAGGCGACCGCCACCGCGACACCCCGACCAACCGGCGCCAGCACGTACCGCCACAACGCCACCCACGGCCACACGAACAACGCCTTGCCACACCACACCAGCACCACGCCCAGGCCACGCGCCGCGGTGGCCACCGCGGCGCCGGTGGTCCGGGCCAGCCAGGCGATGCCGTGGCCGACAGGCGTGAGGACCTGCGCATACAGCCACTGCGCGGGCACGACCAGGAGGTACCGCACCAACCAGGCGACCGCCACCGCGACACCCCGACCGACCGGCGCCAGCACGTACCGCCACAACGCCACCCACGGCCACACGAACAACGCCTTGCCACACCACACCAGCACCACGCCCAGGCCACGCGCCAGCCACGCGAGTCCGCGTCCTACCGGCGCCAGCACCCCGTGCCACAGCCACCCCGCGGGCACCACGACGAGATACCGCCACAGCCAGGCCAGCGGGGCGACGACGAGGGTGCGCCACAGCCATGCCAGGCCCCGGCCGAACGGGCGGAGCACCGTCCTGTCCACGGCCTTGGCGCAGACGACCAACGCGTCCCACACCAAGCGCACGGGCACCACGAGCACCAGGACCACGATCCGCACCGGAAGGCGGACCATCGTGGTCAGACAGCCCTCACCGGGCTCGTAACGGGCCGGCTCTCGCCGGTCCTTGTCGAGCGACGTGGCGCGCGAACCGGCCTGCGGTACGACCGCCCGCTCCTGCCGCCTTTGGCCGTCCGTGGGCTCCATAACGCCCTCCCCCTTGTACTTCCCGGTCCTACGTACTTCCCGGTTCTACCGTGCGTGCCGGCGTCGGATCTGCTCGGCCCCGGCGGGCGTCCTCCGCGGTGCGATTCCGCGGGCGGGCCGTCCGGTTCCGGTTCCGTCCCCCGGTTGTGTCCCTACCTGGCACACGCCCCGTCGGGCCCGCTGGTTGCGCCCGCGCCGATCCAGAAGCGCAGCTTCTCCTCGCGCTGGTCCTCGAAGACCCCACCGCAGGCCTCGATGACCCTACGGGAACCGGTGTTGGTGTCGTCGCAGGTGATCAGCACCGGGTCGATGCCCAGCGTGTGACGGACGTACGGGAGGGCGGCCCGCAGCATCGCGGTGGCGTGGCCGCGGCGGCGGGCCGCGGGGCGCACGGCGTAGCCGATGTGGCCGCCGTAGGCGTGCAGGCTCGGCGTGAGGTGGTGGCGGACGGTGAGGCGTCCGAGATAGTCGTCGCCCTCGACCCACCACAGGGTGGTCAGGGGCACCGTGCCGTCGACGCGCTCGTCGCGGGAGATGCCGCCGATCATGTCGACGTACTCGGCGAACCCCTCGGCGGCCGGCCAGCGGTCGCGCCAAGTCCGCAACTCTCGGGCCAGGGCGGAGTGGGGCGCGGCGTCCCCGCCCTCCTCCCGGAACTCATCCATCGCGGCGAGGAAGGAGGCGTGGACGCGCAGGGTCGGTGCGATGAGTTGAGGCGGCATCACCTCATTGTGCGGGCACACATCGGCCCGGCCACCGCGAGGTGCGGGGCCGGGCCGACAGGGCGTACGGGCGGGGCCGCCCGGCCGTGGTTACTTCACGGACAGCGGGAGCAGCTTCTTGCCGGTCGGGCCGATCTGGATCTCGGTGTCCATCTGCGGGCAGACGCCGCAGTCGAAGCACGGGGTCCAGCGGCAGTCCTCGACCTCGGTCTCGTCGAGCGAGTCCTGCCAGTCCTCCCAGAGCCAGTCCTTGTCCAGACCGGAGTCCAGGTGGTCCCAGGGCAGAACCTCCTCGTACGTACGCTCACGCGTGGTGTACCAGGCGACATCCACGCCGAACGCGGGCAGCGTCTCCTCGGCGGCCTTCATCCAGCGGTCGTAGGAGAAGTGCTCGCGCCAGCCGTCGAAGCGGCCGCCGCCTTCGTAGACGGCGCGGATGACGGAGCCGATGCGGCGGTCACCGCGCGAGAGCAGGCCCTCGACGATGCCGGGCTTGCCGTCGTGGTAGCGGAAGCCGATGGAGCGGCCGTACTTCTTGTCGCCACGGATCTTGTCGCGCAGCTTCGTCAGCCGTGCGTCGGTCTCCTCGGCGGAGAGCTGCGGCGCCCACTGGAACGGGGTGTGCGGCTTGGGGACGAAGCCGCCGATGGAGACCGTGCAGCGGATGTCGTTCTGCCCGGAGACCTTGCGGCCCTCGGCGATGACCTTGACGGCCATGTCGCCGATCTGGAGGACGTCCTCGTCGGTCTCGGTCGGCAGACCACACATGAAGTAGAGCTTCACCTGCCGCCAGCCGTTGCCGTAGGCGGTGGAGACGGTCCTGATCAGGTCCTCTTCCGAGACCATCTTGTTGATGACCTTGCGGATCCGCTCGCTGCCGCCCTCGGGCGCGAAGGTGAGGCCGGAGCGACGGCCGTTGCGCGTCAGCTCGTTGGCAAGATCGATGTTGAAGGCGTCGACGCGGGTCGACGGCAGTGACAGGCCGATCTTGTCTTCCTCGTACCGGTCGGCGAGCCCCTTCGCGACATCGCCGATCTCGGTGTGGTCCGCGGAGGACAGCGACAACAGGCCGACCTCCTCGAATCCCGTGGCCTTCAGCCCCTTCTCCACCATGTCGCCGATGCCGGTGATGCTTCGCTCCCGTACGGGGCGCGTGATCATGCCGGCCTGGCAGAAACGGCAGCCGCGGGTGCAGCCACGGAAGATCTCGACCGACATCCGCTCATGGACGGTCTCAGCCAGGGGAACGAGCGGCTGCTTGGGGTAGGGCCACTCGTCGAGGTCCATGACGGTGTGCTTGGACACCCGCCACGGCACGCCGGAACGGTTCGGCACGACACGGGAGATCCGCCCGTCGGCCAGGTACTCGACGTCGTAGAACTTGGGGACGTAGACGCTGCCGGTCCTCGCGAGACGGAACAGCAGCTCGTCGCGCCCGCCCGGCCGGTCCTCGGCCTTCCAGGCGCGGATGATCTCGGTGATCTCCAGGACCGCCTGCTCGCCGTCGCCGACGACCGCGCAGTCGAGGAAGTCCGCGATCGGCTCCGGGTTGAAGGCCGCGTGGCCGCCCGCGAGGATCAGCGGGTGGTCCTCCGTGCGGTCCTTGGCCTCGATGGGGATGCCCGCGAGGTCCAGGGCGGTGAGCAGGTTGGTGTAGCCCAGCTCGGTCGAGAAGGAGACGCCGAGGACGTCGAAGGCACCGACGGGGCGGTGCGCGTCGACGGTGAACTGCGGCACGTCGTGCTCGCGCATCAGCGCTTCGAGATCCGGCCACACGCTGTACGTGCGCTCGGCGAGTACGCCCTCGCGCTCGTTGAGGACCTCGTAAAGGATCATGACGCCCTGGTTGGGCAGACCCACCTCGTACGCGTCCGGGTACATGAGCGACCAGCGGACATCGCAGTCGTCCCACTCCTTGACGGTGGAGTTCAGCTCGCCGCCGACGTATTGAATCGGCTTCTGGACGTGCGGGAGGAGGGCCTCCAGGCGTGGGAAGACCGACTCGACAGGCATCGTGGTGATCTTTCATCAGCGGGCAGGGGTGACCCTCAAGCCTAACGTGCTCCGCGGTGCGGCCTTGACGAGTCGGGTTCCGGTTGCTGGGCGGGCGGCCCCGAGCGGGCCGTGAGGCGGGTGTACGAGCGGGCCGGGAGGGTCAGCAGGCCCGGAACGGCCGGTGCGCCGCCCCTCCCGGGACGGCGCACCACGCGTCACACACACCGAGGGAGGACTCCCGGTGCCCGGACGCGCCCCGTCGCGCTCACCTCACCGCCGCAGCGCGTCCCTGTGCTTACGGCGCGAAGCCTCGTTCCACAGCCCCGGCAGCTCCCGCTCCCGCTCCGCCGCGCGGGCCTCCTCCCGCCCGTACATCAGCCCGAAGGGGAACCCGGCCTCGCCCGCGGTCTGCGCCTGGGCCGCCAGCTCGCGCAGCGCCTCGCGCGCCACCACGCTGTCCTGGTGATCGCCCAGCGACTGCTGGACCCGCTTGATCCGCTTCCCGTACTTCTTCGCCGGCCGCCCCAGCGCAGGCCGGGCCGCCTCCGCGGCGTACCGCGCCCGCTTGGCCGCCTTACGGGCGCGGTGCAGCGCCAGGTCACGGGCCGGTCCGGCCGGGAGGTCCCGCGCGGTCTCCATCCGGCCGGCCAGGCGGGCGTGATCCTTCAGCACCGCCTTCGCCAGCACCTTGGGCGCCGGCTTGCCGGCCGCCCCGCGCAACGGCGGCTCCGCCAGGAACGCCTCCAACGCCTCCAACAGGGACAGATACCGCTCCCCGTCCAGCGCCGCGAGCACCTTCTGCCGCGACGCCGGGCGGCTGCGCTCCGCCCTGATGCGCAGCCGGGCGGCCACCGGGCCGAACCGCAGCTCCTCGGGCAGCTCCGCCAGATCGCCGTCCAGCCGCTCGGTGAGCACCTCCCGGTCCCGGTCCACACCCAACTCCGCCGCCAGCCACTTCAGTTCGACGCCGAGGGGCTCGGTGACGGCACGGTCGAGCACCTTGGTGGAGGAGCGGAAGACGCTGCGCAGCCGGCGGGTGGCGACCCGCATCTGGTGCACGGAGTCGGGCAGGTCGCGGCGTACCGCGGGATCCCGCTCGACGATGGCCCGCACCTGCTCCTCCACGTACGCCAGCACCACGTCAGCGGCGGCCTGCCGTGCCTTGCCCGACTTCTTGCCGCGCCGCTTGCGCAGCGCGTCGCCGTGCTTGCTCGGCTCGCTCGGGTTTCCCGGCTTCTGCGGGGCGGTGGCGGCGCCTCGGGAGCCCTCCGCCGTCGCCGGCGCGGTCTCGGCGAGCGCCCGCGCCAGCTTCGACGCCGCCCGGGCGGGGCGCACCCCCGCCACGGCCAGCGCCCGGCCCACGTCGTCCAGGAGTCCGGCGTCACCGCCCGCGGCGCCGGTCAGCTCCACCTCGATCTCGTGCCACCTGGCCTCGCCGTGGGCGGCGTCCTCCTCGCCCGCCGGGCCGGCCCGGCGGGCCCACACCGCGTCGGTCGCCACCTCGGCGAGCGGGGTGCCCGCGGCGTCCTGGAGCAACCGTGTCGAGCGCCGGGTCCGCAGCCGTACGACGGGCAACAGCTCGCGGCCGCGCACGCGTGAGTGCACCAGGTCCGTCAGCTCCTTGGGAGGCGTGTCGGACAGCGGCGCCTGCACCTCGTCCCGCACCTGCCCGGACCCCGCGGAGGCGGCGCCCTCGGCCGGGACCGGCAGCTTCAGGTGCCAGCCCGCGTCCTTTCCGCCGGTGCGGCGGCGCAGGGTGATGCCGTCCGCGGCGAGGCGCTGGTCGGCGGTGTCGTAGTAGGTGGCGTCCAGGGACTCGACGCCCTGTTCGACCACGGCCGCGACCCGGTTCACTCCGGTCAGGTCGGGCAGCTCGGTGTCGTCGGTGGCCTCGTACTTACGTTCGATCTCCCGCACCGTGTCAGCCATGCATCGAATCTAGTCAACCGCCCCGGCGGCGACCACCCACCCACCGGGCCGCCACCCGTCCGACCGGCCGGCTGGATCCAGCCGGATCCAGCCGGCCCCACGGCGGCCGGAGCACTGATGGTGGCACGGGCGGCGCGAGGTGACTTACGGTGTGTCACCAGGCAGCCACTAACGGTTGCCTCAGGCGCCCGCTCGACCCCTTCGGGGAGGGAGACAACCGTGCAGCCCACCACCGCAGCCGTCCCCCGGACACCCTTCCGCGTCACGGCGGGCGCCCGCCCGCACCTCCTGGCCGTACCGAGCGAACCCACCGCTGCGAAGGTCGCCCGCGACTTCATCCGCACGGCACTGCGCGGCACCCCGCTCGCCCCTCTGCTCGACAACGCGGTGCTGCTCACCTCGGAGGCGGTCACCACCTCCCACCTGCGCGCACCGGCCTCCGCGGACGTCCTGCTCCGGCTCCTGACCGCCGACCACGGCCTGCGCGTCAGCGTCCACGACGAGGCTCCCGGGCGGATCCCGGCGCAGACGGCTCCGGGCCGGGCCTCCGACCAGGAGCCCGACCACGGCCTGCTGCTCTTCCGCCACCTCGCCGACGACTGGGGCACCGCCCCCGCCGCCGGACCGCGCCGCTCCCCCGCCCTCTGGTTCGAGCTGCGCACCGCCGTACAGCGCGACTCCTAGGGGTGTCCTCACGCCCCTGGGAGTCGTACGCCCCGGAGCCTCAGCGGGACGCCGACACCGGGCGTTGCACCCGGATCGACTGGAGCAGTCCGATCGCGATCCAGACGGCGAACATCGAGGTGCCGCCGTAGGAGACGAACGGGAGCGGGAGGCCGGTGACGGGCATGATGCCCAGGGTCATCCCGATGTTCTCGAAGGCCTGGAAGGCGAACCAGGCGATGATGCCGGCCGCCACGACCGTGCCGTAGAGCTCGGTCGTCTCGCGGGCGATACGGCAGGCCCGCCACAGGACCACACCGAGCAGAACGATGATCAGGCCCGCGCCGAGGAAGCCGAGTTCCTCGCCGGCGACGGTGAAGATGAAGTCCGTCTGCTGCTCGGGGACGAACTGACCGGTGGTCTGACTGCCCTGGAAGAGCCCGGAGCCGGTCAGCCCGCCGCCGCCGATCGCGATACGCGCCTGATTGGTGTTGTAGCCGACGCCCGCCGGGTCCAGGCTCGGGTTGGCGAAGGCGGCGAAACGGGCGATCTGGTAGTCGTCGAGCAGGCCGAGCTGCCAGACGGCGAGGCAGCCGGCGACGCCGGTGCCCAAGAGGCCCAGGATCCAGCGGTTGGACGCGCCGGAGGAGAGCAGCACACCGAGGACGATGGCGCCGAGCACCATGACCGAACCGAGGTCGGGCATCAGCAGGATGACGGCCACCGGGATGGCTGCCACCGCGAGTGCCTGGACGACCGTGCGGTGATCGGGGTTCGGCCGGTCGCCCGCGTCGACCTTCGAGGCGAGGATCATCGCCATGCCGAGCGTGATGGTGATCTTCGCGAACTCCGCGGGCTGGAGGGAGAAACCCCCGGGGATGGCCAGCCAGGACCGCGATCCGTTGATCGTGGCGCCCAGCGGCGTCAGCACCAGCAGCGCGAGCACCACCGACAGCCCGTAGAGGATCGGGACCGCGCCCCGCAGGGTGCGGTGCCCGAGCCAGATCGTGGCGGCGGCCAACGCCAGTCCGATGCCGGTGTTCAGCAGGTGGTGCAGGAAGAAGTAGTACTCGTCGTCGCGGTTGAGTTCGGTGCGGTTGCGGGTCGCGGAGAAGACCAGCACCGAGCCGATGCAGGACAGCGCCAGGCAGGACAGCAGCAGTATCCAGTCCAGCTTGCGGAAGAGGGAGTCGCGCGCGGTGAGCTTGGCCCAGGTGCCCAGCTCCGGGGTGTAGCGCCGGATGGAGAACGTCCGGGAGGTGTGGCTGGTCGTCACTGCTCTCGCCTCCCCGGCGGGGCGGTCGGCGGCGCCGCCACCGGCTTGATCGGCTGGGCCTGAATGGTGCCGTCTTTCTCGATCTTGGGAAGTGCCTCTTGCGGCCTCGGCAGCAGCGCCGCCTTCGGGTTGATGCCGCCCTTGGCGTCGACCCCGTAGAGCGCGTCGTAGATCTTGCGCACGGCCGGTCCCGAGGCGCCGGAACCGGTACCACCCTGGGAGATCGTCATGAGGATCGAGTAGTCCTTGGTATACGTGGCGAACCAGGAGGTGGTCTGCTTGCCGTAGACCTCCGCCGTACCGGTCTTGGCGTGCATCGGGATCTTGCTCTGCGGCCAGCCGCCGAACCGCCAGGCGGCCGTACCGCGGGTGGCGACACCGGCGAGGGCGCCGTCCATCTGCTTGAGCGTCGCCCGGCTCACCGGCAGCTTGCCGTGCGGCTGCGCCTTGATCTCTCGGACGTTCTTGCCGTTGGGGCTGATGACGGCCTTGCCGACGCTCGGGTTGAACAGCGTGCCGCCGTTGCTGATCGCGGCGTAGATGGTCGCCATCTGAATCGGGGTGACGAGGGTGTCACCCTGGCCGATCGCGTAGTTGACGGAGTCGTAGGCGTGCAGCTTCATGCCTTCGAGGCAGCCCTCACGGGCGAGCAGGGTGTCGAAGTCCCTCTTCTTCGGCCAGTTCTTGGCCTGCTTGCACCAGCCGGCCTTGTTGGCCTTCCAGAAGTCCTTCTTCCACTGCCGGTCGGGCACCCGGCCGGTGACCTCGTTGGGGAGGTCGATGCCGGTCTCCGCGCCGAGGCCGAACTGGTGGGCGGTCTTGTAGAACCAGTTCTTGGCGTCCTTCTTCGGCTTGAGCCCGCCGTCCTTCTTCCACTCGTCGTGCGAGAGCTTGTAGAAGACGGTGTCGCAGGAGACCTCCAGCGCCCGGCCCAGGTCGATCGAGCCGTGGCTCTGCGACTCGAAGTTCTTGAAGACCTGGCCGCCGATGCTGTACGAGGAGCCGCAGGGGTAGCTGCCGTTGAAGTCGTAGCCGGCGTTGACCGCGGCCGCGGTCGGCACCACCTTGAAGATCGAGCCGGGCGCCGCCTGCGCCTGAATGGCCCGGTTGAGCAGCGGGTAGTTGGAACCCTTGGTGGTGAGCCGCTTGTAGTCCTTGGCGTCGATCCCGCCGACCCAGGCGTTGGGGTCGTAGTCGGGATTGGAGGCCATCGCCACCACACGCCCCGTCTTCGCCTCCATCACCACGACCGCGCCCGAGTCCGCCTCGTACGGGCGGTTGGTGTTGCGGTCGATCTCCTTGCGGGCATCCTTCATGGCCTGCGCCAGCTCTTTCTCCGCCAGCGCCTGCACGCGGGCATCGATGCTGGTGACGACGCTGGCGCCGGCCTCGCCCTTCTCGCTCTTGGTCTGGCCGATGACCCGGCCGAGGTTGTCGACCTCGTAGCGGGTGACGCCGGCCTTGCCGCGCAGATCGCTGTCGTACGTCCGCTCCAGTCCGGACCGGCCGATCTGGTCGGACCGCAGCAGCGGCGAGTGGCTGTCCTTGGCCTTGGTGATCTCCTCGTCGGTGACCGGGGAGAGATAGCCGAGGACCTGCGCGGTGTTGGCGCTGCCGGGGGCGGCGTAGCGGCGGACGGCGGTGGGCTCGGCGCTGATGCCGGGGAAGTCCTCGGAGCGCTCGCGGATCTGGAGGGCCTGCTGGGTGGTGGCCTCGTCCGTGATCGGGATGGGCTGGTAGGGGGAGCCGTTCCAGCAGGGCTGCGGGGTCTTGGCGTCGCAGAGCCGGGTCTTGTTGCGGATCTCCTTCTCCGACATACCGAGAACCTTGGAGAGACGGCCGAGCACGCCCTTGCCGTCGTCCTTCATCTTCAGCAGCTCGGTACGGCTGGCGGAGACGACCAGACGGGTCTGGTTGTCGGCCAGCGGCACGCCACGCGCGTCGAGGATCGAGCCGCGCGTGGCGGGTTCGATGACCTGCTGGACGTGGTTGCTCTTGGCCTCGTTGGCGTACTCCTGGCCGTTGCGGATCTGCAGATACCAGAGCCGGCCGCCGAGCGTGAGCAGGAGGGAGAAGACCAGGATCTGGATCGCGATCAGGCGGACGGTGACGCGGGAGGTCCGGCCCGTCTCGGGAATGTTGCTCACAGCGCCCCCACTGTCTGTGCGATGGCCGGCGGCAGCGCCCGCCGCCCGGTGCTCGGTCGCGGTGCCGCGCAGGACCGTCCTGCGGTCCGCGGCAGTTCGCCGCTCACAGCCGCTTGTCCCCCTTGCGCGCCGCCTTGCCACGGACGGACCTGCCGAGCAGGCCGCCCCGCCGGCTGCCGTTCCTGCCGGCCTTGGCGGCCAGTCCCGTGCCGCCGGTCGCCATATTGCCGCGGCTGCCCTTGAGGCCGGTGCCGGTGCTGAGCCAGCCGTAGGCGGGCTCGCGGCCGAGGACCGAGCCGCTGGAGCCGCCGACGCCGTCACCCGACAGCAGATCACTGTCCGTTCTGCGCGCGAGCGCCATTACCAGCGGGACGGTGAACGGGGCGAGCAGCAGGTCATAGAGGGTCGCGCTGAGGAGCAGGCCGACGAGGCCGACGTGCCGGGCGGCGGTGTCACCGACGAGCGCGCCGACGCCGGCGTAGAGCAGGGTCGAGCCGATGGCGGCGCCGACGACGACCACCAGCGGGATGGTCGCCGAGCGGTGCTGGCCGTTGTCCGGCCGGGTCAGGCCGGCGATGTAGCCGATGACGCAGAGCACGAGCGCGTAGCGGCCGATGGCGTGGTCGGACGGCGGCGCGAGGTCGGCGAGGAGCCCGGCGCCGAAGCCGACCAGGGCCCCGCCGACATGGCCGTAGACCAGCGCGAGGCCGAGCACGACCAGCAGCATGAGGTCCGGGACGGCACCCGGCAGTTGCAGCCGGGCGAGGATGCTGACCTGGATGACCAGGGCGAGGACCACCAGCGGGGTGGCGAGCAGGATCCGGTTGATGCGCATCGGTCAGCTCCTGGGAGGGGCGCTCGCGGTGGGGGTGGCCGTGACGGTGACCGTCGGCGCCGGCTTGGGCTTTGCCGGTTTGGGTGGCAGGACGGTGTCGCGGGGGTCCTCACGGGGCGGCGCCACGACGACGCCGACGACGTCCAGCTGGGAGAAGGCGACGTAGGGCCGGATCTGCAGGGTGCGGGTCAGATCGCCGTTGGACGGCTCGACCTTGATGACCTGGCCGACCGGCACGCCGGGCACGAACGGCTTGTCGGCGCTGGAGCCGAAGGTGACCAGGCGGTCGCCCTTCTTGACCGCGGCCCGGCCGTTGAGGAGCTGGACGCGCAGCGCGCGGCCGCCCTGCCCGTTGCCGAAGCCGATTTCGTTGGTCTTCTCCATGCGGGTGCCGACGGTGAAGTCGGGGTCGTTGGCCAGCAGCACCGTGGCGGTGTTGGCGCCGACGGTGGTGACCCGGCCGACCAGCCCGTCGCCGTTGAGGACGGTCATGTCGCGGGCGAGGCCGTCGCGGCTGCCCGCGTCGATGGTGACGGTCCAGGAGAAGCCCTGGGCGGCGCCGATGGCGATGACCTCGGCGCCCTTGATGCCGTACTGCCCGGCGCCCGCCGACTTCAGAATCTTGTCGAGTTCGGCGGCGCGGCTGCGGTTGCGGTCGGAGGACCCGAGCTTGGCCTTCAGCGCGGCGTTCTCGTGTTCCAGCGTGCTGATCCGGTTGTGCCGCTCACCGGAGTCCCGTACCGCGCCGACGGCGTTGCCGACCGGGCTGACGACGCGGGCGACACCGCTCTCCACCGGGCCGAAGGCGGAGGCCGCGGCCTGCCTGGCACCATCGAGCGGGGACTGCTCGCCGCCGCGGATATCCACCGTGATCAGCGCGAACGCGATCGCGACCAGCAGCACCAATAGCAGCCGGCTCTCTCGTGTGTCCCTCACGTGCGGCGGCCGTGTCCTTCCTCGTAGGACCGGCCGGCTGCGGGCCCTCGCCGGTCTCGTTCGGGAGTTGAGCGTTGTGCCTGTGTGTGCGGTGCCGGGTGGTGAAGTGTCAGTGCACCGTGCTTGTCGGGGTGTTCTGCCTGTATATCAGCGATCGACCGAAAAAAGCGGTTGATAGATGTATGGTGCCCGACCCCCGCGGTCGCCGCATGACGGCCGCGGGGCGGATCGGGAGGGGACCTTGTTACCTGCGCGGCTGGGAGTCGAGGACCTGCTGGAGAGCCTCGAACTCCTCGACGCACTTGCCGGAACCGAGCGCGACGGAGTCGAGCGGGTCCTCGGCGATGTGAATGGGCATTCCGGTCTCGCGGCGCAGCCGCTCATCGAGGCCGCGCAGCAGGGCGCCGCCTCCGGTGAGCACGATGCCGCGGTCCATGACGTCGCCGGACAGCTCCGGCGGGCACTTGTCGAGGGTCGTCTTGACCGCGTCGACGATGGAGTTGACCGGCTCCTCGATGGCCTTGCGGACCTCGGCGGCCGAGATGACGACGGTCTTCGGCAGGCCGGAGACCAGGTCGCGACCGCGGATCTCGGTGTGCTCGTCCTGCTCGAGGTCGTACGCGGAACCGATGGTGATCTTGATGCTCTCGGCGGTGCGCTCGCCCAGCAGAAGGCTGTACTCCTTCTTGATGTGCTGGATGATCGCGTTGTCGAGCTCGTCGCCCGCCACCCGGATGGACTGGGCCGTGACGATGCCGCCGAGCGAGATGACCGCGACCTCGGTCGTGCCGCCGCCGATGTCCACGACCATGTTGCCGGTGGCCTCGTGGACCGGCAGACCGGATCCGATCGCGGCGGCCATCGGCTCTTCGATGATGTGGACCTGGCGGGCGCCGGCCTGGGTCGACGCCTCGATGACGGCGCGGCGCTCGACTCCGGTGATGCCGGAGGGAACACAGACGACCACGCGCGGACGGGCCATCCAGCGGCGCTTGTGAATCTTCAGGATGAAGTAGCGGAGCATCCGCTCGGTGATCTCGAAGTCGGCGATCACGCCGTCCTTCAGAGGGCGGACGGCGACGATGTTCCCGGGCGTACGCCCGATCATCTTCTTCGCCTCGGCACCTACCGCGAGGATGCCGCCGGTGTTGGTGTTGATGGCCACGACCGACGGTTCGTTGAGAACGATTCCGCGGCCCCTGACGTACACCAGCGTGTTGGCGGTCCCGAGGTCGACAGCCATGTCACGGCCGATGAACGACATGTTGTTCCCCATGAGGATACGTCTGGCCTTCCCAACTGGAGCGAATGCTTACTGGAGGTCGGCAGGAGGTGATGCGCCGTGAGGCGCGGAAGCTTCCATCGTAGTCCCGTCCCTTGCCCACTCGAACCCGGTGGGAGGGACTTCGCCATTGTCGGCTCTCCACGCACCCGCCCCCTTCAATGGTGACGTCGTGTCGCAATGATGCGTTCCCCCGATCGGTGCGCATATACCAAGGGGCGACCGATGATTCCATCGGTCGCCCCAGGTCACAAGGGTTTCGCGGCTGACGATGAGTCAGGAAACGCCCGGAAAGAAAATCTTGATCTCGCGCTCCGCGGACTCTTCGGAATCCGAGGCGTGGATCAGATTCTCTCGGGTGATCGTGCCGAAGTCCCCACGAATGGACCCACTCGGTGCGGCAATCGGGTCAGTCGGACCGGCGAGCACCCGCACGCCCTCAATCACCCGCTCGCCCTCGACCACAAGGGAAACCACCGGACCGGAGGACATGAACTCCACCAACGGCTCATAAAAGGGCTTGCCGACGTGCTCGGCGTAATGCTGCTCCAGGAGCGCGCGGTCCAGGGTGCGCAGCTCCAGCGCGCCGATCGTCCAGCCGGCCTTCTTCTCGATACGGCCGATGATCTCCCCCACGAGACCGCGCCTGACGGCATCGGGCTTGAGGAGGACGAGGGTGCGCTGGCTCACGAAGGGACTCCCTGTATACGAACGACGGTCAGCGGGTTCCCCGAGGCTACATGGGGTGCAGGGCCCTTCGCGGGCCAGCCCCGGCCTACCGGGTGGGCCCCTGGGGCCCACCCCCGGCACCCTCTACGCCGGGTCCGCCACCGGCTCCCCGGCCGCCTCGCCCTGCGCCGCCCAGCGCGCCTTCGCCGCGTCGATCTTGCGGCCGTAGTGGACCGACGCCCACCACAGGGCCGCGAACACCGCACCGAGGAAGAACATCGCCGGGATGACCAGGCCACTGGCGATCAGGGCGATCTGCAGGACCCAGCCCAGCTGGACACCACCGGGACGGGTGAGCATGCCGCACAGCAGCACGCACAACAGCATCGCGATCCCGCTGACCGTCCAGACCGTGGCCGCCGGCAGGTCGCTGAGCTGCATCGCGACCAGACCGGCGAAGCCGATCACGAAGAACTCGCCGATGAGGGTGCTCGCACACAGGGTGCGCATGGTCAGTTCCTCCCCATGAGCAGCCGGGCCTCGCCGACCGTGATCACGGAGCCGGTCACCAGCACACCCGCTCCGGAGTACTCGCCCTCTTCCTCGGCGAGGGTGATGGCCGCCTCCAGTGCGTCGTCGAGCCGCGGCTCGACCTGGACCCGCTCGGCGCCGAAGACCTCGACCGCGACGGCCGCCAACTCATCGGCGTCCATCGCGCGATGGCTGGAATTACGCGTCACCACGATCTCGGCGAAGATCGGCTCGAATGCCTCCAGCAGGCCCCGGACGTCCTTGCCGGCGCTGGCGGCGACGACGCCCACCAGACGGCTGAAGCCGAATGCCTCGGTGACCGCCTCGGCCGCCGCCCGCGCGCCGGCCGGGTTGTGCGCCGCGTCCAGCACCACGGTCGGGCTGCGCCGCACGACCTCCATGCGGCCCGGCGAGGACACCGCGGCGAACGCGGAGCGGATGGTGTCGATGTCCAGCACACGCGCGTGCTCGGAGCCGACGCCGAAGAACGCCTCGACCGCGGCGAGCGCCACCGCGGCGTTGTGTGCCTGGTGCGCGCCGTACAGCGGCAGGAAGATCTCCGGATACTCGCCGCCCAGGCCGCGCAGCGTCAGCATCTGGCCGCCGACCGCCACCTCACGGGAGAGCACCCCGAACTCCATGCCCTCGCGGGCGACCGTGGCGTCCACCTCGACCGCGCGCTTGAGCATCACCGAGGCCGCTTCGACCGGCTGCTGGGCCAGCACGACCGTGGCGTCCTTCTTGATGATCCCGGACTTCTCACCGGCGATCTGCTCGGGCGTCTCCCCCAGCCGGTCGGTGTGGTCCAGGGAGATCGGGGTGACCACGGCGACATCGCCGTCGATGACGTTCGTGGCGTCCCAGGTGCCGCCCATGCCGACCTCGACGACGGCGATGTCCACCGGCGCGTCCGCGAAGGCGGCGTACGCCATCGCCGTCAGCACCTCGAAGAACGAGAGGCGGAACTCCTGCTGGGTGTCGACCATCTCCACGTAGGGAGCGATGTCCTGATAGGTCTCGATGAAGCGCTCGGCCGAGATCGGGCTGCCGTCCAGGCTGATGCGCTCGGTGACCGACTGGACGTGCGGGCTGGTGTAGCGGCCGGTGCGCAGATCGAAGGCGGACAGCAGGGCCTCGATCATGCGGGCCGTGCTGGTCTTGCCGTTGGTGCCGGTGATGTGGATGGAACGGTAGGCGTGCTGCGGTGAGCCGAGGATGTCCAGCAGGGCCGCGATGCGCTGCACCGACGGGTCGAGCTTGGTCTCACCCCAGCGGCCTGCCAGCTCCTCCTCGACCGCGCGCAGGGCACGGTCGACCTCCGGGTCCGCGGGGCGGGCGGGAACACCGTCCCCCTGAGGCGGGCCGGCCTGCGCGCGCAGGGTCCGGCTGCCTGCCTCGATCACCGCGAGATCGGGGTCACGGTCGGTTTCGGCCTCGACCAGTTCGTCGAAGGCGTCGTTCGGGTCAGGGTCGTCGTTCTGGGGGCGCTCGCTCACGCCGACCAGTCTACGAGGCACCGGTGACAGCGGTCGCGCTGCGCCGCCCTCCCCGGCATCCGCCCGCCCCGCCCCGGCTTCCGGCGGCCGCCGACGCCCGCCGGGAGCTAGCCGAGCGCCGCCTTCATCATGGCGCGGGCGATCGGTGCGGCCAGCCCGTTGCCGGAGATCTCGTTGCGGGCGGCGTGGCCGTCCTCGACCATCACGGCCACCGCGACCTGGTGGCCGTCGCCGTCCTGCGCGTAGGAGACGAACCAGGCGTAGGGCGTCCCGCTGTTGTCGACACCGTGCTGGGCGGTGCCGGTCTTGCCGCCGACGGTCAGCCCGTCGATCTTCGCGTTGGATCCGGTGCCCTTGTCCACGACCGTCCCCATCGCCGACCGCAGCTGCTCTGCCGTACGCGCCGACATCGCCGTGCCGTACGTCTTCGGGTCGTTCTCCTCGACGGTGTTCCCGCCGCCGTCGGTCACCTTGTTGACCAGCTGCGGGTTCTTCAGCTCGCCGCCGTTGGCGATGGCCGACGAGACCATCGCCATCTGCATCGGGGTCGCCTGGTCGTTGAACTGGCCGATACCGGACAGCGCGGTCTGCGCCGCGTCCATGTCGGTGGGGTAGACGCTCTTGGCCGCCCGCACCGGAGTGTCCACCTCGTCGTCGTTGAAGCCGAACTTCTCCGCCTGGGCGGCCACCTTGTGCGGCCCGAGGTCGGCGGCCATCTTCGCGAAGACGGTGTTGCAGGAGTACTGGAGCGCGGTGCGGATGGTGGCGTCCTTGCAGGGCGCCGCGGTGTTCTCGTTCTTCAGCTCGGTGCTGGTGTGCGGCAGCTTGTAGGGGTCGGGGCTGTCGGTCTGCTCGTCCACCGAGGAGTACAGGCCGTTCTCCAGCGCTGCCGCGGCGACCACCAGCTTGAAGGTGGAACCGGGCGGCAGCGGCTGGCGCAGCGCGCGGTTCAGCTCCGGCTTGCCGTCGTCCCGCGACATCGCCTGCCACGCCTTCTGGTCGGAGCTGTCCGATCCGGCGAACTTCCCAGGGTCGTACGACGGCGTGCTGACCATGCCGAGGATCCGCCCCGTCCCCGGGTCCAGGGCGACCGCCGCACCGGTCTTGCCGCCCAGGGCCCGGTAGCCGGCCTTCTGCACCGCGGAGTCGATGGTGGTGGCGACGTCGCCGCCCTTGGCCCGCTTGCGCGTCAGGGCGTCGGCGGGGCTCTGCAGCCGGCTGTCGGAGCCGTCGAGGACATCGCCGTAGAGGTTCTCCAGCTGGTTGCTGCCGAAGATCTGCGAGGAGAAGCCGGTGACCGGCGCGTACAGGGACCCCTGCTGGTAGGTCCGCTTGTACTTCAGCTGCTCGGAGGTGGCCTGCGAGCCGGTGACCGGCTTCCCGTCGACGAGGATGTTGCCCAGCGGCGCCGCGTACTTACCGATCGCCACTCGCGGGTTCTTCGGGTCGTCCTTGTACGTGTCGGCCTTGGCGGCCTGGAGCCAGGTGACCCAGCCCATCAGCGCGAGGATCAGGGCGAGACAGAAGACCGAGACCCGTCGCAGTGGCTTGTTCATGGGGCGCGGCTCCTCGGCTCTCACGGGCGGTGACTGCCGGACGTCCGGCCATCCGCTCCACCGTGCCTGGCCTTCATGAGAGGCCGATGAGAACGGACGATCAACCGCCCCGGACAACTTTTCTCCTGTTTCCGCCCTCTTCGACGGCGGGCTCCGTACGCCCCGGCTTTGCCACACGCGCGCATCACACGGGGTAGCGGGAGCGGAGAACAGGTGCCGGCAATCAGTCAGCGGATGCATTTGGTGTTGCTCACCGCCTGGACCGTGCTGTGGTTCGCGGTGGTCGAACCGAACGGCGGCTTCTCCTGGCATTACTTACGCACCGGCGGCGAGCTGATCTACCAGGGAGCCGCCGGGGACGGCACCGGAGGGCTCAATCTCTACGCCCACCACCCCGAGCTCCAGATGGGCCCGGTCAGCTTCCTGGTCGCGGGCCTGTTCAACCCCTTCCCCGAGGCCACCGGCCAGTTCCTCGCCGCCGCACTGATGGCGCTGCTCGGGCTGGTCATCGTCGTCCTGGCGGGCCGCAGCGCCGCCCACCACTTCCTCGGCACCGGCACCAACCACCAGCGGCTGCGGCAGCGGGTACTGATCGCCGGACTGGCCTTCCTCCCCATGTGGATCGAGGTCTCGGTCCGGTTCGGGCATCTCGACGACGTGCTCGCGCTCTTCTTCACCGCCCTCGCGGTCCGGTCCGTCACCCGCGGCAACGCCGCCCTCACCGGCGTCTTCCTGGCCCTGGCCATGGATTCCAAACCCACCGCCCTGGCCTTCACCCCGCTGCTGCTCGCCCTCCCCAAGGAGAAGTGGCTGCGCGCGGGCCTGTGGTGCGCGGGGCTGGTCGCCGTCGTCTGGCTCCCGTTCTTCGTCGGCGACCCGCAGTCCTTCGCCGCGGCGAAATTCGCCATCCCCAATCATCCGGCGTCCGCACTGCGCTGGCTGGGCGTCGGCGACCCGCAGACCCCCTCCTGGGACCGGCCCGCGCAGGCCGCACTGGGGCTGGCGCTCGGCACTCTCGCCGTCTGGCGCGGACGCTGGGCGGCGGTGGTCCTGCTCGGTGCCAACGCCCGCATCGTCCTCGATCCCAGCGTCTACACCTACTACACCGCCTCGGTGCTGCTGGGCACGCTGCTGTGGGACGTCATCGGCCAGCGCCGGCTGGTCCCGTGGTGGAGCTGGCTCGCGCTGCTCATCCTCTACGGCAGTGTCTTCGCCGTCCCCGACGACGCGGCGCGGGGCCTGATCCGGCTGGCGTTCGTGGCCGTCTCGACCGCGTACGTCCTGCTGTGGCCGGTACGCGAACGGGGTGGGCGGGGCCGGGGACGCCGCAGGCCCCCCGTCCCGAAGGACGAGGGGCCTGCGAACGACAGTCCCGCGGACGGCCGGGAGCCCGACCCCTGGCCGGGTCCCGCACCTACGCCTTGGGCAGGGCCTCCAGCTGCGCGGTGATCCGGACGATGTCCGCCTCGGCGGTCTCCAGCCGGACACGGATCTTGTCCACGACCTTCTCCGGCGCCTTGGCGAGGAACGCCTCGTTGCCGAGCTTGCCGTTGGCCTGCGCCTTCTCCTTCTCCGCGGCCGCGAGGTCCTTCGCCAGCCGCTTGCGCTCGGCCTCGACGTCGATCGCACCGGAGAGGTCCAGGGCGACAGTGGCGCCGGCGACCGGCAGGGAAGCGGTGGCGCTGAAGTCGTCACCGGCCGGCTGAAGCCGCAGCAGCGAGCGCATCGCGGCTTCGTGTGCCGCCAGCGCCGTGCCGGACAGGTCCAGCCGGGCCGGGACCTTCTGGCCGGGCTGCAGCCCCTGGTCGGAGCGGAACCGGCGGACCTCGGTCACGACCTGCTGGACGAGCGCGATCTCCTGCTCGGCCGCCGCGTCACGGAAGCCGGAGTCGGCGGGCCACTCGGCGATGACGACCGACTCGCGGCCGGTCAGCGTCGTCCAGAGGGTCTCGGTGACGAACGGGACGATCGGGTGCAGCAGCCGCAGCGTGACGTCCAGGACCTCGCCCAGGACGCGGCGCGAGACCTCGGCGGCCGGGCCGCCCGCCATGAACGTCGTCTTGGACAGCTCGACGTACCAGTCGAAGACCTCGTCCCAGGCGAAGTGGAAGAGGGTGTCCGACAGCTTCGCGAACTGGTAGTCGTCGTAGTAGGCGTCGACCTCGGTGACGACCGAGTTGAGCCGCGAGAGGATCCACCGGTCGGTCGCCGACAGCTGCTCGGCGGGCGGCAGTTCACCCTCGACGGTCGCGCCGTTCATCAGCGCGAACCGGGTGGCGTTCCAGATCTTGTTGGCGAAGTTCCGGGAGCCCTGGACCCAGTCCTCGCCGATCGGGACGTCGACACCGGGGTTGGCGCCGCGGGCGAGAGTGAAGCGGACGGCGTCGGAGCCGTACGCGTCCATCCAGTCCAGCGGATTGACCGCGTTCCCGAAGGACTTGGACATCTTCTTGCCGAACTGGTCGCGGACCATGCCGTGCAGCGCGATGGTGTGGAACGGCGGCGTGCCGTCCATCGCGTAGATGCCGAACATCATCATCCGGGCGACCCAGAAGAACAGGATGTCGTAGCCGGTGACCAGGACGGAGTTCGGATAGAACTTCTCGACGCTCGGGGTCTGCTCGGGCCAGCCGAGTGTGGAGAAGGGCCACAGGCCGGAGGAGAACCAGGTGTCCAGGACGTCGGTGTCCTGCGTCCAGCCCTCGCCGGTGGGTGCCTCGTCGTCCGGGCCGACGCAGACGACCTCGCCGTTCGGGCCGTACCAGACCGGGATGCGGTGCCCCCACCACAACTGTCGCGAAATGCACCAGTCGTGGAGATTGTCGACCCAGCCGAAGTAGCGGGACTCCATCTCCTTGGGGTGGATGGCGACCTTGCCGTCGCGGACCGCGTCGCCCGCGGCCTGGGCGAGCGGGCCGACCTTGACCCACCACTGCATCGACAGCCGCGGCTCGATGGTGGTCTTGCAACGCGAGCAGTGACCGACGGAGTGGGTGTACGGGCGCTTCTCGGCGACGATCCGGCCCTCGGCGCGCAGGGCGCCGACGATGGCGCTGCGCGCCTCCAGCCGGTCCAGGCCCTGGAAGGGGCCGTGCGCCGTGATGACCGCGTGCTCGTCCATGACGGCGAGGTTGGTCAGGTGGTGCCGGCGGCCGATCTCGAAGTCGTTCGGGTCGTGGGCCGGCGTGACCTTGACCGCGCCGGTACCGAACTCCGGGTCGACGTGCTCGTCCGCGACGACCGGGATGCGGCGGCCGGTCAGCGGCAACTCGATCTCGGTGCCGACGAGATGGGCGTAGCGCTCGTCCTCGGGGTGGACCGCGACCGCGGTGTCACCGAGCATCGTCTCGGCACGCGTCGTCGCGACGACGATCGAGGAGTCGCCCTCGCCGTAGCGGATCGAGACCAGCTCGCCGTCGTCGTCCTGGTACTCCACCTCGATGTCCGAGATGGCGGTCAGACAGCGCGGGCACCAGTTGATGATGCGCTCGGCGCGGTAGATCAGCTCGTCGTCGTAGAGCCGCTTGAAGATCGTCTGGACGGCCTTGGACAGGCCCTCGTCCATCGTGAACCGCTCGCGCGACCAGGCGACGCCGTCACCCAGGCGCCGCATCTGCCCGGAGATCTGCCCGCCGGACTCCGCCTTCCACTGCCAGACCCGCTCGACGAACGCCTCACGGCCCAAGTCGTGGCGCGAGACGCCCTCCTTGGCCAGCTCGCGCTCGACGACGTTCTGGGTGGCGATGCCGGCGTGGTCCATGCCCGGCTGCCACAGCGTCTCGAAGCCCTGCATCCGCTTCCTGCGGGTCAACGCGTCGATCAGGGTGTGCTCGAAGGCGTGACCCAGGTGCAGGGAGCCCGTGACGTTCGGCGGGGGGATGACGACGGTGTACGGCGGCTTCTCGCTCTTCTCGTCCGCCTCGAAGTAACCCCGCTCCACCCAGCGCTCGTACAGCGGCCCCTCTACATCGGCCGGCGTGTACTGAGTCGGCAGTTCGGGGGCGCTGTGGTTGCTCTGCTGAGAGTTCTCGGTCACGCCCGACAGTGTACGGGCGCGGATGTAGCAGCTTCGAATCGGTTTCGCCCCCGGGGCAGCGGCCGTCAGTGGCGTCGTACAGGATGTCGGCAGCGCATAAACATCACGCAGGACTTCAACTGGATTCAGTTGTCACGAGGGGAACCGCTCCATGAGCTACAACCAGCCGCCTCCCGGCCCGTACGGACAGCAGCCGCAGCAGCCCGGCCCGTACGGCCAGCCGCAGCAGCCGCCGGCTCAGCAGCCTGGTTACGGCTACCCGCAGCAGGGCGGCCAGGTCCCCCCGCAGCAGCCCGGCTACGGCTACCCCCAGCAGGGCGGCCAGGTGCCCCCGCAGCAGGGCTACGGCTACCCCCAGCAGGGCCAGCAGCCCGGCTATGGCCAGCAGGCCCCGTACGGCGGCCAGCAGACGCCCTACGGCATGATCCCGCCGGCCCCGCCCGAGACGGGCGGCAACGGCAAGAAGATCGGCCTCATCGCCGGCGGCGTCGCGGTGGTCGCGGCGATCGGCGTGGGCGCCTACTTCGCCTTCGGCTCGGGTGGCGACGTGGCGCCGTACACGATGGTGATGCCGGACAGCCTCCTGAGCGGCGAGTTCACGAAGTCGTCCAGCTCCAGCAGCGGCGGCGCGGAGGACATCTCCGACGACGAGACGACCAAGGCGCTGGGCATCACCGACAGCAAGGGCGTCAGCGGCAAGTACCAGAACTCCGCCAAGCTGCAGGTGCAGGTGGCGGGCGCGTACGGCACGGTCGCCGATCCCGAACACGCCGTGGACCAGATGTTCGCCAAGATCGAGGACACTCAGAACAAGAGCATGGAGGGCAAGCAGGCCACGGCCGAGACGGCCACTCCGGTGACCGAGTACACGCCGAGCGACTTCGACGGCACGGTGCTGAAGTGCAAGACCACGAAGGTCTCGTCGTCGCAGAGCGGCATCACGGTGTCCGTCGACATCTCCATCTGCATCTGGGGCGACAGCAGCGCCATCGGCGTGGTCCAGTCCATGGCCGTCCCGTCGCCCAGCGGCGGCGGCGCGAAGACGCCGTCCGCCGAGGAGCTCTCGGAGCAGACCGCGAAGATCCGTAACGAGGTCCGCAAGGAGAAGTAGCCGGACCGAGGAGCGGACCGCACAGAGCCGCCCGGCAGCGACCTCGCTGCCGGGCGGCTCTCTGTTTCGAATACCGCGGGTGCTACGCGCTCTTCTCGTGCGGCTCGCCCGACTCACCGTTGCGGGTGCGGGGCACCAGCGTCGGGTTGACGTTGGAGTGCACCACGTCCTCGGTGATGACGACCCGGGCGACGTCCTTGCGGGACGGGATCTCGTACATCACCGCCTGGAGGACCTCCTCCATGATGGCGCGCAAACCGCGGGCGCCGGTGCCGCGGAGGATGGCCTGGTCGGCGATGGCCTCCAGGGCCGGGCGGTCGAAGTCCAGCTCCACGCCGTCGAGTTCGAAGAGGCGCTGGTACTGCTTGACGAGCGCGTTGCGCGGCTCGACCAGGATCTGCAGCAGGGCCTCGCGGTCCAGGTTGTGGACGGAGGTGAGGACGGGGAGACGGCCGATGAACTCCGGGATCATCCCGAACTTCACCAGGTCCTCCGGCATGACCTCCTGGAGCTGGTCCTTCGACTCGATCTCGCGCTTGGAGCGGATCGTCGCGCCGAAGCCGATGCCCTTGGCGCCGGAGCGCGACTCGATGATCTTCTCCAGGCCGGCGAACGCGCCACCCACGATGAACAGCACGTTCGTCGTGTCGATCTGGATGAATTCCTGGTGCGGGTGCTTGCGGCCGCCCTGCGGCGGCACGGAGGCGGTGGTGCCCTCCAGGATCTTCAGCAGCGCCTGCTGGACGCCCTCGCCGGAGACATCACGCGTGATCGACGGGTTCTCGCTCTTCCGGGCGACCTTGTCGATCTCGTCGATGTAGATGATGCCGGTCTCGGCCTTCTTGATGTCGAAGTCCGCGGCCTGGATCAGCTTGAGGAGGATGTTCTCGACGTCCTCGCCGACATAGCCGGCCTCCGTCAGCGCCGTGGCGTCGGCGAAGGCGAAGGGGACGTTGAGCATCCGGGCGAGGGTCTGCGCCAGCAGCGTCTTGCCGGAGCCGGTCGGGCCGAGCAGCAGGATGTTGGACTTGGCGAGCTCGATGCCCTCGTCGCCGCGGCCACCGCCGTTCTCGCCGGCCTGCACCCGCTTGTAGTGGTTGTAGACGGCGACCGAGAGCGTCTTCTTGGCGGGCTCCTGGCCGACGACATAGCCGTTCAGGAACTCGTAGATCTCCCGCGGTTTGGGGAGTTCTTCCCACCGCACCTCGGAGGTCTCGGCGAGCTCCTCCTCGATGATTTCGTTGCAGAGGTCGATGCACTCGTCGCAGATGTACACACCAGGTCCCGCGATGAGCTTCTTCACCTGCTTCTGGCTCTTTCCGCAGAACGAGCACTTGAGCAGGTCGCCGCCGTCACCGATGCGTGCCACGAGGTGCTTCCCCTTCGCCTGGGATCCGCATTGCTCCACGGACCCGGGTGCTTGCCTATCGACGGTACCTTGCCGGGCCCCCCGTACGGGCCCCCCTTGAACCGACTGGGTTCACTCGATCCAAGGGGGCGACTCTCCGGCTCACGCGCGAAGCCACTATCCGATGGAGACGGACGACTTCCGCGTCGAGACGATCTGGTCGACCAGACCGTACGCCAAGGACTCCTCGGCGGTCAGAATCTTGTCACGCTCGATATCGTCCCGAATCTTTTCGATCGGCGTGGAGGAGTGCTTGGCCAGCAGGTCCTCCAGCTGCGAACGCATCCGCAGGATCTCGTTGGCGGCGATCTCCAGGTCGGAGACCTGACCGCGGCCGGTCTCGCTGTACGGCTGGTGGATCAGCACTCGGGCGTTCGGCAGCGCCATCCGCTTGCCGGGGGTGCCGGCCGCGAGCAGCACGGCAGCGGCGGAGGCCGCCTGGCCCATGCAGACCGTCTGGATGTCGGGCTTGACGAACTGCATCGTGTCGTAGATCGCGGTGAGCGCCGTGAAGGAGCCACCGGGCGAGTTGATGTAGATCGAGATGTCACGGTCGGGGTCCATCGACTCCAGGCACAGCAGCTGCGCCATGACGTCGTTGGCCGACGCGTCGTCGATCTGCACGCCGAGGAAGATCACACGCTCCTCGAAGAGCTTCGCGTACGGGTCGTACTCGCGCACGCCCTGCGAGGTGCGCTCGACGAAGCGCGGAACGATGTAGCGGGACTCGGCGCGCGGGCCGGAAAACTCGGACTCCGCGCCCTCGTACAGGCCGCTGCCGTGGAAGTTGTTCATCGTGGTGTTCACCGTCCTGGTGGCGATCAAGTGGGCTGGGGTGGCTGTGGGGCGAGTGGTCCAGGGCTCAGGCCCCGGTGCCGCCCCCGCCCGGAACGCCTGCGGCGGAGGTCATCACATCGTCGATGAGGCCGTACGTCTTGGCCTCGTCGGCGGAGAACCAGCGGTCGCGGTCGGAGTCGTGGGTGATGCGCTCGACGGTCTGACCGGTGTGGAAGGCGGTCAGCTCGGCCATCCGCTTCTTGGTGTGCAGCAGCCGCTCGGCGTGGATCTTGATGTCCGACGCGGAACCGGCCAGGCCCGCGGAGGGCTGGTGGATGAGGATCTCGGCGTTCGGCAGCGCGAAGCGCTTTCCCGGGGTGCCGGCGCTCAGCAGGAACTGCCCCATCGAGGCGGCGAGGCCCATCGCGATCGTCACCACGTCGTTCTTGATGTACTGCATGGTGTCGTAGATCGCCAGACCGGCCGAGATCGAGCCGCCCGGAGAGTTGATGTAGAGGAAGATGTCCTTCTCAGGGTCCGCGGCGAGGAGAAGAAGCTGCGCGGTGATCTTGTTGGCGATGTCGTCGTCGACCGGCTGGCCGAGGAAGATGATCCGCTCGCCGAGCAGCCGGTTGTAGACCTGGTCGCCGAGGCCACCGAAGGTCGGCTCAGCGGCGGCGGAAGGCATCGGGATCGTCACGTGTCCACCTGCTCGTTGTCGGACGGCTCGAGACCGTCTCAGCGTCGTCTTCTGGGGCGCGGGGATCTGCGCCGTGTGGTGCCCCCGGCGCGCTTTCAGGGACTCCCCTGCCCTCGTATCTACGGACCCTAACGCGCAGGTCGGACAACGCCATCCCGCATTGAGAACTGTTCGCTGTGAGCGCAGGCTCACGGACCGGGATGACATACGGGCCCGAACACGCGCACGTGCGTGTTCGGGCCCGTATGCACAGGACTGCAGGAGAGCGCGGGGCTGAAGCTCAGCCCTCGTTCTTCTCCTCGGCCGCGGCCTCGTCGGTGCCCTCGGACTCGGCCTGGACGGTCTCGGCCGTCTCGTCCTCGTCGTCGAGGTCGACGACCTCACCCTTGGTGTCCTTGACCGTGGCGGCCTCGACGACCACCGCGAGCGCCTTGCCGCGGGCGACCTCGCCGACGAGCATCGGCACCTGGCCACCCTCGACGACGGCCTGGGCGAACTGGTCGGGGGACATGCCGGAGGACTGCGCGCGGCGCATGAGGTGCTCGGTGAGCTCCTCCTGGCTGACGTTCAGCTTCTCCTTGTTGACCAGCTCATCGAGGATGAACTGGGTCTTGATGCCCTTCTCCGCCTGCTCCTTGGTCTCGGCGTCGAACTCTTCCTCGCTCTTGCCCTGGATCTCCAGGTACTTGGCGAGGTCGAGGCCCATCTGGCCGAGCTGGTGGTTCACCAGGTTGTGCTTGCGGGTCTCCATCTCGTCCGCGAGCAGCTTCTCGGGGATCGGCACCTCGACGAGCTTGAGCAGCTCGTCCAGGACCTTCTCCTGAGCCTGGGTGGCCTGGTCGTACTTCTTCATCTGTGCGAGGCGCTTGCTGCTGTCGGCCTTGAGCTCGTCGAGGGTGTCGAACTCGCTCGCCAGCTGCGCGAAGTCATCATCCAGCTCGGGCAGTTCACGGGCCGCGACGGCGGTGACGTCGACCTTGACCTCGGCCTCCTTGCCCTGGGCGGAGCCGCCCTTGAGCTCGGAGGTGAAGGTGGCGCTGCCGCCGGCCTCGACGCCCTTGACGGCCTCGTCGATGCCGTCGAGGAGCTCACCGGAGCCGACGGTGTAGCTGACGCCCTGGGCGACGCCGTCCTCCAGGACCTCGCCGTCCACCTTGGCCTCGAGGTCCAGCGTCAGGACGTCGCCGTCCTGCGCGGCGCGCTCGACCGGGCTGGTCGAGGCGAAGCGCTCACGAAGCTGCTCGACCGACTTGTCGATGTCCTCGTCCGACACCTCGACGGCGTCGACCTCGACCTCGATACCGGAGTAGTCCGGGATCTCCAGGGCGGGGCGGATGTCGACCTCGGCGGTGAAGGCCAGCAGCTCGCCGTCCTTCAGCTCGGTGATGTCGACCTCGGGCTGGCCGAGGACGTTGAGCTCACCCTCGTTGACCGCCTCGGTGTAGAACTTCGGGAGGGCGTCGTTGACGGCCTCCTCCAGCACCGCACCGCGGCCGAACCGCTGGTCGATGACGCGGGCCGGGATCTTGCCCTTGCGGAAGCCCTTCACCGTGACCTGCTGGTTGATCTTCTTGTACGCCGCGTCGAGGCTGTCCTTGAGCTCCTCGAAGGGCACCTCGACAGTGAGCCGAACCCGGGTCGGGTTCAGGGTCTCCACGGCGCTCTTCACGGTTCGGTCTCCTTGGGGCTGACTTCTGGGGTTCTGCCTGAGATCTTCCGGCACCCGGTGATCCGGGCCCCGGCCGATCGCACCCGGTACAAAGACACACGGGCACGCAGCTTGCATAGTAACCGCAAGGAGGATCGCACCCACAACGCGATCTTGAAAGGCCGCTGTCCGCGGCCACGGAGTGGCGCTGAGTGCTGAACTGAGGACTGCTGGTCGGGGTGGCCGGATTCGAACCGACGACCTTCCGCTCCCAAAGCGGACGCGCTACCAAGCTGCGCCACACCCCGTCGGTGCGACACGTAGGGTACATGGCTGATGGCAGTGCGGCTGCACGATATCGAGATGCCCACCCTGGCGCGTTACGCCGCGATCCCGCAGACGGGGCCCCGGCCCTCGCGCGGTGGCGGTCGGTCGCACGGGGGCGCACACGCGCGCTCGCGAGCCCCCGGAGGGCGCCTCGCGAGCGCGAACCCGCCCACGGGTGTGCGGCACACCGCTCCGACCCGCTACGATGCACTGCGTGCCGAGGTCCTGCGACCTGCGGCGCTCGCGGGCGTAGCTCAATGGTAGAGCCCCAGTCTTCCAAACTGGCTACGCGGGTTCGATTCCCGTCGCCCGCTCCGTACGACAAAGGGCCAGGTCAGAGGACGATTCCTCTGACCTGGCCCTTTGCCTTCGCCCGGACGACCGAAGACCGGGGCGGCCGGGCCGAGGTCCTCAGGCGTCAGCCCATCCGGGCCTTGATGTGGTCGATCACTTCGGCGAAGTCCTTCGTGGGTGAGAAATCCACGTATTCGCAGTCCTCAAGGGCCTCCGGGGCATGCCCGGGTGACCAGTAGAAGGCCTGTCCGGCCTCGTAGACCCGCTCGCCGTCCCGGGTCCGCATCTTGAGGCGGCCCTTGAGCAGGTAGCCCCAGTGGGGGCACTGGCACAGATCGTCCGTCAGCCCCTTGAGAGCCGGCCCCATGTCCGCGCCACGGGGCAGGCGCACGAAGGCGACGGACATGTCTCCCCCGATTTCCCGCGTCCGCAGCTCCACGCCGTCACCTTCGATCATGACCGGGGTGTCATTGCGCGTCGTTGCCGTCATGGCTCCTCCAGGGCCGGTCCGCTGCCGGCCGACTCGCTGCCCTTCCAGTCTCGCCCCGGCCGTGGGGGCCTGCGACACGTGCGGAGCCGGCGAGGCGGGCGCCCTTCGCAGCGCGGGCGCGGGTCAATAGGGTGGCGGGCATGGAGATCTGGCTCAATCCCGCGTGTTCCAAGTGCCGTTCCGCCGTGCAGATCCTCGATGAGGAGGGCGCGGAGTACACCGTCCGCAAATACCTGGAGGAGCCGCCGACCGCGGAGGAGCTGCGCGCGGTGCTGGAGCGGCTGGGGCTGGAGCCGTGGGACATCACACGGACCCAGGAGGTGGAGGCGAAGGAGCTGGGGGTCGCGGCGTGGGAGCGGACCGACGCCGGACGTGAACGGTGGATCGCGGCGCTCGCGGCACACCCGCGGCTGATTCAGCGTCCGATCATCACCGCGGACGATGGATCGGCGCTGGTGGGACGCAGCGAGCAGGCCGTGAAGGAGGCGATGGGGCGTACCGGGGGCGGGCAGACCGCCTAGAAGGTGATGTGGTTGATGGTGTCCGCGAGGGAGTTGAGGAACCGGTTGATGGACGGGGCCATGCCGGTCGAGGCGAGGAAGAACCCGAAGAGTATGGCGACGATCGCCGGACCCGCCTTGATCGACTTCCCTCTGATCAAAACGATCAGGACGATCCCCAACAGCAGCACCACTGAAAGTGAAAGAGCCACAACTGATCACACCCTTGGTCGGAACGCCTCACCGGCCCGGGAGCATGCCGCGCACACCCCCTGGCCCCATCGTGCCACCAACTCCTTGCCCACCGGAGGTGGGTGACGAATCATCGGCCAACGCTTTGCCCGATTTCGACCCCTGGGGCGTGTGAGGTGGGCGGGGCCGGGCAGGCGGGCAGGGGTGCCACGTCGGAAGAAGGCCCCCGGCGGCCGAGATGACGTCGACGATTCGGCTGGATCGCGTCCCTGCCGGTGGCCGGTAGTGGCCGCTGCGCAATGCGGCACGTCGAAACGGACAGCGGCGCGTCGGCACGGACATGCGCATGACCTCGCCATGAATTGGCGGAGGCGACGACAATCGAGCCGCGTCCGCGACAATTCCCGTGGCATCCGTCACAGTAATTACGGAGCGCCCGCGGCGGGCAATCGCCCGGCCCCGCGAGGCGTTATCCATGTCACCCGACGCCTGCCGCGACCGGGTCGAGCTATTCGGACATAGCGTAAAGGAAGCAGACATTCCTTCCGGGCCGCCCCCAGGGGATACCGCCCGTTTTAGGGAGGAGAAGCGGGATATAGCAAGGCGCCTGCGGGCACGGATCTGCGGGACGCGGAGGGTCGCAGGAAAGATCTTTTCGTATCCGCCGCAGCTTTATCCACTCCATATGTGCGGCGGCACCTGGGGAAATAGAGAATTACGCTCGGGCGGTTTTACGCATTCGTCGACCGCCGCTATCGTGCCTCAGATGTTTCACGCTGCCCCGACACCACGACGTGAGCTCCCTCCGGCCAGGGAGGCGGCGGGTGCGGACCGGACGGCGCGTGCGGCACAGCCGTCCGGCGTGCCGGAGCGCGCTCCGGCCCCCTCCCCCAAAGCCGGCCGGGACGCCTTCTTCGACAACGCGAAGTACCTGGCCATCGTGCTCGTGGCGATGGGGCATGTCTGGGAACCGCTGACCGACGGCAGTCGCACCGCCGAAGCGCTGTACATGACCGTCTACGGCTTCCACATGCCGGCGTTCATCATCATCTCCGGCTACTTCTCGCGCAGTTTCGACATGCGCAAGGACCGGCTGCAGCGTCTGGTCACCGGAGTCGCCGTCCCTTACATCCTCTTCGAGACGGCCTACGCCTTCTTCAAGCGCTGGGCGGACGACGACCCGGGGCATCCGATCAGCCTGCTCGATCCCTGGTTCCTGACGTGGTTCCTGGTGGCCCTGTTCATCTGGCGGCTGACCACCCCGCTGTGGAAGATCGTGCGCTGGCCGCTGCCGCTCGCGCTGGCCATCGCCGTACTCGCCTCCATCTCGCCCGACATCGGCGACGATCTGGACCTCCAACGGGTGCTGCAGTTCCTGCCGTTCTTCGTCCTCGGCCTGAACCTGCGGCCCGAGCACTTCAAGATGGTGCAGCGGCGGGCGGTGCGTATCGCCTCGCTGCCGATCTTCGCCTGCGCGCTGCTCATGGCGTACTGGGCGGCGCCCCGGATGTCGTCGGCCTGGTTCTACCACCGGGACAGCGGTCAGGAGTTGGGCACCACCTGGTGGATCGGCTCGGTCATGACGATGGCTCTCTTCGGCTGCTCGATCGTCCTGGTGGCCTGCTTCTTCGCCTGGGTGCCCACCCGGCCGATGTGGTTCACGGTGCTGGGCGCCGGGACGCTCTACGGCTATCTGCTGCACGGCTTCCTGGCCAAGGGCTCGCGGTTCTGGGGCTGGTTCGAGGACTACGCATGGCTGCAGACCCCGGCAGGCGAGATCGCGGTCACCCTGATCGCGGGGGCGATCGTGACGGCGCTGTGCACCCCACCGGTCCGCAAGATGTTCCGCTTCGCGATGGAGCCGACGATGGCGTGGGCGTTCCGGAAGGACGCGGCCGATACGGCGCGGGAGCGCGTCAGCTTGTGAGAGCGGCGGGCCGCCCCGGCCTCACGCGCACCGGTTTCAGGCGTCGCGGCAGATCATCAACAGTGCCCGGTCGTCGTTGACGTCCTTGGCGACGGCCTCGATCAGGTGCCAGGCGGCGCCCACGAAACCCTCGACGACATAGCGGTCGGCCTCGCCGGTCAGCCGGTCGATGCCCTCGGCGATATCGCGGTCGGCGGCCTCCACCAGGCCATCGGTGAACATCATCAGCACATCCCCGGGCCGCAGGGTCCCCTTGACCGGGTCGAACTGGGCGCCGTCGTAGACCCCGAGGAGCGGGCCCTCGCCCGACTTCTCCTCCCAGCGACCGGTGCCCGCGCTCAGCTGGAGAGCCGGCAGATGGCCGGCGGAGAGCAGTTCGTAGTCCCCCGACTCCAGATCCAGGACGAGATGGATGGAGGTCGCGAACCCCTCGTCCCAGTCCTGGCGGAGCAGATAGCCGTTGGCCGCGGGAAGGAAGGCATGCGGCGGCAGGGAGCCGAGGAGGCCGCCGAACGCCCCGGACAGCAGCAGCGCGCGGGATGCCGCGTCCATGCCCTTGCCGGAGACGTCCGTCAGGACCACTTCGAGGATGTTGCCGCCCTGGGTGCGCGAGGCCACCACGAAGTCGCCGGAGAAGGACTGCCCGCCGGCCGGGCGCAGGGCCATCTCCCGGTGCCATCCCCGGGGCAGCTCGGGGAGCTTGCTCTGGACGCGGATGCGTTCCCGCAGGTCGAAGAGCATGGTTCCGCCGCGCCTCCAGGGCACTCCGACCCGGCTGCGGAACTGCGCGATCAGCAGCCCGAAGAGGCCGACCGCCGCCACGACCAGCACCGTGCCGGGGGTGACCCGGTCCGGTCCCGCGGCGTACGGGCCGAGCAGCGCCGCCTCGACGATCAGCGCGCCGGCCGACGTGGCGTACAGGGCCAGGAGGTTGGCCGGCCGCAGCAGCAGGCCGCCGGCGATGACGGGGAGCACCAGCGCGGTGGGAGCGATCCAGTCGGGGCGCCAGAGCGTGCCGGCCGCGATGGCGGGTATGGCCAGGAGGAGGGCGGCCAGCGCGATCCAGTCGGAGCCGTCGCCCCGGAAGTAGTCGACGCCGGCCTTGCGCACGCCGATGCGGGCCCGGTGCAGACCTCTGTGCATCCGGGCCGTCAGGGGTTCCGCTCCCGGGCCGCTTGTCATTGTTCTGGGACTTTAGCCACCCGTTCGGCGGTGCGTCGATTCGCCGTACAGACCTCAGGTCAATTGCCGGGAAACCGCGTTCGAAATGCGGTCGCGCGGCCGGAGAGTGTCCTGCTAGGCATGGCGCATGACGACTGAAGTGCGGGCGCTGCGCGACGCCGAATGGGATGGCTGGTTCGACAAGGTGGACCTCGCGTTCGGCGGCGTGCCCGAGCCACCGGAAGGGCGGACCCTCTGGCGGGACCGCACCGAGATCGAGCGCTCCTTCGGCGCTTGGGCGGACGGTGACTGGGTCGGCACGGCCGGGGCGTTCTCGTTCGGGCTGACGGTGCCGGGCGGGGACCGGGTGGCGGCGGCCGGCGTCACGATGGTCTCGGTGCTGCCGACGCACCGCAGGCGCGGAGTGCTGCGCTCGATGATGCGGCACCAGCTGGCGGACGTCCGCGCGCGCGGCGAGGCGCTGGCGTTGCTGACCGCCTCGGAGCCCGCCATCTACGGCCGGTTCGGTTACGGCCCGGCGACCCAGGAGCTGCGGCTGAGCGTCGACACGCTGCGGCTGGCGCCCCCGGACCTGCCGGGCATCGACGGCGTACGCCTGCGGCTGGTGGATCCGGCGGAAGCGCTGCCCGACTGCGAGCGGGTGTACGGGCAGCTGGTGCCGACCCGTGCGGGGATGCTCGCGCGGCTGCCGGGCTGGGAGCGGATGGGCGTGTACGACCCCGAGGGCGAGCGGGACGGGGCCGGGAGGCTGCAGTGCGTGGTGGCCGAGGTCGACGGCGAGGTGCGGGGATACGCGCGCTACGCCGTCAAACCGGAGTGGGACCATGCCGGGCCGTTCGGGACGGTGCACGTCCGGCAGGTCGACGCCCTGGAGCCGGTGGTGTACGCGGCGCTGTGGCGCTATCTGTTCGGGATCGACCTCACCTCGTCGGTGTCGGTACGCGGCCGGCCCGTGGACGATCCGGTGCTGCATCTGGTGGCGGACATGCGGCGCTGCGGCATCGAGATGCGGGAGTCGCTGTTCGTGCGGCCGGTGGAGGTGGGCGCGGCGCTGGCGGCGCGGACGTACCGCACGCCGGTGGAGGTGGTGCTGGAGGTGGCGGACCCGTTCTGCCCCTGGAACGAAGGGCGTTGGCGGCTGAGCGGTGACGCCAAGGGGGCTTCCTGCGCGCGCACCACCGACGCGCCGGATCTGGCGCTGTCGGTAAGGGAGTTGGGCTCCGCCTACCTGGGGGGCTTCACCCTGTCGGCGCTGGCGGCCGCGGGCCGGGTGCAGGAGCTGCGGACCGGTGCGCTGCATGCGGCGTCGGTGGCGTTCGGCTCCGACGTCGCGCCGTGGCTGCCGCACGGGTTCTAGCCGCGCGGGCCGGCGGCCTCTCAGGCCCGGTGGCCGCCCGTCGCCGGCTGGCACCCCGGGCACCAGAAGAGATTGCGGGCGGCGAGACCGGCGGTGCGGATCTCGCCGCCACAGATGTGGCAGGGCCCCTCCGCACGGCGGTAGACGTACACCTCACCGCCGTGGTCGTCGACCCGTGGCGGGCGGCCCATCGCCTCCGGCAGGTGCTCCGGGCGGACGGTGTCGATGCGGTTGTGGCGCACGCCCTCCCGCATCAGCAGCACCAGGTCGTCCCAGAGGGCGTCCCACTCGGCGCGGGTGAGGTCACGGCCGGGCCGGTAGGGGTCGATGCCGTGCCGGAAGAGGACCTCGGCGCGGTAGACGTTGCCGACGCCCGCGATGACCTTCTGGTCGAGCAGCAGCGCCGCGATGGTCGTACGGCTGCGCGAGATCCGCTGCCAGGCACGCTCCCCGTCGTCCCCGGGGCGCAGCGGGTCGGGGCCGAGCCGGTCGTGTATCGCCTGCTTCTCGGCGTCGGTGATCAGTGCGCAGGTGGTGGGGCCGCGCAGATCCGCGTAGTGGCGGGAGGTGGCCAGGCGCAGCCGGACGGTGTCGGTGGGCGGCGGCGCGGGGGCGTCGCCGAAGCCGAGCTTGCCGAACAGTCCGAGGTGGATGTGCACCCAGCGGGCGGGGCCGAACCCGAGGAAGAGGTGCTTGCCGTGCGCCTCGGCGGTGTCCATGACCTGACCGTCGATGAGCGCGGCGCCGCCCGCGAACTTCCCCTGCGGGCTGCTCGCCCGGACCGGTTCACCCTCGAAGCGGGCCCGGTGGTCCAGCGCGAGGCGGTGGATCGTGTGCCCCTCGGGCATGCGGGTGGTCCTCCAGTGGGCGCGCCCGCCCGCCCCGGCGGCCGGGGTGGGCGGGCGGCGACGGCGGTGGGCGTCAGCCCTGCGGGTGGTGTGCGGGGATGGCGGGCAGCTCGCCGGTGGTCTCGTACGCCGACAGCATGTCGATGCGGCGGGTGTGACGTTCCTCACCCGAGTACGGCGTGGCGAGGAAGACCTCGATGAACTTGGTCGCCTCGTCCTGGGTGTGCATCCGGCCGCCGACGGAGATGACGTTGGCGTTGTTGTGCTCGCGGCCGAGCTTGGCGGTCTCCTCGCTCCAGGCCAGCGCGGCCCGTACGCCCTTGACCTTGTTGGCGGCGATCTGCTCGCCGTTGCCGGAGCCGCCGATCACGATGCCGAGGCTGTCCGGGTCGCCGGCGGTCTTCTCCGCGGCGCGCAGGCAGAACGGGGGGTAGTCGTCCTGGGCGTCGTAGAGGTGCGGACCGCAGTCGACGGGCTCGTGGCCGTTGGCCTTGAGCCACTCGACGAGGTGGTTCTTGAGATCGAAACCTGCATGGTCGGAGCCGAGATACACGCGCATGGCCATGAGTGTGGCATGACGATGTGCGGGTAGGCGCGCCTGGGTCTTCCTACGGTTCTACGCATGAAACCCCTGGTCGACCTTTCGTACGCAAGCGCTGGACGTAACCGTCCAGGGTTTCATGCAACGATCCGGATTCAGACCTTCCAAACCCTGGGTTAGCGAAGATCTAATGCGGGAGTTCCATTCCGTGAACCACACAAGGACGGTGCACATGGGCGCGCACCCGCCTACCACCAAGACGGTCCCCACCACCGGAGAACCCGGCGGCGGACCTTCCGGGAGCCAGCCGCAGGACGGGCTGCAGGCAGGACTCAAGAACCGCCACCTGTCGATGATCGCCATCGGCGGCGTCATCGGCGCCGGCCTCTTCGTCGGCTCCGGCGCGGGGATCTCGGCCGCCGGGCCGGGCATTCTCCTCTCGTACGCGCTGACCGGCCTGCTGGTCGTGCTGGTGATGCGGATGCTGGGCGAGATGGCCGCGGCCTCCCCCACCTCCGGCTCGTTCTCCGCCTACGCGGACCGGGCGCTGGGCCACTGGGCGGGCTTCACCATCGGCTGGCTGTACTGGTTCTTCTGGTCGGTCGTACTGGCCGTCGAGGCGACCGCCGCCGCCGCGATCCTCACCGGCTGGGTGCCGGCCGTCCCGCAGTGGGCCTGGGCGCTGCTGGTGATGATCGTGCTGACCGGTACCAACCTCATCTCCGTCGGCTCGTTCGGCGAGTTCGAATTCTGGTTCGCCGGGATCAAGGTCGTCGCGATCGTCGTGTTCATCGCGGTCGGCGCGCTGGCGATATTCGGGCTGCCCCCGGGCGGCGACCCGGTGGGCGTGACGAACCTGACCGGGCACGGCGGGTTCCTGCCGAACGGGCCGGGCGCGATCCTCTCGGGCATGCTGCTGGTGGTCTTCTCCTTCATGGGCAGCGAGATCGTCACGCTGGCGGCGAGCGAGTCGCCGAACCCGGTGCAGGCCGTCCGCAAGGCCGTCAACAGCGTCATCTGGCGTATCGCGATCTTCTACATCGGCTCGATCGCGGTGATCGTGACGCTGCTGCCGTGGAACGACCCGTCGGTGGTCAAGAGCCCGTACGTGGCGGTGCTGAAGTCGCTGGACATCCCGTACGCCGGCACGGTCATGGACGTCGTGGTGCTGACCGCGGTGCTGTCCTGTCTGAACTCCGGGCTGTACACGGCCTCCCGGATGGCGTTCTCGCTCGGTGAGCGCGGCGACGCGCCCAAGGCGTTCAAGAAGGTCAACAAGGGCGGGGTGCCGGCGGTCGCGATCTGGGCCTCGGTCGCCTTCGGCTTCGTCGCGACGATCTTCAGCTACACGTCGAAGGACACCATCTTCCAGTTCCTGCTGAACTCCTCCGGCGCGGTGGCCCTGTTCGTGTGGCTGGTCATCTGCTTCTCGCAGCTGCGGATGCGCCGGGTCATCGAACGGGAGACGCCGGAGCGGCTGACGGTGCGGATGTGGCTGTACCCGTGGCTGACGTACGCGACCATCGGGATGATCGTCTTCGTCATCGGCTACATGTTCTACGACCCGGAGGGCCGGGAGCAGATGATCCTGTCGGTCGTCGCGGCCGTCGTGGTGCTGGCCATCGGCCTGCTCCTGGACCGGCGCAGGCCGCGGGACCCAGGCACCGTCGAGGCCGGGACCGGCGCGGTCGAGTAACGCCGCACGAGAAGAGGGCGGGGCCCGCACCGAACCGGTGCGGGCCCCGCCCTCTTGCGGTGGGGAAGCGTGTCAGCCGCGGCGGCCGGCCAGCTTCCAGGCGGTGGGCAGCGCGCCCATCGCCAGGGCGGCCTTGAGGGCGTCGCCGATCAGGAACGGCACCAGACCGACGGCCACCGCCTCGCCGAACGGCATGCCGGTGCTCAGCGCGAGGTACGGGACGCCGACGGCGTAGATCAGGGCCATGCCCGCGGCCATCGTTCCGGCCGTGCGCAGCACGCCGCGGTCGCCGCCGCGGCGGGCCAGCGCGCCCACGACGGTGGCGGCGAGCAGCATGCCCAGGATGTAGCCGAAGGTCGCACCGGCACCCGAGGCGCCACCGGCGAACCACGGCATGCCCGCCAGGCCCGCCAGGGCGTACAGCGCGAGGGAGAGCAGGCCGCGGCCGGCGCCGAGCGAGGCGCCGACCAGCAGGGCGGCGAAGGTCTGGCCGGTGACCGGGACCGGGGAGCCGGGAACCGGGACGGCGATCTGGGCCGCGACGCCGGTCAGCGCGGCACCGCCGAGCACCAGCGCCGCGTCACGGACGCGGGCACGGGAGGCGGTGGCGGCGGGCAGCAGATCGGCGAGGACCGCACCGATGGAGGTCCCCCCGCGCGAGGCGTGGGGGAGGGTGAGGGCGGACTCAGTGCTCATCGGTACTCCGCGAGGTGTGAGTGGATCCGGGACAGGACGGGACGCGACGACGTTAGTCCAGCGGGGCCCCGGCGATCATCGTGTGGCGGCGACAAAGCCGCGGCAGCCCGCTTGGAGAGTTCCGAACAACCGCCACGCTGCCAGGCCGTGCCGGGGTGAGGTGCGTCTTCGCAGGTCACGTGATGCTCATCACGGGCGCACCGCATGGCAGGGCGTGCGTTTTGTGCTAGCGCGCGACGTGCGGGGAAACTGGCAGCGCCCCGCGGAGACCTGTGGAGTTCCCCCAAAGCACCTTGCGAGAGTACGAGCCCATGCACGATGCACCGACCACCGCCGGGAAGACCCCTACCGGTGAGCGCGCCGGCGAGCGAGAGCCGCTGTCCGCAGGGCTGAAGCAGCGCCATCTGACCATGCTCGGGCTGGGCGGGGTGATCGGCGCGGGCCTGTTCGTGGGCTCCGGCGCGGGGATCGCGGTAGCCGGGCCCGGGATCGTGCTGTCGTACCTGATCGCGGGCGCGCTGGCGATGCTGGTGATGCGGATGCTGGGCGAGATGTCTGCGGCGATGCCGGCCTCCGGCGCGTTCTCGGTGCACGCGGAGCGGGCGCTGGGCCGCTGGGCGGGCTTCAGCGTGGGCTGGCTCTACTGGTTCCTGCTGGTCGTCGTGCTCGCGGTGGAGGCCACCGGCGCGGCGCAGATCGCCAACGGCTGGGTGCCGGCGGTCCCCCAGTGGGGCTGGGTCCTGATCTTCATGGTCGTCTTCACCGTCGCCAATCTGGCCGCGGTGAAGAACTTCGGCGAATTCGAGTTCTGGTTCGCCACCCTCAAGGTCACCGCGATCGTCCTCTTCCTCGGCCTCGGCGTGCTCGCCATCCTCGGCGTACTGCCGGACAGCGACCCGGTGGGCCTGACGAACCTCACCGGACGGGGCGGCTTCCTGCCCAACGGCTGGTCCGGGGTGATCTCCGGCGTGCTGGCGGTCGTCTTCGCCTTCGGCGGCCTGGAGGTCGTCACCATCGCCGCCGCCGAGTCCGACGACCCGGCGCGCGCGGTCGGCCGCGCGGTGCGCAGCGCGGTGTGGCGCATCCTCTTCTTCTACGTCGGCTCGATGCTGGTCATCGTCACGCTGCTGCCCTGGTCGTCGATGGAGCCGGGCCTGAGCCCGTACGTCGCGGTGCTGGACAGCATCGGCGTGCCGGGCGCCGGGCAGATCATGAACATCGTGGTCTTCGTGGCGCTGCTCTCGGCGCTGAACGCCAACCTCTACGGCTCCTCACGGATGGTCTTCTCGCTGGCGGAGCGGGGCGAGGCGCCGCGTTCGCTGCTGAAGGTGTCGGGCGGCGGGGTGCCGCGCCGGGCCGTGCTGGCCTCCGTCGCCTTCGGCTTCGTCTCGGTGCTGCTCAATCTGAAGTGGCCGGACTCGGTCTTCCTCTACATGCTCAATGCCGTCGGCGCGGTGCTGTTGTTCGTCTGGGGCCTGATCGCCGTCTCCCAACTGCTGCTGCGCCCGCGCATCGAGCGCGAGGCACCGCAGACGCTGTCCCTGCGCATGTGGGCGTTCCCCTGGCTGACCTGGGCGGCGCTGCTCGCGATGGGCGCGATCCTGGTCCTGATGCTGACCGACGCCACGGCCCGTCCGCAGCTGCTGTGGTCGGCCGGGGCGACCGCCGCGGTGCTGC
Source organism: Streptomyces sp. NPDC017993 (assembly GCF_044328065.1). Lineage (NCBI taxonomy): Bacteria > Bacillati > Actinomycetota > Actinomycetes > Kitasatosporales > Streptomycetaceae > Streptomyces > Streptomyces sp. NPDC017993. The sequence continues at coordinate 46,482 of NZ_JBIRGO010000023.1, forward strand.
TCGTCGCGGTGGCACGGGAACTGCGGGACCGCCGCCGCGCCACCCGCTGAGCCGGCACGGCGCGGCGGGTGGTCACCGTGGGTCCCAACCGACGACCTGTCAGGCACGCAAAGTAACGATCATGTCTGAATACCGAACATTCGCTGCACGACTGTTGCCCTGAGCGGACACCGGCACCCAAACTGAGCGCGCTTCACCGAGGACCCCCGGAGTTGAGCCGTCGGCAGCCCCTGAGCGCCCCGCTGCCTCGCGCGGGTCCAGGGGGCCGGGCAGCACCGTCGCCCTGGCCGCGGCCCCGGGAGAACGCAGTATCGCCCCGCTCCGCTCTCACCAACTGGGACAGGTACGAATGAATCGGACACCCTCGTCCGCCGCGCCCACGCGCGAGCAGACCGACGCGGTCCCGGGCGCCGGCCAGGACGGCGGCTCCTCGCTCTCCAACGGCCTCAAGCAGCGCCACCTCTCGATGATCGCGCTGGGCGGTGTGATCGGTGCGGGCCTGTTCGTCGGCTCCCGCGAAGGCATCGCGGCCGCGGGCCCCTCCATCGTGCTGGCCTACGCGATATCCGGCGCCCTGGTCATGCTCGTGATGCGGATGCTCGGCGAGATGGCCGCGGCCAACCCCGCCTCCGGCTCCTTCTCCGTGCACGCGGAACGCTCGATCGGCTCCTGGGCCGGCTTCACCGTCGGCTGGATGTTCACCGCGCTGCTGTGCGTGGCGGTGGCCGCCGAGGCGCTCGGCGCCGCCGACATCATGACCGCCTGGTTCCCCGGCACCGAGCCGTGGATGTGGGTGCTGCTGTTCATGGTGATCTTCTCCGCGACGAACCTGGCGGCGGTCAGCAACTTCGGCGAATTCGAGTTCTGGTTCGCCGCGCTGAAGGTGGCCGCCATCGGCATCTTCCTGGTCCTGGGCCTGCTCGCCATCTTCGGCGTCCTCCCGGGCACGGACGCGCCGGGTGCCGCGCACCTCACCGGTGACGGCGGGTTCCTGCCCAGGGGCGTCGACGGCCTGATGGTCGGCCTGCTGGCCTCGGTCTTCGCCTACGGCGGGCTGGAGACGGTCACCATCGCGGCCGCCGAGTCCAAGGACCCGGTCCGCGGCGTGGCCGGTGCGGTGCGCACCGCCATGTGGCGCATCGCCCTCTTCTACGTCGGCTCGATGGCGATCATCGTCACCGTCATCCCCTGGAACAACGCCTCGATCGCCGAGCACGGCCCGTACGTCGCGGTGCTGAACTACCTGCACATCCCGGCCGCCGGCCAGATCATGAACGTGGTCATCCTGGTGGCCCTGCTGTCCGCGATGAACGCCAACATCTACGGCTCGTCCCGGATGGCGTACTCGCTGACCTTCCGCGGCCAGGGGCCGAGGTTCCTCAACAAGGTGAGCGGCGGGGTGCCGCGCCGTGCGGTGCTCCTCTGCTCCGCGTTCGGTTTCCTCGCGGTCCTCTTCAGCTTCTGGTGGCCCACCACCGTCTTCCAGTGGCTGCTCAACATGGTCGGCGCGGCCGTCCTCGTCGTCTGGGGCTTCATCGCGGTGGCCCAGCTGCGGATGCGCCGCCGGCTGGAGCGCGAGGCGCCCGAGAAGCTCGTCGTGAAGATGTGGGCCTTCCCCGTCCTGACCTGGGTCGCGCTGGCCGGTATCGCCGCCGTCCTGCTGCTGATGCTGCGCGACGACAACCAGCGCATCCAGCTGCTGTTCACGGCCGCCTTCGGCGCGGTGCTGGTCGTCATCGGCCTGGTGCGGCAGCGGGCGCTGCGCAAGAGCGCGGGCACGGAGCCGGCCGAGGGCTGATCCGCATTCCTTGACGACGCCTCCCGGCACAAGGCGGGGCGGGACCTCCTCCTGAGGTCCCGCCCCGCCTCCGTCTTTGGGACCGGGCCGGGCCCATGACCGGCCGATGATCACTCCTGCTGGTAGCGTGCTCTTGCACATTCGTTGCAATAAGCAGTCGTAAGCAGTTGGAGAGGCTGGGCATGGCCACCTACACACTTCCTGAACTTCCGTACGACTACTCGGCGCTGGCCCCGGTCATCAGCCCCGAGATCATCGAGCTGCACCACGACAAGCACCACGCGGCGTACGTGAAGGGCGCGAACGACACCCTGGAGCAGCTCGCCGAGGCGCGCGACAAGGAACAGTGGGGCGGCATCAACGGCCTGGAGAAGAACCTCGCGTTCCACCTCTCCGGCCACATCCTGCACAGCATCTACTGGCACAACATGACCGGCGACGGCGGTGGCGAGCCGCTGGAGAAGGACGGCGTGGGCGAGCTGGCCGACGCCATCGCCGAGAGCTTCGGCTCGTTCGCGGGCTTCAAGGCCCAGCTGACCAAGGCGGCGGCCACCACGCAGGGCTCCGGCTGGGGCGTCCTGGCCTTCGAGCCGGTCAGCGGCCGGCTGATCGTCGAGCAGATCTACGACCACCAGGGGAACGTCGGCCAGGGCTCGGTGCCGATCCTGGTCTTCGACGCCTGGGAGCACGCCTTCTACCTGCAGTACAAGAACCAGAAGGTCGACTTCATCGAGGCGATGTGGCAGGTCGTCAACTGGCAGGACGTCGCCAAGCGGTACGCGTCCGCCAAGCTCCGCGCGAACACCCTGCTGCCGGCGCCGTAGCACCCCTGCGGCGTTCCGCCGCCACGGACGTCCTGCCTCGTGATCGTCTTCTCAACCTTCACCCGGCAGGCGGCGCAAAGGCGAGGCCCCACGAGGACGTGACTCGTGGGGCCTCGCCCGTATCCGCTGTCGCGGTCCCGGGCCTCGGGTCTCGGGTCCCGGGTCCCGGGTCTCGGGTCTCGGGTCTCGGGCCGGGATCAGTCGAAGATCGGGCCCTGGGTGCGGGTGCGCTTGATCTCGTAGAAGCCGGGGATGGACGCGACCATGATCGTGCCGTCCCAGAGCTTGGCGGCGTCCTCGCCCTTGGGGGCCGGGGTGACGACCGGGCCGAAGAAGGCGATCTGCTCGCCGTCGGAGCCGGGGACGGCGATGACCGGGGTGCCGACCTCCTGGCCGACCAGGTCGATGCCTTCCTTGTGGGAGGCGCGCAGCTGCTTGTCGTACGCGTCGGAGTCCGCGGCGTCGGCAAGGCTCGCCGGGAGGCCGGCCTCCGCGAGGGCGTCCAGGATGGTCTCGCGGTCGCGGTCGCGGCCCTCGTTGTGGAAGCGGGTGCCGAGCGCCGTATAGAGCGCGCCCAGCACCTCGCTGCCGTGCTCCTGCTCCGCGGCGATGCAGACCCGGACCGGGCCCCAGGCCGTCCGCAGCAGTTCGCGGTATTCGTCGGGCAGCTCGTCCAGCCGGTTCTCGTTGAGTACCGCCAGGCTCATGACGTGCCAGCGCACCTCCACCGGGCGGACCTTCTCCACCTCCAGCATCCAGCGGGAGGTCATCCAGGCCCAGGGGCACAGCGGGTCGAACCAGAATTCTGCCGGGGTCTTGGCTGTCTCGGACACGTCGTCTCCTTGTGCGCGTTCCACTGCTTGTTCCGTCAACGCTTCAACCCCCGCCTGCCATGCCATGATTCCCGTGTTCGATATTCGAGACGAGGACAAGGGAGTCACGTCGTGCCAGGTGAGAATCTGTCCCGGGACGAGGCCCGTGAGCGGGGCCGACTGCTGAGTGTCGACGGGTACGACGTGGCGCTGGATGTCCGGTCAGCGGTGGACCGCGGCCCGGACGCCGCGACCTTCCGCTCCCGCACGACCCTGCGCTTCCGCTGCGCCGAGCCGGGCGCCTCGACCTTCGCGGATCTGCTCGCGCCCTCGGTCGTCTCCGTCACCCTCAACGGCCGCGAGCTGGACCCCGCCGCGGTCTTCGACGGCACTCGGATCTCGCTCGACGGGCTCGCCGCGGACAACACGCTCGTCGTCGAGGCGCGGTGCGCCTACAGCCGGACCGGCGAGGGGCTGCACCGCTTCGTCGACCCGGAGGACGGCGAGGTCTACCTCTACACCCAGTACGAACCGGCCGATGCCCGCCGGGTCTTCGCCAACTTCGAACAGCCCGACCTGAAGGCGCCGTTCACCTTCGAGGTCACCGCTCCGGAGGGCTGGACGGTCCTCAGCAACGGCGCGGAGGAAGGCCGGCCCGAGGGCGGCCGGCACCGGTTCGCGACGACGAGGCCGATCTCGACGTACATCACCGCGGTCGTCGCCGGCCCCTACCACTACGTCTCCGACAGCTACCGCCGCACCTTCGCGGACGGCACCGAGCTGGAGATTCCGCTGGGCGCGCTGTGCCGCAAGGGGCTGGCGAAGCACTTCGACGCGGAGGACATCTTCACCGTCACCAAGCAGGGGCTGGACTTCTTCCACGAGCACTTCGACTACCCGTACCCCTTCGGGAAGTACGACCAGGCGTTCGTGCCGGAGTACAACCTCGGCGCGATGGAGAACCCGGGGTGCGTGACGTTCCGCGAGGAGTTCATCTTCCGCGGCAAGGTGACCGCCGCGTCCTACGAGGGCCGGGCCAACGTCATCCTGCACGAGATGGCGCACATGTGGTTCGGCGACCTGGTCACCATGCGGTGGTGGGACGACCTGTGGCTCAAGGAGTCGTTCGCGGACTTCATGGGCGCGTTCTCGCTGGTGGAGGCCACGCGGTTCCGCGACGGCTGGATCACCTTCGCCAACCGCCGCAAGTCGTGGGCCTACCGCGCCGACCAACTGCCCTCCACCCACCCGGTCACCGCCGACATCCGTGACCTGGAGGACGCCAAGCTCAACTTCGACGGGATCACCTACGCCAAGGGCGCCTCGGTGCTCAAGCAGCTCGTCGCGTACGCGGGGCGGGAGGCGTTCCTGGAGGGCGCGCGGCGCTACTTCAAGCGGCACGCCTACGGCAACACCGAGCTGAACGATCTGCTGTCGGTGCTGGAGGACACCTCCGGGCGGGACATGGCGGCCTGGTCGCGCGCCTGGCTGGAGACGGCCGGCGTCAACTCCCTCACGCCGCAGGCCACCTACGACGCGCAGGGCCGGATCACGGAGCTGAGCATCCTCCAGGAGGCGGCGCCTTCGCACCCCGAACTGCGGCCGCACCGAGTCGCGGTGGGCCTCTACCGGCGCCAGGACGCGACCGGCGGGCTGGTGCGCTTCGCGCGCGCCGAGGTGGACGTCTCCGGGGCGCACACCGCCGTGCCGCAGCTGGCCGGCGCGGAGCGGCCCGAGGTGATCCTGGTCAACGACGAGGACCTCACCTACTGCAAGATCCGTTTCGACGAGGGCTCGCTGGCCGCCCTGCGCGCCCGGCTCGGTGAGATCGCCGACCCGCTGGCGCGCGCCCTGTGCTGGTCGGCGCTGTGGAGCATGACCCGCGACGCGCTGATGCCGGCCCGCGACTATCTGGGCCTGGTGCTGCGGTTCGCGGGCCAGGAGACCGACATCGGCGTGCTGCAGTCGCTGCACGGCCAGGCCCGTACGGCGCTGGAGCACTACACCGCGCCGGACCGCCGCGAGAGCGCCGGCCGCGAGCTGGCCGAGGGGGCGGTGCGCGAGCTGCGGCGGGCCGAGCCCGGCAGCGGCCACCAGCTGTCCTGGGCCCGGCATTTCGCCTCGGTCGCCTCGACCCCCGCCGACCTTCAGCTGCTGCAGGGCCTGGTCGACGGTACGGCCAGGATCGACGGCCTGGAGGTGGACCAGGAGCTGCGCTGGACGCTCCTGTCACAGCTGGCCTCGCACGGCGTCGCGGACGAGGCCGCGATCGACGCGGAGCTGGCCCGCGACGACACCGCCTCCGGCAAGCGCCACCAGGTGCGCTGCCTGGCCGCGCGGCCCTCCGCCGAGGTCAAGGCCGCGGCGTGGGCGGAGGTGGTCGAGTCCGACACCCTCTCGAACGCGCTGGTGGAGGCGACGATCAGCGGCTTCGCGCAGCTCGGGCAGCGGGAGCTGCTGGCGCCGTACACCGCGCGCTACTTCGAGGTGATCGAGCGGGTGTGGCGGGAGCGGTCCATCGAGATCGCGATGGCCGTGGTGCGCGGGCTGTTCCCGGCCTGGCAGGTGGAGCAGCGGACGCTGGACGCCGCGGACGCCTGGCTGTCCGAGCATGCCGAAGCGGCTCCGGCGCTGCGCCGGCTGGTCCTGGAGGAGCGCGACGATCTGGCCCGTGCACTGCGCGGACAGGCTTGTGACGCGGCGGCCGCGCCGAGGCCGTAACCCCCGAGCCGACCAGCCCCTTTCGGCACTCGAACGCCCGTACTTTAGGGCGGGGTTGTCCGGGTTGTGCCACGGGCGTGTAACAGCGGTTAGGGGGCGGTCGGGGAGCGGGAATGGCCGGGTCATGAACCACGACACCCCGCTCTCCCCGCTCCCCCTCCGCCACCTCTTCGACGCCCGCTGCCGGGTGCTGACCTCCCGCCGGCTGCGCGAGCACGGCGTCGGGACGACGGAGATCACCGAACGGTGCCGTCCCGGCGGCCCCTGGCAGCAGCTGCTGCCCGGTGTCCACCTGCTGCACCCGGGCCCGCCGACCGAGGAGGAGCGGCTGCACGCCGTCCTGCTGTACGCCGCCCAGCGCGGGCCGACCGTGCCCAGCCAGGCCGGCCCGGCCCGGGAGACGCCGGAGGCGATGATCACCGGTCTGGCGGCGCTCGCCCTGCACGGTTTCTCCGCCGCTCCCCCGCTGCCGTCCCTGGACCGGATCGAGGTACTGGTGGGCCGGACCCGGCGGCTGCGCTCGACCGGTTTCGCGCTGATCGTGCGGGCGCAGGAGATGCCGGTGCCCGAGGAGGTCTCCGGGGTGCTCACCGCGCCGGTCCCCCGCGCCCTCGCGGACGCGGTCGGCCGGCTGACCGACGCGTCGGCGGTGCGCCGTCTGCTGACCGAGGCGGTGCGCGGCGGGCACTGCGAGGCGACCGCGGTGGTACGGGAGTTGACCCGGGCGCGGCTGCTGACCCGGCCGCACGTGGTGGACGCGGTGGACACCCTGCTGGCCGAGGGCCGGGCGCTGGCCGAGCAACGGCTGTACGCGATGGTGCACACGCACGGCCTGCCCGACCCCCTGTGGAACGTCGATCTGCGGCTGCCGGGCGGGCCGCATCTGGGAGGCGTGGACGCGTTCTGGCCGGAGCACGCGGTCGCCCTGGAGATCGACACCCGGACGTCGCGCCTCGAGGAGGACCCGCTGCGCTCGCCCTACGACCGCAAGCGGGAGCATCTGGAGCGGCTGGGCATCACGGTCGTGCGCTGCGCGCCGCGCACCCTGCGGGAGGCGCCGGAGCAGCAGGCCGCGGTGATCCGTACGGCGCTGATGGCGGCGACGGACCGGGAGCCGAGCGCGTATGTGGCGGTCCTGCCGCGGTAGGCGCGGGCAGGTCAGCCGCGCTGCAGGAGCAGTTCGACGTTGCGGTCGGTCGGGGTGCCGGCGAGGTCGGTGCGGCCCGCGGGGGCGTTGCAGGACAGCTCGCGGTAGAGGGCGGCGAGGCCGGTCTGGGAGAGGTCGGAGAAGTCCGTGCGGTGCGGGGCGGCCGACTCGACCAGGGTGGTGAACAGCGACAGGGTGCCGTCGTGGTTGTCCACCAGCTCGATGACCCGGGCGAGCTGGGGGAAGTCGATGTGCGAGGCGGTGGAGATCTCCCAGAAGCCGCCGTGCGGGGTGATGTCGTTCTTGTGGCTGTGGCCGTTGATCCAGCCGACCACACTCGGGTGGCCGGCCAGCAGCTCGACGAGTTCGTCGCCCCCGTAGCGCCGCTCGTGGGGGCGGGCCGGGTCGGGGCGGGTGTTGTTCATGGTCTTGCTGGTGTGGTGGCTGAAGATCAGGACGTGCGCGTTCGCGTGCTTCTCGTTGTCCTTGAGCGTCTGCTGGAGCCAGCGCCACTGCCCCTCGCCGACGGAGCCGGTGTAGTGGCCGCCGGGGTCGGTGGTGTCCAGGCTGATGCCGAGGACGTCGTCGGAGACCGGGAAGCTGTAGTAGAGCCGGTCCTCGGCGAGGTGGTCGGCGGTGTAGCCGTGGCCGTGCGGGCCGGGGCCGGTGTACGCCGGGTCGAGGTGCGCCTTGAGGTACTCGGCCCGGGTGAAGGGGGCGCGCCGCTCGTCGGGGGTGACCGGCCGTGCCTTCTTGGCCTGCGACATCAGCAGCTGCTTGAAGTCCTCACCCCGGGGGTCGAGGCCGTCCTTGACCGCCTTCCACACCCGCGCGGCCTCCGCCGCGGGCAGCGTCTCCAGCTTGCGGCCGCCGGTGGCGATCTCGGTGAAGAAGGGGTCGCCGGGGGCGTAGCAGCCGCCCGGCAGCGAGTCGTGGTTGCCTACCGTGGAGTACCAGGGCAGCCGCAGCCCGGGGCTGTGGACGGTGCGGATGGCGGCGGCGAGGAAGCCTTCGAGCTGCGGGAAGCCGCGCTGCTTGTCGGTGTCGCGCAGGGCGCTGTCCGGCTGCCAGTACAGGGGCAGCCCGCTGTCCTGGACGCCTTCGTAGCGACGCGGGGCCCCGGAATTGGGGGTGATCCGGCCGCCGCTCATCACGGTCAGGAACCAGTCGAGTTCGAGGCGCGAGTTGTTGTCGGTGTTGTCGCCGGTGGTCATGACGAAGGACAGCGGGGCGCCGGTGGCGGGGCCGCCCGGCAGCGCGTTGACCCGCTCGATCAGCGAGATCACCCCGGCCACCGACAGCGCCTCCTGCGGCCGCCAGGCGCTGGCGGTCTCCGAGCGCAGGTACTCGTAGCGCAGCGGGCTCTGCACATCGACCAGGTGCAGGTCGGTGAACTGCACGAACGACGCCAGCGCGGTGCGGCGGTCCGCGCGCCCGCCGTGGGCCGAGGCGAGGTCGGCGCGGACGACCCGGTCCCAGCCGGGACCGTCGTCGAGCCGGCGGAAGCCTCCGGTGCCGCGGGGGGTGGCGACGTTGCCGAGGGTGGTGCCGCGGGCGTACGGCACGCGCGGTACCGCGGGGGCCTCCACGGGCTCGGGGGCCGCGGGGGCCGGCCCCGGGGGGACGGTGGCGGCTGCGGCGGGCCGCTCGCCGCCGACGCCCAGGGTGAGGCCAAGCCCGGCGGCCGCGCCGACGGCGCCGGTGGCGGCCAGGAAGGTACGGCGGTCGAGGGTGGCGGCGGCGGACCGGATACGGGACATGCGCGAACTCCCCGGGTGCGAACGCGAAGGCGGCCGGGCAGCGCAACTGCCCTGTCACCAGGGATGTTTGGCAGCCGGGGTAACTTGCGCGTGAACGGCACCGCAACGCAGCCCGCCCATCACCGCACAGAGGTCCCGGCGCCGGCGAGCGGTCATCGTCCTCTGGCCGCGGGGGCGGGTGACGGTCACCGGGTGTTCATCTGGCGGGGTAGCGGGGCCATGATCCGGGCCGGCGGTCCGGGCTGCCGGCCCGAGGTCCGCCGGGCCCGCGCCCTCCGCGGGTGACCCCCGTCCGGCGGAGTGAGCCGCGGCACACTCCGGCCCCGTCGCGCCCCGTCCGCCGGAGCGTGTCCGGCCGCGCCCCGGACACCCCGATACCGCCGCTTTCGCCTGTGGTGCGGCACTCTTGAGGGACGGGCACACCCCCGAGCGGTGCCGTCTGCCGGGCTCCGCGGCGTGGAACGGACGCTCCACGTAGTGGAACGGATTGGCAACGCGACGGGTGTCACACACATGATGGGAGCGCTTCTGAGCAGGTGTTCCCAGCAGACACCGGATGTCAGGTTAGGAAGAAGGAGTCCCATGAGGATCGGAATCGTCGGAGCCACCGGACAGGTCGGCGGCGTGATGCGCGGCATTCTCGCCGAGCGGAACTTCCCGGTCGAGCAGCTTCGCCTGTTCGCTTCGGCCCGGTCCGCCGGACGCACGCTGCCCTGGCAGGACACCGAGATCACCGTCGAGGACGCGGCCACCGCCGACTACTCGGGGCTGGACATCGTGCTCTTCTCCGCGGGCGGCGCGACGTCCAAGGCGCTGGCGGAGAAGGTCGCCGCCGCGGGCCCCGTCGTGATCGACAACTCCTCGGCCTGGCGTCGTGACCCCCAGGTGCCGCTGGTCGTCTCCGAGGTCAACCCCTCGGCGATCACCGACCGCCCCAAGGGCATCATCGCCAACCCGAACTGCACCACCATGGCCGCGATGCCCGTGCTGCGTCCGCTGCACGACGAGGCCGGCCTGGTCTCGATCATCGTCTCCACCTACCAGGCGGTGTCCGGCAGCGGTCTCGCCGGCGTGGCGGAGCTGGACAGCCAGGCCCGTAAGGTCATCGACCAGGACGCCACCAAGCTGACGCACAGCGGCGCGGCGGTGGAGTTCCCCGAGCCGGACAACTACGTCCGCCCGATCGCCTTCAACGTGCTGCCGATGGCCGGCTCCATCGTCGACGACGGTCTGAACGAGACCGACGAGGAGCAGAAGCTCCGCAACGAGAGCCGCAAGATCCTGGACATCCCGGAGCTGAAGGTCTCGGGCACCTGTGTCCGCGTGCCGGTCTTCACCGGCCACTCGCTCCAGATCAACGCCCGGTTCGCGCGCCCGGTCAGCGCGGCCCGCGCCCAGGAGCTGCTGGCCGGTGCCCCCGGCGTCAGCATCTCCGAGGTCCCCACCCCGCTGCAGGCGGCGGGCCAGGACGCGTCCTTCGTCGGCCGTATCCGCGAGGACGAGACGGTCGAGAACGGCCTCGCGCTGTTCGTCTCCAACGACAACCTCCGCAAGGGCGCGGCGCTGAACGCCGTCCAGATCGCGGAGCTGGTCGCCGCGGAGCTGCGCGGCTGATCTCCACCGCAGCTCCTGTGCGACAGGGCGGGCGGAGCCGGTACGTACCGGCTCCGCCCGCCCTGTCGTACAGGTGCGCTCAGAGCGCCAGGTGGCGGCGCAGCGCCACGTCGATCTCCGCCATGCGCTGCCGCGGGACCGCGCCGACCTTCTGGCGTATGCGCTCGGGTGTGACGGAGCGGACCTGCTCGCACTGGGCCTTGGAATCCTTGGGCAGCCGGCACTCGTCGGCGGGGAGGAACACCTGGAAGGAGAGGACCCGCGAGGTGTTCGACGTCAAGGGGATCACCGTGACCACGCCGCGGCCGTTGAACTCGACCGACTGGTTGGCGCCGTTGTTGGACACGATCACCGCCGGGCGGACCTTGTTGGCCTCACTGCCGCGGACGGGCTCCAGATCGATCATGTAGACGTCACCACGCCTCATCGGTGAGTCCGTCCCCGCTCGCGCGATCCCACAGCGCCGCGTCCTTGCTCGCGTCCCACTCCGCGAATGCCTCGGTGTACTCCGCCTCGAGGTCCCCGGCACGCAGCAGCTCGATAGCGGCGTGTATCACGGCGGACCGCGATTCGGCCTCCGTCCTCTTCGCGTACTCGTCGACGAACGCGAGATCCTCCGGAGGCAGGCTCACACTGATCTTCATACCCCGATGCTACCGAGGTTCCTACCATCGCGCTACCGCTGATATTGCCCGTCGCTCACCCAAGGTCACGTGGAAGGATGGCCGAAGAGTCCGATCCGATGACCCCTGCGAAGGAGATGAACGGGTGCCTGGCACGAATCTGACCCGCGACGAGGCGCAGCAGCGCGCGCGGCTGCTGACCGTGGATGCGTACGAGATCGATCTCGACCTCTCCGGCGCACAGGAGGGCGGCACGTACCGGTCCGTGACGACGGTGCGCTTCGACGCCGCCGAGGCGGGCGCGGAATCGTTTATCGACCTGGTCGCCCCCACCGTTCACGAGGTGGTCCTCAACGGCGAGGCGCTGGATCCGGCCGAGGTGTTCGAGGACTCCCGGATCGCGCTCGCGGGACTGCGCGCCGGCGGCAACGAGCTGACGGTGGTCGCGGACTGCGCGTACACCAACACCGGTGAGGGGCTGCACCGCTTCGTCGACCCGGTGGACGAACAGGCTTATCTCTACACGCAGTTCGAGGTACCGGACGCCCGCCGGGTGTTCGCGAGCTTCGAGCAGCCGGACCTGAAGGCGACGTTCCGGTTCACCGTGAAGGCGCCGGAGGGCTGGACGGTGATCTCCAACTCGCCGACGCCCGAGCCGGAGGGCACGGTGTGGCGCTTCGCGCCGACGCCGCGGATCTCCACCTACATCACGGCGCTCATCGCCGGGCCGTACCACAGCGTGCACAGCACCTGGGAGGGTGACGGGCGGTCGGTGCCGCTGGGCATCTACTGCCGGCCCTCGCTGGCCGAACACCTCGACGCGGAGGAGATCTTCGCCGTCACCCGGCAGGGCTTCGACTGGTTCCAGGAGAAGTTCGACTACCCCTACCCGTTCGCGAAGTACGACCAGCTCTTCGTGCCGGAGTTCAACGCGGGCGCGATGGAGAACGCCGGCGCGGTCACCATCCGCGACCAGTACGTCTTCCGCTCGAAGGTCACCGACGCGGCCTACGAGTCGCGCGCCGAGACCATCCTGCACGAGCTGGCGCACATGTGGTTCGGCGACCTGGTCACCATGGAGTGGTGGAACGACCTCTGGCTGAACGAGTCGTTCGCCACCTACACCTCGATCGCCTGCCAGGCGTACGCGCCGGGCTCGAAGTGGCCGCACGCCTGGACGTCGTTCGCGAACTCCATGAAGACCTGGGCCTACCGGCAGGACCAGCTGCCGTCCACCCACCCGATCATGGCCGAGATCCGCGACCTGGACGATGTGCTCGTCAACTTCGACGGCATCACCTACGCCAAGGGCGCCTCGGTGCTCAAGCAGCTCGTCGCGTACGTCGGCATGGACGAGTTCTTCACGGGCGTGCAGGCGTACTTCAAGGCGCACGCCTTCAAGAACACCCGGCTGAGCGATCTGCTGGGCGCGCTGGAGGAGACCAGCGGGCGCGATCTGAAGACCTGGTCGAAGAAGTGGCTGCAGACCGCCGGGATCAACATCCTGCGCCCGGAGATCGAGGTGGACGCGAACGGCCACGTCACCTCCTTCGCGGTGCGCCAGGAGGCGCCCGCCCTGCCGTCCGGCGCCACCGGCGAGCCGGTGCTGCGCCCGCACCGCATCGCGATCGGCTGCTACGACCTCCAGGACGGCAAGCTCGTCCGCACCAGCCGTATCGAGCTGGACGTGGACGGCGACCTGACGAAGGTGCCGTTCCCCGCGAACACCCCGCGGCCCGCCGTCCTCCTGCTCAACGACGACGACCTGACCTACGCCAAGGTCCGCCTGGACGAGGAGTCGCTGAAGGTCGTCACCGAGCACCTCGGCGACTTCACCGAATCGCTGCCGCGCGCTCTGTCCTGGGCGTCCGCCTGGGACATGACGCGGGACGGCGAACTGGCCACCCGTGACTACCTCGCGCTGGTGCTGTCCGGCATCGGCAAGGAGTCGGACATCGGCGTCGTCCAGTCGCTGCACCGCCAGGTGAAGCTGGCGCTGGAGCTGTACGCGGCGCCCGAGTGGCGTGAGACGGGTCTGGCGAAGTGGACCGAGGCGGCGCTGGAGCAGCTGCGGGCCGCGGCGCCGGGCAGCGACCATCAGCTGGCGTGGGCCCGCGCGTTCGCCGCCACGGCCCGCACCGACGAGCAGCTGGACCTGCTGCAGGGCCTGCTGGACGGCACGCAGGAGCTGGCCGGGTTCGCCGTGGACACCGAGATGCGCTGGTCGCTGCTGCAGCGGCTGGCCGCCGCCGGCCGGGCCGACGAGAAGGCCATCGCCGCGGAGCTGGAGCGCGACAAGACCTCGGCGGGCGAGCGGCACGCCGCGACGGCGCGGGCGGCGCGTCCGACGGCCGGTGCGAAGGCCGAGGCGTGGGCCTCGGTGGTGGAGTCCGACAAGCTCCCCAACTCGCTCCAGGAGGCCGTCATCGGCGGCTTCGTGCAGACCGACCAGCGGGAGCTGCTTGCGCCCTACACCGCGCGGTACTTCGACGCCGTCAAGGACGTCTGGAACTCCCGCAGCCATGAGATGGCGCAGCAGATCGCGGTGGGCCTCTACCCGGCGCTGCAGGTCTCGCAGGAGACCCTGGACGCGACGGACGCCTGGCTGGCCTCGGCCGAGCCGAGCGCCGCGCTGCGCCGGCTGGTGACCGAGTCCCGTGCGGGCGTCGAGCGGGCACTGAAGGCGCGGGCGGCGGACGCGGCGGCCGGCTGACGCCCCTGGGGCGTCGGCAAGGCATCGAGCGAGGGGCGCCCGGGACCGAGTGGTCCCGGGCGCCCCTGTGCGTGGCGGGTGCGCCGGTCGTCATCCGTGAAACCGCCCGGCGGACGGGCGTCGGTGCGCAGCCGTCCGCCGGGCGAGTGAGGGACCGCCGGGCCCCGTCCGCCCACGGGGCCCGGCGGAATCGGCGTGGCGGGCGGTCAGCCGTTGAGCTCGTCGAAGCGGCGGCCGAGTTCGGCGCGCCCGCTGTCGGTGAGGCTGCCGTGCACCCGCATCCGGGCGAGCCCGCCGTCGGGGAAGACGTCGAGCCGTACGTGGGTGGCGGTGACGGCCCCGGTCAGCTTGAAGCGGTGCGGGGTGTCGGGCTGCAGCTTCGTCCGCGGCAGGATCTCGAACCACGAAGCGTCGTCGGCCAGGTCACCGGCGGTCGCGTCGCAGCCGTAGAGCGCGGCCCAGCCGGCGGAGTTGCCCTTGAGGTAGGCGGTGTCGATCTCCACGGCGCGTATCTCGCCCTGGGCGGCGAGGCGGAAGCGGACCCAGTCGTTGGTGCCCTTGACCCGGCGGCGGCGGTTCTCCCAGCCGTCGTCCATCTTGCGGGACAGGTCGGGCTGGATGATCTGGGTGGGCGAGGAGTAGAAGCGGTCGGAGGCGTCCTCGACGGTGCCGCCGTGCATCACGGAGGCCAGGTCGAGGGTGCCGAGCACGTCCAGCCACTCGGGGTCGGGCACGACCTCGCCGTAGACCCGCAGGCGGGCGATGCCGCCGTCCGGGTGCTGCTTGAGGCGCAGGTGCGTGAAGCGACGCTCGGCGGTGACCTCGAAGCCGTTGGCGGCGTGGCCGCGGACGGGCGTGCGCGGGACCAGCTCCTCCCACTTGACGTCGTCGGCGAGCAGGGCCTCGGGGCTGGGGCTGCCCGGCAGCGAGGTGGCCTCGACGGTGACCTGCTGCGGGTAGTTGCCGCGGAAGTGCGCGGTGTCGATGATGACCCCGCGGATCACGCCGGGGGCGGCGAGGCGGATCAGGGCCCAGTCGTGCTCGTCGTCGGTGGGGAAGGGATGGTCACCGTCCGCGCCGCGGCGGCGCCGGGTCTCCCAGCCGTCCATGATCTTGCCCTTGTGGCCGAAGTGCTCGGGGTCGAAGACCGCCGGAGTCGGCTTCAGCAGGTTCTCGCGCTCGGCGAAGAACTCGTCGTTCGCGGCGATCACACCGGCGCCGAAGCGGCGGTCGGCGAGATCGACGAGCGAGGTGAAGGGGAAGTCCCCGCCGCGGTAGTCCGCGTAGGGGTCTCCGCCACCGTACGGGTTGGCGTCGTTGGCGTGCGGATCGTTGGAGGCGGCGGCTGGGGTGGTGGTCATCTCTGCCCTTCGCTGTGGCCGGTGCTGACCTCACCACCGTCGCAGGGCCCACCGGGCAGGTCCATCGAAAGTTCTTGAGGAATACATTCAGCGGAACTGAACGGTTCAGACGTGCGGGCCGCCCCCGGACGCCCGGGGAGCCTCGCCCCGTGACGGGGTCGCCGCGGCCTGCTGGAGCGCGGCGAGCACCCGGGCCAGGCCCGGCGCCCCCTCGGAGCCGCGCCGCGCGGCGGCCACCACATGGCGGCGCGGCTGGTCCGCGTGCAGCACCCGCAGCGCCACCCCGGTGACCACCCGCTCCCCGCGGCCGGCCGTCCCGGCCGCCATCGCCATCCGCGGCACCAGGGCGACGCCCATCCCCGCCGCGACCATGGCCAGGATGGCGCCCCAGTCGGCGGCGGCGTGGGCCTGTTCGGGGACGAAGCCGGCGCTCTCGCAGGCCGTGGTGGTGATCTGGGACCAGGGCCCGCTGCTGCCGAAGATCCACGGTTCGCCCGCCAGGTCGGCCAGCCGCAGCCCCGGCTCGGCGACCAGCGGATGACCGGCCGGCAGCGCCACGTCCAGGGGGTCGGCGAGCAGCGAGACCCGGCTGAACCTGGGGTCGCGCGGGGTCGGCGCGTGCGCGGCGAGGGACAGCGCCAGATCGACGGCGCCCTCCGCCAGCAGCTCGTACGCGGCCTCCGCCTCCGCCTCCCGCACCGCGACGGCCAGGCCCGGATGCGTACGGCGCAGCTCCTGGACGGCCGGCACCACCAGCGCGGGGATGGCCGTGGAGAACGCCCCGACGCGCACCTGACCGGCCTCTCCCTTGAGGTAGCCGAGGAGTTCGGCGTCCGCGCGCTCCAGCTGGGCGAAGACCGCCTCGGCGTGCCGAAGCACCAGGTGGGCGGCGTCGGTCAGCCGCACCCGCCGCCCGTGGGCCTCCAGGAGCGTGACGCCGAGCTGCTTGGCGAGGCCCGTCAACTGCTGCGAGACCGCCGAGGGCGTCATGTGCAGCGCCTCGGCGGTCGCGGTGACCGTACCCAGCTCTTGGAGGGTGCGCAGGATGCGCAGCTTCTTGATGTCCCAGTCGGCCATGCGGGCAGCGTACGCACCCGCCCCGGTGGTCACCGGGTGCCGCCCGCCGCCCCCAGAGCGACCCCGGCGACGATCAGCGCCATGCACAGCACCTGCACGGCCCCGACGCCCTCACCGAGGACGGCCGCCGACAGCAGCGCCACGCACACCGGCTGGAGGTAGTAGACGACTCCGGCCCGCGCGGCCCCGACCAGCGCGATCGCCTTGTTCCAGGTGAAGTAGGCGACGGCGGAGGAGAGCACGCCGATGTAGAGCAGCGGACCAGCCGTCGACGCCGTGAGGTCGAAGCCGCCTTCGACGGCGAGGCTGACGCCGTAGGCGGGCAGCAGCATCGCCGCGCCCAGGGCGAAGGTCATGAAGAGGAAGGAGAGGCCGCCGATTCCTTCGGGGCGGCGGCGCAGCATGGCGCTGTAGCCGGCGAAGGCGGCGGTCGCTGCCAGCATCCAGAGGTCGCCGGTGGCGAAGTCGAGGCGCAGGACGGCCGCCGGGGAGCCCTTGCCGACCAGGGTGACGACGCCGAGCAGGGCGATCGCCATGCCGACGGCTCGGCGCGCACCGAGCTTCTCGCGGCCGCCGCGCCGTCCGACGAGGTCGAACAGCGCGATCATCGCCGGTGAAGCCGCCGCGATCATCGCCATGTTGGTGGCGGAGGTGCTGCGGCCCGCTTGGTAGATGAGGGTGTTGAAGAGGGTGACGCCCAGCAGCGCGGCGGCCGCCAGGAAGGGCAGGTGCGGGCGGATGACCGGCCACTGGCGGCGGACTTGCGGGAGGGCCATGGGCGCGACGGCGAGCAGGGCGATGATCCAGCGCCAGAAGGCGGTCTGCACGGGCGGGACGCTGTCGTGCAGGGCGCGGGCGATGACGAAGTTGCCGGACCAGACGACGGTCGCCGTCAGGGCGAGCGTCAGCCCCATTCCCTGCGCGGACGGTGTACGGGGTGCGCGGATGCTCTCCAGGACTGCTGCCACGGGTTCCTCTCCCTCGGTGGTGTGGAGATCCACCGTGACAGCCCGCCATTCATCAGGTCCATCGAAAACTTTCGATCAATTCATTAAGGTGAGCTGAACGATCGATGGGAACCCGGGCGGGAGAGGCGGGCCCGGCCCCCGACGGGCCCGCCTCCGGCGTCCGCTACGCCTTACGGGCCTCGCGGCGGGCGATCAGCGCCGCCCTGCGCTCGTCGAACTTCCGCGCCTGGTCGTCCAGGCCGCCCATGAAGAGCCCGAGCTCCTCCTGCGCCTCCAGCCCGGCCGGGCCGAGGCCACCGATCTCCAGCACCTTCAGGAAGCGCAGCACCGGCTGCAGCACGTCGTCGTGGTGGATGCGCAGGTTGTAGATCCCGCCGATGGCCATCCGGGCGGCGGCCCGCTCGAAGCCGGGCATGCCGTGGCCGGGCATCCGGAAGCCGGTGACGACGTCGCGTACCGCGCACATGGTCTGGTCCGGGGCGAGCTCGAAGGCCGCGCCGAGGAGGTTGCGGTAGAAGACCATGTGGAGGTTCTCGTCCGTGGCGATACGGGAGAGCATCCGGTCGCAGACCGGGTCACCGGAGTGGTGGCCGGTGTTGCGGTGCGAGATGCGGGTGGCGAGCTCCTGGAAGGCGACGTACGCGACGGAGTGCAGCATGCTGTGCGCGTTGTCGGACTCGAAGCCCTCCTCCATGTGCGCCATGCGGAACCGCTCCAGCTGGACCGGGTCGACGGCGCGGCTGGTGAGCAGGTAGTCGCGCATGACGATGCCGTGCCGACCCTCCTCCGCGGTCCAGCGGTGCACCCAGGTGCCCCAGGCGCCGTCCCGGCCGAAGAGGCTGGCGATCTCGTGGTGGTAGCTGGGGAGGTTGTCCTCGGTGAGGAGGTTGACCACGAGGGCGGTCCGGCCGATGTCGGTGACCTTGGACTGCTCGGGGGCCCAGGCTTCGCCGCCCATGACCCCGTCGAAGTTCCGCCCGTCACTCCAGGGCACGTACTCGTGCGGCATCCACTCCTTGGCGACCTTCAGATGCCGGTTGAGTTCCTTCTCGACGACCTCTTCGAGCGCGTAGAGCAGCTGAGCGTCGCTCCATGCGGTCTGGCCGCGCTCTCCGTTCTGGCGGGCGGGGGCGATGGTCATACGGGAACTCCTGGGGACGACGATGACCTACGGGGACGCAGGTTGACCTACGGCTCCGTAGGTTACGTCATCGTAGGTTTGGTTCGGTTAAACACTTCGGCCCTCGCAAACCGCCCGAAAACCGCCCGATAGCCTCCCCGCAACCGGTTTCTCACCTGCGGAAACTCCCCCCAGGTACGACAAAGGGCGCCCTCCGGTTCAACAGAACCGAGGGGCGCCCGAGGCGTCACCGGTGGCCGGTGTCAGCCCTTGGTCTTGGCCGGCTTGTCGCTCTTGTCGCCCACCATGACCAGCCCGGCGATGACCAGGAAGAGAACGAGGGGCGCGGCGACGTAGAGGCCGAGCGTCTCGATCACGCTCAGACCCGGACCCGGGTCGTCTCCGTCGTCGCGCGTGAGCGCAAACGCGGGGGACGACATCAGCAGCATCAGCGCGGTGCCGGCCGTGATGGTTCCGGCGCGCAGGACATTCTTATTGACCTTGTTGCTCACGAAGTCAACGTATCGGACCCACCGTCGCCCCGCGCGCCCGGGGGTGGGCTTTTGCGGCCCGTCACGCCGGCGGCCGGCTGCGGTGCAGCGTGACCGGCTTCAGGTACGTCCGGCCCCTGGCCTCCTGCACCACGACCCGTACGGCGTCCGCGGTCACCGGGGCGGGCAGCGCGAGAATCCGCCGGTGCCCGATGGTGGTGCCCTCGGCGATCTTCGTCCAGGCGCCGCCGGTCCGCGCCTGGACGGTGAACCGCTCCACCCGCTGACCGTGCCGGATGTCCTCGGCGAGGCCGACCCGGTCGAAGGTGCGGGGGCCCGGGGCGCCGGCGCGCAGGTCCGTGCCGTAGGTCTCGCGTACGGCGGTGCCGAAGGCGGTGAGCGAGGCGACGTCCTCGGCGGCGATCCGGCCGTCCCGGGCCGGCGGCACGTTCAGCAGCAGCGAGGCGTTGCGCCCGACGCTCTTCTCGTAGAGGTCCAGCAGCGCGCCTGGCGTCTTGGGCCGCTCCTGCGGGTGGTGGAACCAGCCGGGACGCAGCGAGACGTCGGCTTCCGCCGGATACCACTGGAGGTACTTGGTGGTGGGCGCGAGGAGCTTGGCGCGGGAGCCGATGTCGGCGTCGGTGGAGTCGTTGGGCAGGCCGCCTGCCATCACGGTCCAGGGGTCGGCGGTGGAGGGGGTGACGCTCCACTCCGTCTCCCGCGCGATGCCCTGCTCGTTCCCGACCCAGCGGGCGCCTTGGGGGCCGGCGAAGACCACGGTGTCCGGGGAGAGCTGATGGATCATCCTGAACCACTGCGCGACGTTGTACTTCTGGGTGATGCCGGAGTCCGTCCACGGGTTCGCGCCGTCCAGCCACAGCTCGTCCAGGGGCCCGTAGCGGGTGAACAGCTCGTAGACCTGGTTGAGGTAGTAGGCGTCGTAGTCGTCCGCCCGGACGGTGAAGGTGGGCAGCTCGCCGCTGCGGACCGCGGCGGCGCGGTCGTCGCCGGGGACGAGGGTGGGGATGGTGCGTTCGGTGACCTTGCTGCCGTTGCCGAACCGGCCAAGGCCGCGGGGCGCCTGGTCGCCGTCCTCCAGCGCGACCCGTTCGGGCAGGCTGAGCGGCTTGCCCTCCGCCTGCTTCTTGCGGATCTCCTCGACCCATCCGGCGTGCCAGGCGTGCGGAAGTTCGGCGCCGTCGGACGGCGAGAGGTAGATGCCGACCTTCAGCCCTGCCTTGCGGGCCGCCTTGACGTAGGCGCCGACGACGTCGGGGCTGCCGGGGCTCTTGGCCACCGAGTGCGGGGTGTAGCGGCTGGGGTAGAGCACGAAGCCGTCGTGGTGCTTGGCGGTGAGCATCACCTGCTCGGCGCCGGCCGCCTTGTAGGCCCGCATCCACTGGTCGACGTCGATACTGCCGGGGCGGAAGAGCTTTTCGTCCTCGGCTCCCGAGCCCCACTCCCGGTCGGTGAAGGTGTTCATGCCGAAGTGCGTGAAGGCGGTCACCTCCCGTCCCTGCCAGGCGAGTTGCCCTTTCGTGGGGACGATGTGGGCGGCCTTGTCGATGATCCGGTCCGGGCTGTCGCAGGGCTCGATCGCCATCTGGGAGGCCGGGCGGACCGGCCCGTCGCAGGCGCCCGGGTGCGGTGAGAGCTGCGCGGGCGCCGCCTGGGAGGCGGGGACGGGAAGAAGCGCGGCGGCCGCGGCGAGCGCCAGCGCGCAGAGGGTCCGCCGGGTGGGGCGCCGAGCCGGAGATCCGGGCGTGCGGGGAGCGCCTGGGGCGCTGCGGGCCCTGCGGCTTCCGGGAGTCCGTTCCGTGCGGGATGCCATGGTGCCCTCCAACTCGCCGGCCATGAATGGTCGGATGTCTGGATGGTGTCCACGGCATGGTGCCGGACGGGACGACGTACCGGAAGGGTGCGCGTCAAGAACGGCGCTGAGGGTGACCGTCCGCCAATTCCCGCATCAGGGCATGCAGTCGGGGCGACGCGGCGAGTTCTTCGAGGGTCTGCGGCCGCCCGTCCGGGCCGGCGATCGGCAGCCGCCAGTTCGGGTATTCATCCCATGTACCGGGGAGGTTCTGCGGCCTGCGGTCCCCCACCGCATCCGGCAGCCACACCCCGACCATCCGCGCGGGCGTCCGCAGCAGAAAGCGATGCACGGCCTTGACCGCCGCCTCCTCGTCGCCCGCCCCCTCGGGCAGCAGCCCGCGGTGCGCCAACTCGCGCAGCCACTCCGCCAGTTCGTACTTCGCGCGGGACCGCTCCCGCTCCGCGGGCCCGGCGAGCAGCCCCAGCCGCTCACGCAGCGCGACATCCTCGCCGGTCAGCCGCGCGGCGGTGGTGGGCAGATCGTGGGTGGTGACGGTGGCCAGGCAGTCGCCGCGCCACTCCTCGGGGGCCAGGATGCGGGCCTCGCCGTCGGGCGCCGGCCGCGCCGCGGACTCCGCGCCGTCCGCCCCGCCGTCCGCCCCGCCGCCGTAGTCCCGCTCGAACCACAGGACCGAGGTGCCGAGCACGCCCCGCTCGGCGAGCGCGTCCCGCACACCCGGCTCGACGGTCCCCAGGTCCTCGCCGATCACCGACGCGCCCGCGCGGTGCGCCTCCAGCGCCAGCACGGAAAGCATCGCCTCGCCGTCGTAGCGGACATACGCGCCGTCCGTCGGCGGCCGGCCCTCCGGGACCCACCAGAGGCGGAACAGCCCCATCACATGGTCGATGCGCAGCGCCCCGGCATGCCGCAGCAGCCCGCGCAGCAGCTCGCGGTACGGGGCGTACCCGGCGGCGGCCAGCGCGTCGGGGCGCCACGGCGGCAGGCCCCAGTCCTGGCCGCGCGCGTTGAAGGCGTCCGGCGGCGCGCCGATGGACATGCCGGCGGCGAAGGCGTCCTGCTGGGCCCAGGTGTCCGCTCCGGAGGGGTGCACACCGACGGCGAGGTCGTGCACCAGCCCGACGCCCATCCCGCTCTCCCGCGCGGCCCGCTGCGCGGCGGCCAGCTGCTGGTCGGTGAGCCAGGCGAGCCGGCAGTGGAAGTCGACGCGGTGCAGCAGCTGCGTGCGCAGCCGCGCGGTGGCCGCGGAGCGCGGGTCGCGCAGCGCGGCCGGCCAGGAGCGCCAGTCGGGGCCGTGCACCTCGGCGAAGGCGCACCAGGTGGCGTGGTCGTCCAGGGCCTGGCCCTGTTCGGCCAGGAAGTCGCAGTACGCGGCGCGGCGGCCGGGCGTCAGGGGAACCTCCCCCAGCAGCTCCAGGGCTTCCTTCTTCAGCTCCCAGACCGCGTCCCGGTCGATCAGCGCACCTCGGTCGAGGACGTCCGCGCGCAGCGCCGACGCCCGGCCGGCCAGGTCGTGGGCACGTAAGCGGGCGGCGCCTGCCAGGTGGGCGTACTCGGGGACGTGCTCGATGCGCAGGTGGACGGGGTCGGGGAAGCGGCGGGAGGAGGGGCGGTAGGGCGAGGGGTCGGTCGGCGGGCCGGGGACGGCCGCGTGCAGCGGGTTGAGCTGGACGAAGCCGGTGCCGAGGGAGCGCCCGGACCAGGCCGCGAGGTCCGCGAGGTCACCCAGGTCACCCATGCCCCAGGAGCGGCGGGAGAGGAGGGAGTAGAGCTGCACCATCAGGCCGTGGCTGCGGCCGGGCGGCGCCGGCACCCGGTCGGGGGCGACGATCAGGCGGGCGTGGGCGGTCCGGCCGTCGGGGGCCTGTGCGTGCAGGGAGTGGATGCCGAGCGGCAGCCGGTCCGGCGCCCAGGGGCCCCGCGCGCCGTCGTCGCGGGCGCGCCCCTCCAGCACCTGCCCGTCCTCGGTCTCCACCCGAAGGCCGGTGCCTTCGGGGAGGTCCGCGAGGTCCGGTGGGCGGCCGGGGCGCGCGACGACGGTGCGGGGCAGCAGGGCCCGACCGGGGTGCCCGGGGCCGTCGGGGAAAGCGTCCAGGGCGGCGCGTACGGCCTGCGGGGTCGAGGCGTCGACACCCAGCGCGGCCAGGACGGCGACGACGGTGTCGTCCCCGATGTGGACGGTCTGCCCGGGAGAAGGTTCATACGACACGGCGATGCCGTGCAGCTGAGCGAGCCGCTTGCGGCCCATGGGTCCTCAGACCTCCATGGACTCCGTACCCAGGCCGGTGGCTGTCGGCTCGCTGGTCAGCGGCAGTTCCGCGGAGATCGGGACCTCGCTGGTGAGCGGCGCGATGTCGGCGAGCGGCGGCTCGCTGGTCAGGGGCGGCTCGGCGAAGCTGAGGGTGCCCGAGCCGTCGAGGCCCGAGTCGGGGTCGGAGACCCCGTCGAAGAGGTCGTGCTCCATCGACGCACCTCCCTGTTTGTACGACAGGGCATCGAGCAGGAGCTGAGCGGATGCGGCCACTGGGGGCCTCCCGTTCATCGGTAATGGGACAGGTTCTGCTCTACCCACGGAACACGTTCGCAGACGTATCCGGCCTGCAAACGTGAGTCAGTTCACATTCTACCGTCCGCAGGCGATTTCACTGCGCGGACCGCCCAGGGGCACAGGGATCACCGGCTGAAGGCACCCCGGGACGGAATTTCTGCGGGCCACCGGGCACCTCCGGCGAACGGCCACCGCGGGGCAAATCCGGCACTTCGGCGCCTGCCCGGGACGTCCCACATCGCACAGTTGACACCTCACCGCCACAATGGTGGGCTCACAGCCGAAGGTCTGTCCGAACGGGCACCGGGGATCGCGACACCACCGGTTCCACGCCGCGCGCACCACGACCACGGCTTTGCACGGCGGCGCGGGTCCGGCGGACGAATCTTCGAGCACAGCCAGGCCGTGAGACGGCCGGGCTGCTGGGGTAACGGGGTATCGGGACAACGGGGTAACGGGGCGCCGGCGTGAGCCGGCATGCACTGTGACGGGGACGAGGAGCAGCCGTGCGAGTCCGGGGCGGATGGAGCGTCGGAAAAATCGGTAGGAGCGGCAGGGGCACACGCGCGCGGGTGGCGGGGACCACCGCGCTGGCCGCAGCGGTCATCGGAGGTCTGCTCGGCGGCGCGCCAAGCGCCCAGGCGGCACCCGCGGACCCGTCCGTGGGCGCCCCCGACCAGCCCGACCGGCCGGCCGGCGCGGGGCAGCCACCCGCGGTCTGGCCGCGCCCCCAGTCGATGCGTGAACTGGGCGCCGCCGTGCCGCTCGGGGGTGAGGCCACGCTGGTCGCCGCACCGGATACCGACCCGTACGCCTTGGACGTCCTGCGCGGCCTGCTGCGCGACGCCGGGGTGGGCACGGTCCGCGAGGCGGCGCCCGGCGCGCGGCCGCCCCAGGCGGGCCCGCTGATCCTCGTCGGCGGTCAGGGGGCCGAGGACGCCCTGCGGGCGCTGCGCGCCCCCGCCCGCGCGGATCTGCCGGCCGGCGGCTACCGCCTCGCCGTCGGCCAGGTCGCCGGCCGCGACACGGTCGCCCTGGACGGCGTCGGCACGGACGGCCTCTTCCACGCCGCGCAGACCCTGCGCCAGCTCGTCACCGGCCGTGCGGGCGGTGGCCGGGAGCTGGCGTCGGTGACGGTGCGGGACTGGCCGGTGACCTCGGTGCGTGGCACCACCGAAGGCTTCTACGGCCAGCCCTGGAGCCAGTCGCAGCGGCTCGCCCAGCTGGACTTCATGGGCCGCACCAAGCAGAACCGCTTCCTGTACGCGCCGGGCGACGACCCGTACCGCCAGGCGCAGTGGCGCGACCCGTACCCGGCCGCGCAGCGCGCCGACTTCCGGGCGCTGGCCGAGCGGGCCCGCGCCAACCACGTCACCCTGGGCTGGGCGCTGGCGCCCGGCCAGGCGATGTGCCTGTCGTCCGAGGAGGACATGCGGGCGCTGCGGCGCAAGGTCGACGCGATGTGGGCGCTGGGCGTGCGCTCCTTCCAGCTCCAGTTCCAGGACGTCAGCTACAGCGAGTGGCACTGCGGAGCCGACGAGGAGATCTTCGGGTCCGGGCCGCGGGCGGCGGCCGAGGCCCAGGCCAGGGTCGCCAACGCGCTCGCCGGGCACCTCGCGGAGCGCCATCCGGGCGCAGTGCCGCTGTCCGTGATGCCGACCGAGTACTACCAGAACGGCGCGACGGCGTACCGCGGCGCGCTCTCCGACGCCCTGGACAACCGGGTCGAGGTGGCATGGACCGGCGTGGGCGTCGTCCCGCGCACCATCACCGGCGGTGAGCTGTCCACCGCCCGCCGGGCCTTCGGCCACCCGCTGGTCACCATGGACAACTACCCGGTCAACGACTACGCCCAGGACCGGCTCTTCCTCGGCCCGTACACCGGCCGCGAGCCGGCCGTGGCCACCGGCTCCGCCGCGCTGCTCGCCAACGCCATGGAACAGCCCCTGGCCTCCCGCATCCCGCTGTTCACCGCCGCCGACTACGCCTGGAACCCGCGGGACTACCGCCCGGCGGAGTCCTGGAACGCCGCCATCGAGGACCTGGCGGGCGGCGATGCGCGGGCCCGTACGGCGCTGCGCGCCCTCGCCGGCAACGACGCGTCCTCCGTGCTGGGCGCCGAGGAGTCGGCGTATCTGCGGCCGCTGATCGCCCGCTTCTGGAAGGCCCGCGAGGCGGCGACCAACCACGGCAGGCCCGGCGAGGACGCGGACTTCGCCAAGGCGGCCAAGGCACTGCGGGCCGCCTTCCACGCCATGAGCACCGCGCCGCGTGACCTGCATTCGGACCTGGCCGCCGAAGTGCGCCCGTGGGCCGAGCAGTTGGCCCGCCACGGCCGGGCCGGCGAGCACGCCGTGGACACCTTGACGGCCCAGGCCCGGGGCGACGGGGGTGCCGCCTGGACCGCGCAGCGTGCCGCGCAGAAGGAGCGCCGCGAGACGGAGCGCAGTTCGGTGACCGTCGGCAAGGGGGTCCTCGCGCCGTTCCTGGAGCGCGCGATGATCGAGGCCGACGCGTGGACGGGCGCGCACAAGGACTCCCCGCGGCCCAACGAGGGCGCCGACCCCACGGCCCTGACCGTCCCGTTCGGCCGGGTCCGCCCGCTCGCGGCGGTCACCGCGCTCACCGAGCCGGGCCCGTCCGCGGACGCCGTCTTCCTGGAGGCGCACGTCCCCGGCCAGGGCTGGCGCCGCCTCGGTGCCGCGTCGGCCACCGGCTGGACCGAGAAGCGGACGGCCGGCCTGCGTGCCGACGCGGTACGCCTGGCGTGGCCCAGGGGCGCGGACGCCCCGTCCGTGCACGCGCTCACCCCCTGGTTCGACGACACCGCGCCCGCCGGGCTGGAGCTGTCCCGCACCGAGGTTGACGCGGAGACCGGCGGCAGCACGAGCGTGGACGCCCGGATTTTCTCCCGCCGCCCCGCCGACGTCCGCGAAAAACTCGACGTCAAGGCGCCCAAGGGCTTCACCGTGCACGCGCCGGACCGGGTCACCGCGCCTCGTGGCGGCACCGCGACCGTCCGTGTCACCGTCGACCTCCCCGAGGACACCCCCTCGGGTACGTACGAGATCCCCGTCACCTTCGCCGGGCAGAAGCAGACGCTGACGGTGCGGGCCTATCCCCCCACCGGCGGACACGACCTGGCGCGGGGCGCCCGGGTCACCTCCTCCGGCGACGAGACGCCGGACTTCCCGGCCTCCGCCGCGACCGACGGCAAGTCCTCGACGCGGTGGTCCTCCCGCCTGGAGGACGACGCCTGGCTGCAGTTCCCGCTCCCCCGCCCGACCCGGCTCGGCCAGGTCGTCCTGCACTGGCAGGACGCCTACGCCGCCGGCTACCGCGTGCAGGTCTCCGCGGACGGCCGCAGCTGGCGCACGGCGGCCACCGTCCGCGACGGCAAGGGGGGACGCGAATCGGTCCGGATGGACGCCGAGGACACCCGGTACGTGCGTGTCCAGGGCGACCGGCGGGGCACCCGTTTCGGCTACTCGCTCTGGTCGGTGGAGGCGTACGCGGTGACCGGGAAGCCCTCCGAGGACACGCCGAAGAAGCCCGAGAGCCCCGGCCGGGGCCGGGGCCGGTGAGCTCCGTCCGGGGGCGGCGCACCCGTCCCCGGACGAAGAAACCCGGACCTACGCCGATACGGCGTCGATCCGGGCCAGGGCGTCATCCGCGCCGTACGGCTGCAAGTAGGGCAGCCAGCGCGGATCCCGGTGTCCCGTACCGATGATGCGCCACGCCAGTCCTGACGGCGGGGCGGGTTGGTGCCGCAGCCGCCAGCCGATCTCGGCGACATGGCGGTCGGCCTTGACGTGATTGCAGCGCCGGCAGGCGGCGACGACGTTCTCCCAGGTGTGCTGACCTCCGCGGCTGCGGGGGATGACGTGGTCGACGCTGGTTGCGACGCCACCGCAGTACATACAGCGCCCGCCGTCCCGGGCGAAAAGGGCCCGGCGGGTCAGTGGGACGGGGCCTCGAAAGGGCACCCGCACGAACCGCTTCAGGCGGACCACGCTCGGAGCCGGTATCACGTGGGTCGCGCTGTGCATCAGGGCGCCGGATTCCTCGAGGCTTACGGCCTTCTCATTGAGGACGAGGATGAGCGCGCGGCGGAGCGGTACGACGCCGAGCGGCTCGTACGACGCATTGAGGACCAGGACATGCGGCACGGGTGCCTCCTTGTACGCCGGCGGCGCGTGGCTCGCGCCGGGACGATCTCTCCACAGTGTCCCCCGGTGCCTGGTCGGAGCGCCAGCATGACCGGGTAACGGCCCGGAGGTGTTTTCCACCACACCGCCTCACTTCCCTCCACACCCGCTCTTTCAGGCCGTCGTGGGAGCTGTCCCCACGAACACGGGCGCGGACCGCCCCCGTTGCCCCGTTAGTGTGGTTGGTCTGCCCGGTCCACCGGTGTCCCACCAGGGCCCGGGTCTGCTGTCCCACACGGAAGGTTCTGCTGTGTACTGGTCCGCTTCGCCGGCCGTTGCCGCGCCCCTGGGCGCCACGTCACCCGGCTCCAACGGTGCGACCTCGCTGGACGAGGCCACGGAGAAGGCCACCAACGCCGCCGGCTGGGTGGAGGCGAACTGGGGGACGTGGCTCACGTCCGGCCTGCAGATTTTGCTGATCATCGTGATCGCGGTGGTCCTTCGGCATGTGATACGCCGCACGATCACCAAGTTCATCGAGCGGATGAACCGCACCGCGGCCGCCGCCCAGGGCACCGCGCTGGGCGGCCTCCTCGCCAACGCAGAGAGACGCCGGCAGCGCTCCGAGGCCATCGGCTCCGTGCTGCGCAGCGTCGCCTCCTTCGTGATCATGGGCACCGCGGCCCTGACGGTGCTCTCCGTCCTCAAGATCAACCTCGCGCCCCTGCTGGCGAGCGCGGGAGTGGCCGGTGTCGCCATCGGCTTCGGCGCCCGCAACCTCGTCACGGACTTCCTCTCCGGCGTCTTCATGATCCTTGAGGACCAGTACGGCGTCGGCGACGAGATCGACGCGGGCGTGGCCACCGGCACGGTCATCGAGGTCGGCCTGCGCGTCACCAAGCTGCGCGGCCCCAACGGCGCCATCTGGTACATCCGCAACGGCGAGGTCAAGCGGATCGGCAACCTCAGCCAGGGCTGGTCGACGGCCTTCGTCGACGTCCTGATCGCGGCCGACCAGGACCTCGAACGCGCCCGCGAGACCATCACCGCCACCGGCGAGGAGATGTCCAAGGCCGAGCCCTGGAACGAGCAGCTGTGGGAGCCGGTGGAGGTGCTCGGCCTCAGCGAGGTGCACCTCGACACGGTCACCATCAGCGTCTCGGCCAAGACGATGCCGGGCAAGGCGCCCGGCGTGGAGCGTGAGCTGCGCTGGCGCCTCAAGCGCGCCCTGGACTCGGCCGGCATCCACCTGGCCCCGCGCCCGGCCCCCGAGGAAGCCGCGGAGGAGGCCGTCGACCCCGCCGCCGGTGTCGCCGCCCCGTCGGCCCTCAACAACCCGCTCTCGCCCCAGTCGGTGGCCTCGAACCCGATATCGACCCCGAACCTGAGCAAGTAGGCCCGCCCACAGCCCCTGCGGGCCGGCGGCGAATCGAGCCGCCCTCCGCAGAGGCGGCTCATCGATGTGACCCAGATCACATCGACCGGTGTCATACATCCCTCTCCCTCGAACCGTGTCCCAGGTGTCAGCACCAACGACACGTACGACGGAGAAGGAGACTTCACCATGAAGATCCGCAATCGCATGGCCACGGGGGCCGTCGCTTCGGTTCTGATGCTCGGCAGCGCGGCGGCCCTGGCCGCCGCGGCCCCCGCTTCCGCCGCACCGGCCGCACCCGCGGCGACCGTCGCCCGCCTCGCGGGCGACCTCAGCTGCACCACGAGGTCGGACGGCCGCACAGGCACCGCGGACTGCACCAACAACACCAACCGCACGATCGCCTTCCGCGCGACGGTGGTCTGCGGCTGGTGGCCGGACCAGACCGGCCCCTGGAAGACCCTCAACCCGGGCGCCCGCGACACCTCCGCCGCCACCTGCAGCGGCGGCACCGGCGTCGGCAGCGTCAACTGGCAGGAGGGCTGAGGGCCGCAGCTGAGGGACGCGACTGACGGCCGGCGGCCCACCGAACCGGGCAACGGCCGAAAGCCCGCCTCCCACAGCACCCAGAAGGGGCGCACCGACTGACCACCGGTGCGCCCCTTCGCCGTACGCACCGCCGCCCGCGCCCCGCCTCCGCCGTGCGCCCGCGGCCTCCCGGAAAGTCACCCGGCAGAACCCATTGACGGCGCCCTGAGAGCCGACCTACCTTCCTGTTCATCAATTGGAAGGTTTACTAACAGACGGTCGGATGGACGCGGCAGCGGCAGCCGACGGACGGGGTGACAGGCATGGCCGGAACGCAGGGTCCGCACGGAACGCCCGGAACGCCCCGGGTACTGCGCGCCATGAACGACCGGGCCGCGCTGGACCTCCTCGTATCCCAGGGCCCCCTGACCCGTACCCAGATCGGCGAACTCACCGGGCTGTCGAAGCCGACCGCCTCACAGCTGCTGGCACGACTGGAGACAGCCGGGCTGGTACGGACCACCGGGAACGTCACCGGACGCCCCGGACCGAGCGCCCAGCTCTACGAGATCAACCCGGTCGTCGCGCACATCGCCGCCCTGGCCGTGGACCAACTCGGCATCACCGCCGCGGTCGCCGACATCACCGGACAGGTCCTCGGCGAGGAACGCGTCGAGACCGACGCGGTGGACGAGGACGTGCCGCACCGCACCGCCCAGCTGGTCGCGGCCGCCGTGGACGGCGCACTCGCCAAGGCCGGACTCGGGCGCGAGCAGCTGCACGGCGCGGTGATCGGCACGCCCGGCGCCCTGGACCCGCACACCGGTGAACTGCGCTACGCCCCGCATCTGCCGGGCTGGCACTCGCGGGCACTGAAGGAAGAGCTGGGCGAGGTGCTGGGCACGCCCCTCGTGATCGAGAACGACGTCAACCTTGCGGCGCTCGCAGAACAGCACGACGGCGCGGCCCAGGACTTCGACGACTTCGTTCTGGTGTGGGCCGACGAAGGCGTCGGCGCCGCCATCGTGCTGGGCGGACAGCTGCTGCGCGGGGCGACCGGCGGCGCCGGCGAGATCGGCTACATGCCGCTGCCCGGCGCGCCCCTGGCCCGGGGCGGCGACCGCAGCGCGGCCCGGCCGGACGCCGGAGGCGGCTTCCAGCGGCTGGTCGGATCGCCGAGCGTGGTCGAGCTGGCGCACGAGCACGGCGCACCCGAGGTCCGTACCGTCGAGGAGGCGCTGGCGCACGACGAGGTGCGTGCCGAGGTGGCACGCCGGATGGCGACCGGGCTCGCCGCGGTCGTCGCCGTCGTCGACCCGCGGCTGGTGGTGCTGTCCGGTGAGGTCGCCCAGGCCGGCGGGGAGGCGCTGCGGGCCCTGGTCGAGGAGGAGTTCACCGGGCTGGCCCTGCCACGCCCGGAGCTGCGCATCAGCGATATCGCCGGCAACCCCATTCTCATCGGCGCGCTCCAGACCGCCCTCGCCGAAGCGCGCGACGCCGTCTTCGACACCACCTGACACGCGGCAGGACGGACGGGGGAGCCGGGAGGCGGGGCGCCCTTGCTTCCACCAGGAACCTGCCGCCGGCCCCCATGCGAGAAGCTTCCCGCCGGAAATCCCCGTCGGAATGATTCCCGCCGAAACCCCCGCCGAAATTCCCTTCGGAAATTGCGCGTCGGAAATTGCCCGTCGGAAAGAGCCCGCCCCACCGACCAGCGCTCTCTCAACATCCCCTGCCGTAAAGGAAGTCCGCCATGCCGCGCACGCGCATGCGCATCCGCCTGTCAGCCGCACTGGCCGGCGCCGGACTGCTCGTTTCGGGCTGCGCCAATCCGAGCGTCGGAAGTGACCGCGACGATCCGACCGAACCGGTGACGTTGACGTTCTGGCACGGCTGGTCCAACCAGGGCGAGGTCAAGGCCATCGACGACAGCATCGCCCGTTTCGAGAAGCTGCACCCCAACATCACGGTCAAGGCGATCGGCAACGTCACCGACGAGACCATGAACCAGGCGCTGCGGGCCGGCGGCGACGACGCACCTGACGTCGTGTCCTCCTTCACCACCAACAACGTCGGCCAGTACTGCTCTTCGGGGATGTGGGCGAACCTCGACCCGTTCATGAAGAAGACCGGGGTGGACAAGGCCAAGGTCTTCCCGAAAACACTTCTGGAATACACCAGTTACGAGGGGGCACAGTGCGCACTGCCGCTCCTCGCCGACTCCTTCGGCTTGTACTACAACAAGGACGCCTTCGAAAAGGCCGGTATCGAACGGCCACCGCGCACCATGTCCGAGCTGAAGCGTGACGCGGCGAAACTCACCCGGCGCGCGAAGAACGGGTCGTACGAGCAGGTGGGCTTCATGCCCAATTTCCGCCTCTACCAGAACAGCCCGGACCGCCTGTTCGCCCAGTGGGGACCGGCGTATTTCGACCGCCACGGCGCAGCGCAACTCGCCGACGACCCGCACACCAAGGACTTCTTCGCCACCCAGCGCCACCTGATCGACGCCCAGGGCGGCTACGGCCCCCTGGAGAAATTCCGGACCACCTTCGGCGATGAGATGTCCTCGCAGAACGCCTTCCTGACACAGAAGGTCGCCATGCACATGGACGGCGAATGGCGCGGGCTGATGCTCAACGACGCAAAGGCGAAGTTCCGTTGGGACACCGCACCGATGCCCGTACCCGACGACCAGGCCGACACCTACGGCCGTGGCTACCTCACCGGCACGGTCGCCGGCATCGCCCACAGCAGCCGGCATCAGAACGCGGCATGGGAACTGGTGAAATTCCTGACCGTCAACACCGAACAGGTGGTCCGGTTCGCCAACGCCATCCATAACGTGCCGTCGACGAAAGCGGCCCTGAAGTCGCCGCAGCTGGACACCGATCCGACGTTCCGCACCTTCCTCGACATCGCGCAGAACCCGCACAGCACCGCCCTGCCACCCTCCATCAACGGCGGGCAGTACGTCACCGCACTGCAGGACTTCTCCTACGACGTCGAATCCGGAAAGATCCCGGACCTCGGAATGGGCCTACGCGGCCTCGACGCGCAGATAGACGCCGACAACCTTCAGTCCCGGAACTGACGGAGACCCCGCCATGGCAACGACCACCGCACCCGCGCTACGGCGCAAGCACACCCGTGAACGACTGCGCACCCTCGGTTTCCTCTCCCCCTGGCTGGTCGGCTTCTCCGTCTTCTTCGGCTACCCGCTGATCGCCACCGTCTATTTCTCGTTCATGCACTACAACCAGATCCAGGAACCGGATTTCGTGGGCCTGCGGAACTGGACCTATGTCCTCACCCAGATGCCGCTGTTCGGCCCCGCACTTCTGAACACGCTGTGGCTGGTCGTGGTGATGGTCGCGCTGCGCGTCGTCTTCGGGCTGGGCATCGGCATGCTCGTCACGAAGATCAAAACGGGCACCGGATTCTTCCGGACCGCCTTCTACCTGCCGTATCTCGCACCGCCGGTCGCCGCGACCGTCGCGTTCGTCTTCCTCCTCAACCCCGGCACCGGCCCCGTCAACGAAATCCTCGGCGCGATCGGCATCCCCGCGCCCTCCTGGTTCAACGACCCCGACTGGGCCAAACCCTCACTGGTCATGCTGTCCCTGTGGGGCATCGGCGACCTCATGGTGATCTTCATGGCGGCGCTGCTGGACGTACCGAAGGAGCAGTACGAGGCGGCGGAACTCGACGGAGCGGGCGCCTGGGGAAAGTTCCGCTACGTCACCTGGCCCGCGATCACCCCGATCGTGATGTTCGCCGTCGTCACCGGCGTCGTCCAGACCATGCAGTACTACACACAGGCGCTCGTCGCCGGGAAGCTCGCCTCCGGCATCTCCATCGGGCCGGGCACCGTCATCCAGCCCGGCTACCCCGACCACGCCACCCTCACCGTGCCCCAGCTCGTCTACTCCCTGGGCTTCCAGAACTTCAACACCGGCGCGGCGTGCGTGCTCTCCCTCGTGCTCTTCGTCATCGCCATGGCCGTCACCACCCTGCTGATGCGCAAGCGCGCCGGCCTGCTCCCGGCGGAGGACTGATCCGACATGACCACCACCACCCTCACCGCCCGCCGGACCACGGCCCCCACCGGCGCCACCGGCGCCCCGGCGGCACGCGCCCGCCGCAGACGTCTGCTGCACTGGATCGCCGTGCACGCCGTCGCCATCGCCGTCGCCCTGTTCTTCGTCCTGCCCTTCGTATTCGTGTTCCTGACGTCCGTCATGAGCGACGACCAGGCGATGAGCGGCGAACTGTGGCCCCACCAGTGGAACTGGTCCAACTACGTCACCGTCTTCCACACCCCCGGCTTCCTCGACTGGTGGAAGAACTCCCTGATGTACGCGGGCCTGGGCACCCTCTTCACCGTCTGCTCGGCCGTCCCCGTCGCCTACGCGCTCGCCAAGTTCCGCTTCCGCGGACGCCGCACGGCCATGATCCTCGTCATCTCCACGATGATGCTGCCGCCGCAGGTGATCGTGATCCCGATGTACCTGGTCTGGGCACAGCAGCTGCACCTGGCCGGATCCCTGTGGCCACTGATCATCCCGATGGCGTTCGGCGACGCGTACTCCATCTTCCTGCTCCGGCAGTTCCTGCTGACCATCCCGCAGGAGTACATCGAATCGGCCAAGGTCGACGGCTGCGGCGACCTCCGCACCCTGCTCAAGATCGTCGTGCCGATGGCGAAGCCCGGCATCGCCGCCATCGCCCTCTTCCAGTTCTTCTACTGCTGGAACGACTACTTCGGCCCGCAGATCTACGCCGCACAGAACCCCGCCTCCTGGACGCTCTCCTACGGCCTGGAGTCCTTCAAGAGCGCCCACAGCGTCAACTGGAACCTCACCATGGCCGCGACGCTCCTGGTCATGGCCCCCGTCATCATCGTTTTCTTCTTCGCACAGAAGGCCTTCGTCGAAGGCGTCACACTCACCGGAGTGAAGGGCTGATCAAGAATGAAGCTCGCAGTGGTCGGCGGAGGATCGACCTACACCCCCGAACTCATCGACGGCTTCGCACGGCTGCGTGACGCCCTTCCCCTGACAGAACTCGTCCTCATCGACCCGGCCGCCGACCGGCTGGAACTGATCGGCCGGCTCGCCCGACGGATCTTCGCCGCACAGGGCCACCCCGGACGGATCACCTGGACCCACGACCTCGACGCCGGCGTCGACGGCGCCGACGCCGTCCTGCTGCAACTGCGCATCGGCGGCCAGGCCGCCCGCAACCAGGACGAGACCTGGCCCCTGGAGTGCGGCTGCGTCGGCCAGGAGACCACCGGCGCCGGCGGCCTCGCCAAAGCGCTGCGCACCGTCCCCGTCGTCCTCGACATCGCCGAACGGGTACGCCGTCGCAACCCGGACGCCTGGATCGTCGACTTCACCAATCCCGTCGGCATCGTCACCCGCGCCCTGCTCACCCATGGCCACAAGGCCGTCGGACTGTGCAACGTGGCAATCGGCTTCCAGCGGAAATTCGCCGGACTCCTCGGTGTGCGCCCCGACCAGGTCGAGTTGGAGCACATCGGCCTCAACCACCTCACCTGGGAACGCGCCGTACGCGTCGACGGCGAGAACGTCCTGCCCCAACTCCTCGCCACACACGGCGACGCCGTCGCCGACGACCTGCACATGCCGCGCTCGCTGATCGACCGGCTCGGCGTCGTCCCCTCCTACTACCTGCGCTACTACTACCAACACGACGAGGTCGTCCGGGAGCTGCGCAGCAAGCCGTCCCGAGCGGCCGAGGTCGCCGCCATCGAGAAGCGACTGCTCGACATGTACGCCGACCCGGCACTGGACGAGAAACCGGAACTGCTCGGCAAGCGCGGCGGGGCGTACTACTCGGAGGCGGCGGTGGCGCTGACGTCCTCCCTGCTGCGTGACACCGGAGATGTCCAGGTGGTCAACGCCCTGAACAACGGCACGCTGCCCTTCCTGCCGGACGACGCCGTGATCGAGGTGCCCGCCACGGTGGGCGCCGCGGGGGCCGCGCCGCTGCCCGTACGGCCGCTGGAACCGCTCTTCGCCGGGCTGGTCGCCAACGTCACAGCCTATGAACACCTCGCGCTGGAAACGGCGTTGAAGGGCAGCCGGGACCGCGTGTTCCACGCGCTGCTCTCCCACCCCCTCATCGGCCAGATCGACTACGCGGACCGGCTCACGGACGAGCTGATCGCGCACAACCGGGAGCACCTCACGTGGGCCTGACCGGCACGGCGCTCGCCATCGACGCGGGCAACAGCAAGACGGACGTGGCCGTGGTGGACACGGACGGCAACGTCCTCGGCACCGCTCGCGGGGGCGGCTTCCAGCCACCGGTGGTGGGCGCCGGGCCGGCCGTGGACGTCCTCGCGCCGCTGGTGGCCTCGGCGCTGGAACAGGCCGGGGCGCAGGGGCCGGTCGACGATGTCTCCGCGTATCTCGCCAACGCCGACCTGCCCGCCGAGGAGGACGCCCTGACCGCGGAGATCACCGCCCGCGGTTGGGCGCAGACGGTGACCGTGGGAAACGACACCTTCGCGCTGCTGCGAGCCGGGCTGCCGGACCACGGCGAGCCCGTCGGGGTCGCCGTGGTGTGCGGGGCGGGCATCAACGCCGTCGGGCTGGGACGCGAGGGGGCCACGGCGCGTTTCCCGGCCGTCGGCCGGATCTCCGGCGACTGGGGCGGCGGCGGGCACCTGGCCGACGAGGCCCTGTGGTGCGCGGCGCGCGCCGAGGACGGGCGGGGCGAGCGCAGCGAACTGGCCCGCGCGCTGCCCGCCCACTTCGGCCTGAGCACCATGCTCGAACTCATCGAGGCGCTGCACCTGCGGCACCTCCCCGACCTGCGGCGGCACGAGCTGACGCCGGTGCTCTTCGAGGTCGCCGCGGCCGGCGACCCGATCGCCCGGAGGATCGTCGCGCGGCAGGCGGAGGAGGTCGTACTGCTGGCGTCCGTCGCCCTGGAGCGCCTCGACCTGCTCGGCGAACCGGTACCCGTCGTCCTGGGCGGCGGCGTGCTGGCCGCCCGGCACCCTCTGCTCCACGACCGGGTGGCCCAACTCCTCGCCGAACGCGCCCCGAAGGCGATCCCCCTCGTGGTGACCGCCCCACCCGTCCTCGGCGCGGCCCTACACGCCCTCGACCGGGCGGGGGCGGCGACGGGGGCTTACGAGCGGGTGCGGGGGCGGTGGGGGTAGGGGGGTAGGGGTAGGGGGTAGGGGGGGTAGGGCATCCGCCTCCTTCTCTCCCCGGCCGCCTCCTTCACTCCCCCGGGGGCCCTCCCCCCACCCCACCCCTCCCCCGAAGTTTGCGATTGTTGGGCTGCGCGGCGTG
Source organism: Streptomyces sp. NPDC017993 (assembly GCF_044328065.1). Classification (NCBI taxonomy): domain Bacteria; kingdom Bacillati; phylum Actinomycetota; class Actinomycetes; order Kitasatosporales; family Streptomycetaceae; genus Streptomyces; species Streptomyces sp. NPDC017993. Next base: position 83,275 of record NZ_JBIRGO010000023.1, read on the forward strand.
GCAGCGGCGCTTACGTCGTTCACGCGGTCCACGGCACGTCACTTGTGAAGGGTTCGTCCGGCCCCCTCAGTTGATCTGTACGCAGCTTCCGCGCCACGTTTCAACGCGCTCTCCCGGGGCGAGCACAACGTCGACATCACCGTCGGCGACCACGATGTCGACACCGGGCCCTCTTCGGCCCCCCGCCCCCGCTCCGGCGCTCGCCCCACCACCACGTCCCCCCGCACGCATCCCTGCCCGCCCGCCTCGGTCGCGTTCCGTGACGATGATGACGTGTCGGTTGGTGTCGTTGATGACGACGGTGGCGGATCCGTCGGCCCGGTGGTGGTCGATCGGGTAGCACCCGGCGGGGTCGACATAAGTGGTCCGCCCGACGGTGAGGAAACCGCTGGCCACCGGCCCACGGTCGGGTACGGACCAGTACGCGGTCGTGGCGGCGGCGAGGGGTTCGAGGAGTCTGGCCATGCGTCTCACGTGGGTACCTCCGATGCACCGGGACGCGGGTGGGACTCGCGTCGATCACTGCCTCAAGGCTTGATGTCGTCACTCACAGTAGTCGGGGGTGGGGGTGTTGACCACCGGCGCGCGGAGGCGAAGAAGGGGGCGGGTGATGCGCCGCACGCGCCGGTCGGAAACCGCGGTCGGAGAGAGCGGTCAGAGACGGCGGTCGGAGAGGGCCGTCGGAATACAGAGAAGAGTGAGCGGAAGGCCGGGCGCCTGGCGCCCCGATCGCAAGCAGCCCCTGTGCCGGGGCTCCCGGTCGTCGGCCCTCAGTCCTCCAGCGGCAGCGCCAGGTCCCTTACATGGCCGGCGAGCAGCAGGACCGCGGCATCCACGGCCGCCTGGGGGTCCTGCGCGCGGATGGCGTCGGTGAGCCGTGAGTGCGGGTCGGTGGGGGCCGCGGTCGCGGTGTCGAGGCAGGCGGCGCGGCGGAGTTCGGCGCGCAGGGCGGTGCTGAGCGAGCGGTAGATATCGGCGAGGACGGGGTTGGCGCCGGCCTCTGCCACGAGAATGTGGAAGTCGGCGTCGGCGGCCGTGAAGGCGTCGGCGTCCTGGGCGGTGAGGGCGGCGTGGCGGCGCGCCAGGGCGGCTTCGATGCCGGCGAGTTGCCCGTCCGTACGGTGCTTGGCGGCCTGGCGCGCGGCGACGACGTCGAGGCCCTGGCGGACCTGGGTGACGTGGGTGAGCTCGGCGCGTTCGAGGCGGCGTCGGAGGGCGACCGCACTGTCGTCGTCGGAGATCACGAACGTGCCGTCGCCCTGGCGGGGCTCCAGCAGGCCGGAGTGGACGAGGGAGCGGACGGCTTCGCGGACCGAGGCACGGCTGACGCCGAGGGTCTCGGACAGCGCGCTTTCGGGCGGGATGCGGCTGCCGACCGGCCAGGTGCCGTTCACGATCTGGCCGCGGATCTCGTCGGTCGCGGTCTCCACCAGCGACACTCTGCCCTTGCGGACCATCTCCACTCGATCACTTCCCCTTCGGCAGGTCGCCTGATGTCTGGCAACTGTAGTGCGGATCGGGTCGGTCGCGAAGCGGTTCGGGCCGTCATCTCGGGCACCGCCACGGACGGTCGCGTAAGGGGGCCCAGACTGTCACCTCGCACACGGCCTCGGACGGTCGCGTAACGCAGGCCGTCGCCTCCAGGCACCACCGTCGGGCCACCGCCCCGCCCCGCCCCCGACCCGGTCACGGGCCCACTGCCTGCCCGGTCCGCATCTCCCTCCCCGCCCACCGTCCGTCCCGGCGGCGTCCCTGCCGTGGGTCGCGATCGGAACAAGATCGGGGCATTTGCGGTGTGGTTGTCAGTGGCTGCGGACATACTGCTGCCCGTGCACCAGTTCTCGTGAGCGCTCTCGTCCGGACGCGGGGGCCGGGCCGGTGAGTGAGCCAGGGGGAGGTTCTGTGTCGTCCGTGCCGACCAGCAGCGTGTCACCGCCCGTGCCGGGGCGCCGTACCGCGTGGGCCGAAGGGCTGGACGAGCTGCGTGCGGCGGCGACGACCGAACCCGGCAGGCTGCGGGTGATCGGTGCGGTGCTGGCTCTGCTGGTGGTGGTGTTCGGGGCGGTCACCGCCTGGCAGGTGTCCGATCGGGCGGCGGCCGCCGACGATGTCGTGGAGCGCAGTCAGCCGTTGAGTGCGGATGCGGCGAGTATCTACCGCTCGCTGGCGGACGCCGATACGACCGCTGCCGGGGGTTTTCTGGCCGGTGGCGAGGAGCGCAGGACGACGCGCGAGCGCTACGCGGCGGATATCGCGACGGCATCGGAGCTGTTGGTCAAGGCGTCGGCGAACACGCGGGGTTCGGATGCGGCGGGCCGGCTGATCTCCCGGCTCAGTCGCCAGTTGCCGCGATACGCGGGCCTGGTGGAGACGGCGCGGACGAACAACCGTCAGGGGCTGCCGTTGGGTGGCGCGTACCTGCGGTATGCCAACGAGCAGATGCGTACGGAGCTGCTTCCGGCGGCGCGGGCGCTGTATGACGCGGAGACGGGCCGGCTGTCGGCGGATTACGGCGCGGCGAAGGCGTGGCCGTGGTGGGCGTTGGCTTCCGGGGTGGTGGCGCTGGGGGTGCTCGGTTGGGCGCAGCGTCGTCATTACCGTCGGACGAACCGGGTCCTCAACAGGGGGCTGGTGGCTGCGTCGGCGGCTTCGGCGGCTGTGTTGGTGTGGTTGGTGGCGGGGCATGCGATGGCGCGCTCGGGGTTGAGTGAATCGTACGAGCATGGTGCGCGGTCGTTGCGGGTGCTGAATGAGGCGCGGATCGATGCGTTGCAGGCGCGTGGGGACGAGAACTTGACGTTGGTGGCGCGTGGCGCGGTGCTGACGAAGGACCAGAAGGATTTCTATGAGGTCGGGTTCGTTTCGGGGATGACGGATCTGGCGGGGGCCGGACGTGGTGGCGCGGCGGCGGGCAGTCGGCTGGGGGTGGCGGCGGCGCTCGCGGACGATGAGGCGGGGCGGCGGCCGGTGCGGGAGGCGTTGTCGCATGTCCGGGAGTGGCAGGAGCGTCATGCGCAGGCGCGTGCGGCGGATGACCGGGGTGATTACGAGCAGGCGGTGGCGAAGGTGATCGGTACGGATCGGCCGACGCGTGAGTCGTTCGACCGGGTGGATGCCGAGTTGCAGCGGGCGTTGGTGCATGAGCAGGGGGAGTTCCGGTCGGCGGCGGATGGCGGGCGGGGGGCGTTTCGTGGGCTGGCGGTGGGTGCGGCGGTGTTGGGGGTGCTGGCGGCCGTCGGGGCGGTGTTGGGTATCGGGCGCAGGTTGTCGGAGTACCGGTGATGGGCGTGGTGGTGGGGACGTGAGGGTGTGCGCGCGAGGGGTGCGGGAGCTGCGTGCCGCGCCGGCGTCGCCGGTGGTGGCCGGGCTGGGTGTGATGGCGGTGGCCGCTGTGCTGTTGGGGCCTGCGTTGGGTCGTGAGGTCGCGGTGGCCGGAGGGACCGGCTCGGCGTCTGCATCTGCGCATCGTGCGCACCGTCCGGGGGCTGCGCATGCGGCGCCCGCTGCGGCGGAGTGCACGTCGGAGAACGTGGCGGAGAGTCTGCGGCCGTCGTCGGGTGGTGGTGCGGCGGTGGACCGGATCAAGGAGAAGGGCCAGCTGGTGGTGGGTGTGGACCAGAACACCTACCGGTGGGGGTATCGCAATCCGTACACCCGGGAGCTGGAGGGTTTTGACATCGATCTGGCGCGGGCGATCGCCGAGGACATCCTGGGGCCGGACGCCAAGGTCGTCTTCCAGGCGGTGCCGACGAATCAGCGGGTGCCCGCGGTGCGGACGCGCACGGTCGACATGGTGGTGCGGACGATGACGATCAATTGTGCGCGCAAGGAGCAGGTGGCGTTCTCGACGGCGTATTTCCAGGGCGGGCAGCAGGTGTTGGCGCCGAAGGCCTCGAAGATCAAGGCGTTCGACGGTTCGTTGCGGGGGAAGCGGGTGTGCACGGCCGCGGGCTCGACGGGTGAGTCGGAGCTGGCGGCGCAGCGGCATGGTGCGCGGGTGCTGACGGTGCCCAATCAGCTGGATTGCCTGGTGCGGCTGCAGCTCGGTGAAGCGGATGCGGTGGTCACGGACAATGCGCTGGCCGCGGCGCAGGCGGCGCAGGATCCGACGGTGGAGCTGAAGGGCGAACCGTTCACGGACGAGCCGTACGGCGTGGCGATGAACAAGGACGACACGGATCTGGTGCGGCGGGTCAACAAGGTGCTGGACGCCTACCGGGGTGGTGGGGACGACAGTGACTGGATGCGGGCGTATCGCAAGTGGCTGGAGGCGGATCTGCCGGGGGTCTCGGGGCCACCGTCGCCGGAGTACAGCGACTGATCGGGTCACGGGGCGGGCTTGTTGCCGTCACTATGGGCACGGAAGGTGTCCTTGTCCTTGTCGTAGAGGGCGAAGCCGTCAGTATTGAGGGAGTTGGGGGGCCGGGAGCCGTAGCGCAGCAACCGCCGTGCACCGTACGCGTATTGGAGAGGTGATCGATGGGGGTCCCTGGACCCTTCCCCGGTTCCGCGGGGAGGCCCGATGCCCCGGTGCTCGACCGGGAGGAGGTGGATCGTGCCCTGGCGCGGCTGAGTGCCGAGTACGAGGCGATCGAGACGTCGCTGCTGGCGTTGCAGGACCATGCGGGTCGGCGGCTGTTGGAGGGCGCTGATCTGTCGGGCGTCACCAAGGAGCGCTGGGCTGCGACGGAACGGTCCATCACGGTTCTGTGGTCGCTTTTCGACGCTTACACGGATGCGCTGGAGGAGGCGCGTGTGCTGCGGGAGCGGCGGCGCTGGCCTTCGGCGGAGGATCTCGTGGAGCTGACGGAGCTGTTGCGTGGCAGCGGGGTGACGGTCCCGGGCGCTGCGGCGTCGGGTGGCGATGCGGAAAGCGGGCCTGCCCGGCTGAGCGAGCGGTTCAGCCTGGAGCAGCTGGTCGCGCGGATGAACGGGCTGTACGCGCGGTCGCTGGATGTGATCGTCGCGGCGGACGCGGTGTGGTCGGCGTTGCCGGCGCGGATCGATCTGCTGTCGGCGGAGCTGCGGCGTACGCGGTCGCTGGCGCATTCGGTGGGGGTGCGTCCGGGTGAGCATCCGGCGGGTGACGATCTGGAGTGGATCACTGATGAGTTGTCGCGGTTGCGCGCCGAGGTGATCGCGGATCCGCTGGCGTTCTGGGTGTCGTCGTCGACGGGGAGTTCCGCGCCGGGTGGGGGGCGTCCCGATACGGAGCGGTACGACCGTGCGGCGCGGGCGCTGGAGGACATCCGGCGTGAGGTCGAGGCGGTGTTGGATGTCCGGCAGGACGCGGAGCAGCGGTTGATGCAGCTGCGGGACATTCTTTCGCGTGCGGACCGCACGCTGACCGAGGCGCGGCAGGCGCGCGGTGAGGTGCTGGCGAAGATCGCGGCGTCGGAGGTGCCGGCGGTCAGTGGTCCTTCGACGGCGTTGCACGAGCAGTTGTCGGCGGCGGCGAACTACCGGCGGCGTTCGCAGTGGCATCGGCTGTCGCCGTTGCTGGACAGTCTGGAGGAGCGCGCGGAGGACGAACTTCATCGGGCGCGGGAGTCGTTGACCGCGGTGACGGCGCCGCTCGCGGTGCGGGCGGAGCTGCGGGGCAGGCTCGATGCGTACCGGGCGAAGGTCGCGCGGCACGGGATGGCGGAGGATCCGCTGCTGGTGGAGCGGTATGACGTGGCGCGCCGGATGTTGTGGAGCGCTCCGTGTGATCTGCGGGCGGCCGAGCAGGCGGTGTGGCGCTATCAGCAGGCGGCGGCGGAGGCGTGTGTGCCGTCGCAGGTGGAGCGTAAGGGGGAGTCGTGACGGAGCGGGCCGGCGCGGAGTGCCAGCGGCGGGGCTGCGCGGGCAGTTACGAGGACGTCGGTGACGGCGAGCTGTACTGCGACGTCTGTGGCCTGGCGCCGGTGGTCTCGCCTGGTGGCCGGCTGTCGTCGCCGCCGACGGGTCTGACGGGCCGGGCGCCGGCGGGTGTGGCGTGGAGCGGCGATTCGGAGCGGTCGGGGTCGGCGCGCATGGCGGGGACGGTCGCCGGTGCGGCGGGGACCCATGTCGCTACCGCGGCGAGGGCTCCTGAGGGCGGTTCGGCGGGGTCGTCGGCGTCGGTGGCTTCCGCCGGGTCGAAGCGTTCGGTGTCGGGGCGGTCGTCGTCGGGGCGTTCGGCGGGGTCGCGGCGTTCGGTGTCGGGCCGGCTGTCGCGTGCGATGTCCGGTGGTGAGCCGACGCAAGGGATGTCGGCGCCGGTGTCGGTGTCGGTGTCGGTGCACAGCGCGGGCAGTGGCTCGGGGGCGGGGTCGGCGCGCGGGCGGCTGGGTGCGGGGCTGGTCTCGGTGCCGCAGGTGCCGCGGCCCGATCCGCGGACGGCGGTGCTGGAGAACCCCGAGGTTCCTGAGCGGAAGCGGTTTTGCAGTCGTGGTGACTGCGGGGCGCCGGTGGGCCGGTCGCGCGGTGAGCATGAGGGGCGTACGGAGGGGTTCTGCACGAAGTGCGGGCACCCTTACAGCTTTGTGCCCAAGCTGCGGGCCGGTGAGGTCGTGCACGGCCAGTACGAGGTCGTGGGGTGCCTGGCGCACGGCGGGCTGGGCTGGATCTATCTCGCGGTCGACCGGGCGGTCTCCGACCGGTGGGTGGTGCTCAAGGGCCTGCTGGACACCGGCGACGAGGAGGCGCTGGCGGTGGCGGTGTCCGAGCGGCGGTTCCTCGCCGAGATCGAGCACGCCAACATCGTGCGCATCTACAACTTCGTGGAGCATCTCGACCGGTCCGCGGGCAGTCTCGACGGCTACATCGTGATGGAGTACGTCGGCGGGAAGTCCCTCAAGGACATCGCCAACGACCGGCGTGCCGCCAACGGGCGGCGCGATCCGCTGCCGGTGGAGCAGGCATGTGCGTACGGCATCGAGGCGCTGGAGGCGCTCGGCCATCTGCACAGCCGCAACCTGTTGTACTGCGATTTCAAGGTCGACAACGCCATCCAGCAGAACGACCAGCTCAAGCTGATCGACATGGGCGCGGTGCGCCGGATGGACGACGACGAGAGCCCCATCTACGGCACGATCGGCTATCAGGCGCCGGAGGTGGCCGCGCTGGGTCCTTCGGTCGCCTCCGATCTCTACACCGTCGCGCGCAGCCTCGCCGTCCTCACCTTCGACTTCCAGGGCTATACGAATGTCTTCGTCGACTCCCTGCCGGATCCGGAGCACATCGACGTCTTCCGGACGTACGAGTCCTTCTACCGGCTGCTGGTGCGCGCCACGGACCCGGAGCGGGCCCGCAGGTTCGCTTCGGCGGAGGAGATGGCCGAGCAGCTGACGGGTGTGCTGCGGGAGGTCGTGGCGCTCCAGTCGGGCGAGCAGCGGCCGTCGGTGTCGAAGCAGTTCGGGCCGGAACTGCGAGTGGTGGACACGGAGTTGATGGCGGCGCCGCGGGGCGACAGTTCACTGCTGGGCGCGCGCGAGGTGGCGCCTGGCCGCGGCCGGCGGGCGGGCAGGAAGGCGGGGCGGGCGGCTTCGGCGGCCGGCCCGCCGGTGATCCCGGCGCAGACGGCGTACGAGATCGAACCGCCGGACGGCAGCGGCCCGATGAGCAGTACGGCCGCTGCGGACGGCGCAGCCGGTACAGCCGCGACGGGCGGCCGGGCGAGCGGGGTAACGAGTGGCGCGGGCGGCGGGGCGGCCCCCCAGTCGACCGCGCCGGGCGGAGTTTCCGCCGCGGGACCCGTTCTGCGGCCCTTGGACCCCGGTGTCGCGGTGCTCGCGCTGCCGGTGCCGCGGGTGGACCCGGCCGATCCCAACGCCGGTTTCCTCGCGGGGCTGATGGCCGCCGCGCCCGCCGAGCTGATCGCCGCGCTGCGCTCGGCACCCGCCGATTCCCTGGAGGGGCGGCTGCGGGGCCTGCGGGCGCGCCTGGAGATGGGCGAGGGTGCCGCGGCGCTTGAGGCCCTGGAGGCGATCGAGTCGGATCCGGCCGGGGAGTGGAACGCCGACTGGCGGGTGGTGTGGAACCGCGGCCTGGTGTCGCTGGCGACGCAGGACCGCGAGACCGCCGCGCTGGCGTTTGACGCGATCTACGACGCCTTCCCCGGGGAGCCCGCACCGAAGCTGGCCCTGGGCATCTGCGCTGAGCTGTTGGGGCAGTTGGACAACGCCGCGGAGTACTACCGCATGGTGTGGACGACCGACCACAGCTATGTCAGTGCCGCGTTCGGCCTCGCCCGGGTGCGGCTGGCGACCGGCGACCGGACGGGCGCGGTCGAAACGCTGGAATCCGTACCGGAGTCATCCATTCATTTCACCGCGGCGCGCATCGCTGCGACCCGCGCCCGGCTGCGGCAGCGTTCCGCCCGCGACGCGCTGCTGCCGGACCTGCGCGCCGCCGCCGAACAGGTCGAAGCCCTCGCGGACTTCGGCCTGGACGCCGAACGCCGGGAACAACTCGCCACCGAAGTATTGGGCAGCGCCCTGGACTGGGTACTCTCCGGGAGCCACGGTGGCGGACCGGACGGCGGGCGGACCACGCACGGGCGGCCGTCGCTGCTCGGCAGCGCGCTGGACGAGCGGGGCCTGCGGTTCGGGCTGGAACGGTCGTACCGCATGCTCGCGCGGTTGGCGCAGCGTGGCGAGGAAAGGATCGAACTGGTGGAACGGGCCAACCGCTTCCGCCCCAGGACGTGGGTGTGACATGGGTGTGACTGGGCTGTCCCGGTGTCCGAGCTGCGATGAGCCGCTCGACGCGGGAGACAATTTCTGCGGGCGGTGCGGCGCCGGCCTCGTGGCGCCTGCCGAGCGGCCGGGCGGGCAACCGACGCCCACGGTGAACGGCGCGGCCGGCGCCCCTGCGTACGGCCCCCCTCCGCCACCCGCGTACGCCCCCGAGGCGTCGGCGCCTCCGCGGCCCGCATCTCCGCTGAAACCGCCGGTGGGTCCGCCGGCGCCCGCGCCGCGGCCCGCACACGTCACGGACGCGCAGCAGGCAACGCAGGTACCGCAGCCACCCCATGGCTCGCAGGGCACGCAGACACCGCAGGGCTCGCACACGCTCCAGGGCGCACAGGCACCGCAGGGCTCGCACGCGCCGCTCCCGCCGGAGGGGCCGCACGCGCCACAGGCCGCACAGGCGCCCCGCGCCCCGCAGGCGTCGCCCTGGCCCGAGGCGTCGCGCGCACCCGAGACGCCGCCTTCGCCGCAGGGGCGCGTACCTCAGCAAGCCCCCTCGCCCCAGGCTCCGGCCGGCCCGCCTCCTCCCGACCCGCAGGCCCGCCTCCCGTACGGCGCTGTCAACGCCCCGCCGATGCCCGGCCACGCGCCGACGGCGGGCATCGGCGTAGCAGCAGAGCACGCAGGCACTCAGGCGGCCGACGAGCCGCACCCGGCAGGGGAGGGCCTCGGCCCCCCGGTCGCCGACCCTCGCGTCGCCGGTTACGAGGTCGTCGCCGACGCCGCAGCGGCGGGAGCGGGCGCGGCGCCGCAAGCCCCGAGCACTGCTGGACGGGCTGCCGGTGCCCCGGCCGGGACGCCGGCAGCCGCCGCGCCCACGGCAGCCGGCAGCGAAGCGGGCCCCGGGCCGGTAACCGATGGCGGCACGCCCGCCGAGACCGGCCCCCATGACGGGGCCGCCGGCCCGCACCCCACTCCCGCGCAGGGCACCCGCGTCTGCGGGGCCTGCCGGGCGGGCGCCGTCGACTCCGACGGCTACTGCGAGCAGTGCGGCCACGCCCAGCCGCGGGAACGGGACCACATGGAGCGTGAGTTGGCCGGTATCGCGGCGGTCAGCGACCGTGGCCACCGACACCACCGCAACGAGGACTTCTTCGCCCTCCGGGCAGCCGCCCTGCCGGACGGCACGCCCGCCGTCGTGGCAGTGGTCTGCGACGGCGTCTCCTCGGCGACCCGGCCGGACGAGGCTTCCCAAGCGGCGTCCGAGGCCGCGGGCGCGGCACTGCTGGCCGCCCTGCCGCAGGGCACGCATCCGCAGCAGGCCATGCACGACGCGATCATGGCGGCCTCGTCGGCCGTCGACGCGCTGGCCGACGAGCCCGGCGCGGCGCACGACGAACACCGCCAGCAGAACGCTCCCGCCTGCACGTTCGTCGGTGCTGTGGTGGGTGGCGGGCTGCTGACCGTCGGCTGGGTCGGCGACAGCCGGGCGTACTGGATCCCCAACGACCGCACGGCGCCGCCCGCCCGGCTCACCGAGGACGACTCCTGGGCGGCCCAGATGGTCGCCAACAACCTGATGACGGAAGCCGAAGCCAACGCCGACGAGCGCGCGCACGCCATCACGGGCTGGCTCGGGGCGGACGCGTACGAAGTCGAGCCGCACACCGCAACGTTCAAACCGGACGGCCCGGGTGTCGTGGTGGTGTGCACGGACGGCCTGTGGAATTACGCGGAGTCCGCGGACCGCATGGCCGCGGTCCTGCCCTTCGACGCGCCCACGCGGCCGCTGAACGCCGCCCGGACGCTGGTCAGCCACGCCCTCGACAGCGGGGGCCACGACAACGTAACAGTGGCGCTGGTCCCGTTCCCCGCACCACTAATAGGGGCAGGATCGGCCTGACCGGCCGAAAAACGAACACGCCGGACACGGTCAACCCTGGCCCCCTGACCCCCCTGCCCCTATGACTCCATGACCTCCCGCCCCGGCCTCGGCCGCTGAGAGCCGGTGGGGCAGGGAGACGGTGGGGACGGGGGCCGGCGGGCCGGATGGCAGTGGGGGTTCGGGGACGGGCCCCGAACCGGGGGCCGGAAAAGGGGATCGGGGAACGGAGAACGGTCGAGGGGAGAAGGGGGACGGGAACCGGGGGAAGGGGCGCGGGAAAGCAGGGGAAGCGGGACCGCACCCACACAGCCACACCCGCCACCCGCCACCCGCCACCCGCCACAGACCGACGAGCCACGCACACACAGGCACGCACACACAGGCACGCCCGCACCACCGAGCGACGAGTACGGCGCGGGCCGCGCCGACGGGGGGAAGTACAGCAGGACTTCCGTCCGCCCCCTTTGCCCCTCTTGCCGATCGACCGGCACGGAGTCTCAAGGAGCGGAACTGATGGCCAATTTCGCCAAGTCGCGTGTGCCGCGCTTCTCCGCCGAGGTGTATCAGAACCCCTACCTCCCCGAGGGCGGGCGCGAGGTGAACGCCATCGTCACGGTCACCGCGACAGGCGGCGGCACGACCGGTGGCCGGCCGGTGTTCGCCGGCCTGTCCGACGTCCCGGACGCGGGCGTGGTGATCATGGTCGACTGCTCCGGGTCGATGGACTACCCGCCCACGAAGATGCGCGGGGCCCGCGAGGCGACCGCAGCCGCCATCGACACGGTGCGCGACGGCGTCGCCTTCGCGGTGGTGGCCGGCACCCACCAGGCAACCGAGGTCTACCCCGGCGGCGGCCGGCTGGCCGTCGCCGCCCCGGCCACCCGCGCCGAGGCCAGGGACGCCCTGCGGAAGCTGAGCGCGGGCGGGGGCACCGCCATCGGCACCTGGCTGCGGCTGGCCGACCGGCTGCTGTCGTCCGCCGAGGTGGACATCCGGCACGGCATCCTGCTGACCGACGGCCGCAACGAGCACGAATCGCCGCAGGATCTGCGGGCCACGCTGGACGCCTGCGCCGGGCGCTTCACCTGCGATGCCCGCGGCGTGGGAACGGACTGGGAGGTCAAGGAGGTCACCGGCATCGCCGCGGCGCTGCTCGGCAGTGCCGATATCGTCGCCGATCCAGCCGAATTGACCGCCGACTTCACGCGGATGATGGAGGCGGCGATGGGCAAGGAGGTCGCCGATGTCGGCCTGCGGCTGTGGACGCCGCTGGGCGCGGAGGTCACCTTCGTCAAACAAGTGGCGCCCACCGTGGCCGATCTGACCGGCCGGCGCACCACGTCCAGTCCGCGGTCGGGGGACTATCCGACCGGCTCCTGGGGCGATGAGTCCCGCGACTATCACCTCTGCGTACGCGTGCCGGACGCAGGTGTCGGCCAGGAGATGCTGGCCGCGCGCGTCTCATTGATCATCTCGGCGCCGGACGGCTCCCCCGCGCGGCCCCTTGCGCAGGGGCTCGTACGGGCGGTGTGGACCGATGACACGGCCGCTTCCACATCGATCAACCCACAGGTCGCGCACTACACAGGACAGGCGGAACTGGCACAAGCCATCCAGCAGGGGCTCGATGCCCGCAAGTCGGGCAAGGTGGACGACGCCACCGCGAAACTGGGCCGGGCGGTGCAGTTGGCGAACGCCTCGGGGAACGTGGACACTGCGAAACTGCTTGCGAAGGTGGTGGACGTCGTCGATGCGGCGACCGGTACTGTGCGACTCAAGGCGAAGGTCGCCGAGGCGGACGAGATGACGCTCGAAACGCGCTCGACGAAGACCGTTCGCGTGAAGAAGTAACGACGAGAAGTACCACCGAAGAAACGGTACGGAGGGGGAAGAACCGACATGCCGACCTGCCCGAACGGCCACCAGTCGGTGGCCGAAGACTGGTGCGAGGTGTGCGGCCACCGGATGGCGGGTGCTGTCCCCCCGCCGCCCTCCCTGCCTGCGGGGTTCCTGAACGCGCCGCCCAGCCAGCCGACCGGCCAGCCCGGACCGCCGCCCGGAGGCCCAGGCCCCGGCACCCAAGGCGGTCAGGGTGGTCAGGGTGGCTATGGCTTCCCGCCCCCCGCGCCCGGCCCCGGCCCCCAGGGCGATCAGGGTGGCTACGGCTTTCCCCCGCCCGCCCCTGCGCCCGGCCCCGATCCGTCCGCGCAGGCCGAGCTGTGCCCGCAGTGCGGTACGCCGCGTCAGGCGATGGCTCCGTTCTGTGAGGGGTGCCGCTACAACTTCCTCACGCACTCCCCCACGTCCTACGCCCCGCCGCCCGGCCAGCAGCCCGGCCCGCCCCCCGGCGGCCAAGGCGGCTACGGCTTTCCGGCGCCCCCCGCGCCCGGTCCGGGCCCCCAGGACAGCCAGGGCGGCTACGGATTCCCGCCGCCGCAGCAACAGCACCAACAACCTCAGCAGCCGCAGCAGGGCCCGCCCCCCGGCCAGCCCGGCCCCGGCGGCTATCCCGGTCAGCCCGGCCCGCCGCCCGGCATGCCCGGCCCCGGCATGCCCGGCCCGCCGCCTCAGCAGCACCAGCAGCACCAGCAGCAGGGCGATGACTGGACCCTGAATCCGCCGGGCGCGCAGAGTGCCGCGCCGCCGATGGCCCCCGCGCAGCCGGGCCCACAGGCCCCGTTCGAGCAGCAGCAGCCACCCGCGCCGTTCCCGCCGCAGCAGCCCGGCCCCTACGAGCAGCAGCCGCAGCAGCAGCCCGGCATGTACGAGCAGCAGCCTCCGGCGCCGTACGAGCAGCAGCAGCCCGGCCCGTACGACTCCCAGCACCACCAGCAGCAGGGGCCCCCGCAACAGCAGGGCCCCCCGCAGCAGCAGCCCGACCAGCAGTGGAACGGCGGACCCGGCCAGGGCCCTGCCGCCCCGCCGCAGGGCCCGCCGCCGGTCGTCGGCGCGGGCTGGGTGGTGGCCATAGCACCGGACCGCGAGTACTTCATGGCGATGATGGGCCGCAGCGGGCCGGAGGCAGCGGGGCTCAACCTCCCCGCGTACTCCCCCGAGCAGGTGCTTCCGCTCGCCAACGGTCAGATCGCCGTCGGCCGCCGCCGGAACAGCACCGGCGAGGCCCCGGACGTCGACCTGGGCCGCTCGCCGGAGGACCCGGGCGTCTCGCACCAGCACGCGCTGCTGGTGCAGCAGCAGGACGGCAGCTGGGCGGTGGTCGACCAGAACTCCACCAACGGCACGACGATCAACCTCGCCGAGGACCCGATCCAGCCCTACGTGCCGGTGCCGCTCCACGAGGGTGACCGGGTGCACGTCGGCGCCTGGACGACGCTGACCGTCCGCCGAGGCTGACACCGGGGAGGTCCGCGCCCGGAGCCCCGCCCTCAAGAGCGGCGGGCCCTCCGAACGGAAGCGACCCATGTTCGGGGCGTGATCAACCGATCACGCCCCGAACGCCGTTATGGCCCGAGCGTCCCCCGGCGCTCTCCCCGCGACTCTCTCCCAGAGGTCCCTCCCGCCGGTCCCCGTCTCCGTCCTCCGCCCGAAGACCTAGGACTGTGCGTCTGACACCATGGACGGGTGAACAAGATTCCGCGCGGCACGCTTCAGGAGCAGACCTTCTACGAACAGGTCGGTGGCGAGGAGACCTTCCGCCGCCTGGTGCACCGCTTCTACCAGGGAGTCGCCGAGGACCCGCTGCTGCGGCCGATGTACCCGGAGGAGGACCTGGGTCCGGCCGAGGAGCGGCTCGCGCTCTTCCTCATGCAGTACTGGGGCGGCCCCCGTACGTACAGCGACGGCCGCGGGCACCCCCGGCTCCGGATGCGCCATGCCCCGTTCACCGTCGACCGTGCGGCGCACGACGCGTGGCTGCGGCACATGCGGGACGCCGTGGACTCCCTCGAACTGTCCGAGGAACACGAGACGACCCTGTGGAACTACCTGACGTACGCGGCCGCGTCGATGGTCAACACCGCGGACTGAGAGCCCTGCCGCGCCCCGTCCCGCCCCGCCAGGCCGCCTGCGGAACTGCGAGCAGCGACCGGCGACCGGCGACCGGCGACCGGCGCGGGACGAACGAAGCGGCCGGCGGCTCCCACGCGGGCCGGGCGTATCCCACAGGCACCACAAGCGCCTACTCCGCCGCGGCGGAGCGAGAACGCAGAGAACACAGAAGACCGCAGAGACCGCAGAGAACACAGCAGGGGCCTGAGACGTCCAGCGACGCTGAGAAGCTCCGGCGAGGCAACAGGCCGTCTGCGCCTGTGGCGGCTCGTGCGGGCATGGGACGCCACAGAGGGGCGCCGCAAGGGGTGAGCAGGCCCGCCGGACCGCCGGACCGACGACTGCACAGCCTGGAGACGGACGCCGGAAGACGGCCGGGCGTTGAGGCGGCCCGCAGCCGAAGGCCGCCCGTCAGAGCGACCTCAGCAGACCACCGACGCCCCAGGAGCCGACGTCCCGACCGTCGTCGATAACGGCTACTACCTGCCCGTCGTCACGGCCGCCCTGTCGTCACGTCGGTGTGACCGACAGGCCCGAGAGTCCCTTGAGTCCCGCCGGGCCGCCCGTCCGTACCGCGATCGAGCCGTAGGCGGTGCTCAACCGTAGCCAGCCGCCCGCGGCGAGCAGTGTCGGCGCCTGCGGCTGAGGTGCGGAACCGGGATGGGCGGCACTCGCCTCGGCGCCGTCCATGGCGCCGGGGGTGGCGTTCTCGGCGGCAGCGGGTGAAGTGCCGCCGACCGCGAGGGCGTTGGCGCGCGCGGGGCGCAGGAAGCCCAGCGAGTGGGCGGCGTGTGCGGCGCGCAGCGGGAGGTGGGTGTCGCCGAGGGTGCGCGACCAGATGTCCCGGCCGATACGGTCCCGTTCGGTGCGGGTGCGGTGCTGCGGCGGCAACGCCTCGTCGCGGGCGCGGAATTCGGCGACCGCGCCGGCCACGGCGCGGACGAGGGCGTCGGGGGTGGGCAGGCCCGGCACCCGTCGCCAGCCGCCGCGCGGCGGCAGCAGCCCGGCCCACGGCGGCCCGGTGACCGCGGCGGGCACGGTGACGGTGTCCGCCGACTCCTCGACGCCTTCGAGGAGTTCGCCCGCCGAGACGGTGACGTCCAGGGTGAGGTCGTCGTCGGCGAGGCGGGCCGTACGGATCGCCAGGACCTCGAAGGACGGCGGGCGGCCGAAGACGGCGAGTACCCCGCCGCCGGCCTGGAGCCGTACCGCGGCGGCACGGTCGTAGTGGATCAGCCGGGCCAGGAAGGCGGCGAGGTCCGCCGCCTCCCCGGCATCGGCCAGGCGCAGCGCCGTCATACGGCGACGGCCCCCTCCTGGTGCGACGCGTCGTCCATGTACTCCTTCAGGAAGGACTTCTCCTCCGCGGTGATGCGGCGGGGACGCTCCTCGGTGAAGTTGTACGGGACGACGATGGTCGAGGCCCTGAGGTAGAGGGTCGCCTCGTCCTTGACCTCGTACGCGATCGTCATGGACGCGGCGCTGACCTTCGTCACCCACAGCTCGATGGACACCGGGGCGTGCCGGTGCACCAGGGGCCGCACGTAGTCGATCTCGTGCCGCGCCACGACGGAGCCGCCCGTGAACGACGGGCTGCCGTTCCCCGGCGCCAGTCGGCGCATGAAGTCGATCCGCGCCTCTTCGAGGTAGCGGACGAACACCGCGTTGTTGACATGGCCGAAGGCGTCCATGTCGGACCAGCGCAGGGGGCAGGAGTAGAGGTGTCGCACGCTGCTCAGCCCCGGGTCAGCTTCTTGTACGTGGCGCGGTGCGGACGGGCCGCGTCCGGGCCGAGGCGCTCGATCTTGTTCTTCTCGTACGACTCGAAGTTGCCCTCGAACCAGTACCACTTGGAGTCACCCTCGTAGGCGAGGATGTGCGTCGCCACGCGGTCCAGGAACCAGCGGTCGTGGGAGATGACCACGGCCGCGCCGGGGAACTCCAGCAGCGCGTTCTCCAGCGACGACAGGGTCTCGACGTCGAGGTCGTTGGTGGGCTCGTCGAGGAGGAGCAGGTTGCCGCCCTCCTTGAGGGTCAGCGCCAGGTTGAGGCGGTTGCGCTCACCACCGGACAGCACACCGGCCGGCTTCTGCTGGTCCGGGCCCTTGAAGCCGAACGCCGAGACGTACGCCCGCGAGGGCATCTCGACCTGGCCGACGTTGATGTAGTCGAGCTCGTCCGACACCACGGCCCACAGGGTCTTCTTGGGGTCGATGTTGGCGCGGCTCTGGTCGACGTAGCTGACCTTGACCGTGTCACCGATCTTGATCGAGCCGGAGTCCGGGGTCTCCAGACCCTGCAGCATCTTGAACAGCGTGGTCTTGCCGGCGCCGTTCGGGCCGATGATGCCGACAATGCCGTTGCGCGGCAGCGTGAACGACAGGTCGTCGATGAGGACCTTGTCGCCGAAGGCCTTGCTGAGGTTCTCGACCTCAACGACGATGTTGCCCAGGCGCGGGCCCGGCGGGATCTGGATCTCCTCGAAGTCCAGCTTCCGCATCTTGTCGGCCTCGGCGGCCATTTCCTCGTAACGCGCCAGACGGGCCTTGGACTTGGCCTGCCGCCCCTTGGCGTTGGAGCGCACCCACTCCAGCTCGTCCTTCAGACGCTTCGCGCGCTTGACGTCCTTCTGGCCCTCGACCTTGAGGCGGGTCTGCTTGGTCTCCAGGTACTTGGAGTAGTTGCCCTCGTAGCCGTGCAGGCGGCCGCGGTCGACCTCGCAGATCCACTGGGCGACGTGGTCGAGGAAGTACCGGTCGTGGGTGACGGCGACGACGGTGCCGGGGTACTTGGCGAGGTGCTGCTCCAGCCACTGCACGGACTCGGCGTCCAGGTGGTTGGTGGGCTCGTCGAGGAGCAGCAGGTCGGGAGCCTCGAGGAGCAGCTTGCAGAGCGCGACGCGGCGCTTCTCACCACCGGAGAGGTTGTTAACCGGCCAGTCGCCGGGCGGGCAGCCCAGGGCGTCCATGGCCTGCTCCAGCTGGGTGTCCAGGTCCCACGCGTTGGCGTGGTCGAGGTCCTCCTGGAGCTTACCCATCTCCTCCATCAGCGCGTCGGAGTAGTCGGTCGCCATCAGTTCGGCGACCTCGTTGAAGCGGTGGAGCTTGCCCATGATCTCGGAGGCGCCGTCCTGCACGTTCTGCAGCACGGTCTTGGACTCGTCCAGCGGCGGCTCCTGGAGGAGCATGCCGACGGTGTAGCCCGGGGAGAGGAACGCGTCACCGTTCGACGGCTGCTCAAGACCGGCCATGATCTTCAGCACCGTGGACTTACCGGCGCCGTTGGGACCCACGACACCGATCTTCGCGCCAGGCAGGAAGCTCTGCGTCACGTCATCGAGGATGACCTTGTCGCCGTGCGCCTTGCGCGTCTTGCGCATCGTGTAGATGTACTCAGCCAAGAGAAACCGTCCAGCAGGTTTGGATCTATCAGGTCTGTGTGCGGCTCCGCCGCCTGGGCCATGGTGCGGCGTGGCCGCGCGAGGGCAGATACACCCCATCTTGCCGTACGTCCATCCCCCGGGGGAAACGGGTGCCACTGAGCGGACAGCGGACAGGCCCCGGTATGGCGGGCGGGAGAGCGCCACGGCTCCCCCCTTGCGCTCGCGACGGGGGAGCTGCGGGCAAGGTGCGGAGGACGCCCGTGGCCCCGGAGCGCTGGTGCACTCCGGGGCCACGAGGTCTTTCACCGTCCGTCGACGAGCGAGCGGCGGCCTGTCACCACTCGGTCACCGTCCGGTTGCTTCACCGGGGGCGGTGACCGTTGGCCGGCCGGGCGGCCGGTCGCTCGGTGACGCGGTCACTGAGCGGGGGTGCCGGCCTTCTTCTTGCGAAGGAAGAACACCGCGCCGCCGCCGACCAGCACGAGAAGAACCGCGACGCCCGCGATCATCGGGGTGGCGTTGCTGGAACCCGTCTCGGCGAGGTCACCGCCGGTGTCGCCACCAGCGGTGCCGCCGGCCGTGGCCGGGCTGGGCTGCGAGGACGGCTTGCCGCCACCGCTACCCGCGGTCTTGCAGTCCAGGACGCCGGAGAAGGACTTCTTGAAGCCGCCCTCACCCTTGATCGTGATCGAGTAGGGCTGGTCCTCGGCCACCGGCACCGTCACGGTCTGCGACTTGCCCGGGGCGATTTCGTATTCCTTGCCGGAGAGCTGGAAGCGGAACGCCTCATCGCCCTTGTTGCTGGCGGTGACGTCCACACCACCCTTGGCGCAGTTCTTCTCGGCGGTGATCGCCGGGATGGCGCCCTGCTTCTTCCAGGAGACCGTGGCCGCCGCGGAGACGGTGGACTCGCTGGAGCCGGCCAGGATCTGCGTCTGGCTCTTGGCGTGCTCGCCGATACCGGTGAAGGCACGGCCCACCGGGACCTTGGTCGCGGCCTGGGCGGTCAGCGAGGTGCTGCCGTCCGCGGCACCCGCGGGGACGTCGAAGAAGAGCTGGGTGCCGTCGGCGGCGCTGGTGACGGGCTTGCCGTCCTTGCCCACGACCTTGACACCGGCCGGCACGTCGGCGGCCGGCGAGACCGTGACGCTGTCGGCGTTGGTGTGCACGGTGACCGGGCCGAGACGGCTGCCGGACTTGCCGGAGACGGCCGGCGGGTCCAGCGTCAGCGACGCCTTGGGCTCGGCGAGGTTCTGCGCGCTCTTCTCGAGGAAGTCGGCGAGCTTCTCGGCCGCCGGGTCGACCGCGTCGACCTTGACGTGGTCGGAGAAGCGCCAGATCGCGACCTGGGTGCCGGCCGCGGCGGTCTTCTCGGTCAGGTTGCCGGCGTCGGCCTTGGAGGCGAGCGCCGCCAGGTCGTTCACCTGCGGGTAGGAGTTCTGCAGAATCCAGCGGATCTTGCCCGCGTCCCCGTTGTTGTGCAGCGACGAGGCGCTCCAGGGCACTTCCTGGTACTTCGCCTGCTGCTGCGTCGGGTTGTGGATGTCGATGCAGTACGTCTGGAGCGTGCCGCCGTTGTCGACCGCCATCTCGAACAGGCCGGCGCCGACGCGCTGGTCCTGGCCGTCGGCGTGCACGATCGCCTGGTCGAAGGTCTTCAGACCACCGAGCGTCGCGGTGGCACCCCCGTGCGTGGGAGTCGTCTCATCCGCCGCGGCAGTTCCCGCGGTGGCTATCGCACCCGCCGCGACCAGGCCGGAGGCCACAACCGCGGCAGCAAGGCGGGCTGCGCCCCGCCTCTTCATCGAAAGCATGATTTCCCCTCTGGGCGAGGCGGTCGAATGGGGAGGGTGCCTCGCCGGAAAGATCTGAAGAACTCAACAGCCGAACAAAGTCAGCCCCCGTGAGTACTCGACGGATCCTATGGAGCAGGCGCATCAGGGTCCCCGGGAATGGCATTCCATAACCGATCCGAATCGCAATCGTTATCGATGGCGAGCACCCTGACCTGGCATTATCGACAAATCAACGGGACTTTTCAGGGCACTGACGCCTTCTCAGGCGCACTGCGCCCGCGGGAAGTTGAGCCTGCGGCAAGAGAGACGGCGCAGGCTGCGGAGTCGGTGACGGTGGTAGCCGTACGGGGCGGGCGGGAGGCGAAGGGCGGCTGGGAGGCTCGGGCGGGGTGGCTGCCTGTGAGGTCGAAGCGTCGACGTACTCCGCCTGGGCGCCGGCCTCCTCGACGGGAGCGCGCTCAACTTGAGCTCCCTCGCCTCGCGCGCCCTCCACTTGAGTTCCGTCGCCTTCGGCCTTGATGCCAACCTCCCATGCCGAAGCTCTCTCGCCCGCCTGCGCCGCGCCTGAGCCGGGCGCAGGTGTTGTCGCGCTCGCCGTCGCCGCTCTGGCTGTTGCTCCGGTTGCTGTTTCTGCTGTCTCTGTTGCTGTTGCCGTCGTTGTTCGCGTGCCGGGAGCGGTGCCAGGGCCGGTGCCGGTGCCGGCTGCCCAGGGGTCGGGGCCGGGCGTACCGGGCTGCGCCGGGACCACGTCCATACGCGGCCTCGAAGCCCGGCGGAAAGCGGCGGTGCCCCGGGACAGGTCGTGGCCGACCGCGACGGCGTCCACTTCCGCCGAGAACCAGCGCTGCCCGCCCTGCTCCGGTGGCTTCTCCCCTTCCCTGAGCCGCAACCTGCCCTGGACGATCAGGGGTTCGCCCACCGCTACCGACGCCGCGACGTTGTCGGCGAGCGTTCGCCACGAGCGCACCGTGTAGAAACTCGTGTCCCCGTCGGTCCAGCACTCCCGGGTCCTGTCCCAGCGCCGGGACGTCGCCGCCAGCCGGAACCTGGCGACCGGCACCCCCGTTGGCGTCTGCCGGTGCTCCACCGCCGTCGCGGCGTTTCCCACCAAGGTCACCATCGTCTCGCTCATCGAACCCACTCCCCCGTTCGCTCTCCCCGAGCTTGCTCGGGTGCGTGACCGCGTTGCGATCTGCCTGCGATTGATGCTGCACGGAATCGCCGCGCGCCGCAGAGACCTGTGGACGACCTCCAGGCTGGGGATAACTCCGCCACCCGGGAGGGACGGTGGCAGCAGGGGCGAGCCTCGAAGCACGAGCACGGCGTACGGCCGACGAGCGTGGCGGATGGCCGACAGGCTTGGCGGACGGCCGACGAGCGTGGCATGCAGAAGGGGCGGCCGATTACCTGGCCGCCCCACCCGCCTCGCACGCAGTGCCGGGCCCGCCCGCCCGGCGCACACGACGCACTCCCCGATCAGGCCCCCGAGGCCACCGCGTACTGCTCGCGTACCTCGCGGTAGCGCAACAACTCGGCCGCGACCGGCTCCAGGACCCTTGCCCGTCCGCAGCCCGCCGCCGCGCTCCTCAGGCGCCGCTCGGCTTCCTGCCCGTACCGGCGGGCCGGGCCGCGCGCCGCGATCCGGCAGATCCAGGCCAGCACCGGGCCGCCCACCGAACCGATGGCCGCGGGCAGCAGTGCGGGGAGCCATGCCGTTGTGTCGGTCAGCCCCACAATCGCCCCCAGCAGCCACAACACGCCCACCACTTGCAGGGCGAACAGCAGGCCCTGCAACGCGGCAGCCACCGTCCACCAGCGCGGCTTCACCACCGGCCCTCCCCTGAGGGATTCCTCGGCGTCGGCCGCCACCTTGTCCAGGGCACCCGGCAGCCCCGCCGCGCCCCGACTCGCCGCCTCGCGCACGGCCTGGGCCCAGGGCGCCGGCAAGCCACGCGCGGCGTCGCCTGCCACGGCCCGTACGGCCTGCTCCACCACCGGACGGGCCGCCGCCCGGACGTCCAACGCGCCCTCGCCGCCCCCGGACCCTGGTACGCCGGTCGCCGCGCTCGTCTGCCCGTACTGCCCCTGCCGGCCGACCGCCCCGGGCCCCGCATGCGCCGGCCCGGCATGCGGGTTCCCGACGCGCGCACCGATACCGGCGGCCCCGGTGCGAGCCGCGCCGGGCGGTCCGCTCCCGGCCGGCCCGGCCCCGGTCAGTCCGCTCCCGGTATGGCCTTCCTCCGCCCGGCGTCCGCGCCGCCAGCCGTTGAGCCGCGACCACGGGGAGCCGTAGGCGCGGTAGGCGTGCCGCAGCCAGTCGCGTTCCGCCGCGCGCCCGGTCGCCACCGCGCCGACCGCCTCGGCCAGCCGGTCGTCGAACTCCTCGCGGGCCCGTTCCGTCAGCCCGATGCGGCGCTCCGCCACATACACCGACCGCAGCCGCTCGGCCGCCGCGTCCACGTCCGCCATCAGCCGCCGGCTCGCCGCGCCCCGTTCCGCGACGAACTGGCCCAGCGTCTCGCGCAGTTCCACCACACCCTCACCGGTAGCGGCGGAGAGGGCCAGCACCACCGCTCCTGGCTCACCGTGCTCGCCGAGCGCCAGTCCGTCCTCGTCCAGCAGCCGGCGCAGGTCGTCCACCACCTGGTCCGTGGCGTCGCCGGGCAGCCGGTCCACCTGGTTGAGCACGACGAACGTGACCTCGGCGTAGCCCGCCAACGGCCGCAGATACCGCTCGTGCAGCACCGCGTCGGCGTACTTCTCGGGGTCGACGACCCAGATCACCGCGTCCACCAGCTCCAGCATCCGGTCGACCTGCGTCCGGTTCTCGGTGGCCGCCGAATCGTGGTCGGGCAGGTCGAGCAGAATGAGCCCGCGGAGCTCGGGGGCTTCGTCCGCCGGGGTGTGGCGGCGATGCGCCGGCACGCCCAGCCGGTCCAGCAGCCCCTCCGCGCCGGGCCGGCCGTCCGACCAGACGCAGGCCACCGGCTGGCAGGTCGTCGGCCGCCGTGCACCCACCTGCGAACGGCTCGCCCCCGCCAGCGCGTTGAACAGCGAGGACTTCCCGCTGCCGGTCGCACCGGCGATGGCGACGACGGTGTACTCGCCGGAGAGCCGGTAGCGCTCGTTCGCCGCCTCCAGCACCCGGCCCGCGTCCTCCAGCGTCTCGGCGTCCAGCCGGGTGCGGGAGAGCGCGATCAGCTCACGCAACGCGTCCAGCCGAGGCCGCAGCTCCTCACCCACGGTGCGCGGTTCGCGGTCCGCCCCCCGCCCGTACGGGCCGGGCCGGCCCGTCGCCGCGCCCTCCCCGCTGCCCCTGGGCGATCCGTTTCTCGCGGCCACCCGGCCGCCCCGGGCCACCTGCCCGCCGAGCCCCACCGTCCCGCCGCCCGACCTGAGGTCCTCGTCCACGGCATCCTCCATGGCCGCGGCCAGGTCGACGGCCACATCCCCGCCGACGCCCGCACGTGTGTTGCTGCACGTGCCCACACCGGAGGCGCACTGCACGCTCGCGGTAAGGAGCTGCTCCTTGGCCGCCGCGTCCCCCGTCGCCGCCGTCCGGGACTCGCCCGCGGCCTCCAGCGCTCGCCGCCGTCCTCCCGGCCGCGGGAACTCCCCCACCCGTGCCCGGCGCGCGATCAACCCGTCGTCCCAGGGCCCGCCGCGCACATCCGACGGCCCAGCCAACGGCCCGTCGGGCGGCCCATCCGACGGCCCACTATCGGCCACACCGCCGAGTCCGCTGTCCCCGATACCCGCGCCTTCCGCACCATCGACGTCACCCGGGGTACGCGGCCCCGGAGCGCTCGGAAGGGGCTCACTCGCAGTCGGGTCACTGGGCCCGCCCAGCCCTGGAACGCCCGGAACGCCCGGAGCGGTCGGAGCGGTCGGAGCGGTCGGAGCGGTCGGAGCGGTCGGAGCGGTCGGAGCGGTCGGAGCGGTCGGAGCGGTCGGAGCGGTCGGAGCCGGTACGCCCGGAGCTACCGGAGCGTTCCCAGCAGCGGCCGGGACACCGGCACCCGCCACGTCGCCACCCGCAGCGTCAGCCGCGCCCCCCTCACGCCCTCCGCTCGTCGGCGCGATCGGCTCGCGGCCGTCCGCCACCTGCTCGCCGCCGCTGCCGCGCTCCCCGCCACCGCCCTCGCCCTCGCCCTCGCCCTCCGCCCGATGGTCCTGCCCTGCCTGCCCCGCGTGCTCCGTAGAAGCGGTCACCCCGACACCTTCTCCTTCTGCAATACGGACAGCGCGGCGATCAACTCGGCCTGCTGATCCGGTGGCACGGCCAGCTGGTCCAGTGGTGCCAGCCGCCGCTCTCGCTCGGCGTCCAACGCGCAGTCCACATACGTCGTCAGCAGGTGGCTGCCCCGGTCGCACAGGCTGAGCGCGCTCTGGGCCCCCAGCAGATCGGCGAGGTTCTCACCCGCCGTACGGGCGCGGCGGCCACCGAGCAGCGAGGTGGCCAGCAGGGCAGCCGACTCCTCGGGCTCGACCGAGCCGGGCCGTTCGCCGGCCTGGCCCCCGCGTGCCTCGCGGGTCTCCTCGTCGGCCAACTCCTCCAGGCAGCGGCGCCAGCGGCGGGCGAGTACACCGAGGCGTTCGCCCGCGCCCGCGGCGCCGACGGCGGCCGACCGCACGACCTCGGCCGCCGCGGGATCGCGCCGCCAGGCGTCGGCGGCCCGCTCGTCGGCCTCCTCGACTGCGCAGGCCAGCAGGGACGTGAGCCCGCTGGTCAGCGCGTCCAGCAGTTCGTCGGGCCGACCGCCCAGCTCGTGGTCGTGCCAGTGGGCGCGCGCGTCGCCGGCCAGCACCTCACCGGCCGCGACTTCCCGGCGTACGCGCTCCCCGGCGTCCTCGTACGCCTCTTCCACGCGGCAGGCCAGCCGCAGAGCCGCGGCGTGCTGGGCGGCGGCTGCTCCGGCCAGGGCGGGCACTCTGCTGCGCAGGGAGGCGATGACGCCGGCGGTGGTGCGGTCCCCGGCGGCCGCGCGGGCCACGGGGTCCTGGGCGTGCTGTTCCAGCCAGGCGCGCAAGGCGGCGACGGCCGTCGCGGGCAGCAGTCCGCTGCCGCCGCCTGCCGACTCGGGAAGTTCGGGGATGGTGAAGCGCGGCACGTGGCCGAGCCCGGCACGCTGGAGCAGTTCGGCGTACCGCCCGGAGATGTCGGTGGCGATCTGGTGCGGCACCCGGTCCAGCACGGTCACCAGCGTGACGTCGTATTCCTTGGCGGTACGCAGCAGATGCCAGGGCACCGCGTCGGCGTAGCGGGCGGCGGTGGTGACCAGCACCCATACGTCCGCGGCGCAGATCAGCTCGGCGGCCAGTTCCCGGTTGCCGGCGACCAGGGAGTCGATGTCCGGGGCGTCGAGGAGCGCCAGCCCGCTGGGCAGCGCCGGATCTGTCTCGATCCGCACCGTCGGCAATCCGGAGTCGGCGCCTGCGCCCACGCCGTATCCGTCACGGGGGCCGTACCCGGAGCCCGATCCGCTGTAGGCATGCCCCAGCCCGTGCCCGTCGTTCCGGACCCCGTCGTTCCGGAGTCCCCGGCCGGACCCGTGATCGCGGCCGTCGCCCGTCCCGTGGCCGAACCCGTCCCCGAACGCCGGCTCCCGCTGCGCGCCGGGCCCGTAGGGCGGGCCGGCGGCGTCCGGGCCGTCACCGCCTTCCTGCTCCGGCACCCACACCCGGGTGAGGCGGGGCAGCACCCGCCGGCCCGCGAACCAGTGCTGATCGTCCGGATGACAGACGAGCACCGGCGTACGCGTCGTCGGGCGCAGCACCCCCGCCTCGGAGACACGCCGCCCCACCAGCGAATTGACCAGTGTGGACTTGCCCGCTCCGGTGGATCCGCCGATCACCGCGAGGAGGGGCGCCTGAGGAGCGCGCAGGCGGGGAATCACATAGTCGTCGAGTTGGGCGAGCAGCTCGGCCCGGCTCCGCCGGGCGCGGGCGGCGCCCCGTAGTGGCAGCGGAAAGCGTGCGGCGTCGACACGGTCGCGCAGTACGGACAGTGCCTCGATCAGTCGCGGTCGTACGTCCAAGGTCGCCACATGTGCAGAATGCCCAATTTCGTTGGCTTTTTGAAGCGTATAACCCCTCGTGTGCCCCGCAAGAACCCCTACAGAACGGGATAAGTGACGCATGAGGCGTACGCGACAATTGAGACGCAGGCATAACGAGTGCACAACACCCGGCGCGCGGGACGCCAAAACCGGTGCAGGATTCGTACCTGCCTGCGATTCTTGGACCGCTTCACGGAACCTCCACAACGTGCCACGGAGGTGAAGCAACCGGGACAAGGCACCCGGGCCTCTATCCTTGTCCGCGGTCCGTGATCCACGTCCACAGCCCGGCCCCCGTAGCTCAGTGGATAGAGCAGGTGCCTTCTAAGCACTTGGCCGCAGGTTCGAGTCCTGCCGGGGGCGCTTTCCAAGACCCTCCCTTAGGGAGGGTCTTTTTGCTGGCCAGGGCAGGTGCGGGCACACACGCAAAGCAGCCGGTCCCTCCCCTGATGATCACGGGGAGCACGGGGAGGGGCCGGCTGTGCCCGGCTCGCGCCGGGCTTCCACGAGTGGCCGCGTCGAGTACGTGTCGAAGCTTCTGCCGCCTGCTTCGGCGCCCCCCAGCAGAGGCCCATGCCGGGCGGGCAGCACTTGGCCTGTCGCCGCTGCGTCCGCACCGCCGGGCAGGTGCGCGCCACTTCGGCACAGCCCCCGGCCGGCCAAGCCGGACGGCTCATCCGCGAACTCGGAAGCAGCGGTTCGACCAAAGCCCACGCCTGATCAGTCGGCACATTTGACGACACCGCACGAACACACAACAGAGACGCAACGACTTTTTGGACTCCCCCGGCAAAATAATCCATTGAAGGAGCGGCAGGGCGATTATGTGATGATCAAGATGCTTCCTTGGGGGGAATTCGATGAAGCTCAGAAATCGTGCTGCAACGACGCCGGTGACTTGCGCACTCCTGGGGGACCTTTCGTGGGTTCAATCACTGCTGACGCAGGGATGTTGATTCCGGCCAGGAACCGAATCTTCAACGCCGCGGCAGCCTGACGTGTACCTCCAGGCCGCCGCCCTCACGCGGTACGGCTTTCACGAATCCGCCGTGCGCGCGTCACGGAGCGGACGATGGACAAGCCCAGCCCCACGCCTTTGTCACTGCCTGTGCGCTCCGTACGCAGTCGCCTGAACGGTTCAAAGAGGTTGTCCACCTCGTACGCAGGTACAAGGCGCCCGGTTGTAGCGGACTGCGTTCTGCACCGGATTCAGTGCGGCCCGCTCAAGTAGAACGCCATTGCCTTGGGCGTACGCGGATTGATGTACACCGCGCAACCCCACGCCGGTCGCCTCTGCCTCGATGCGGGCCTGGTCGACTGACAGAGAGGCCACCTCGGCCAGATCAACAGGCTTTCGTTCAGCAATCTCATTCTCGCTACGCGCCAGAAGCAACAGTCCTTCCACGAGTTGCTCGCTGCGTTCGTCGGTGGCCAGAAGGGTTTTCCCCAACTGAGCCAGCTCCGGAGAGACCTCCGGGTCGGACATCTGCACCTCAAGCAGGGTGCGGTTGATCGCGAGCGGGGTGCGTAGTTCGTGCGAGGAGTTCGCGACGACCCGATTCCGTGACGTACGTGGGTGCGTGATGCCGCGTCACCCGGCATCGCGCAAGTTTTCTGCGCGTGGATCCCGGAGGCTGACGTAGCCGCACAGCGCGGACACCCGCTGGAGCAGGCGGCAGGCCGTCGCCGCGGACTCGCCGATCCGTGCTCTGCGGACTCATGGCCGAGCTCTCCGCGACCGAGACCCGCCGGGAGATACTCGGCGAGGTGGCCGGCCTGGTCGGCATGGCGGTCGATCTTGGTCGGGGCCCTCGTTGATTCATGGTCGTTTCCATGCAAAGCCATGCAAGAGGAACAATCACCAAGAGACAGACGTAGTCTGGTGAGAACGCCCCATTGCAGCGCCGGTGAGCGACGGAGGCGGCGTATGGCCGATCCTCACGGCTTTCTCAAGAGCCCGCGCCGTCCCGTGCCCCCGCGCCCGGTGGAGGAACGGCTGGGCGACTGGTGCGAGGTCTACGCGGGGCAGGCGCTGCTTCCGCTGGTGTCCGAGCAGGCGGGGCGCTGTATGGACTGCGGCATACCGTTCTGCCACAGCGGGTGTCCGCTGGGGAATCTCATCCCCGAGTGGAATGTGTACGCGGCGCACGGCGACTGGCGGGCGGCGGCCGAGCGGTTGCACGCCACGAACAACTTCCCCGAGTTCACCGGGCGGCTGTGCCCGGCGCCGTGTGAGGACGCCTGCGTCCTGACCATCAACGCGGACCCGGTGACGATCAAGAACGTCGAGCAGGCCATCGCCGACCAGATCTGGGAGCGCGGGTATGCGTCACCGCATCCGCCGAAGCGGCTCAGCGGGCAGAGCGTTGCCGTCATCGGCTCCGGGCCCGCCGGGCTGGCGGCGGCGCAACAGCTCACGCGTATCGGACACCGCGTCGCCGTCTACGAGCGCGCCGACCGCATCGGCGGGCTGCTGCGCTACGGGATCCCCGCGTTCAAGCTGGAGAAGAGGCACCTGGACCGGCGCCTCGAACAGATGCGGGCGGAGGGCACCACGTTCCGCACCGGGGCGGACATCGGCCGGGATCTCGATGCCGCCGAGCTCAGAGGGTGTCACGACGCCGTGGTCGTCGCCGTCGGCGCCGGGGAGCGGCGCGAGCTCCCCGTCCCCGGCCGCGAGCTGGGCGGCATACACCAGGCCATGGACTACCTGACATTCGCCAACCGGGTCACGGAGGGCGATTACGCCTCGCCGCCTGTCACCGCCGAGGGAAAGCATGTGGTGATCGTGGGTGGCGGGGACACCGGCTCGGACTGCCTGGGCACGGTCCTGCGTCAGGGCGCCGTCTCCGTGCTGCAACTGGACATCAACCCGGAGCCGGGTGGCGTCCGGCCGGATGCCGAGCCCTGGCCCACGTATCCGACGGTCTACCGGATCTCCCATGCCCATGAGGAGGCCCGTGGCCGGGAGGGGAGCGATCCGCGGGTCTTCTCCTCGGCCACCCTCCGCTTCGTGGGGAGCGCGGCAGGCGACGTGCGCGCGCTGTGTCTGACGGAGGTGGAGCCCGGGGCCAGGAGCCCGCGGCCGGGTACCGAGCGGTGGATCCCGGCGGAGCTGGTGGTGCTGGCTCTCGGCTTCTCCGGCCCGGAGCGGGGAACGGGGCTGATGCGGCAGCTCGGGCTCGGCCTGGACGAGCGGGGAAACTTCGCGCGCGACGGCGACTTCTCGGCCGAGAGGGTGGAGGGCGACGAGAGGGCGGGGCAGGCCGGGCGGGACGCCCGTACCCCGGTGGAAGGGGTTTTTGTCGCGGGCGACGCAGGACGCGGCCAGTCCCTCGTCGTGTGGGCCATCGCGGAGGGGCGGGCCGCCGCGGCGGCCACGCACCGCTATCTGACCGGCTCCACCGCGCTCCCGGCCCCCATCTCGCCGCGGGACCGGCCGCTGGCCGTGTGACGTCACACCGCGGGCGGCCCCGAGGAGCGCAGCGAGGGACGGCCTCCCGCGCACCACTGCCGGGGGCGGGAGGCCGTCTGAGGAGTCGCCCTCACAGCCGGACCGCTTTGCGGGGCTGCTGCTTCGCTCCCGTCAGCAGGCCATGCAGGGAGGCAAATTCGTCGACGCACTTGGCCGTGCCGTTGACCACGCAGTCCAGGGGCTGGTCGGCCACGACGACCGGTACGCCGGTCTCCTCGCCCAGCCGCTCCGCCAGGCCGCGGAGCAGGGCGCCGCCGCCGGTGAGCGCGATGCCGCGTTCGATGATGTCGCCGGAGAGTTCCGGCGGGCAGGCGTCGAGGGTGCGGTGCACGGCGCGGACGATCGCGTCGACCGGTTCGGTGAGGGCGTCGCGGATCTCCTCCTCGGTGATCTCCTGGATGCGCGGCAGCCCGCTGATGTGGTCGCGGCCCCGGACGGTGAAGGAGGTGCGGCGGGTGGGGACGCCCTCCTCGTCAGTGTCGAGGGGAGTCCAGGCCGCGGAGCCGATCGCGATCTTGATCTCTTCGGCGGTGCGCTCGCCGATGGCCAGCGAGTGCTCTTTCTTGATGTACGTGGTGATCGCGGCGTCGAGGGCGTCACCCGCGACGCGCAGGGACTGGGCGGTGACGATGCCGCCCATCGAGACCACGGCCACCTCGGTCGTCCCGCCGCCGATGTCCACCACCATGCAGCCGACCGGCTCGTCCACCGGGAGGCCGGCGCCGATGGCCGCGGCCATGGGTTCCTCGATGAGGTGCACCTCGCGGGCTCCGGCGCCGCGGGCGGACTCGACGACGGCACGCCGTTCGACGCCGGTGATGCCGGAGGGGACGCAGATGACGACCCGGGGGCGG
Source organism: Streptomyces sp. NPDC017993 (assembly GCF_044328065.1). Classification (NCBI taxonomy): domain Bacteria; kingdom Bacillati; phylum Actinomycetota; class Actinomycetes; order Kitasatosporales; family Streptomycetaceae; genus Streptomyces; species Streptomyces sp. NPDC017993. The sequence continues at coordinate 113,388 of NZ_JBIRGO010000023.1, forward strand.
GACAGGCGACGGCTGCCGGGCAGGGCCTTCTTCATCAGGGCGCGCAGCATCTGTTCGGCGGCGTCGAAGTCGGCGATGACGCCTTCGCGCAGCGGGCGCATGGCGGTGATGCCGGAGGGGGTGCGGCCGATGGTGCGCTTGGCGTCCGCACCGACGGCGATGACTTCGCCCGCGGCGTTGACGGCGACGACGGACGGCTCGTTCAGCACCACGCCTTTGCCGCGCGCGTACACCAGGGTGTTGGCCGTGCCGAGGTCGATGCCGATGTCGTACGTACCGGACGAAGTGCTGGACGCCATGGGGAGTTTGGGTGCTTTCTCGGTCGCTTGGTCGGTGGGTGCCCGGGCGGTGGGTGTCTCGGGCGGTCGGTGTCGCGGGCGGGGAGGGGCGGTGGGGTGGGCAAGGTTGAGGGTTGGCGGTGGGCAGCCGGACCGGGGCTTCCGGGGCGGGAGTTGGGGACCTCGTCGTCCGGGCGGCTCCATGGTCACGAAAGGCGGCAATTGCGGGCAATTATCTAGACTACTGGCGACGCCGAATGGTTCCTGCATGCGGGCCCCCGCCGGTGGAGATCGCTGGGTTCGCGCTCCGCGCCGGCGTAGGGCGTCGCACCTCCTCAGGTGTTGCCCCGGCTCCCCCGCGCCGCCCGGTTGTGGCCGCCCGGCCCGCGGGAGAGGGCGCCGGCGAGGTCGTCGAGGGCGTCGAGGAGCAGGTCGGCGGCGCGCAGGGCGACGCCTTGGCCGTCACTCCCGGCATTCCACTCCTCCCACGCGGCGCGCAGCGCGCTCCAGTCCAGCTCCTCCCGCTCGCGGACGGCGTGCGCCGCGCGTTCCAGCGCGGGACGCAGTGCGGCGGCGAACGCGTCGGCGCCGGGGGAAGGTTCGGCGTCCTTGGCGGGCAGGTGCGCCTCCAGGATCATGGTGACCCGGCCCATCGTGGCCAGCGCGGAGCCGGCGGTGGTCGCCGCGGTACGGGAGAGGCCACGGTGGCGTACGGGTTCCTTCTCCGCGCGGGCCTCGGTCTCCTCCCAGGCGGCGCGGGCCGCGCGGGCGTCCAGCAGGGACTCGCGGACCTGCCGCGGGCGGCGTTCCGCGGGGCGGGCGTAGAGGCCGTACACCGCCAGTGCGTAGCGCCCGTTGGCCTCCAGCCACTCGGCGAGGCGGTCGCGCAGCCTGGGGGTCTCCCAGGCGGGGAACAGGGCGTAGGACAGCATTGCGAGGAGCCCGCCGATGAGGGTGAGGACGATGCGTTCCTGAACGGTCTGCTCCCATCCCTCCCCCGCGATGCCGAGCAGGAAGATGACATAGGCGGCCACGCAGGCGGACGTCACGGCGAAGCCGGTGCGCATCAGCAGATACATGAACGCCACGCTGACGACGGCGAGTCCGGCGCTGACGTGGATGCCGGGGTGGGTCAGGGCCATCAGCCCGCCGGCGACGGCGACACCGACGAGGGTGCCGCTGAAGCGGGCGACACCGCGGGAGTAGGTCTGGGCGAAGTCGGGGCGCATGACCATGACGGAGGTGAGCGGGGCCCAGTAGCCGTGGCCGAACGCGAGCGCGGTGCCCAGCAGGTAGCCGGCCGCGGCGACGGCACAGACGCGCAGGGCGTGCCGGAAGATGTGCGAGGACCAGCGGGCTTCCCGGTGCAGGGCGCGGAGCGCGGCGGGGACGAGTCGGGGCACGCTGGGGCGCAGCAGGTGGCCGCGTTCCGCTTCGGTGGTGGGGCGGGTGGCCTGGACCGGTTCGTCGGTGAGTTCGACGGCGTCGGCGAGCAGGGAGATCAGGCGGTAGGCGGAGCGGCGGGCGGCGCCCGTCAGCATCGGCCCGCTCTCGGGGACTTCGAGGGTGGCCATGGCCTCGGGCGGCAGCCGGACGGGCTTGCCGTGCCGGACGGCGTGCGCGACGGCGTCCAGGACGGTGGCGGCGGCGTGCAGGAGGTCGAGGACCCGGTCGCGTTGCGGGCCGTGCACGGGGGCGCCGACGACCGGGTCGGCGAGCGAGGCGAGGACGGGCCTGAGCTGTTCGGCGAGGCCGCGGGGGCCGTGGAGTTGGACGGGGCGGCGCCTGGCCTGGCGTGGGGTGACGGCGGAGGCGAGCCGGGCGTCCATCAGCGGGGCGGGGTCGAAGGGGGCGACGGGGTCCTGGCGCAGCCGGCGGGCGTAGTCGGCTTCGGCGGCCAGTGCGTCGGCGAGCGCGTCGCGCTGTATCCCCCAGGGGCGGACCGGGAAGACGACGATGAGGAGGGCCTGGACGAGGCCGCCGAACGCGATCAGGGCGGCGTGCTGCAGGGCGCCGAGGGTGGAGGTCGGCAGGGTGACGGTGATCAGCATGACCGCGACGGTCTGGGTACCGGTGAGTCCGGCGACCGGGCCGATCGCCCAGGCCATCCCGGCGAGGAGCGTCCAGCCGGCCAGCAGCAGGACGAACGCCAGGACATGGTCGGCGGCAAGATAGCCGAAGAAGGTGGAGACGGCGAGGGCCCCGGCGGCGGCGAGCGCGAGGACCGGGCGCGGCCGCATGCTTCGCTGGAAGGTGACGATGCCGGAGGAGAACGCGCCGAAGGCGGAGGAGACGGCGAGGGTCGGATCGCCCAGCCACAGGCACAGGGCGATGACGATGGCGACGCCGACCGAGCCGCGGATGGCGATCAGCGGGGTGAGCTTGATCCGTTCGATGGTCAGCCCGGAGCGGGCCGTCTGCTTCAGCGCACGCGACCACGTCATGGCCAGAGAATACGGTCCGGAGCCGGGCCTTCCGGAAGGGGTGGTGCACGGTCTTTCGTGCCCGTTACGGGTCGTCGGTGCCGGTCGCCGGCATGAAACGCGCGGCCGGTGCCGGCCGCCCCGGGAGCGGCCGGCACCGGGTGGCGCGCGCCGGTGGTGCGGGTCACGGCCCGCAGTCGACGTCCTGCAGCTCGATGGGGTGCGAGTCCAGGTCGACGTAGGCGGTGAAGGTGCCGCGGTTCGCACCGTCCCAGATGGTGGTGACCGTCGCCCAGCCGACGCCCGCCGACTGCGCGGTGGTCACCTTGCCGATGGCGATCTCCCGCGGCGTGTTCTGCGCGCAGAGCAGCAGGTCGTAGCCCTCGGTCTGGGCGATGCGTTCCTTGAGGTGGTCCGAGATCTGGTGCTCGCGTGCCCAGGCGCTGGGGCCGTGGTGGCCGTAGAACGTGGTCAGGAAGCGGCGGATCTCGGTGGCGGTGTGCCGGCCGTTGGGGTCGCTTCGGACGGTGTCGGCAGCCGCCCGCTGGTGGGCGGGGGCCGGGGTGGCGGCCGCGGGTGCGGCGGCAGCGGCGGTCAGGGTCAGGCCGAACACGGCGGCACAGGCGGCGACGGCGGCGTTACGCGAAGCGGTACGGAGCATCTGCTGTCCTCAACTTCAGGCGTCAAAACGCGTCAGGGCTTCCGGCGGGTGCGCGCATGAATCGGTTATTAGCCCATCAACCGGGCTTGTCGCCATCAAGAACGCTTCTGCGCAGGAACCGGGCTTTGGTGAGTGAGACATCCGGCCACGCCGAATGGTTGCGGCGCGGGGGGGGGGGGGGGGGGGGCCGCGGGGGGGGGGCGCGGCCCCCCCCCCCCCCCCCCCCCCCCCGCCGGCCCCCCCCCCCCCCCCCCCCCCCCCCCCCCCCCCCCCCGCGCGGGGGGGGCGCCCCCCCCCCCGGGGGCCCCCCGGGGGGCCCCCCCCCCCCACAACCCCC
>NZ_JBIRGO010000024.1:0-113935 GCF_044328065.1 Streptomyces sp. NPDC017993
ATCGAGTTCGTGTGCTCGCCCGAGGCGATGAAGCTCCTTGCGTCCCGTAAGGGCGAGAGCGACTTGGTGATGCGGGACGGCGTGTTCTTTCTGATTGCCACCATCGATATCCCCGAACCGCCGGTGTCGGAGCCTGTCGGGTTCCTCGGCGTGGACCTGGGCATCGTCAACATCGCCACCACCTCGGACGGCGAGATCATGTCCGGGCGCCGGATCAACCGGTACCGCAGTCGTCAGCGTGACCTGCGGACGAAGTTGCAGAAGAAGCGCACCAAGGCGGCCAAGCGCCGTCTTAAGGCGATCCGCCGCCGTGAGGCGCGGCACGCCGCGAACACCAACCACATCATCGCCAAGCGAATCGTTGCCACCGCTGAACGCACCTCGCGCGGGATTGCCCTGGAAGGCCTTTCGGGCATCCGGCAGAGGGTTACGGCCAAGAAAGACCAGCGGGCACGACTGCACTCCTGGGCCTTCGCCCAGCTCGGCACCTTCGTCGAGTACAAAGCCAGGCGGGCAGGTGTCGCCCTGGTCCATGTGGACCCGCGCAACACCTCTCGCCAGTGCTCCGAGTGCCGGCACACCCACCGGACGAACAGGGTGACGCGAGCAAGGTTCGTATGCCGGTCCTGCGGGACCATGCTGCACGCGGACTACAACGGCTCCCGCAACATCGCCCACCGCGGCGAGGCTGTGTGGCAGCGGGGCGCAGTCAAACGCCCCAGTACAGCCTGAACTGTACTCAGACGCAGGGGACCAACGCGGCAGCCAGTCACGCTCCACTTGCAATCAACGCCTTACAGGACCGGGTGACAAGCTCGGTCCTTCACGGCCGAGAATTTGACCAAGCATCTCGGCTACACGCAAGCCATGGCAGCAGACGGGTTCGCCTCCCTGTCCCGCCAGGACGCCGCCGTCGACCTCGTCCTGCTCCAGCATGGGACACCGGTCCTGCCAGCCGGGCAACGTGACCAGCACGCCTCCGGCCTGATCGTGGCCTTCACCGTCACCGACATCGAGGAGCAGGAACGCTGGCTACGCGCCGAGGGCGTCACCATAGCCATGCCGCTGCGTGATGGGCCGTGGGGTGAACGGCTCTTCCAGGTCGCCGACCCCAACGGCGTCGTGGTCCAAATCGTCGAATGGGTCACCCCCGCCGCCTGACCCGTCAGACACGTACCACCACAGGAACCTGATGTGAAAGTGGCGTCGTCAGTCGCCGTTTAAGACAAGGTATCGGTGAACCTTGCGTTCGACTTGGGCAGTCAGGGCAAGGATTCCGTGCACCGCCCCAGCTTCTTCGGCGGCTGAGTCGTCTGCCAAAGCCAGGAGTTCCGGGACGAGGGACCTGAGCTGCGACCGGTTGAACACGGCGTCGTGCCAGGGGTCGACGCAGCCGAGCAGGGGCAGGTTCCGTCACGCCGCCCGTGCGCACAGGGCGGCGATGGCCGGATGCACGCACGTGGCTTCGACCGCACCTGTGAATGTCCGGACCTGGACTGATCCCCATGCGGCCACGCTACTGCTCAGAAGAGGGTGCCGGCGAAGCATATTGGCCCACTACGTCGGGGTGCCGTTCCACTTCGCCTCCCGGGGTGTCCCAGACGACGAGACGCCACGCCGGTGGACGGTCCAGCGTCTGTCCGAAGGCACATGGCCAGGACCATAAGGGGATGTCGGATAGGCCCGGGATCAAGGTGGGCTGCCGGGTGCGGCATGGAGGTTTACGTGATTGGTGACGCACCCCAGGGGCTCTGTAGCGCGGCCATTTGCGCTGTGAACGCCGGGGCCGCCGAGTTAGGAGGACACTGATGGTATGGCCCTACCCAAATCGCATCATTGCTCGGCTTGCTCGGACGGTGCCGCGCCGGACACAGCCCTTCACGAAGACCTCGTCGTAGGAGCACCGTTGTCCATGGAGGATCTCACCGACGCGCAGCGCCTCGACCGGTTCGCCCGCAAGTATGCCCACGACGGTTGCCAGGTCAGAGAAGTCAGGAGGGTCCCGCACAACAGCTCGAGTGGCTACGCCTGGTCCGTCCGCTTCACCGAGAATTCCTGACAAGTTGATCACCGGCAGCTCCGGGACGGTCCACGCGAGGGGGAGCCCGCCCCGATGGATATCGGGCTTCGCGTAGCGGACGGCGACGCCGCAGCCCTTCTGGTCCAGGCGCTGGTCGCACCCGGGGGCACCAGGAATCCCCCGGGTGCGCGGCGCAGCGAACGTCGAGCTCTTGCCTATGCCATGGCGGCGGCCACGGTTCGTCTGGCCAGAGGACGGCGGTTCCTTCAGGCATGGCGGTGCGCCGCGAGCTGGGAGGAAGCAGAGATCGCCGGAGCAGCCGGCGGTTCGCAGCTGGAGAGGACGCAGCGAGGGAAGGCGGGAGGCTAAGGAGTGTCCCGTTAGTGATCTTACTATGGGATGATCTTGGTCGTGTCTGGTGTGATCGCGGCGTCGGAGCCGTCCTGGATAGCTCCGTTCACCGGGCTGAGCCCGCGCGCGTTCGGCAAGTTGGTGACGCAGCTGCGGCGTGAGGGCGTCGGCGCTCCGGGCAAGGGACGGCCGTGGAAACTGGCCTTGGAAGACCGGGTGCCGCTGGTGGCCGCGTACTGGCGAAGCAACCTCACTCTGCGCCGGCCTGCGCCGCTGTTCGGGGTATCGAAGTCGGCGGCCGACCGCGTCATCGACGACCTCGGCCCGAAGCGCGCCTTCCAGCAGCGCAAGCGGTTCAGAAAGGACGCGGTGCTGATCGTGGACGGAACTCCGGTGCCCACCCGCGACCACAGCGTGGCCGAGCAGTCCAAGAACTACCGGTACTCCACGCACCACCAGCTGGTCATCGACGCGGACACTCGCCTGGTGGTCGTGGTGGGGCGGCCGCTGCCGGGCAACCGCAACGACTGCCGAGCCTGGAGTGAGTCCGCCACCAAGGCCGCGGTAGGGAAGACCACGACGATCACCGACGGTGGCTATCCGGGCACCGGGCTGGTGATGCCGCACCGCCGCCGCGCCGACGAGGAACTGTCCGACTGGCAACAGGCCCACAACAAGTCTCACAAACAGGTCAGGGCTCGTGTCGAGCACGTCTTCGCCCGCATGAAGACCTGGAAGATTCTCCGCGACGCCGCGTCAAGGATGACGGCGTTCACACCGCGATGCTCGGCATCACTCTGCTGCACAACCTCGCTCTCACGGGATAACTCCCGCCCCTATAACGACTCCTAACAAAAGGAGGTTTCTGGACCTCCGGGAATGACGGTTCGTCAGTCCGTTGATGCTGCCGAAGGGGGTGGAAGTCAGTCGAGACGAGGAAGACCGCTGCCAGACCGTGGGAGATCGACGACGAGTTGTGGGCGCGGATCGAGCCGCTGCTGCCGGTCGTCCCGCGTAATCCGCGGCGTGCAGGTCGTAAGCGTCTGGATAGTGGCAAGGTGCTGTGCTGGATCCTGCTCGTCTGTCTACCGGGATCCGCTGGGAGTTTCTGCCCCGGTCGCGGCAATCACCACCGGCAGCAACCAGCAACGACGTCACCCAACTGGTCCCGCTGATCCAGGCCGTCTCGCTGATCCGCGGCAAGCGCGGCCAGCCTCTGCATCGCCCCAAGCACTTGTACGCCGACCGCGGCTATGACCCCGAGGTCTACCGGGACCAGGTCCGCCGGTTCCAGATCACCCCGCACATCGCCCGGCGCGGCACCGGGCACGGCTCCGGTCTGGGCGTGCACCGCTGGGCCGTGGAAGGAGCGATCGCGCTGCTGCACTGGTTCCGCCGCCTGCGTACCCGTTGGGAGCTCCGCGACGACATCCACCACGCGTTCGTCACCCTCGGCTGCGCTGTCATCTGCCGGCGACGACTGCGCACCGTACTTTGTCGAGAGTAAGGGCGGGCGATCAGCCCAGGGGATGGCCTGGTCGACAGAGCGCATTCGTAGCAGTCGGGCCCGCGCAGCCTCACATCCGGGATCTCAGCACGTCGACCTCACAGCCCGGCGCGAACGGGTCGAAGCCGTGCTCGATCAGCCAGCGAACTGCCAGCAGGCTTCGCAACGACCACCACGCGTGGATCACGTCGAGCTCGATGTCGATGCCATAGCCGGCGATGACGTCGTCGAGGTGCTCCTCCTGTCCGAGCGTGAAGGTGGCGAGGTCGTACAGGGCATCACCCTGGCCCGCCTCGGACCAGTCGATGATGCCCGTGACCTCGCCGCCGTCGACGAAGACGTGCGCGATCTGCAGGTCGCCGTGCGTGAACGCCGGAGTCCACGGCCGGAGCGCCGCCTCGGCGACGTGGCGGTTGCGGGTGACCAGGTCAGCGGGCAGGAGGCCGTTCGTCACGAGCAACTCGCACTCGTCGTCGAGTTCCGCCGCCAGCGCGACGGTGCTCCGGCCGGCCCGGCCGGGCCGGGGCGGCAGCGGCGCGTCGTGCAGCTTCCGGATGGCGGCGCCCGCCGCGGCCCACGCCGCCGACGCCCCGGTCGACGGCCCGCCGAGGCGCCCAAGCGTCGTCCCCGGGAGCGCGGCGATCGCGAGCACGGGCGGCTTGCGCCACAGGACCTCCGGGGTCGGGACCGGCGCGAGGGCCATCGCCTCGACCTCGACGTCGATGCGCGCCTGATCGGCGTCCACCTTCAGAAACACGTCGCCGACGCGCAGAGTCGCGCGCTCGGAATGGGCGACAACGACTTTGACCTCATCCATGGGCGACCAGTATCCCGGGGATGATCGCCGATGTCGCCGGGTTTATCGCGTGCGATTACGTGGCTGACTGCGTCCCGATACCCGGCGGTCTCGTGCGCGACACCGACCTCTGACTAGGTCAAGTCGACCACTTTTGTTAGGAGTTCCAAGACCAGAGAGGTTCGAGGGAGGTGGCTCCGCACCTCGCCGGCTCGGCGGATGCTCAGTCGAGACAGAATTCGTTCCCCTCGATGTCCTGCATCAGGATGCACGACTCGTTGTCGTCATCGGCGAGCAGCGTTCGCAGGTGCACCGCGCCGAGCGCGACCAGTCGTGTGCATTCGGCCTCCAGTGTGGCGAGGCGCTCCTCACCCACGAGCCCGGTGCCGGCTCGCACGTCGAGGTGCACCCGATTCTTGACGACCTTGCCTTCGGGAACGCGCTGAAAGAGCAGGCGAGGGCCCGCACCCGAGGGATCACTGCACGCGAAGTAGATGGCCTGATCTTCAGGCGGCAGCGAGCGATGGTAGTCCTCCCAAGTGACAAACCCCTTCGGGGCCGGCGGTACGACGTACCCCAACACCTCGCACCAAAAACCGGCGAGTCGCGCAGGTTCTGCGCAGTCGAAGGTGACTTGGAACTGCTTGATCGATGACATCGGCGCACCATAACAGGGGGCTCTGTTGCTATCTCCTGGTCGCAGGGGTGAATCGAGGTCGGTGGCCTCCGAAGGGTGGGACCCAGGTCCAATCCCGGCCAACCACCCTCGTGCCAAAGATCAGTTACGGGACAACCCTGAGTGGGCGAGGAATCTTTCGAGCACCGTCGCCAGGGCCTCTGGGCTCTCATCGGGGGCGAAGTGGCCGGCGTCGCTGAAGACCTCGAGCTCTGCGTTCGGATACCACTGCAGCCAGGTGGACCGCATGGTGTCGGGGCCCATCGCCGGGTCGTTCGCACCAGCCACGACAAGCACCGGGGTCGGATTTCCCTCGAGCCGCTCGTGGATGTCGGAGCCGCGAGTCCAGGATTCGAGGTACGAGCGCAGGGCAGCCGACGAGGAGCGTTCCGAGCCGCTCACCCTGGCATCCAGCCATGCATCGTCGTGCCGACTGCCGGTGGTGACGTCAAAGATCGTCCTGCGGTTGCCGGAGTCCGTCACCGCCCCGACAAACAGCTCCCACATCTCACCTTCGAGCGGGAACCCGGACGCGGGTACCGGCGAGATGCCGACGATCGAGCGGACCCGCGAGGGGGCGTCCAGCAACATCAGCTGGGCCGACTTGCCGCCCATGGAGTGACCGATGACAGAGAAGGTGTTCCAGCCGAGGTCGTCGGCCACGGCGAGGGCGTCCGCCGCGACCTCCTCCATCGTGTAGGTGCCGGGGATCTCCGTCGCCTCGCCATACCCACGGCAGTCCACGAACGCGTAGCTGAACGCGCTCCCGTCCAGGTACCGCCGCAGTTGGCCGAAGCTCGACCTGTCGCTGAGCCAGTGGTGGAGTGCGAGGACCCGCTCCGGACCGTTGCCCTGCACCTCATACGGAATTACTTTCCCTGCTGCATCGCCCGTCACAATGCTGGGTCTCCCCCTCCGGCCCGGGCCCGGAATCCCGTCGGCTTGAGGATCCGCTCCAACGGCCTAGCAGCGCGAGCGGGGGTGCCGGTGCCGCGCCAGGGTGTGCGGACCGTGATTTCTTTCAGGGTGCGGCGGGCTCGGTAATGAGCTGGTTCCCGCATGGCCCCTGCTGCCTCGCCCGACGGCTGCGGCGCCGCTACGGTCGCCGTCCAGCCTGGTCATTGGTGCGCCGGGCTGCGGCGCACTCCTAGGCACTGTTTCTCGGATCATGTGCGGAGCCAGATTAGGAGTGCTGCGAGGGTGACAATGCCGAGGTAGATGTAGGCGCGTTTCTCGTAGCGGGTGGCGATGGCTCGGAAGCCCTTCAACCGGTTGATGGCGCGTTCGACAGTGTTGCGTTTCTTGTAGTGCTCCCTGTCGAAGCCCGTCGGACGCCCGCCGCGAGAGCCGCGGTTGCGGCGATGTTGTTGCTGGTCGAGACGTACGGGGATGGTGTGCCGGATTCCACGTCGTCGCAGGTAACGGCGGTTGCTCCGGGACGTGTAGGCCTTGTCTGCCAAGACATGGTCGGGGCGGGTGCGCGGCCGTCCGACTCCGGTGCGGGGCACGGAGATCTGCTCCAGCACACGCTGGAACTGGGGGCCGTCACCGTAGTGTCCCGGTGTCAGGACGAGGGCGAGGGGTCGGCATCGCCCCTCGGAGACAAGGTGGATTTTGGTCGTGAATCCTCCGCGGGAGCGTCCCAGACATTCGCCGATGTGACCACCTCCGCCAGCCGGTCGACCAGTTTCCGCAGCACCGGATCGGCCTGGTTCATCCCCCGGGCGGCCCCCTTTTGAGCAACGTCGGCCGGCGGCGCTTTCCTGGCGCCGGCGGCGTGCTGGTGGGCCCGCACCGCTGTTGAGTCCACCGACACGTCCCAGTCGATCCGGCCCGCGTGGTCCTCGACGGCCTGGACCTTCGACAGCAGCATCGCCCACGTCCCATCAGCTGACCAGCGGCGATGCCGTTTATAGACGGTCTCCCACGGCCCGAACCGCTCCGGCAGGTCCCGCCACTGCACACCCGTCCGCACCCGGTAGAGGACCCCATTGATGACCCGACGGTGATCGCTCCACCGGCCCCCACGGGTACCACCACGAGGTAAGAACGGCTCCAACCGATCCCATTCCGCATGTGTCAGATCCCCACGGCCCATACCGCCAGCCTGGCCCCAACTCCCCACTCATGTCAGGAGATCCGAGAAACAGTGCCTAGGAGGGAGGTGTGCCACAGCCGGTTATCGAATCGACCCCGAAGAGCAACGGCTACTAAAATCAGATGAGTTGGCAATTTTTTTGCCTTACTCTGGGACTGCCCGAGCCCCGTGCGGAGGAATGCGACGATGGCCGACCGCTTTGCCTCGCCCGACCACGCCACTGACGCCGAGCCGGCGCCCCACGATCTTCCCTCCATTGCCCAGCTCCTTGCAGAACGCTGGGCACTTCATGCGGTTGAAATCACGCCTCTCGAAGGTGGAATGAACTCCCTGACGTGGGAGGCCCGCTCGGGGAGCGACCGGTGGGTGATGAAGGCGGTACCGTCGGAAGCAAAGGACGCCTTTGTCTTCGGTCTTGACCTGGCGAAGCGACTGGAGCGAGCGGGTATACCGGCCGGGGCGCCCGTGGCGACGGTCAGCGGGTTGTCGGTCGTGTCCTTCGACCGCCAGGTGATGGCTCTGCTGCGTTGGGTCGAAGGCGGCGGGCTGACCGGCGAGTCGCACGCCGAGCTGGAATTAATAGGGACCACTTTGGCCCGCGCCCATCGCACGCTCGGTATGCAGAACGGCAAGGGCACCGCACCCGCTCGTCTGTATCTCCCGTCGGAGCACCTGGATGTACGCCCCTGGCTCAGACCCGTGATCACCAAGGTCATGGCCCGGCTGGACGAACTCGACCTGCGGCAGCTGACCTGGGGGCCGGTGCACGGGGACCCGGCTCCGGATGTCTTCCGCCTCGATCCGGTCAGTGGTGTCTGCGGGGTGATCGACTGGAGCGGGGCCGGTGTATGGCCGCGGGCGTACGATCTGGCGGCGCTGGTGATGTATCGAGGGGCGGACTCCATGCGACCGCTGATCGATGCCTATGTGGCGGGAGGCGCGCTGACCCGAGACGAGGTCGAGCGAGCGCTGCGCCCCATGCTGGATTACCGCTGGGCCGGCCAAGCCGCCTACTTCGCCGGCAGGATCGCCCGCGGGGACCTCACGGGCATCGACGATCCGGGCGTGAACGAGGCAGGACTGGAGGCCGCACGCCGGTGGTTCGCCGGCCGGGACGACAGCTACTGATTTTCGGGCGTTCGCCTGGACTGTGATCCTCGTGGTCCGCGCCGGCGCGACCTGTCGGGCACTGCCGCTCGCCTGCCGCGTCCACGGGTGCGGCGGGGGCGGCTGAGCACGATGGGTATCGCCCGGGTGCAGAGGGCTGCGCCCGCGTGCTTGCCCGACTCGGCGCCCGACGACGCGAAGGGCAAGCCGAGCGCGAGCACACCGCTGGGTAAGGGCCGGGGGGCTGGGGTTGGCTGAAGCGGTGGGCGGCCGGCTCAAGGCGGCGGCCGAGTCGCCACCGGTGATGAGCGGGAGAAGTTCTGCCTGTGGATCGACGCCGATCACGATGGCTGTGACACCCGCCGGGAGGCCTTCCTCGCGGAGGCGGTGAAGAAGCCCCGGCAGGGTGAGGGCTGCAGGCTCACAGGGGGCGCCGGCGCTCCTACTTCGTACTCCCTCGGGGAGGTCATCAAGGCTGTTCTCCGGGCGGGCCCGGCCGAGGGGGCGCGGGTGGTGACCGGCTGAGGTGTCGCGTGCCCCACGAGCAGCGCGGACGGGGGCCCGCGTAGGGTCTCGGCATGGCTGACGAGCAGGTGCACCGCACACGGAGGGGGCCGGGCCGACCGCGTCAGGTGCACGTCACCCGGGCCGTCCTCGACGCCGTTGTCGACCTGGTGGCGGAGAGCGGTATGAACGCGCTGACCATGGACGTCGTGGCGGCCCGCGCCGGGGTGAGCAAACCTGCGATGTACCGGCGCTGGCCCACCAAGCAGGACCTCGTCATCGCCGCCATGGAGTCCCGGATCGGCCCGCTGACGGTGCCTGACATGGGCGATTTCCGGGCAGAGCTGCGGGCCGTACTGACGGCGCGCATGGAGGCGTACCGGCAGCCCGGCGTGGGTCGACTGCTCGCCGGGGTGATCGGTGCCGCCGCGGAGGCCGGAGCGGAGCCCGGGGCCTATCGCGACTACACGTCCCGCGTGATGAGCGAGACGCGGCACCTGCTGGAGCGAGGGATCGCGCGTGGTGACGTACGACCGGACGTCGACGTGACTGATGCCGCGACGCTCGTGGCGGCGTCGCTCTTCTTCCGCCTGGTCGGTGAGCAGCGGATGCCGGACGAGGCGAGTGTCGAATCGATGGTGGACCTGATCGGCCGGGCGGTCGGCGCCCGGCCGTAGGCCCGGTTGAGGCTCCCCGCACGCACGCACGCACGCACGCATGCATGCACCCGCGCACCGATCCATGCGCGCATGCTGGGCTGTTGGCCCTGTGCGCCGCTTCGCCATGCCCGGCTTCGACCGCGCCGCCCGTGCGCACCACGCTTCGAAACAACTCGCCCCGACCCCTTGCCCCGCCACGGGGCCAATATCGATACTGCCGGTTACGTAATCTGTTTCCGCTGTCGGGAGGTACCCATGCAGGCCATCGCCTCGACACCTGTGGCCAACCCCAAGCCCGTACTCGACAAGCCCCTCATGCACTACGGCAGCCGCGTCCTGGAACGACTCGCCCCCGGCGCCGAGCAGTTCGCGTACCGGCTGCTGGAGATCGCTCCACTCACCCCGCATTTCGGCGCCGTGCTCGGTGGCGTCGACCTGACCCGGCCGATCACCGACGAACTCGCCGCGGAGCTGCGCCACGCGCTGCTCGAGTGGAAGGTGATCTTCTTCCGCGGCCAGACCGGCTTCACGGCCGAGCACCAGCTCGCCCTCTCCGGCATCTGGGGGCCGCCGGAGGCCAACCCGTTCTTCGCGCGGACCGGGACCCCGGGCATCTCCCGGCTCGCCAAGGACGCCAAGGCCGCAGGCAACAAGAACATCTGGCACAGCGACCACTCGTTCATGACCAACCCGTCGCTCGGCGCCGTCCTGCGCGCCGTGGAAGTGCCCTCCGCGGGCGGCGACACGATGTGGGCGGACATGGCCGCCGCCTACGACAACCTGCCCGATGACCTGAAGGACCGGCTGGAGGGCCTCACCGCCGTCCACGACTGGGAGGCCAGCTGGGGCGCCCTCATGAACGATGCGCAGAAGGCCGCCTTCCGTGAGACCTGGCCGCAGGTCGAACACCCCGTCGTCGTGCGCCACCCGCGCAGCGGGCGCAAGACCCTGTACGTGAACGAGCCGTTCACCCGCTTCATCAAGGGCCTGTCCGACGCGGAGAACCGCGAAGTGCTCGACATCCTGGTCCTCCAGGCACGCATCCCCGAGTTCCAGATCCGCTTCCACTGGGAGCCCGACTCCGTCGCCATCTGGGACAACATCGCCACCCAGCACTACGCGGTCAACGACTACTTCCCGCAGCGCCGGGTGATGGAGCGCATCGCCATCGCCGGCGTCCCGCTGTCCTGAACGGCTCTCCCAGTTCTCCAGCAGTACCCATGCCCCCGGCACCGGCACCCCACCCGTACGGCTCCACACGCCTCCCGGCGGCGACGTCGGCTCGCACCGACGCCGTCGCCGCGCGGCAGGTCCGCGCTACGGGTCAGAACCCGGATACCTCGTGCGGCCGGTACGGCTCTTCCAGCTGCCGGACCTCGTCCGGGGTCAGCCGGAGGTCGAGGGAGGCCAGTGCGTCGTCCCAGTGGTGAGGCTTCGTCACACCGACGATGGGGGCGGTGACTCCGGGCCGCGAGGACAGCCAGGCGAGGGCGACCCGGGCGCGTGGCAGCCCCCGGGCCTCCGCGATGCGGGCGACGGCCGCGACGATCTCCCGGTCCTCGTCGCGGTAGAGCTGCTTGCCGAATTCGTCGGTGCCGCTGCGGACGCTGGTGGCGTCCCAGTCCCGGGTGAGCCGGCCGCGCGCCAGCGGGCTCCAGGGAATGACGCCGATGCCCTGGTCCGCGCAGAGCGGCAGCATCTCCCGCTCTTCCTCGCGGTAGAGGAGGTTGTAGTGGTTCTGCATGCTGACGAACCGGGTCCAGCCGTGCCGTTCGGCGGTGTAGAGCGCCTTGGAGAACTGCCAGGCGTGCATGGAGGAGGCACCGAGATAGCGGGCCTTGCCCGCCTTGACGACGTCGTGCAGTGCTTCCAGGGTTTCCTCGATCGGGGTGTACGGGTCCCAGCGGTGAATCTGGTAGAGGTCGACGTAGTCGGTGCCCAGGCGGCGCAGGCTGTTGTCGATCTCGGTCATGATCGCCTTGCGGGACAGACCCCTGCCGTTGGGGCCCTCGCGGGTGATCCCACAGACCTTGGTGGCCAGCACGATTTCGTCGCGGCGGGCGAAATCCTTGAGGGCCCGTCCGACGATCTCTTCGCTGGAGCCGTCGGAATAGACGTTCGCGGTGTCGAAGAAGTTGATGCCGGCTTCGACGGCCTGGCGGATGAGCGGGCGGCCGGCCTCCTCATCGAGGGTCCAGGAGTGGGTGCCGCGGCCGGGGTCGCCGAAGCTCATGCACCCCACACAGATCCGCGAGACATCCAGCCCGGTCGACCCCAATTTCATGTATTCCATTGTCACGCTCCTCGCCTTACCGTCACCTCACGTCGCCGCACAGCGACCGCAGTTGATCCTCTCAGGCCGGTCGGCACAGTCACTTCATGACCAAGGGGTGCAGCCATGCGTACGGTCAGCTCGGCTCTTCGCGGAGCCCTCGTGGCGCTCAGCGCCGCACTACTGGCGCTGGTGATGACGCTCGGCACTGCCGCCCCACCCGCATCCGCCGCCCCGGGCCCCGGAGCGGGTGCGGGCGTGCCCCGGCTGCTCGACGACGACGGGCGGGTGCTGACGCTGCACGGCTGGAACGTCGAGGACAAGGTGCACCGCGGGGCCGACGCGCTATCCGCCATCACCGAGCGCCACTTCCGTGATCTGCGTTCCCACGGCTTCCACTTCGCCCGCCTGCTGATCTTCTGGGACGACCTCGAACCCCGCCGGGGCCGGTACAGCGAGCGGTACCTCCGCAGCATCGAGCGCATCCTCGACTGGGCCGGAAAGCACGACGTCCAGGTACTCATCGACGCCCATCAGGATGTCTTCGGCCCGGCGTTCGGGCACCGCGGCATCCCCGAGTGGGCGACCCGTACCGACGGGCTGCCCTTCACCCCGCACCCCGACGACTGGTTCGCGGAGTACTTCGAACCCGCTGTCCAACGTGCCTTCACCCACCTCTACACGGATCCGGATCTGCAGCGCGCCCAGGCGCGGATGTGGCGCCTGCTCGCCGACCGCTTCGGCAGCCATCCGGCGGTGTTCGGGTACGACCTGATCAACGAGCCGATGGGAGAGCTCCGGGAAGGCGAGGAGCTGCCCGCCGCGGCGCGCCGCATCGAGGCCCAGTACCTCACGCCCATGTACAACCGCATCGCACGTCACATCCGCACCGTCGACCGCGAAAGCCGGCTGTTCATCGAGCCGACCCCGATCGTCGGCGAGGGCGTGCCGACCGGGCTTGGCACCGTGCACGACCCTCATGTCGTGTACTCCCCGCACTTCTACAACGCGGCGATGGAGGCCGGCGCCGACTACGACCCGGACGCCGGCTGGATCGAGACCTACGAGGCCGCCGTCACCGACTATCCCCGGCGCCACCGCGTCCCCGTCGTGGTCGGCGAGTGGGGCCCGCTCAACAACGCGCTACCACACAGCCGCCGCTTCTACCGTGACGCGCTCGCCTCCTTCGCCCGCTACAGCTCGGGCTGGACCGGCTATGTGTGGTGCTACGGCGGCGGCTACTGCGCCATGGACGAGGACGGGAAACTCCGCACCAACAAGGAGCTGACCGCTACGGCCTACGTGGCGGCGGTTGCCGGGCGCCCCCGCTCGGAGAGTCAGGGCCCCGGCCGCTACCGCCTCGTGTACGACGCGCGCCGGGGCGGCCGGACCGAGATCGCGCTGCCGCCGGACGCCGGATACCGGAGGGTGTCGGTGGCCGGCGGCGGGGCGTGCAGCGACACCCGGGCCGTGCCCCCGGGGAAGGCGGCCGTGGTCACGGTGCGTTCGGCCCGACGGGCGGGCGTCACGGTGACCGTGACCACGGTGCAGGGACGGCCGTGACAACCGCTCGCACCTCCCCGGGTGGCCCCGCTACCGGGCTCGCCCGCTCTCGACGTCCACCGGCCGGTCCCGTGCGAGCTCGTCGAAGAGCTTCCTGGCCCGCGCCTTGTCCCAGAGCACCGCGTTGCCCTTGGAAGTGGGGATGCCGACGTCGCTCACGGGGACGTTGATCTGCTTTCCGTGCCCGCCGTTGACGCCCTGGATCGCGCGGAACATGGTCGTCAGGTCCAGCAAACCGGTCTCCCGGTCGACGATGAGGGTGTCCAGCCCGGCCTGGAGTGCGGGATAGAGCGCGAAGGGATTGAGCAAGGTGCCCCGCGCCGTGGCCTTATGGGCGAGAGCTGACAGGAACTTCTGCTGGTTCTTGGTGCGGCCCAGATCGCCCTCGGCCTCCTGATGGCGCTGGCGGACGAACGCGAGGGCCGCGGTGCCGTCCAGAATCTGGCAGCCCTTCTTGAGGTCGGCGCCGGACTTCTTGTCCTTCAGGTCCCGGTCGAGGCACATCCGTACGCCACCGACCGCGTCGACGAGGTTCACGAAGCCCGCGAAGCCGATCTCCGCGTAGTGGTCGATCCGCAGACCGGTGTTGTGCTCGATGGTGCGGCTGAGCATCTTGGGGCCGCCCATCGCGAACGCGGCATTGAGCTTGTTCTTCGTGGGGCCGAAGTGCTTACCGGTTCGGGGACTGGTGAAGCCGGGCACGGTCAGCCAGGAGTCACGCGGCAGGCTCACCATGGTCGTGCCGTGCGCGCCGGTATGCAGAAGGATCATCGAGTCGGTGCGCCGGCCACCGGCTGATCCGGTGTGCAGCTCCCGTTTCTGGCTGTCGGTGAGCCCTTCCCGGCTGTCGGAGCCGACGATCAGGTAGTTGGTCCCCTCGCCGGTCCGCTGCGCCCCGCTGGGCTCCGCGAGATCGACGCTGTTGTTGAGCGTGTTGCCGGCCCAGGCGAGGGTCCCGACGGGGACGCCCAGCAGCGCCAGGACCAGCGCGACCACTGCCCGGCGCAGCGGACGCACGGGCTTGGGGCGCCGGCGCCGGCGGCGCGGGCCGTAGCGGGACACCCGTGCCGTACCGCCGGTCTGCGCACCGCCGACCGCGGGCGGGAGCGGGCCGGTGCCCTGCCCCGCCACGGACGATTCACTGTCGGCCCACCGCTCCAGCGGCTTCTTCAAGGTCCAGCTCTCCTCGGTCATTTCGGCGCCAGGGTGGTCGGGTGGATGACGGGCTCCTTGAGCAGATGCTCGTTGGCCGTGCCGGAACGCTGCATGCGGTGCCACTTCAGCCGGGTGCCGAGCAGTGCGGTGACCACGGACTGGATCACCACGAGATACAGCAGCTGCCGATAGACGAACAACTGGAGGGGAAGGACCCACAGGGCCCGCAGCTTCTCGTGGTCCAGCCGCAACGCGTATCCAGCGATGAGCAGTTGCACGGCGAGGAAGCCGAGCCAGACGCCGACCGACTGAGCGGTGTCGCCGAAGCACACCCCGTACAGGGCGAAGACATCGACCACCGGCGCGAACAGCGGCAGCGCGACCTGGAACAGCACGAGATACGTGAGGCCGCGGCGGCCGAACCGTCCGGCCGGACCGGCCTCCACCAGGGCGTGCCGGTGCTTCCACATGGACTGCAGCGTTCCGTAGCACCAGCGGTAGCGCTGAGCCCACAACTGCTGGAGTGTGCTGGGCACTTCGGTCCAGGCGATGGCCGTCTCCTCGTAGACCACGTGATGGCCCAGCCGCCACAGCGCCATCGTGAGATCGGTGTCCTCGGCGAGGGTGTCGCCGCTGACGCCGCCGATGGCGATCAGCGCGTCCCGGCGGAAGGCGCCGATGGCCCCGGGGACCGTGGGCATGCACTCCAGTACCTCGTACATCCGTCGGTCCAGGTTGAACCCGAGAACGTATTCAAGGTGTTGCCATCTGCCCAGCAACCGACGCCGGTTGCCGACCTTGGTGTTCCCGCTCACCGCGCCGACCACGGGATCGGCCAGCGGCTGGATCAGCCTGTAGAGGGCTTCCGGCTCGAATACGGTGTCCGCGTCGATCATGACGATGATCTCGTGACGCGCGTAGCTCAGACCGGTGGTGAGCGCCCCGGGCTTACCGGAGTTGGGCTGCCGCACCACCGTTACCCGCGGGTCGCGGATGCCCCGGGCGATCTCCGCGGTCCGGTCCGTCGAGCCGTCGTCGATGACGACGATCTGCAGATCCGTGTGTGTGGACGCGAGCAGCGAGTGCACCGTGGCCGCGATGCCTGCCTCTTCGTTGTGCGCGGGCACCAGCACCGTCACCGGCTCGTTCACCTCGCGTAGGACGGGCACATCGGCACGGTATCCACGCCGGCGCCGTACCTGGACGCGGGCGAGGTGGGCGAGCAGCGCCAGCCGGAGGATGCCCAGCGCGCCGGCGATGCCGAGCGCCCAGGTCATCGAGCGCGCGAAGGCGTGCCCGACGGACTGCATCCAGATCAGTGCCTGGCCCTGGATGCGTTCGGCGAGGGAGGCCGGCGTGACGAGCGTGGGCCGCCCGAGTCCTTCCGTGACGGTGGTGAACCGCCCCACGTCCGGGTCGCGGAGCAGCTTCTTGGTCTCGGCGTAACCCAGCGCGGTATTGCTGAACTGCCGCACCACACCCTCGGGTGGCTTACGGGAGCGTGGGGTGGCCGCGACCAGGAGATAGCCCTCGTCGGTGGCGCGCCGGGCTGCCGTCCACTCGGGTCCGCACATCGTGTCGGCGGTGGTGGTGTGCGGCAGGCGCAGCAATCCGGTATTGACCTGTCCGGAGCCGGCCAGGGCAATCTGAGTGAGCGTCAGCTCCAGTTGTCGGCGGACGGACGAGGCGGTGCCGAGGTCGCCACCGGTGTAGGTGTACGAGCCGATCTCGTGCCCTTCTTCGTGGATCCGCCGCACAAGGTCGGGATGCCGGGCGGCCTGGGTTCCGTAGAGGAAGAAGGTGGCGTGCGCATGGTGCGCGCGCAGCAGGTCGAGCAGGCGGGGCGTCCACTCGGGGTCGGGCCCGCCGTCGAAGGTGAGCGCCACGGTACGCAGCGGCATGGCCGCCGTCTCGACGCCGCGGGAGGTGACGCGCAGCACCGGATCTCCGTTGTCCGCGGACTGCGGAATCGGGCTGGTGCACGCGCGTTTGGTGCGGGCGCCGTCGACCTCGTGAGTGGTCCAGCCCTCGAAGAGCAGCGACGCGGCGACTATGGGGAGGATGAGCATCAACAGTAACCAGTGCCAGCGCGGAGGGCGGCGCATTGCGTGCCGCCCCTGTCCTGCCATCGCCACGATGGCCCCTTTCTGTCCAGGAGACATGCCAACGGGCGAGGCGTGCGTCCGCGCGCCCGCGCCATGGCGGCACGCGCGGACGACCACGCCTCGGTGGTGCGGGAAGGTCACACCTCGTGGGTGGAACTCACCGGTCGGCGTTTCTCACGGGGACAGCGCTGGGGACGGACGTGGGGGCATCGGTAGGGGCAGTGGAACTGCCGGTGGACGGCCGCGATGTGGGGTCGCGGTGGGGGAGTGCAGGCCCGGGTTCATCGCCGCCGGCGGGCGAAGCGCCCGCCGGCAGACCGGACTCGTCACGAGCGGTGTGCGTCGGAAGTGGGTCAGCCTTTCCCGGTGCCGGATTTCCGACCGGTTCCAGGAGGCTGCCGAACACCGCGGCAAGGACCACCAGATATCCGGCGCAGATGCATCCCAGGGTCAATGCGGCACGACCCAGGAGCCTTCTGCGCCGACCTGAGTGATCGACAAATACGGGACGAATCTCTTGCTTACCGAGGCGACTGCTGTGGGGGGTAGCGGTTCGCATGGGGGGTGAGTGTAGCTATTCCTCGCGAAGGAGAATAGACAAGATCAGCAACGCGTTCCCGGCCCACGACACGGACAAAGCTCGCAGGATGCGACAAGACCCCTGACTCTGAATTATGTTCGCTGCTCAACATACTTATTCAGGCACCCGCACAACGCCGCGCCAGTACGGGCCCGAGCCCCCTCCCCGTCGGGTCGTCGAACGCGCCGTCGCCATTGCTACTGTGAAGTAACTCACAAGGCGCGCCAGTTAGTCGCGGCCTTCGCCCACCGGCCCGCGACACGGGGGGCGGTGACATGCCATCACGCACCGCGGCCGCGGATTCCCTCACCCACCCCTTCCTGGCCCCTCACTCCCTGGCCCCCACTCCCTGATCTCCTCGGCATCATTCCGAAACCCTCACGACATACGCGTTTCACAGAACTCCCAGGATTTCACCACCGAAATCCTCACCGGCTCAACAAAACCCAACCCGCTGACTCACCCCGTCCGGTGCGCTTAATATCCATGAAATCTGCACCGCCACTTCCCGTACCGGGAAACGGGTCCAGGGGTCCGAAATTCGCCCTCCACAAGAAGGACAATTCCTCCTGCAGGAACCGCCCCTGGCGGCGATACTCACTCGGCCCCGGCCGGCCGTCGGGGGCAGGCAGCATGGTGCGGGTGCGAGGGTGGCCCTTGGGGGCCGGGGTGTTGGTGAGGCGTCAGCGGAACAGGTCCTGATAGGTGAGGCCCGGCGCGTGCTGTGCCCACTGATCGCGGTTCAGACCGCCGTCGGCCACCTGGCAGGCCAGGCGCTTCGAGTCGTGCGCGGCGGCAGGCAGCGCATTGAGGTTCCACAGGCGCAGCGTGCTGTCGCCGCCGGCTGTCAGCAGCGTACGGCCGTCGGGGGTGAACGCCACGTCGTCGACGCTGTCGTCAAGTGGTGGCGTTTCGCCCGCCACCTGGGGCTGTTGCAGATCAGGGACGCGGGGAAACAAGCGGAGGCCGGGTCCGCCCTCTGGTTGGCCGTCAGCTGGACTTCCTCAGCGCTGTTTCAGCGAAGGTCAGTCCTTGCAGGGCGAGTCGTTGTGTTTCGTATTCCCTCACGCTGACCGTTCTTCTTCCTCGACGGCCTCAAAGCCGCCGAGGACTTCCGAAGCGCGCACCCGTCCTGGTTCGCGCTGCTCACCAAGACCCCCATCGAGTACGAGCAGCTCTACTCCAGCCATCGCTACCCTCGCGGGCCCTTGACCTCAACCATCCTTGAGGTCAGACGATCTCCTGGAGTGGTCCGCATGGGGCGGAGCTTGGAGACGAAGGGCAGGCCCATGGAGACGGCTACCGAATGGATCAAGAAGAACTCCCACGTGCTCGCTACCAGGAAGCCCGACGAGCCATTGGACGATTTGCGGGCGCTCGCCCCGCTGGTGCGCGACGCCAAGATCGTGGCGCTGGGAGCTGCCGCCCGGCAGACACGCGAACTGTCGGACGTGGCACACCGCATCGTGCGGCTGCTGGTGGAAGAGGAGGGGTTCCGGAGCCTGGCCCTGGAGGGCGACGACCCCGGCCGACTCGGCCTGGACGCCTACGTCGCCACCGGCGAGGGAGACCCGCGTGCCCTGCTGGCAGAGGCGCGGGCGTTCTGGCAGACCGCCGAGATCCTCGAACTCGTCCACTGGATGCGGTCCTACAGCAAGCGCCACCCGGACGACCCGGTACGTTTTGCGCACCCCCCTGCTGAACCGGTGCGCCACACCACGCGACTCGACGGCCTGGCCGAACTGGAACGCACACTCGCCGACGGTGTGACCTGGTGGCAGCAGCACACCGGCGACAAAGTCGTCTACTGGGGCGGCATGGCCCACACCGCCGTCGGCGCCCCGCGCACCGTGTCGCCCTCCGAGCCCCCGGAGACCCACCAGAATATGGGTGGATACCTGCGTGAACGCCTGGGCCCGGGTTTCCGGTCCGTCGGCCTTACCCTGGCGCACGGTTCAATCGGCCTGCCCTTGCCCACTCCAAGCCCGGACTTCGTCGACAGCCTGCTGAGCGCGGCCGCCGAGGGCAGGGCGGGATACGTCCTGGATCTGGGCATCCCGCGCCCCGAGCCGGTCCGCCGCTTCCTGGACACCCCGACCCGCACGCGGTTGATCGGCCCGTTCTATGACCCTCGGAACGATGAGGTCCACCACCTGTCGGGCGGATCACTAGCGAGCTGGTTCGACGCCGTCGTCCACACCCAGGAGGTGACACCAGCGCGGCCCCTGCCCTAAAGGACTGCCCGGCGGAGAGTGCCCGCGACGCCGGCTCTGACCGCAGCTCGGCACTGATCCGCCGGACAGGCCTTAGGCGGGTGCCGTGCCGCTTCGGCGCGCGGTGAGCAGGAGGTACTCCCAGTCCATCGCCCCGTCCCGGAGCGCGCCCGCCAGTTCGTCGAGGGCTTGGTCCAGCGCAGCGGTCTTCTCCTGGTCGTCGGCGATGTTGCGGTAGACCGCGATCGTCGGTCCGTAGACGGCCTTGAAGAACTCGCGCAATTCCTCGGGCTCCGCAAAGGCATCCACGCGGACGGTCTGTCGGCGGGCCTCGACCCCGCTGACTCGGCCGCCCAGGAGCGTACGGACGTGCTCCTCCCGGCCTCAAAGCGGCGGCGGTTGCGCCCCCGGCGGCGGAGGTGGCGCGTACGGCTTCATGGCGCTAGGTCACCCGCCCCGGCGATGAGGACGCCACACAGACTGCTGTCGGCGTCGCCGCGCCGGTTCCGGCGGTAGTGCCCAAGCGCCGCGACGGCCGGTCACTGCCGCCGGCATGAGCCGGTATGCGAAGGGCTACCGCAAGCCCATCGACTCCTGCGAAGGCTGCCTGGCCTGGGGCGACTTCAGCGGACGCCTCTGCCCTGCCTGCTATATGTTCGGCCGCAGCCACCAGACGGCCGCCTGCGCCGGCTGCCGCCGCGTCCAGCCGCTGAAGTGGGACTACTGCCGTCTGTGCTGGTGCCAGGCCCGGCTCAACGCCCAGGCCGCAGTCGGTCAGCTGACCGCTGAGGCCGACGTGAGGGCCCGAATCAACGCCGTCCGGCACCATCAGGTGTTCTTCATGGGCCTGCACCACCGCAAAGGATTGGCACCCGCCCCTCGACGACGCGGAGGACAGCAGGGCGCCTCTCGCAAGCCGCCGCCCGCGCCGGCCTGGCTGCCGAGTCCCGGCTGGAGACAGTTGCGTGCGCGGACAGGACGCGACGCTGGAGCGGCTCCGCGTCGACCGGCAACTCGAAGAGGCCCTGACCCACGGGCCCGACCCGCTCCACCTCGCCGAGGTGTTCGGGCTCGACGACAGGACCGCGATGCGCTACGCGGACTCCGCGCGAGCACTACTGGAACAGGCCGCTGAACAGCAGCTTCGATGATGTCCGGGCTTCTGCCGTCAGTCTTCGGGGAGCCGCGACGGCGCAGGTTTCAGTCCGTCCAGGGTGAGGTCGAGGAGGCGTTCGGCCTGCTCTCGCTGCTCGGGCTTGGCCGAGGTGAGGGCGATACCAGCGAGGGCGGCGAACATGTCGGTCGGGCTGATGTCGGACCGGATCGTTCCGGCAGCGGTATTGGCGTCCATGAGGGAGGTGAGGGCGGCCTGAATCATCTCGTGACTGTCGGCGTAGGGATTGGTTCCCGAGTTGACGACGGCTCGCAGGGCGTCGGCCATGCCGAGTTTGGCGGTGGCGTAGTCGATGAAGCGGCGAGTCCAGGCTCGCAGGGCCTCAGGCGGCGACATCGCCGCAAGGAGGCCGGGGACGGCGTCGCACAGCCGGGCCACTTCGTTGCGGTACGCCGCCTCGATCAGAGCTTCCCTGGTCGGGAAGTTGCGGTAGAGGGTGCCGGTTCCCACGCCCGCTTCTTTGGCGATGCGCTCGAAATGCGCATCCAGTCCCTCCTCGGTGAACACGCGCACTGCGGCGGCCAGGATCTTGTCCCGGTTCCGCTGTGCGTCAGCCCTCAGCGGGCGTCCTGCATCCCGGGCCATCAATGGCTCTCCCTTGTCTCCATTTGCTAAGTGGAGGAGCCGCCACTTAGTGTCGATGAAGTGGCGGTGCCTCCACTTTCACTGTAGGGCATGGCCGCCCCCTCTCCTCTACTGGAAGGACTGCCCATCATGTCGGGAATCGAAGGCAAAGTCGTGGCGATCACGGGCGCCAGCAGCGGCATCGGTGAGGCGACCGCGCTCCTGCTCGCCGAGCGTGGCGCGAAGATCGTCCTCGGGGCGCGCCGTCCGGAGCGTCTTGAGGCCCTGGCCGCCCGCATCGAAAGGGCCGGCGGTGAAGCCGCCTGGGCCCGCACGGACGTGACGCGACACGAGGACCTTTCCGGCCTCGTCAAGCTGGCGCGCGATCGATACGGCAAGCTCGACGTCCTCGTCAGCAATGCCGGGATCGGTCTGATCTCCCGTCTGGATGACCTCCGCGTCGAGGACTGGGAGGAGATGATCGACGTCAACCTCAAAGGGGTCCTGTACGGGATCGCCGCAGCCCTTCCCGTCTTCCGGGAGCAGGGCTTCGGGCACTTCGTCAACACCGTGTCCACCGCCGGACTGCGCATCGTGCCGCTCCAATCGGTGTACGCCGGCACGAAGAACGCCGTGCGCACCATCTCCGAGGGCCTGCGCCAGGAGGCCGGTGACAGCCTGCGCGTGACCGTCGTCTCGCCCGGCGCCGTCCGCACGGACTTCGCAGAGCGCATGGATCCGGCTGTGAAGGACCAGATCGACAAGATGATGGAGATCGCTCTTTCGCCGGACGCGGTGGCCCGCGCCATCGCCTTCGCCATCGAACAGCCGGACGGTGTCGATGTAGGTGACATCGTCGTTCGCCCCACCGCCCAGGGATAGGTCTGCGCAGCCACGTCGCACCCCACACATTCCTATCGAACCCACGGATACCCCCAGCTGACGCACACGGACCGACCCCCGAGTTCCCCCTGAACAAGCTTCAGTTCAGCTGAACCCACGGGCTCTGCGGCCTTGGGGAACATCGGTACAGCCGTTGGTGCTGAGATTGATCTTGGCGTCTGGTTGTGGATCTCCGCGTTCGGGTGAGGCTGGGCCTGGAGGCGCTGGGAAGGTCGATTACCTCGGGGGTAAGCGGGGCCCCGGGCCGGCGGATATGGACGGGCTGGGCCGCAGTGGTCGTCCGTCGCGGCGGCCTCGGCTTCGAGTCCGGCCGGACACCGCCGCGAACCGCCCCTCGGGCATGCGGGAGCTATGACATCGCCGTCCGACCGCACGACCCCACCCCCACTGCCACCTGACATACGCAAGCCTGAATGATCCAAGGGCAAAACCGGCATATGGTGCGATTCTCTGGATCCACGCACGGCGAAGCGAGGAAGTATGGCCGACGACACCGTTGACGCAAGACCTCCCCAAAGCCTCAAGGCCGATGCGATCAGCTTCCTCGACGCACTCGTCATCGGACTCAACGCCACCTCCCCGGCGTACTCGCTGGCGGCGGTCATCGGTCCGGTCGTGGCGCTCGTGGCGATCTACGCCCCTGGGGTGATGATCGCTTCGTTCGTACCCATGCTGCTGATCGCATCCGCGTTCTACTACCTCAACAGGGTCGACCAGGACTGCGGCACGACGTTCTCGTGGGTCACCCGGGCGATGGGCCCGTGGGCCGGCTGGCTCGGTGGCTGGGCCATCGCGATGACCGGGGTGCTCGTTGTCGGCTCGCTGGCCGATGTCGCCGTGAGCTTCGCGCTGCTCGCCTTCGGCCTCGACAGCTGGGTCGACAACGAGGTCGTGCGCCAGGTCCTCACGGTGTTGCTGATCCTTGTGATGACCGGCATGTGCGTCATTGGCACCGAGCTGTCGGCCAGGGTGCAGAACGTGCTGATCCTCCTTCAGGTCGCCTTCTTGCTCATCTTCGTGGTGGTGGCTCTCTACAAGGCCTATGCCGGAACGAGCGCCTTCGACTCCATCGAACCGAAGTTTGACTGGATGAACCCCTTCGGGGCCGGAGGCGCATCATTGACGAGCGGTCTGTTGCTGGGAGTATTCATTTACTGGGGATGGGAGTCCGCGGTCAACCTCAACGAGGAGACCGAGAACTCCGCAAGCGCGCCCGGTAAGGCCGCGGTCTGGTCGACGATCGTGCTGCTGGTGACCTATCTGTCGGTCGCCTTTGCCGTCGTGGCCTACGCCGGCACGACCTTCCTGGCCGACAATGCCGACGAGGAGGAGTTCATCTTCGCTCTGCTCGCGGGCAAGGTGATGGGCGGGTGGGACTGGATTGTGCTGCTGGCGGTGTCCACCTCCGCTCTCGCCTCCACCCAGACCACGATCATCCCCGCCTCGCGCACCGCGCTGTCCATGGCCCGGCGCCACGCGCTGCCCACCCACTTCGCCCGCATCCACCCCCGCTTCCGTACCCCGGATGTGAGCACCTGGTGGGTCGCGGGCATCGCCATCGCCTGGTACCTGGTGATCCGCCAGATCAGTGAGAACGCCCTCTTCGACTCCCTCACCGCGCTGTCCCTGCTCATCGCCTTCTATTACGCGCTCACGGGGCTGGCCTGCGCGGTGTACTACCGCCGCCACCTCACCGAGAGCCTCCATAATTTCCTCCTCATCGGCGCCGGCCCGCTGATCGGCGCCGGGCTGCTGGCGTGGCTGCTCGTGGAGTCCATCGGCGACATGGCCGACCCCGCGAACTCCTACAGCGGAGTCTCCTGGTTCGGCCTCGGCCCGCCGCTGGTCATCGGCATCGCGATCTCCATCGTCGGGGTGGTGATCATGGTCGTGTGGCGGCTCGTGTCCCCAGCCTTCTGGTCGGAGCGCCCGAGCGTCGCCGACCCCGACCTCGTCCACGGCAAGGAGTCCTGAGATGTCCGTGATCCTCGGATACGACCAGTCGCCGGGCGCGGCACGCGCACTTCGCGTGGCGATCGAGTTGGCGGCCGCGTTCGGCGAGCGCCTCGTGCTGGTCTTCGGCGCCGCCGCCCCGGGCGGCACCGGAGAGGAGTACCGGGCGCACCACGAGGCGATCCGCCAGGCCGGCCGTACGAGCCTCGACCAGGCGGTCAAGGCCGTCGACGAGGCGGGCGTGCCGAGCACCGTCGAGATCATTGACGAGAAGCCGGCTCAGGCGCTGCTCGACGCCGCGTCCCGCCACGACGGCCGGGTGATCGTGGTCGGCAGCTGGGGCGAGAGCCCCATGCGCGGCGCGCTCCTCGGCTCCACCCCGCACAAGCTCCTCCATCTGTCGACCGTCCCGGTGCTCTGCGTCCCGACAGCGGAGGAGGGCCCCTGAGGGGCACCTCCCTTCCGTCGGGCCCGGGCCGGGCTGCAGTGACCGGCAGTCATACGTGCCTGTACGGGTGAGAGTGCAGGCCCACGTTTCCGTGGTTGAGTCCGACCCGCAGGGACTTGCTGACCGCACCAGTGACGGACACCATGCGTTGCCTTGGGTGTGGCGTTGCCTCGGTGTGTCAGCGCTCCTCGCGCATCTTCCACGGAGATCCGTACTCGGTGAGCAGGTCGAGGAACGGCCGGGGTGGTAGTGCCTCAGGACCGAGGACGCCGCTGGCACTCCACGCGCCTCGGGCGATCAGTTCGAGGGCGATCACCGGGTTGATGGCGGTCTGCCAGACCACGGCCTGAGAGTTGTACTCGCGCATCGACCACTCGTTGTCGACGACGTGGTACAGGTACACCTCGCGCGCCGCCCCGTCCTTCGTTCCCTTGACCCAGGTGCCCGCGCAGGTCTTGCCTTTCATCCGGTTGCCCAACGTGGCCGGGTCAGGCAGGCATGCGGCCACCACGTCACGCGGAGAGACCTCGACCAGCCTGTTGACGCCGGGGACGGTCACCCTTGCCGTGGAGTCAAGCCCCAGTTCGTGGAGTGTCCTGAGCTTGGCGATGAAGTCCTCGCCGAGTCCGTACTTGAACGTCACCCGGCGTGCGTCCACCCAGCGGGGTACGAGCAACACCTCTTCGTGCTCGACGTTCACGCACTCCACCGGGCCGATGCCTTCGGGGAAGTTGAAGGTCTCCGGCTCGCTGAACGGCGCCGTGGTGTACCACCCGCGGTCCTTCTCGTAGACCACCGGCGGGTTGAGGCACTCCTCGATGGTTGTCCAGATATTGAAGGAGGGTGCAAAGTCGTAGCCCTCGACGGTGAGGTTCGCGCCGTCGCGCACACCGATCTCGTCGATCTCGTCGAAGAGTTCATCGGCCGCGTACCGCGCGAAGACGTCTGACAGCCCCGGCTCCACGCCCATGCCGACCAGGGCGAGATGGCCGGAGCGTGCCCAGGCTTCGGCCTGGGCGAACTGCTCGTCTCCGAGCTTTACTCCGCACTGCTCGTAGGGTGCGATGGCGTGCGGCGCGGACAGTGACATCGCCATGTCCAGGTAGTGCGTGCCCGCGGTGAGCGCGGCGTTGAACAGGGGCATCACGAATCGCGGGTCGGTCGCGTTCAGGAGCACGTCGCAGCGTTCGTCGACGAGGACTTGGCGTACCGCGTCCTCGTGCGAGGCGTCCAAGCGGCGTGAGCTGAACCGCCCTGGATGCTGCTCGTGCGCGGCGACTGCCGCCTCGGCGCGCGTCAGGTCGTAGTCGGCAACGACCATGTGGCTCAGGAAGTCGCGGCGGGCCGCGATATGGGTGACGGCGGTTCCGACGCCGCCCGCACCAACGAGAAGTACGCGCATGTCACACACCATTCGTCGAGAGAGCCCTCGTAGGCGGGTGCGCTGGCGGCGCTCCGAGCAATACGAGGCCGTGCATCTGGGTCAACGCCGGTGGCAAAAGGTTTGAGGAGGCACGTGCCTGATTACGCGAAGCGCCGGTAGGCCGTGGGTCGGGCAGGCCCGAACACGGCGGCAACTGCCGCCACATGCAGCCCGTAGTCGCCACGAACAAGATCGCCGCCAGCACTTCACGATCACCAGCCCCGCGCCCGGCCACCACCTTGCGGACGCATCAACGCTGTCGACGGAAGGAAGGCGGAGTGCTGTCGAACCCGCAAAGCTCGTCAAGGGTGCCCGGCCTCTGTGGCCCGGCTGGCCGCTTGGTGCCGGTCGCCGCTAGGACGTGGCGCGCCGCAGCCCATACTGCGGCTTGATCAAGGTGCGGTCTGGTTCTCCGTGGTTGCAGGGGGCGGGCTCGATGCACTTCTGCCCGTCTTGTCTGTGGTTCGCTGCTGTGACTCCGGACGATGCACACCCATGCCGTCCTTGCGGTTTGCCTCTGCGGCTTGCATGTCGAGCTTCTTGTGTCTGGCCATCTCAGCTCCTTGTGGAGGGGAGGGGATCTCCGGTACTCGACCACCTCGCTCCTACTGTTCGACGGATGCGGCCCGGTGACACGGCTGCGCCTACAGGCAAACAGCACGGCGTCTGATGCGCGTCTCGGTGAGGTCTGAACGGGGCAAGGGCACCCTCCTTCTTCCTGGTGGAGCGACCGGCCCTGCAACCACGTCCCCCGTGCCCACGGCGCCCCGGTCTCGCCCTGCCCTCGGTGGCAAGGACAAGGTGGCCGCCAACACAGGCGAATGAGGCCCCTACGGGCACTGGCATCCACCCGCGTTGCCAGACGGCCCCGCAACTCCCGCAATACAGCGCCAGGCCCCGTGCTCTCGCCGTTCGGCTCGGGGCGTCCATCACCAAGGGTCCGCCATCGGCGGGCTCCTCAAGCCTGCGCCTGCCGGGCGCTGGATGCGCTGATGAGCCTGCGGAGCAGGCAGGGCCGGCGGGGGAGGGGGAGCGCGTCTGGCGCCTGACCGTCCATAAGGCCGAGAAGGGAACCGGGCGCCGCGGAGTTGGGTCCTGGCCGGCCGTGGCGCGTTCCGTTTTGCGCGAGCTCGACTACTCCCGATGGGTGAGAGGTCCGTGGGGGCGGGGTGGGGACACCGGTGGAGGGCACATCACAGCTGTTGATCGATTGCCGTCCCATTTCCAGTGTGAGGAGAGGCCGTGGCAGGGAGCTACGTCGCGCAACTACTGAACGCGCCTACCGGCCGGTAGGCGACTCGCTTGGCCTTGTCGCAGGGCACCCAGAGGTGGACCTACCAGGACCTGGCTCAGGTCACCTCGCACATGGTGTCCGCCCTGCGCGGGAGTATGGAGCGGGAGGGGCCGGTTGCCATCCTGGCCGGGAACCGTCCTCACACCCTGGCCGTGCACCTCGCCGGCCATGTGCTCGGACGGCCGGTAGCGCACCTGGCCAGGGACAGCGCGCGTCCGGGGCTGGAAGCGTTTCTGCGTGAACTGCGGCCGGCCGCGCTGGTCTTCGATCCCGCCGACGCCGCCACTGCCAAGGACCTGACTGCGGCAGTGCCCTGCGGGCGCCTGCTTTCCCTGGGACCCGGTCCGGAGGCAACGGATCTGCTCGCCGAGACGACGGCACGCCGGCCCGGCGAGGCGTTCGCGCCACAGAGCGCGCCCCGGGACCAGATCCGCACGCTGCTGTGCACCGGAGGGAGCACGGGGGCACCCAAGGGGGTGGTCCACACGGTGGTCCACACCCACCGGATGTATGAGGCGCTCCTCGACGCGATGGCCGGCGCCGACGGCGCAGGCGTGCGGCGCCTTTTGCGCGGCGAGATATCCCACCTGTCGTGGTATATCGGAATCCCCGCCCTCATGGCGGGCGGCACCCTGTTCCTGCACGAGGGCTTTGACGCAGACCGCCTCCTGAAAGCCGTCAGCACCGACCGTCTTACTCGCATCACCCTCACCCCCGCACAATTGGTCCGGGTTCTGGAGCACCCCGACCTCGCCGCGACGGATCTCTCCAGCTTGCAGTGTGTCCTCTACGGAACCGCTCCGACCCCACCACAGCGCCTCCGCGAAGCACTGAGGCGCTTCGGGCCCGTGCTCCAGGGCGTCTACGGGCTCCCCGGCCTCATCACCAGCTTTCCGCCTGCCGACCATGTCGATGGGACGCCCGACGTCCTGTCCTCAGTGGGCCGGCCGGCGCCTGGCGCGAGCGTCGAGGTGCGCGACGCGCAAGGCCGCCCCTCCCTCACTGGGAGACCGGCCACGTGTGGGTCACCGGACCGGGCATGATGAGCGGCTACCTCTCGCACGAGAGCACCGTTCGCCACAGGGACTCAACTCTCCCTTTCTGCACGGGAATTACTGACGGCGCACCGACAACTCACGTGCCATGCGGGATCTTGACACCGCGCACACATGGGTCGCCTAGTCTCGGGGCATGGAGTGGACCGACCCGCGCGACATGGACGAAGACGAGTACGCCGAGTACCTGCGCGAAGAGAAGGCCCAAGACCACGTCAGCGCCCACAACCCGGTGCTGGAGAAGTGGCTGGAACAGCAGCGCACCGGATTCCCCGCCTGGGCGAAGGAACGCGCCGGCCGCAGGCCGTGGGACTTCACCGTGGATTCTCTCCCCCGGCTCGAAGCGCTCATCCGGGACGCGTTCGACAGCCCCGCTCAGGCCCGCAAGGTGATGGACACGCCCCTGGTCGCGGTTGCGGCCTGGTACCTCGGTGAGGTCCACAACCGCGCCTTCGGCACCCAGTGGCAGCTCCACCCCTCCTTCGCCGACGACAACCCCCACGACCACCGGCCGCACATCACCCTGCCCTGGGAACGCCGGGAGGAATTCCATTACACCGACCCCGAGCACATCGAGGACGACGCGCGCCCGATCTACTCCGCCACCGAAATCTTGTGCAACCTCCCCGCCCGGTCCGCGGATCAGGGCCTCCTGCACCGCATCAGTAGCCGGTGGGAGGTACCCACCTCCTGCGACGATTCGTCCTGCCGCTACCACCCCAACAGTTAGCCGCTGCGCAAGGCACTAGTACTGCAACGGTCTTTGTCGTGACGGTTGGACCGGTCGGTCATTGGTCTGCTCATGGGTGGGGAGCTGTCTGATGCCCGGTCGTGGGCGGGTGAACTGAAGGCTCTGCACGAGCGGTTCGTGCATCGTTTCTCCAGGTCGAAACCGAGTGAATCGACGCTTGCGCATATGCGGGGATTGATATCTCCGCTGGCGCGGAAGAACGGCGCTGGTCCGTGCTGGTCTCAACCCGGCTGGTGCTGATCGCACAAGTCCAGACGGGCGCTGCCCCACCTGGCAGCGTGAGCCAGAAATCCCACATCAGCCCTGGAGGGTGAGAAATCCCCTCCCTCCAGGGAGGGGAGGACTCAATTGGGTGTGTGGTCGGGGAAGGATCTGTCGCCGAAAAGGACTCGGCTTGCCGCGGCTCGGCCGAACGGTGTGCGGAGCAGGGTGAACGCCGCTGCTGCTGTGGCCGGCGTCCGTACGTGGGCCAATCCCCGGCGCAGTGCGAGTCGCCCGCGGAAGTTGGCGCGGAGTGCGGCTCCGTCGTAGTGGGTCATGGTTTCTGGTTTTCCGGTGTGCAGCGCGTCGTTGAGGACCTCGGCTGCGAGTTCCGACTGCCGTAGGCAGGGGTCCAGGCCGCCTGCGGTGAGTGGGGAGACCGCGCCTGCCGCGTCCCCCACGAGAAGCCCGTCGGCGCAGCTGATCCGGCGCAGCAGGCCGCCGACGGGAATGGGGCCCGCGCGCCGCTCCACCCGTTCGGGCCGCTTGATGCCTGTCAGGCCAGGCGCTGAGGTGCTGAACCGCTCCGCCGCCCGGCGAAGACCGTCTGGATAACGGTCGGCATAGCCTGCGACGCCGACATGTGCGTGCTGCCCGTCGTTGACGACCCACGCCAGGTAGCCGGGGGCGAGTGAGGGGTCGAGTACGCAGTGGAATGTCGGTGGCTCGTCGCTTCCGGGTATTTCGAAGACCTCTTCGGCGCCGACGATCAGGTGGTGGTTGCGGTCGAGAGCGAGGTCGCGGGCGACTGTTGAGCGGGCTCCGTCGGCGCCGACGACGAAGCGGGCTCGGACCACGGTCGGCCTGTCGCGACCGGCCAGGTGGAAGGTGTTGCCCTGTCGGCCGGCATATCGCGTGCCCAGTGCTATGCGTACGCCGGCGTCGGCCGCGGCGGCGGCCGACGCTTCGTAGAGTGGTGCCATGTCGCCCACCCGGTACTCGTCGCGGGAGCTGGTGAGGCTGACCGGGCGGCGCAGGTTGGGCGGGTAGAGGACGACGCGTCGGATCGGTGGTCCGAGGCAGTCGGGGGGCAGCGGGAAGTCGTCGAGCGTCTTGCGTACGAAGATTCCTGTGGTGCGGATCGCGCCGTCAAGATTGGTTCGGCGTTCGACCAGGAGCACGTCGTGGCCTTGTCGGGCGAGGAGTGTGGCGGTGTTCAAACCGGCCAGTCCGGCCCCAACCACCAGTACGTCGACACTGTCCGTGGCCCCTAGAGGGCGGGAGAGGTGGGCTGTCGTCATCGTTTGCTCTGTTCCATGTGGGTCCGGGCATCGGTGCGCGGCAGGCGCCGGCTGTGCGGGCAGCGCGGGCCCGGGCCGCGAGGGTGAGGCGTGCGGACGTCGCCGGCGTCGTCGTACCCGGTGATCGGTGCCGAGGGCCGGCTACGCGGCTGCGGTCACTACGGCAAGGAACCAGCCGGGGCGGATGCTCCGGATTCGTGCGCCGCTCCGTCCCTGTCCCCGGGGTTCTCAGGCTCCCAGCGCAGCAGCTCTCCGGGCTGGCAGTCGAGCACCTCGCAGAGCGCGGCGAGCGTGGTGAAGCGCACGGCCTTGGCGCGGCCATTCTTGAGGACCGCCAGGTTGGCGGGTGTGATCCCCACCCGGTCCGCCAGTTCGCCCACGGACATCTTCCGCTGGGCCAGCATCACGTCGATATCGACGACGATCGGCATCAGATCACCTCGGCCAGCTCGGCCCCCAGCCGCGACGCCTCGACGTCGCGTGCGAGGGCCTGTGCGAGCAGCACCCGCAGCACGAGCACGATGAGCGCGACCCCGAAGACCGCCAGGGAAACCCCACCCAGCAGGACCACAACGCCCGGGGCCACGGCCTCGCCAGGCGCCAGGACCACCCCGAGCGCGAACACCAGGAGCGCGGCCGCCACGAACGCGCCGATCACGAGGTGGACATAGCGGAATGCGGCGTGGGAGAACACGGTTCCCCGTCGCGCCATCGTCACGAGCCGCCACACACAGACCAGCACTACCTGGACCGTAACGACGCCCAGGGCCATGATCACGAGCACCGGAGTGCGGCGGTCCGCGAGGACGCCCTCCTCCATGACTCCCGCCGGCATCGCCACCATCACCGTCTGGGCGAACACTGATCCGGCGAGCAGCGTCACCATCACGGCGCGCAGCGCGAGCACTGTCAGCTTTCCCATCGTCACTCCCTTGGTCGAATAGCAATAGAAATCTATTGATTATCGATAGGTATGGCAAGTCCGGGGGTACCGGCGGGTAGGGCTGCGCGTTTTGCGCCCACGAGGAGTCCTTCGTGCGGCGGAGGTGCGTAGGGTGCGGGCCGACCTTGTCGTTCAGCAGTTCAGGGAGGCTTCTGGTGCCCGAGCGGCGGGCGCCGGTGCCCTGCACACCGAGGTAAGGCAATCGGTCCAGCGTGATCGTCGATCTCGCCGGCCGGGAGGAACCCACCACGTCAATCGCGCACACGCTCTGCAGCGGGGCGCGTCAGCCAGGTCGCTGTCACTGAGCACGAGGGCGGCGCCCGCCCAGGGCCCGATAGCCGCGGGCGGCCTTGTCGCGAGACACTTCGGTGCCTTCGGGCTCGCAGATCCGCCGCCGGCGCCTCGATGCCGGGGTTCTGGACAGCACTGTCGGTTGTGCCTACTCGCCGGGGGCCCGCTTCGCCAAGTAGACCGTGTTGGCGGCTTCGCGCTCCTGCAAGGGGTTGTCGAAGGTGACGACCTCGGCCCTCACCTCGGTGAATGCCCGCCGAAGCGTCGCAGTGAATCGCTCGTCCGGTGCTTCGTTCGACCACAGGGCGAACACCCCACCGGGATGGAGCTGTCCACTCAACCGACGCAGACCTTCGGTTTCGTAAAGATCGGCATGCGAGGGGTGCAAAAGGTGACTCGGCGAGTGGTCGATGTCGACGATGATCGCATCGAACCGTCGGCCGGGGGCGGACGGGGCGAGCCCGCCGGGGGAGCGGAGCAGCGCGAAGAAGTCGCCATGCACCAACGTGCATCGGGGGTCCGATGCCACCTCAGCGGGAATCAGCTCCTTCTGGTGCCACTCGATCACCTCGCTGAGGGCATCGATGACGACCAGGGAGCGCAGGCGCTCGTCCGCCAGCACCGCCTCGGCGGTGCAACCGAGGCCGAGCCCGCCGACGAGCACATCGAGCGCGGGACCCGTCAGCTCCGCGAGGGCCAGCCGTCCCAACTCCTCCTCGGCGAAGGTGAACAGGCTCGACATCAGGAACTCGTCGTTGAGCTTGATCTCGTAGACGTTCTTGTCGATACCCGGGTACCACCGTCGGCGCAGCGCAAGCTCACCCAACGGCGTCCGACGCCAGTCGAGTTCTTGGAACCGTTTACTCATTGACTCTCCCGCGTTGTGCCGCACCGAGCCCGATGACCCGAGGTCCGGCGGGCGGTGTCACGCTATCGTCCCTCGGCGTCGAACGCCGTGTGCTCATTCCGCCACTGAGCAGTTCACTCTGTGCGGCGGCGGAGGCCCCATCTCTCGGGGGCGTCCCTCTTCCTAGAACGTAACGTCTGCGCAGCTTGGAGGTTCTCCCGGAGCATCGTCATCAGGTTCACCGGCCTTGCCGGCCGTGGGAGCGTGACACATGAATTCGATGGCGGTGGGACGGTGAGCCCTGTGAAGCACCTATATGGACGATGCCACGGAGCAGGCGCAAGGGGCGAGGGCAGGAAGAGTCCGTAGGGTCACGACGCGACCGGTCCCATGGCGCAGGTCGTCGGTGCTCGTAGCCCTGATGCCGGCCGCCTTCACCTTCAACACTGCGGAGAACCTGCCGATCGGTCTCCTGTAACTCACCTCCGAAAGCCTACGGAGCTCAGTATCGGTGGTGGGTCACCAGCTGCCCGCAGATGGCCTTCCGCACGTCATCACTCGCTACGTTGGGACGTCACCCTCGTTGACCAGTTCGGCCGGCCGATCAGCGGGCATCCGGTCAGCGCTCAGCCGAAGCCGCCCCGCCGGCGCCGGCCTGCGACTGCCCGATGCTATTGCGCAGTTGAAAGTCGACGACGAATCGCGCACCTGATACGAGCGGGACCAGTTCCGTCTGTTAAGCGACGCAGACCAAGACGGCTGCGCCACCCGCAGGGAAGCCCTTCTCTCGGAGGCCGCGACTACCAAGCCCCGCCCAGGCAAGAGCTGCAAACTGACCGCGGCACCTAGCGCTCCACCCGCCGGACCAGCTCCTTAGATGATCAATTCCGAGGGTGCCTGAGCGCTGCATCTGGCGGCTGAAGGCTTGAATTGGCGGCTCCTCGTGCGCCAGCAGTTCTATGCGCTCCCGTCGGCTGATTTTCACTCCTCCTGGGTGATGACATGGATGCGCCCGGCGGTTGACGCCCGTAGGGCCAGTGATGAATGAGACTTGAACTCCGTTGCTTGCGTGGGGAGTTCAGGTGGATCGGTGGGATCGGGTCGGACGGGTAGCGGCGTATGGGGCAGCGCTGGCGCTGACGCCCTACCTGCTGATCAAGGTGTCGTGGGTGTTCGGTTCGCTCTTGGGGCTGCTGCCGGTCGGGACCGGGTTCGGCATGGTGGAGTGGGTGGTGCTCAACAGCGCCACAATCGGTATGGCAGGGGTCGGGATCGCGGTGGCGCTTGCGCTGACGCGGTCGTGGGGAATGCGCATACCGGGAGCGCCGTTGGCTTTCTGCGCTTGGGTTGGGACGGGGTTCCTCGTCCCGGTGTTGCCGTATGCCGTTCTCAGTTCGCTGCTGGGCTCGGCGGATGGCAATCCGAAGAGCGGGAGTGACGCCGGCCCGTCGATGCCGGTCTGGGAGGCTGCGCTGGTTCAGATCGGGTTTGTAGGTATGGGGCTGGGCCTGGCCATCGCGCTGCCCACGTACTTGCGGCGGCGCTGGCCGGACGCGTTCGCGGGCCGGCTCGGGGACCGTGGAGAGGGCTCGCCAAGAGCGCTGCCGTGGATGGCCGTGGTAGCCGCTGCAGTCGGTCTCATCTGGCTGTACTGGGCGCTGGGCGGCACCGCAGGTGTAGCCCACCGCGGCGAGCGAGACCTCGCTTGGTATGTGCTATCCGGAGTCTTCGGGTTCTGGGCGTGCGTGGCGTCCGCCGCTACCTTGGCTGCCGTCCGAGGCAGGCCCGCACGAGTCCCCCGATGGGGCCCGATGGTGCTCGGCTGGATCGGCTCGGGCTCATTGTTCGCCTGGAGCGGCTGGAAGCTTCCGTTCACCCTGTACCTGGCAGTCGCGCGACCGGCTGATGCGACCCTGCCGGAAAACCTCGCGTTCGCGGCGGTCCTGCACCTTGCAGCGGTGGGGGCGGGCACCGCGATGCTGCGAGCGCTCGTTCGTACGCGGCTTATGCCGCCGAAGTCGTAGTCGATTCTCTCCCGTGTGCGTCGCTCGCCGGGCTGAGCGCTTCAACGGACGAAAGGCGGCATGTGAACCGCTCAGCCACACATCGTCGTAGCCGTACATGGCCACGACATGCCCGCCGAAGTGCGCCCTGGTGCTGAAAGTCCAGGTGATAGCTGTCGAGCTGAAGGCCGACCGGCCGACCGGCGTCGATGGGTGCCGCCACGTCCTGCCATGCCTGCGCGGGGAGGTGGCCTCCCCGACCAGTAGCTCAAGCCCGAGTGCGGCGGACAGGCTCCTGGTGAGCTCGGACGGCTTGACCCGGCCTCCCAGGAAGGGAATTCCATGCCTTTGCTGTCCCATTGACATCCTCGCCCACCTAAAGGAGGGCGATTCCCGCCTGTCGCGCAGTTGTCGAGCGCGACTTCGGGTGAGTTCCTGCTTCATCGCGCTGTGCCGGGACGAGTCCCGGTCTTACCTGCGCTCCACGGGCTGACACGGCCAGTCCGGCCGTCTTCGCGACGTTGACCGCCGCGTTGATGTCTCGGTCTAGAGCGGTCCCGCAGGCTCCACAGGTCCACTCTCGGATGTGGAGGGGCTTGGGGCCGTCCTTGATGCCGCAGGCCGAGCAGACCTGAGAGGTGGGCTCGAACCGGCCGATGCGCACGAAGGTGCGCCCGTACCGACTGGCCTTGTACTCCAGCATCGTCACGAACTGCGACCATCCGGCGTCGTGCACGGACTTGGCCAGGTGTGTGCGGGCGAGTCCCTTGACCGCCAGGTCTTCCACCGCGATGGCTTGGTTTTCGCGGATCAGCTTGGTGGAGAGCCGGTGGTGGAACTCGCGGCGCGCATCGGCCACCTGCGCATGAGCGCGGGCGACGCGAAGCCGGGCCTTGTCCCGGTTGGCACTTCCCTTGTCCTTGCGGGACAGGGAGCGCTGAGCCTTCTCGAGCTGCTTCTCAGCCCGGCGCAGGAAGCGCGGATTGTCAATCTTTCGACCATTCGACAGAACGGCGAAGTGCCCGAGGCCGAGGTCTATCCCAACCTCGGGCGTGGTGGGCGGTAGGACTTCTTCCGGGCCGGTCTCCACGACGAACGACGCGAAGTACCTTCCGGCGCTGTCCTTGATCACGGTCACGGTGGTGGGGGTGGACGGCAGGGTGCGGGACCACTTCACGGTCACGTCGCCGACCTTGGGAAGCCGGAGCTTGCCGCCGAGGGTGACCTTCCATCCGGCGTTTGCGGTGAAACGGACGGCCTGCGGGGTGTCTCTCTTGGACTTGAAACGAGGCGGGCCCATCTTCGGGCGCTTGCCCTTGAGGCCGTCGAAGAAGCTCTGGTACGCAGCGTCCAGGTCCCGAAGGGATTGCTGGAGGATCACTGAGGAAACCTCTGTCAGCCAAGCTCGGTCTGGGGTCTTCTTCGCGGCTGTGAGCCGCTTGGAGAGCTCGCCGGAGGTGACGAACGGCTGCCCGGTGACGCGGGCGTCCTCACGAGCGCGAAGCGCGTCGTTGAAGACTACCCGAGCGCACCCGAACGCCCTGGCCAGCGCCGAGCGCTGAGGACCGTTCGGGTACAGGCGGAACCCGTGCCTGAGCTGCATAGCGCTCATCATACATACTTGGTCCATGTCACCACGTTGGAACCCAAAGCCTGATGTACGCACCGGTCGTCATGTCGTCTACAACCTGCATGTCCACTTGGTTTTTGTCACGAAGTACCGGCGCGATGCCATGACCGACGCCATGCTGGTGCGGTGCGAAGAGATAATGCGGGAGGTGTGCGCCGACTTCGAGGCCGAGCTAAAGCAGTTCAACGGCGAGGAGGATCACGTACACCTGCTCGTGCACTACCCGCCGAAGATGCAGCTCTCCAAATTGGTCAACTCCCTCAAGGGCGTCTCCGCCCGGCTGCTGCGCAAGGAGTACGACGAGCACGTCCGCCGGTACCTGTGGGGCGGCCACTTCTGGTCCGGCTCGTACTTCGCCGGAAGCTGCGGCGGGGCGCCACTAACCGTCGTGAAGCAGTACATCGAGAATCAGAAGCGCCCTGTGGGCTGAGGTAAACAGTGCTGACCCGAGCTCCGGTGCGGGTTAGAATCCGGCCTCTCGCACAGTGGATCGCGGAGTGTCGCGAGGGTTACGCCAACGATGTGGACGTCGAGCGCAGTCTCGTTGCTGTCTGCTCGGGGGGCCGGCCCCCGATCGGCCCGGCGGGACAGCACGGGGGAGAGCCGTCGGAGCCCCCTTGCGACAACTACCGACGGCGAGCAGCGCACGGGCAAGATCAACGAAGGCGCAGCCTGGTTTGCGGACCGGAGGCCGACCGCTTAACGGCTCGCCGCGACCTCATTCGTTCGCGATCTCAAGGAGCCTGAAGGACACTACGAGGCGCTGGGTCCGCCCCGCAGAGCGCTCATCGTTCGTCTCTGAGCTTCCTCGGGCTCAGGGAAGCGTGGGGTCGCCCGGCTGCCGTCGATCTTCGTGGATCAGACGAAATTCGGGGGAGATCTCGGTAACGATGCGAAACAATTTGATCCGACCGATGAGTCCTGCCAGTCGTGCAGGTCTTATCGGGTCACTACCCACATCCATGCCGGCGGCCCTCGGCTGCGAGGCGACTGCGACCAGGAAGCCCAGCGAGGTGCTGCAATGTCAGCTGCGATCCCAGAACGACCGGCCGTGAAGGCGGGCCGCACACCGACGGTGGTGCGGTTGCTGGTACTGGCCACTTTCGTGGTGATCCTCAACGAGACGATCATGATCAACGCGATCCCGAGATTGATGCACTCGTTGCGCATCAGCGAGCAATCGGCGCAGTGGGTGTCCACCGTGTTCATGCTCACCATGGCCGTCGTGATTCCGATCACCGGTTGGTTCCTGCAGCGGGTCACCACGCGCCAGGCCTATGCGATATCCATGGGCGTGTTCCTTGCGGGTACCGTCCTGTCGGCCGTGGCGCCCTCCTTCGAGGTGCTGCTGATGGGCCGGGTCGTGCAGGCCGCAGGCACGGCCGTGATGATGCCCTTGCTGATGACGACGTTGATGATCGTGGTGCCCGATCACGACCGCGGCCGGGTGATGGGCAACGTCACCCTGGCGATATCCGTGGCCCCCGCGCTCGGACCTGCTGTGTCGGGGCTGATTCTGCAGGTCGGCTCCTGGCGGCTGCTGTTCGTGGTCGTCGTGCCGATCGCGGCTTTGGTGACCTTCTTCGGGCTGCGCAAACTGGACAACATCAGCGAGCCGCAGGTGAGCTCTATCGACTGGCTCAGCGTCGGCGTGGCGGCATTCGGGTTCGGTGGCCTGGTGTATGGCCTGAGCCTCTTCGGTGACAGTGACGGAAAGGTCGGGCTGGCCACGGGCATCGTGATCGCCGGGGGCGCGGCAATCGCGGTTTTCGTGATCCGTCAGCTCAAGCTGCAACGCACCGGTGTGCCTCTGATGGACCTGCGCACCCTTGGGCACCGCACCTTCAGCCTGTCGTTGGCCCTCCTGTCCATCGGGTTCTTGGCGATGCTCGGCGCGATGATCCTGCTGCCGCTGTACCTGCAGAACCTGCGCGGGCTCAGCCCGTTGGAGACCGGCCTGCTGGTGATGCCGGGCGGTCTGGGCATGGGTCTGCTGGGGCCGTCCATTGGAAAGATCTTTGATCGATTCGGTGGTCGGTTGCTTGTGGTGCCCGGCTCGATCGGCATGGTGCTCGCCCTCGGCGGGTTCACCCAGGTCTCCACGACGATGCCGTACTGGCAGGTGCTGGGCCTGCACGCGCTGCTGATGGTGAGCTTGGCGGCGACGTTCACCCCGGTCTTCACGCTCGGCATGGGCGGGCTTCCCCCGCATCTGTACTCCCACGGCAGCTCGATGCTCGGGACGTTGCAGCAAGTCGCCGCAGCGTTCGGGACCGCGCTTGTGGTGACGGTGATGTCCGCGCGCACCACCCACCTGGTCGCCGATGGCGTCGCTGCCGTACCTGCACAGGTGAGCGGAATGAAGCTGGCCTTTGGTGTTACGGCCGCCCTCGCCCTGGTGACGATCGTCGTCGCGGCGAAGCTGCCTCCACGGATCGCGGGCGCCGACGCTCAAGATCACGGCAGCGCCGACGGGGACACGGCCGTCAGCGAACCCCCCGGCCACGGCGAGCCCGCCACCGTCAGCCAGAACTGACCGGCACGCGAGATCAGTCCGCGTCGCTGACCTTTTAGGCATGAGGTGGGGCATTTCGAGCGGCGGATCTGCTGCGGCCCAGGGGCTCCCAGGCTGCGCCGGATAGCTGGAAGGTCAGGGCTGCCGGTCATCCGGGCGGCCGTGGTGGGGCCCGTGCCCGGCTACGGTCGCCTGGGTGGCCTCGTCAGCCGACGTCTTGATCAAGTCAGCTAGGTGTGTCGGGCCGCGCGACGAAGCGGGTGAGTTCCTCGGCGGCGCCGCGCGGCAGGTCGGCGACCGACGCCTCGGGCAGAGACGCGATCACGGCGCGCAGCCGCGCGGCGAGGTCCGGGCACACGGCCCAGGCCGGGGCCGGCGCTGCAACGGCTGCGAGCAGCAGGTCCCCCTCGTAGAAGTGTGCGTCCAGCAGCGGATCCTGAAGCAGCAAGCGCACCGCGAGTGGCAGGACGTGCGGCAGGGCCACCCGCTGCGTGATGAGCACGCGCAGGTCCGCCGGGCGGAGCTCACTCAGCGCCAGACTTCGCAACTCATGCACCTTGTGGACCAGGTGGGTCGCGTCGACGGCCGGAGCCGTCCAGCGGGGCGGGTCCAGCTCATCGAGGGTGCGGTCAAGGTGCAGCAGTCGATCCATGAGTTCATTTCTCGTGCCCGGGGTCGGCAGCGCCCGCTGCGGTCGGCCGCGCCCAAGCTGCTAAGGCGTCACAGCAGACGAGCGAAGGCGGACGTTCGCGGCGGTGAGCAGGGCGATGAGTTCGTGGAACGGGTCGTTGAGATGCGGGTCGCGCCGGGGGTGGCGAGTACATGGGCGTTCAAGCCGCGGCCGGGCCGGCCACTGCACGACCTCGGGCGGTGCCCGGCCGTCGATTTGACTGCTCCTGCGGGGTCGCTGTCTGTCGGACGGCGAGCAGAACGAGTTCTACGCGGCGAGGGCGGCAGGTTCTCCGAGGTGGGCGGCCGCGGTGCGCCACGCAGCTGTCACCGCTGTGCGGGCCTTGGTGGTCCGTCCGCCATGGTTGCCGGCGAGCTCCAGCGGGGCTCCGACGTGAACGTGGAGGGTGGGTCGGCGCAGCGGTGCGGTGGCCAGACCGGAGAGTTGCTTGGCAATGCTTCCCGAGGTGACCCGGCGTGTGCCGGCCTGCCCTACGGGGACGACGGGAG
Source organism: Streptomyces sp. NPDC017993 (assembly GCF_044328065.1). Lineage (NCBI taxonomy): Bacteria > Bacillati > Actinomycetota > Actinomycetes > Kitasatosporales > Streptomycetaceae > Streptomyces > Streptomyces sp. NPDC017993. Next base: position 40,082 of record NZ_JBIRGO010000024.1, read on the forward strand.
AGTTGGTGCGCTCGACCAGCCGGGACATGCCGCTGCGGAAGGTACCGGGTGCCGCTTCGGCCGCGTCCTTGCGGCGGGGCAGGCCGCCTTCTGCGTAGATGAGGACCAGCCGTCCCTGCTCCAGTTGCCGTGCCGCGGTATCGAGCGCGGCGGCGGCACGCCGGTCGCCCCGGTGCACGGGGATATGTCCTTCGCGGGTGAGGACGCGGCCGAGCAGCGGAGTGCGCCACAGGCCGGCGGCTGCCATGATCAGCGGCTCGGCGCCGAGACGGTACAGGGCGGCCAGCACGACCGCGGGGTCCGCCAAGGATGTGTGGTTGGCGACGATGAGGGTCCCTGGCGCGAACTCGGCGCCAGGATCGGCGGTCACCGACAGACGGCCGAAGGTTGGTACGAGCGTGTCGGCGATACGGCTGAGCATGAGAGGTCTCCCGGCTGGACGATGGCGCTTTTCATCGTCGTCGGCAGACGTCGCCGTGGCGTGAGTTGCCGTACTCATCTTTCCGTCTCCGCGTGGCTGCCCGGGACAGGGAGCTCCCAGCGGGGTCGGGGCCGGTGCGGGGCCTCTCAACGAAACCGAACATCCGCCTCGGGGAGCATCGGTATAGCGGCTATCGGTGAGAACGACCATGGGCGGGTCGGGACGGTGTCTCTCCTGGCTTGTCGATTCAGGGCGTATTCGGCTGCACGGCCGGCTCCAGTTCGGTGCCCAGATGCCGTTGTTGGGTCGGCCGGGATAGGCAGAGGTGAGATGGCGGCGCAGGGTGGCCAGGGAGGGGTATGGGTTGTCGGTGCGCCAGATCAGTGAGTGCGGGTAGAGCGGAGTTGGCTCCTTGAGGGGAATGCGGCGCAGGTCGTGGCCGACGGGCCAGACGAGTGGGGTCTGTTCGCTGACGAAGGTGGCCAGTGTCGTGGAGTTGGCGATGGTGTCGAGCAGGGCTCGATCCCGAAGTCTGGGCCGACTGAGACGTACACAACCTGAAACAGCCGCTGCCCGGACGGCCTGAGTCGGTGATAACGCCGTTATCACCCAGCAACGTAGCCCGAGGTGTCGGTTCGCATGGCGAGGCCGCTCCACTGCTTGAGCCGATGCAGCGTTCAACGGTGTTGCGCTCTTGTAGGTCTGTGGGGCGAAGCCGGGGGGCCGGCCGCCGTCGCGGCCGCGACGCAGGCGGTGGCCGGCTTATTCGGAGGGCTACCCCTTGGCCGGGTCGGCGCCCGGCCGCTTGACGATCCGGTCGCCGACCGCGATCGACTTCCAGAGCTGGCGGCCGATCCGGACCTTCACGGGTTCGCTGTCGGCAAGGCGTACTTCGACGAAGTGGTACATGTTCGAGCCGTCGAGCATGCCTCGGGACTTATCGATGACGACGCCTTCCCAGGAGTCATCTCGTCCAACTTTGTGGGATTTGATCATGATGTTGAGTCTACGAGAATCGGCAGCCGGCCATGCAGGGCCTTGAGTCACATCCTGGCGATGACATATGTCATGAGATGGCCAGTCGGGTACCCCCGCCCCGGTGGTTCAACTACGCCGGGTCGCTCTGCTGCCGGTCATGAGCGTGCGGCGCCGGTCGGCGGAGGTGCGGACGGACACCTCTGGCCTGGCAAGGGGGTAGTGGCGCCCCGCCACATCACCACGGCCGCTCGATCGGCCAAGCACCCCTTCCTTTCGCGCCGATGAAGGCGTGTGTTCAGCACATGGGATGGGCGGGCTGGAGGTGGAAGGTGCGGTGACGGTCCGGGGCGCCGTCGTCCCTCGTGCGTCAGCTGGTGCGGGTCGGTTTGGGAAGCAGGAGCATCAGCACCCACATCGTGATCAGGGTGCCGACGACGTAACAGAGGCTGTTGGTGAAGGCGGTACTCACGGCGGAGCCGCGGGTGCCGGCACTGATGTGGATAAAGAAGATGACGGTGGTCAGGGCGGTGCCGAGCGCGATGCCTAGCTGGGCGGCGGTTTTGAAGAGACCGGAGGCCGATCCTGCGTGGTGATGGGCGACCTGGCCGAGGATGAGGTCGGCTAGAGGAGCGCTTATCATCCCGAGGCCGAAGCCGACGGCGAGCATCGGGGCGGCGGTCGGCACGGTTCCCAAGCTGGTGCTTTGGGCCGTGATGAGCCGGTGAAGAGAGAGAACACGACCAGGGGTGAGCTGTCCTGGCGCATCTTCGACCTCACGACCCCGCGCCTACCCCGCACGCAACATCGGCTGGCTTCGGGACTGGCTGTCACAGCTGGCGGCTACGGTGACCCGCATGAACGAGAGCAGTTACTGGACTTCTGCTGCGGACCGGATAGTGCGTGGTTCGATGGGCCTGTGCCACCTGACCGTTTTTGAGGCGCCCTTCAACATCGATGCGCGGAGCCTTCCGCCTCAAGACCCGGCGCAGGCCCGCGTGTTCGCCGAATCGCTGGAGAGCATTGAGGTGGTGCTGGAGGACCTCGGGCCGCGTTCCGTGCAGACACCGTTGCCCTCGGCTGCGCGTGCCGATCTGGACGTGGTGCATGTCGCGGTGTGGGGGAGCATGGTGGGGATCGCGGATCCGGCGTTCGCGACCGACGGCAATGACGAGCCGCTGAGGTCGATGGCCGGTGAACTGCGTGAGCGGTTTCCCGATGCGCGGATCGTGGGCCGGGTTACCTACCACGGGGGCATGGAGCATACGGAGGACATCGTGTGGCTGCCGGACGGTGCGATGTTCCACGCGTCCGGGTGGCCGGGGGAGGAGCCGTTCGTCGTCTCCGGTGACCCGCACGCGGTGATCGCCGCCCTGGACCTGCGTGACTGGATGCTCGACAACGCCGGCGTCGACCTGAACGAGGACGCGAAGGAGGTCCACTGGGCGGGCCTGGCGGGCCTGGCGCTGGGACATTCGGACCCGTGGGGGTGGGAGCAGATGCAGACCACCGCGTTCCGCGTGCGGCATTCCCAGGAGACGGTGCGGGACATGGAGGGCCGGTACTTCATCTAGCGCCGCATATGCGGTGTCAAGTGCGCAGGGAAGACAAGCTCTTTGTGGCGCACCTAGAAGGGCCTGGCCCCCTTTCCCCTGTGACAGGGCGGAAGTGCGGCGCCGCTGTCCTCTGGGCGCCCTGCTGGGAGGTCGCAGGCGCTGCGTCCGCGCTGGAGCTTCCCCGCCTCGATCTCTTCACCGAGGGGCACTTCGCCGGCTGGATCCCGAGCGGGTGGATCACCCTCAGTGGAGAGCGTGCTGACCTGGGGAAACCCATCAGGGTTCCCGGAATGGACGAAGGGCGTTTCAGGTCCCTCAAGCGAAGCGGCCCCGAGCTTGCGGTTCTCAATTTAATCAAGGTCTGGATCTGGGGGGGGCGAACGCGATCGGGACATGCGAGGGAGGATCACAAGTCATGACGTCGCGCCGGCGGGAGCCCGCAAGTGACCCCTGCGGCTGAAGATCGTTGATGGATCATGAACAACACCAAGCGTGTACTCGCCGCTGTCGCCATCGCAGGGGCCGCCTTCTCCTTCACCTCCGTCGCACATGCCGCACCCCAACCGCCCGGCGGCGGCCTGTTGGCTCTCGATGGACGCCCCGGCGTCGCTGATCGCAACACCCTTGGCGCCACCGTGGATGATCTTCTTGGAACCAACAACGTGCGGGATACGACGGCCCCTGGCTCCGTTGGCAACGACGTGGACAGGTTGCTTACCCGCGACGCCCGGTGACGTGATCGCTCTGCTTTGAGCCAGGCGGTGGGCGTCGCAGAGCCCACGGCTGGCCGGTAGTGAGTCGTTCACAGCGTCGGTCACCCCCAGAAGGGCCGCCCCGCTCGTATAGGGCGGTAGGCGTGCCCTGGGGGGGACGGCTTGTCGCCACAGCATGCGATTTGGCGAAGTGCGTCGTGTCGATCCTTCGCGGGTTGCTCTGACACTGGGGCAGAAGCTCGGCGACCGCGGCGAGGGTGGAGGCGTCGACGCCCTAGGTTTTCGGCTTCGCGGCTTGAAGGGCGTCGACTGCGGCGAGGGACCTCCATCCCCTTCTGCAGCACAGCCAGTGCCTCTTGCAGGCGCTGGCTCCCATTGCGCGCGAACACGCGCGGCAGCGCCTCGTACAGCACCTGGGCTTCGACGGTGTTGAGCGGGATGGTGCTGCTGCCGCTGAACGCGTGGTGGAAGATCCGCAGGATCACACCCGTCAGTCGGGGCTTGTCGCGCCGGTCGTACAGGCAATGCGCGCGCAGCCGGCCCATGACGACGAATGGGTGCCACGGACGAGGCATCCCGTCGATCAGTTCCCTTGCGCTACTCCGGGGCGCCGCACAGGTTGCAGGACGACGCCACCCCGGCTTGCTTGGTGTGGATCGGAGGGGGAGACCGCCAGGCTCCGGGGCCGGCGGTCCGCGTACGCACGGTAGGAGCGGGATGGGCCAGCCGGGCTGAGGCCTGCATGATGGCGTCGCGCAGCGCGCAGTGCCGTGACGTATTTTTCGGAGTTCGGCGGTCTGAGGATGTCGAGAACGTGCCACCGGCTCCGTCCCAGGGACATCAGCGGCCACCACCGGCCGCACGAGGAAGAAGGAGAAACCCGCATGGCGATTCAGCGGATGGACAACGTCGGCATCGTCGTCGAGGACATGGATGCCGCCATCGCGTTCTTCGTGGAACTCGGTATGGAGCTGGAGGGCAGGGCGGAGGTCGAGGGCCTCGTCGCCGACCAGTGCACCGGACTCGACGGCGTCCGCTGTGACATCGCGATGGTCCGCACCCCGGACGGTCACAGCCGGCTCGAGCTGGCGAAGTACCGCAGCCCCGCGGTGATCAGCGCCGAGCCGCGCAACCGACCGCACAACATTCTGGGCACGCACCGCGTCATGTTCGCCGTCGACGACCTCGAGGACACCGTTGCCCGCCTGCGCCCTCACGGCGCCGAACTCCTCGGCGAGATCGCCCGGTTCGAGGACAGCTATCTGCTCTGCTACGTCCGCGGCCCGGAGGGCATCATCGTCGGACTGGCCGAGCAACTGCGCTGAGAAGGAGAAACCGAACCATGCAGCCGAACCAGATCAGCGAGGTCTGAACCGCCCGATCAGCCAGGAGCTGCTGGCTCGTGACGTGACCCGCCTGGCCTACGTCGCCAAGGACGGGACCCCGTCCTCGCTTGAACCTCAACTTGCTGGGCCGCTACAGCTTCGACACACCACCACCCCGGCCGGCAATGGGCTGCGCCCATTGCGTGATTCAGCCGGGGGTGGTGGAAGAGGATGGTCCGGGGGACTGACTGACCAGGTCCCGGGGGGCCTAGAAGGTGAGCAGGGCCTTGATGGCGCGGCGTTCGTCCATGGCCCTGTATGCGTCGGCGGCCTGGTCGAGGGGGAGGGTGAGGTCGAAGACCTTGCCGGGGTTGATCTTCCGCTGCCAGATCAGGTCGATCAGCTGGGGCAGGAAGTTGCGTACGGGGGCCGGGCCACCGACCACGTGGACCTGGGAGAAGAAGAGCTCCTCGCCGCTGAGGGCGACGTCGTGGTTGACGCCGACAAAGCCCATGTGCCCGCCCGGCCGGGTGGAGCGCAGGGCCTGCTGCATCGACTCCTGGGTGCCGACGGCCTCCACGACGGAGTGGGCGCCCAGGCCGCCGGTCAGTTCCTTGATCTTGGCCACTCCTGCGTCGCCGCGCTCCGTGACGATGTCGGTGGCACCGAATTCGCGGGCGAGCTTCTGCCGGGGCTCGTGGCGGCTCATGGCGATGATGCGCTCTGCGCCGAGCTGCCTGGCGGCCAGGACCGCGAGCAGGCCGACAGCGCCGTCGCCGACAACCGCGACTGTCTTGCCTGGGCCGGCCTCGGCCGCTACCGCGCCGAACCATCCGGTGCCCAGTACGTCGGAGGCGGCCAGGAGGTCGGGGATCAGGTCTCGGTCAGGGGTTCCCGGCAGCGGCACGAGGGTGCCGTCGGCGTGGGGGATCAGGGCGCGCTCGGACTGGGTGCCGACCTGGGCCATGAAGACGCGGTTCACGCAGGAAGAGGGGTAGCCCGAGCGGCAGATCTCGCAGGTGCCGCAGGAGGCGACGAAGGAGCCGACGACGTACTGGCCGGGCTTGACGCCTGTGACCTCGCTGCCGACCTCCTCGACGATCCCGACGTACTCGTGCCCCATCGGCATTGGCTTCTCGACGGCGTCGACGCCGCGGTAGGGCCACAGGTCCGAGCCGCAGACGCAGGAGGCCGACAGCCGGATGATCGCATCGGTGGGGGCGGTGATTTTCGGGTCGTCGATCTCTTCCACCCGGACATCGCCAGGTGCGTGGAGGATGGTTGCGCGCATGGTGTTTCTCCTTTAGGGAGCGGTGTTGATGCAGCAGAAGCTGCACTGGGGATGCCTCCGGCGAGTGCCGTGTGGTGACATCGAGGGGATCAAGGGATGTGGACGGACGCGGCCTCGGCATCCCCGCGCCCGTGCAGGGCGGAGGTCGCCGGGCGGCGTCGGTGGGTGAGCGCGATCGTGACCGTGGGGATCAGGGTCAGCGCGGCGATGACGGCGCCGACCGCCGCAGGCCCGGTGGCTCCCAGAGGGGAGCCGAGGGACAGGCCGGCGATCCAGGAGCCGGCGGCGGTGCCGAGGTTGAACGCCGAGACGGTCAGGGCCGAGCCCAGCGTGGGGGCATGGCCCGCGAAGCGGACGGCCAGGGAGATCAACACCGGGTTGGCGCCGAGCCCGAACAGCCCCAAGAGCGCCACCAGCACGATGGTGGGCACGGTGAAGCCGGACAGCAGGCAGATTGCCCCCAGCAGGACGGTGGTCACCGTGGCCGCCACGATGGTCGTCGCGTGAGGACGGACGTCTCCGAGACGGCCGCCGACGAGGAAGCCCAGCAGGGCGCCGATGCCGAAGCCGACCAATACCAGCGGCACCAGACCTGCCGCGAGATGGGCCCGGTCGGTCAGGAGCGGCGCGATGTAGGAGTACGTCGACAGGACACCGCCGGTGGTGGTCGCGCAGGCTGCCAGGGCAAGCCACAGGCGGCCGGAGCGCATGGCGGAAACCTCGGAGCGGACCGACACTGCCTGGTGATCGGGGGCATCGTGCGGGACGGCCCGTGCGATGAGCACCGTGGCGGCGACGGCGAGTGCCGCCAGCGCCCAGAAAGGGCCCCGCCAGCCCATCAGCTGCCCGGCGAAGGCGCCCGCCGGTACTCCGGCGACGTTGGCGAGCATGGCACCGGAGCCCACCACGCCGAGGGCGCGCGAGCTCGCGGCCGGCCCGGCGGCACGGGCGGCCACCACGTTGGCCACCGCCCAGAACGCCCCGGTCGCCATCGCCGTCAAGAACCGAGCCGCCAGCAACAGCGCGAAGCTGGAACCCAGCGCGACGATGACATGACCGACAGCGAACACGGCCAGGGCAAGGATGAGCGTGAACCGCCTGGGCAGCCGCAGCGTCAGCATCGCCATCAGCGGCGCCCCGACGACCATCCCGACCGCGAAGACCGTGATCAACAGCCCCGCCTGGGCCACGCTCACCCGCAGGTCACCCGCGATCTGCGGCAGCAAGCCTGCCACCACGAACTCGGTGGTGCCCATCAGGAACGTGCCCAGGGCCAGCGCGTAGATCACCAGCGGAAGCCGGGCGGGCGCGCGCTCCGGGCCTTCGGTGCGCACCTCGCCGGGGGCGTCGAGGAGCCCTCCTCGCGTGCTCATGCTTCATCTCCAGCGGGGGTCGTGGTCAAGCTGTCGACTCTCACGAAACCCGTCTCGTCACGCGCGAAAAAGGTCGAGGTTATGGGGGGTACAAGCTCAACCTCCCTCCGCGCCGCCCCGTGACTACCGTGGAAGTCATGGACCCACGCCCCGATAACCGATCCGAGATCCGGGACTTTCTCGCCAGCCGGCGCGCCAAGATCACCCCGGAGCAGGTCGGGCTGCCCACCAGCGGCCGACGCCGGGTTCCGGGGCTGCGGAGAGAGGAGGTCGCTGTCCTCGCCGGCGTGAGCACCGAGTGGTATTCAAGGCTGGAAAAGGGCCACATCAGCGGGGTGTCCGAGGATGTCCTCGCCGCGGTGGCCCAGGCGCTGCGGCTGGACGAGGACGAGCGCACCTACCTGTTCGACCTGGCCAAGGCCGCCCGGCCGGCCCGCCGCACTCCACCGCGCCGCAAGGACGTCGAGGTCCCGCCCCGTGTTCAGTGGATGCTCGACTCCATGACGATGTCCTCCGCGTTCGTGCGCAACGGCCGCATGGACGTCGTCGCCCACAACGCACTGGCCCGAGCCGTGCACGCGCCCATGTTCGACAGCGACACCACTGACAAGCGGGGCCGGGCCAATATCGCCCGGTTCCACTTCCTCGATCCGGGCGCCCGTCACTTCTTCGTCGACTGGGACGCCGCCGCCCACGCCACCGTCGCGCTGCTACGCGCTGAAGCCGGGCGAGAGCCGAATGACCGAGCCCTGCGCGAACTCATCGGTGAACTCTCCACCCTCAGCTCCGAGTTCCGCACCCAGTGGGCTGCGCACGATGTCCGCATCCGCCACGACGGCATCAAGCGACTCAGACACCCCGAGGTCGGCGACCTGGAGCTGACCTACCACTCCCTGGACCTGCCCCTGCCCAACCGGGCCGTGCACGACCTGACCATCTACGCCGCCGAACCGGGATCTCCCTCCGAAGAGGCTCTGCGGCTGCTCGCGTCCTGGGCAGCCACCCAAGACCCCTCCCGCCGAACGCCCCGGGAAAGCTCCCGCGACTGAGCGCTCGCCAAAGCCGGGACAGGTTCTCTACCCCCGTCGTCGCCGACGGCGTGCAGGCATGCGCAGACGCTGGAGCCCGGAGACTACGGCCACCAGCCACCAGCCACCAGCCGCCGGGCATCGTGGCGACGCACCTGGCCTCTCGGCGCAGTTCCTCCTGCGGCCCGCGGCGTCTCGCCGGGGGCCGCAGGCCGGCATAGGAGCCCGGGTAGTCGTCATGACGGCATGGTGCCGCACATGCGCGGTGCTTCATGTACCTGGCGCCGGCGGGCGGCGAGTTCCCCTGCGAGTCCCCGGCTCACTCAACCGGGGACTCGCAACCGTTTCTGTAAGTAGTCCACGGCCCTGATGGTGATTCCACAGGGAGGCACCTCGGTCAGTCGGGGTGCGGCGCCAAGTGCCCCAGCGCGTGGCCTGGTTGCGCGATGCCGGCGGCGCGGCGTGGATTGGCCCGGGCGTGGGCGCGGGGTGACTGGCGAGCGGTTCTCCTTGGCGCTGTCGTGCTGTCTTGGTGTCGGTTCGGCGTGGAACGGACGAGCGATGAGAACAGGCCACGGGCACATGCCAGGTGCGTCAAACACTTCCTGGCCGTGCTCCATCAGATGTGGTGAACTCCGCAGCTCAGAGGAGTGATGCGCCCGAATCGTCCTCCATGATGGCGTCGTCTGTCCCACCCCTCACGCAAGGAGCACCACCATGTCCGCGACGACCGAGCCCGACGTCGGTTCGTTCACTCTCGGCGGTCCGCTGACCGTCGAGCCCGCCGGGCCGATCAAGGTACCGGAGCACGAGGAGTGGCCCCTTCCGAACGGCTTCGCCTGGGTCTTTCCCGGTGAGGGCAACAGCGGCCTTGTCCGTCCCGTGATCATGGCTGACGGTTTCAACCTCGGCCGGAGCAAGCTCGACGTGCTCTACCACGGGTTGGAGAGCGGCTATCAGTTCATCTCCGAGCTGCGTCGGCGCGGCAGGGACGTGATCCTGCTCGGCTTCGATGAGCGCAGCGCGTCGATCCTGGACAACGCAAAGGCAGCCGAGGCCGCCGTCATGCGGGCCATCGCCGAGCGGCAGGGTAACGCCCGCCTGGTCGTCGGCGGCTTCAGCATGGGCGGCATCGTCACCCGCTACGCGCTCGCCCGCATGGAGACGCAGCGCATCGACCACCAGACCGAGCTGTACTTCTCCTACGACAGCCCGCACCGAGGCGCTTCCATCCCCGTCGGCGTGCAGGCGTTCTCCCACTTCATCCCCTTCCAGAACGCCTTCGCGAGGCAGATGAGCAGCCCGGCCGCGTGCCAGATGCTGTGGCAGCACTACGACCGGGACACCGGCAAGATCGGTGTCTCCCCGCTGCGCACGCAGTTCCTGGACGCCCTGGACCAGGTCGGCAGGTGGCCGCAGATCCCGAGGAAGATCGCTGTGGCGAATGGTCGCGGCGACGGAGTCGGCATGCCGGAGGTGAAGGCCGGCGAGGTCGCACTGCGGGTCGACCGGATCTACCCGGGCACCACCTTCTACACCCAGGCCCAGGGCAACGACGTGACGGCCGCCTACCTCAACCGCAGGCTCCCCAAGGCCGAGAAGACCATCACGACCGACGGCTTCCCGGAACTGGACGGCGCGCCGGGCGGAACCCTGCACACCTACAAGATCCTCGCCCAAGCGATGGAGAAGTTTGGCGGCAAGGCGGACCTGCGGCACGAGGACGTGTGCTTCGTCCCTTCGGTCAGCGCGGTCGCGATCCGCGACATCGACAAGCAGGACGACCTGTACGCGAGCGTTAACGGGCTGGACCCGGAGGAGAGCGAGCTGGACGAGTTCCTCTGTTCATCCACCACCACCGCGCACACGGCCATCACCGAGGAGCTGTGCACCTGGCTCATCGACCGGCTCCCCAGCTGACCCCTCCCGTCATGCGCTGACCGGGGCTGTCGTCCGCTCACTGCAGGCGGACGTCAGCCCCATCGCCGATCTGTGCTCTGACCAGCCCGCTCAACCTGGTTGAGAAAGCATCCCATCGACCAGCCTTTGGTGAGAGTGCTCGACTCTCGCTGCGAAGGATCAACAGCAGACACCTGCAACGCGTGCCTGCTGTGCCCTCGTGCTGCGTCGCGCGAACTACGAGCGATTCAAGAGCGATTGAAGAGTGAAGCGATACGCGATGAGGCGCGATTGAGGTGGAGTGCCTGCCGGAGGTGACCTCTGTGTCGATTGAGAACGAGCTGTTCAGCGCCGTTGACGTGCTGTTGGAGCAAGTTGCGCAGGATGATCTGCCGGCTCCTTCGGAGCGCAAGAGGTTGCGCGAGGCGGCCGGGCTGAGTCAGGCGCAGATCGCCAAGGCGCTGGACGCGCGCCGGGAGCTCAGGACCACGAAGGCCGTCGCCCAGACCTCGGGGTGTCGCAGCGGACCGTGGAGCGGTACGTGGTCGGGAAGCTCAAGCGGCCCCGCGAGGACCTCGCCGCGCGCATAGAGCGTGAGGTCAAAAAGCGGTGGCAGCCGCAGATCCGGGCCAAGGCCAAGAAGAAGTCGGCCAGTACGGGCGGAATCGTCGTCTCCACCCGGGCCCGCTTGGGCTTCACCGCAGCCCCGGGCACCACCGGCGACGCCCGGATCCGCTACATCACCCAAGCGCTGTCACTGCGCTGGGCGGAGCGGCTGTTCGAGGCCCGCGACCAAGGCGCCGCCGAGGCCCAGCTCCTGAAATCGCCGCGCAGGGCCTGGGCGAGCACTACTTCCGCGACAACGGGCGCCGCGCCGACGGCACCACCCGGTGATTGCACCTGTCGCCCCTTTCCTCGGGCAGGGGCGAATCAGCGCACCGGGAGCAAGGTCCGGGCGGTCGCCGCCCGGACCTGGGGCCAGGCCAGTGACCTGCTCAGCAGGTGCTCGGTGCGGCCTTGCCGGAGAAGCGGTCCGCGAGCCAGGGGATGCCCTCGGCGACCGCCCCCTCGGTGGCGGCGATGTGGGTGGGAATGTAGTTACTGGCGAACTTCACCGTCGCGCCCTGGCGGCACCAGTCGGCGGCCAGAGTCTTGCCGACCTGGTGAGGGATGACGTCATCCAGGACGCTGTGGGAGAGCAGGATGGGCAGTGCGGGCTTGCGCTTGCCGAGCTGCTGTTCCGCCACGATCGTGTTCCACGGAGCGCGCTTGAGCCGCTCCGTCAGCGGACGTCCGTCCACGGTCAGAAAACGGGATTGCAGGAACGGGTACTTGCCGATGGCCTGCGTGGTGCACTGGTTGTCCCGCAGGTCACTCGTCACCCGCTCCCCCCGGGAGTTCAGGTACGGGTCGATGTCGATGCCGTACCCGGCGGCGAGGCCGGAGAGGGCGTAGTTGAAGAACGCGGAGTAGGCGGAACCGTCAAGGCTGTCGGCCACCTTGTTCATATCCGCGGGGGGAGCGCCGACGACGGCGCCCTTGATCTTCAGTTCGGGCGCGTAGGTATGGGCGAGCTCGGCGGCGGACGCCGCCGCGCCGCCGCCCTGGGAGTAGCCGTACAGTGCGACCGGGCCGGCATCCGGGAGATCCGCGACGTCCAGGCGCTGGGCTGCTCGGATGGAGTCCAGGACGGCGCGGCCCTGCACCTCGCGGTTCATGTACGTGTGGACTCCGGGTGTGCCTAGTCCCTGATAGTCGGTCACCACGACGGCATAGCCCTGGTCGAGGAGCTTCTTGATGGGCAGCGCCTCGTACTCGGTGCCTTCGGCCATTTGGCGGGAGGGGGCGCACTTGTCCGCCAGTCCCTGGGTGCCGGGCGCGAAGGCGATGATCGGCCGTGGGCCGTGCTGGGGAGTCTTGGGGACCAGCACGGTGCCGGTGACCGCGATGGGCTTCCCCACACGGTCGGTCGTGCGGTACATGATCCGGTTGACGCTCGCCTTGACCTTGAAGGCCTTGAGGGGATCGAGGTAGAAGGCGCCTGGCTCCGCGCTCATCACCTCACCGTTGTCGGCGGCCGGCCTTGTCGGCAGTTCACGCAACGACTGCCGGTCGGCAGCTGCCGTGCCGGGATACAGGGTGAGGGGAAGAGCAGCGGTGATCGCGGCGAAGAGTGTTGCCACGGTACGCCTGCCCAGAGCACGACGACACAGCACGAGGGCTCCTCAGTCATGGGGGGAGGGAGAGATCCATTAGCTACCGGAAATGCGGTAGCCAAAAGAGGAGATCTGCTGAAATGTGACTCGAACGGGCTACGATCTGCGCCTGCGCCTGCGCCTGCGCCTGCGCCTGCGCCTGCGCCTGCGCCTGCACCTGCAACTCACGCGACGCCGCAGCGCTGGGCCGTGACGTTCGCGTGGGCGGGCGTGCACTGCTCAACTCGCCAACCGAAGCGTTCAGTCACAGAACCTGCTGTGCCCCTGCACTGGGCAGGGGCACATGTGCTTGGTGGCACAGGACAGCCGCCCTGGTCGAATGCGAGCGCTCCGAAAGACACTCGAATGAGTTCGACGCGCAACTGCAACCGAGAGCAGCAGTAGGCCCCGGAGACGCCGAAGGTGATGTTTTTGGCGAATCCGGGGCTGCGCTCTCCTCGACTGGTTCCTGGAGAGCGCAGATGCGAGGAAGGGGCTACAAGGGGCGGACCATTTCCGCTTGCGGACCCTTCTGTCCCTGGGTGACCTCGAACTCCACCCGCTGGTTCTCTTCCAAGCCTCTGTATCCGTTGGTCTGGATGGCTGAGAAGTGTACGAACGCGTCTGCGCCTCCATCGTCCTGGCTGATGAAGCCGTACCCCTTGTCGGCGTTGAACCACTTCACAGTGCCTGTTGCCATCGGCCCCAGCCCTTCGATCGGTGCCACGATGCGATCTTGACGCCCCGGCCGCAGCCCAATCAGCAGGCTCCGGAGCTTGATCATTTCCTCCCGCCGCACCAAAATCCACCATCCTCCCTGGACCTCACCCTTGGGGATGAACCTCACCGATTCACGGCTCTTCCCCTGGACTCCGGGCAGGACCCCGCGCCCCGACTGTGCGTGCCGGGGTGTGTCACCAGGTGTGCGCGACGTCCACGATCAGCTGGCCTCCGGACTGCAGCACGCGGAACGGCAACTTGGCGCGCACGCCCAGGCCGACCTGCGTCTGGCCCTCGAAGCTCGCCCCGAACTTGGTGTCCTTGAACGTCTTGTAGCCGGAGATGTTCACCCCCGGCAGCGGCTTGCCTGCCTTCCCGGCGTAGGTGAGCCGGCCGGACGCCGGGTCGTAGCTCGGCGTGGACACGTAGACCTGGAGGATGGCCCCGCCGCCGACCGGTATCCGCTCCCCGGACCCGTCCTGGTGGAAGGCGCCAACGTAACCGACGTGGTAGCCCGTCTTGTCCGGTCCGCTGCCGATGTCGAAGACCATGCGGTCAAAGCAGGGGTTCTGGCTGGTCGTGATGTTCTTCAGCGGCTTGGTGCTCTGGTTGGCGGCCGACTTGGTGCCGCTTCCCCAGGCGGTCGAGCAGGCCGTGGCCGGGGCGGCCTTGCCCACCGGACCGGTCGCTGCCTGGGCCACCCCGGCCCCGCCGACCAGCCCCACGCCCGCCAGGACGAGCGCCGTGGACGCCGTTCTCAACCGTCGCATGATGTACCTCCACAACAGGGTATGCGTACGACTCTTTTGCGTACGAGTACACGCGATAGGAGGGCAGGGGCGGCGAAGGCGTTGCCTTGCGGGGTGGCTTCTGGCCAACGGTCGTCGGAGTTGTCGTGAAAGGTGGGTAGCCCCGGCGAGGGGGCGGTTCGCCAACCGGCCGCGCATCGCGCACCAGGGCCCTGACGGTATGGCGAGCGTACGTCCCAGCGATGCTCCAGGTGCTGAACGAGGCCCACAGCGCGGGCACTCCGGCGTGCACAGCGGGCGTCAGGAAGTCGTCACCGGCCGGCTCCGGCTGTGAGGGGAGCGGAACGCCCCGGCGCCGTTAGCGACCGGGCCGGCATCACATTTCCTCTGGCCTGGAGAGGAACACCCTCCGATGCAGCGGCTCCACGTTCGTGACGACGACGGATATTTCGTCGCCGGGTTGGAAGGCTTCCGGCCGGCCGGCGGCAGGTCTGCCATGGACCTCTTTGAAGGGCACCAGCCCGACGATTCCGTCCCCGATGTCGACGAAGCCACCGAAGGAAAGCACCCTGACGACCGTCCCACGCAGCGCCTGCCCCACCACCGTCCGGTCGGCGAAGGCCTGGAAGGGGTCGGGCTGCAGTGCGCGCAGAGACAGCCTGGCCTCCGCGTTGTAGGTGTCGAACTGGAGGAACTCGCAGGAGACACCTTGTCCGACCTCGATGACATCGGTGGGAGAGTTGATGCGTCGCCAGGACAGTTCGGGGATCGAGATGAACCCGACGCCGGGCAGCGTGGGATGGTCAGGTCCGTCGTCCAGGTCCACGAAGACCCCGAACTGTTTGATCGCCGCGACGGTGCCGGACAGGATCTCGCCAGGGTGCAGCGACTCCAGGAACGCCCAGAGTTCTGGGCTCTCAGCCTGCCATTCCATGTCCGCCACCCTGGCACACAGCGTGGTATGCCGACGGTGCCCCAGTTGACCCCCATGCTCTTCCATCCGTCAGTGAACCGTTGGCATCCGTGTTCCCGGGTCAGCTGAGCTCGCCTGTTACCTGGTTGATTCGGCGCTTCGCTCGGCTGACGGCTGGACGGCCCGGCTCGGCTACTGAAGGGGCGATCTGACGAATGCGGAGTGCGTCCGGCCGGCGCGACATCCGCTGAGGACAACCTCCGAGATCATTCATCACTTATCACTTATCGCTGAGCGCGTGAACGCGTCGGGTCTGTCAGTTCCTGTTCAGGGTGCGGGATACCCCAGCGACAACGGCTGTGGTGAGGAGCCAGCCGACCGCGATCAGTAGGTACGAGAGCCACTGTGTCGCCCCAGTCCAATGCCATGCGCTGCGCTGGCCGAAGTCACCGATGGGGAAGAGCAAGTCGACGGTGTAGATGAAGGGGTTGAACGGGTCGCCCTCTCCGGCCTTCGTCTGAATCGGCGAGCGGGCGCTGAACACCAGGCTGCCGAGCAGGCAGAGCGCGGTCATCCACAAGGCGGCCAGCCAGGGCCGATAGCCGTACCCGACGGCGGCGTCGAGCAGGTATCCCCATACCCGTCCGGGCCGGTTCAGGGTGCGGCGGCGGTGGCGTTGCTTCTCCAGCAGCACCGTCCGGGCATCGTCGTCGTGGCCGGCCTGGCGGTAACAGGCGGCAAGCTGCTCGTACGGCTGCGGGGCATAGCCCGGGTTCCGGCGGATCCACGACAGGCGGTGGGCAACATCCTCCTGCAGGGGTGTCCTGCCGGAGCGGAGAGAGCCGTAGACGAAGCCATCCAGTCGTACCTCCTCCGGCCAGCTCTGCTCGCCGTCGTGCAGAACAGTTGCCCTGGCACCCTGCAGGTCCACCGCTCCCGTTGGCCTTGCGGCGAGGCTGAAGTCGAAGGTTCCCACCTGCATTCCGACGCCGAACAGCGCCGTGTCGCCATCGCGGAGGGTGGCTCCCTCAAGGGTCAGCAGATCCGATATCTGAGTACCCCGTAGCCGTAGAGTTCCCACCGCGCTGAAGCCTTCGGACATGTCCACCACCGTGGCAGTCACGTTGTCCGCAATCAGTGCCAGGCCGCCAGGGCTCTCCAGGCGTGCACCCTGCATGAACAGGCCACCGGACAATTGCGCGCCCGGCAGCCGCACCCCGCCGTGCGTGGTGAAGCCCTTCTGGCAGAAGATGCCGCCGCCCATGACCAGGCCACCCGCGAATACCGCCCATTGCCCGGACGCCGATATCCGCGCCTCGTTCAGGTCGAGCTCTCCAGCCACATGAGCGTTGATAAGGGAGAGACGGCCTGTTTCCATCACGGACTTGTTCAGGTCGAGATGGCCCTCGATGCGGGCCAGTCCGGCGTCCACGCCGGGGACCCAACTGCTCGTGATCCGGATTGTCCGCGTGGAGGCCGCGTAGAAGCTGACTGCCTGCTCCAACCGGCATTCCCTCAGCCAGAGCAGGTGGCTGATCTCCGCACCGGCCAGATCGAGGCGGCCAGTGATCCGTGCGCCTGCGAGCTGCAGGGAAGCGACAGTGCTCGACCGCTCCGTGTTGCGGCCCAGCAGGAGGGCAGCCACGACCTCGGCGCGGACTGTGCGCTCCGGCCCCCAATGCGCCCCTCTGGCGGGATCGTCGTCCTCAGGCGCCGCGGTCCGCAGATCCACCCACCGCCCTTCGGGGAAGGAATCCCACAACGCACGTTCTGCCGCTGTCAGTTCGTCGTAGATCAGCACCGCTACATGCTACGAGTGCAGTTCGGCAGGCTGCTCACCAAGCTACGGCACGACGGTGCGGATCCGGCCCGCAAGGGCCGACCCTGGGGGCTGCCGCTGGAGGACCGCATTCTGCTGACCGTCGCGTTCTGGCACACAGTCAGTGACTGCTGGCTCGGCGGATCTGGACTTCGATCGCATGGCGGGTACGGCGCGAGGGATCCGACGCTGGGAGTCCGCCCGGACCGAGCCAGCGTGACTGCTTCAGCGGCCGTTGCCGCGGCTCGGATGGGGGTCGATGGAATCAGTTGTCCGGTGCACCACTGCACTCCGGGCGCGTGCAGGGGTGGGAGTTCCTCCCGCGCTCCCTCCCGCTGCCGCTGGTCGCTGGCGGATCCGTCGGCCGCACGTCTGCCACATCGGGCCCACACCGCTGACGCTTTGACGAACGCTTCGCGTCGCGCCTTGTGACCGTGGTCCTTCGCTGTCCGGCCGGCCACCAACAGCTGACCTAGTGGCTCGTCTCGCAGCGTTGGGTGGGTAATCGACGTTCCGTCTGATGATCAGCAGACAGTCTCCAGGACTTGATCGTGGAGGTGATCGTGGGACGTCGACCGAGTGTGTTCATCCGTCCGGTCAGCATGGAGGAGGGCCGCCGCCTGCTGCGGATCAGCCGGACCGCGAAGGATCCGGTCCGGCTGCGGCGGGCGATCGTGGTGCTGATGTCCGTCCAGGGCCAGACGGTCAAGGAAATCACCTCGCTGATGCAGGTCGGTGAGGACTACGTCCGCGATGTCATCCACGCCTTCAACGAGCGAGGGTTCGACGCGCTGGAGCCAAAATGGAGCGGGGGACGCCCCAGGACGATCAGTGAGCGGGTGCGCGCGCACATCTGCCTGATCGCCCGGACGTCCCCCGCCGACTGGGGCCTGACCGGCTTTGCCACCTGGAGCTTGTCCAAGCTCGCCGACCACCTCGTCCAACGGCACGCGTCCGAAAATCAGCCGGGAGGCGATGCGCCGCATCCTGCGCTCCGGCAAGATCTCCTGCAGGCCACAACCACGTGGAAGGCCTCTACCGATCCGAACTTCATCGCCAAGATGCACCGGGTCTTGGCCCTGTACGACACCCCGCCGGCCGACGGCCGGGTGATATGCATCGACGAGTTCGGCCCTCTCAAACTTCAGCCAAGCAAGGGCAGGACCTGGCGTCCAGTAGGCAAGCCCCGTCGGCTGCGGGCCACTTGAAACCGGTACGGCGGCGTGATGTACATGCTTGCCGCCCTCGACCTGGCCACTGGCAAGACCTACTACAGGATCCGGCAGCGCAAACGCCGGCGAGAGTTCCTCGGCCTGCTCAAGACCCTTCGCTCCCGCTGGCCTGGGGAGAAGCTGTACGTCGTCCTGGACAACTTCTCCCCCCACAAGCACGCCGAGGTCCTCAGCTGGGCCGCTGCCAACGACGTCGAGCTGGTCTTCCTGCCGACCTACGGATCCTGGCTGAGATGGATCGAATCGGATTTCGCGGCTCTGCGCTACTTCGCCCTCAACGGCACCGACCACCGCACCCACGAGGAGTAGAACGCCGCCATCGCCGCCTACATGCGCCGGCGCAACGCCCGCGCCGAGCCCAAGACCACTTCGCCCCCGACTCGCCAATCCGCCAGTGGACCGCATACCCGTCCAAGGCTGCATGACAAGCCGCGAGGAGTGGTCCGGTCAGTTCTCGATCAACGCCCTGCGGGGAATGCTGCGCGCCGGCCGAATCCGACCATGACGAGCGCCATGAGTGTGAGAGCGATCATCCCGGCTGGAAGAACCGGTGCGCCCACGCCATCGACGACCACAGCCCCCACAGCACCACCGGCAAAGATCGCCACGTTGAACGATGTCGTCAGCATCGCGTTCGCCGCATCGGCGTTCTCGCCCGCGGCCTCCCCCAGGGCCGTCTGCAGCTGCGTCGCCGAGCCGCCGAACGCGAGGCCCCACAGGACGATCGCGAGCAGCACGAGCACAGTGGACTGCTGCGCGGCGGCAAGAAGTCCCCCGGCGACGATGAACAGGATCACACTCGCCAGGGTGAGCCTGCGAAGCGCGCGGTCGATGAACACGCCGGTGATCCAGATACCTCCGAGCGCAGCGACGCCGAAGACGAGAAGCGTGACGTCGGGCCGGAGGGCGAGACGCATCTGCTGCAGATAGGAAGCGATGTAGGTGTAGAGCAGGTTGTGCGCGAGCATCCAGACGAATACGACGGCGAGGATGGTCGCCACGCCGGGAAGGCCCAGCACTCGGCTGAGCGGAGCGCGCGTCTGCGCCGACTGCCCCGGGGCGTCGGGCACGAGGAACTTCGCGAAGACCATGACGATGACGCTGAGCAGTGACATCGCGGCGAAGGACCAGCGCCACCCGACCGTCGAGCCCAGCCAGGCGCCAAGTGGTGTTCCGACGCCGAGTGCGACCGGGGTTCCGGTCATGGCGATGGCAAGGGCACGCCCGGCGTGCTCAGGTGCGGCGATACGCCGGGCGTATCCGGCGAGCATGCCCCACAGCAGCCCGGAGAAGGCTCCCCCGACGAACCGGGCGACAAGAGCGACGGTGAACGAAGGTGATACCGCGGTGACGACGTTCGCGACAAGGAACCCGAGCAGGCCCGCAAGGAGGAGCGGCTTCCGCCGTGCCCCGCGCGTCAGCGCGATCGCGGGTATCGCCGAGAGGACCGTTCCGATCGCGTAGGCGCTCACGAGCTGGCCGGCGCCGCCTTCGGAGACGTCGAGTCCGGCAGCGAGCTGCGGGAGCAGCCCCGCCGGCAGTGTCTCGGTCATGATCACGATGAATCCGGTACACGCCATCACCACCAGTGCCGGAACGGGGAACGACTTGTGCGCTCGCTCGCGGACCGGCGTGGGGCACGTTGTGGTCATCGGTCGGACTCCTCCACTAGTTATGGATTGACTGATCCGATATTGATAGACGGGTCTTACGGGTGTCAAACTGGATCAGTCAGTCCGCAATAGAGGAGGTTCGCCGTGTCCCCTGTCGGCCGTCCCCGCATCTTCGACATGGAGGCCGTCCTGGAGGCCGCGATGCTGCTGTTCTGGGAACAGGGCTATGAAGCGACATCGCTGGCCCAGCTCCGCGAGACCACGGGGCTGTCCTCCGCGAGCCTCTACGGCGCCTTCGGCTCGAAGGAGGGGCTGTTCGAGAAGGCCGTTGAGCACTACATCGCCGGACCGGGCAGCGTCACCGATGTCGTGGCCGACGAGGCGGAAAGTCCCCGCGAGGGCATCGCCCGGCTCCTCCACGGGTCGATCAACATGCAGACCGACACATCCCACCCTCGCGGATGCCTCGTCGCCCTCTCGGGGACGGTCCGGGCACCGGGAGCAGGCGAGGCCGGAGCGCGAAAGGTCGTAGCGGCGCGCCGCGCAGCGGACCGAGCACGCATCAGGGCGTGCATCGTACGCGGCATCGCCGCAGGAGAACTCGCCGAAGACACCGACGTGGACGGCGTCACGTCCATGATCCACGGCTTCTTGCTCGGCATTTCGACACAGGTATGTGACGGCACATCAGCACGGCACCTGCACGCCGCCGCCGACGCCGTGCTCGCGAACTGGGACACACAGGGACGCTGACGCTCACGCGCACCACACGTCGACATCGGTCCACGCACAGCCCCCGGAACCGCACGACTTCAGGCGACATGAATCGCGTGCACAGCCGGCGGCGCACCTGGCCGCCCTGGCCTGCCGACTGCCGGGCAACCGGTCGATTACCCGGCCAACGATGCGAGCCGAGCACCTAGTACGCCGAACCCGAACCCCCTCCGTGTGCCCAATGCTTGACCTCCCCCGTAGCCGGAGGATGCGGTCTCCCGCCCGCCGCTCCCGGCGGGGGCAAGACTCTGGGACTGTGCCTGGGTTGCCGTTATCAGCCTGCGGGCGCGAGGCCGGTAGGGCGCGGGTGGTGGTGAGATGGTCAAAGACCCTTGGTAGGGGTGGGTGCTTGAGCGCTGGGGGCCACAGACGTAGGTGCCACAGGACCTGTGGCCAGGCTGTCTGCGCCTGTGGGCGCGTCTGGTTGACGCCCACGGCGTTGGCCGGCGCGGCTGCAAAACGCCGGGCCCCGGGGGTGCTGCCACTCCAGCCCCGAGGCGGTGAGAGCGGCGCCATGCGACAGGCGCTTCGTCGTGACGCCGAACCGGCTGAGCGACACGTCGCGCGGCGCCTTGTGAAGGCTTGAGCCTGCTCAGTCAGCGTGGTCGGGCGAGCTGATGTCGACGATCTTCTTTAGCTGGTGGCCGGGGTCGAGTTTGGGCGAGCGTTGGATTGCCACCGCAGTCGCGTCATCGTTCAACTGCCCTCCGACATGGGCCAGGAGGTCGGCGCGGATGTGATGCAGCAGTGCCTCAGGACCGCTGCTGGTCGATGGGGCCACCCGCTCGGCGAGCGGATAGAAGGCGCCGTCGGGCGAGCGGGCCTCGATGATGCCGTCGGTGTAGAGCAGGAGCGTGTCAGCGTCCTCGAAAGTGAATGCCTGCCCGTCGCCTTCGCGCTGACCGGGGCCAAGGTCGACGAACGCGAGCGCTGCTGGACCTCCTCGCGGCCGAACCAGACCTCCCGCACGACCGTCCCGGCCAGACGCTGATCCGCGACAAGAACTACTTCGGCGTGGCCTTCGAAGGTGAACTCAGCTCGCGGGGCACCCAGTTGCTGCGGCCGAAGCGCAAAGGCGAACAGGAGAGGCCGGGCGTAGATCTCTTCAAGCATCTGCGGCAGTTCATCGAGTCGATCAACGAGACCTTCAAGGTCAGCTCGACCTCGAACTACCACCGCGGACGCACACCCAACGGCGTCATCGCCCGCGTCATGCAGCGCATCCTCGCCCTGACCGCGGCGATATGGCACAACGACCACGCCGGACAAGACGTCCTACGCTCGCAGACCGCGTTCGATCACTGATGTTCGCCGCCATTCAATCGAGGCGGTTGACAGCGAACCCAGTCGTTCAGGCTTCCTTGTCAGCGAACCTGGTCGCTCTGCGGCCCGATGCCTTTGATCCTGGTCGGAGTTCCCTCCGGGGCGAACGAGTGGTGGAAGGTGAAGGCGTGCGGTGCGGAGCCGTGGGCGTGGAGGCGTTCCAGCCTGGAAACCCCGTCCTGCCAGGTGGGTATCACGCCGTCGGAGACCCACCAGAACACGTAAGCCGGGTGTCCTGTCCTCTCGAACCAGTCGTAACGCCTGTTCAGCGCCTCTCGGTGCAGACCGGTGTAGATGGCGTCGAAGGCGGGGCGCAGGTCGGTCCAGAGTGAGAGGGACGCGGCCAGGGCGGTGGTTTCCACCGTATGGCCCTTGCCGTACCAAGCCGGTACAGCGAACTCTCCCCATGCACCCCAGTCCGCCTCGAAGAGCGCGCCCCGGTCACCGTCTGCCGCCTCAGCATGAGCAACGTATCCGGGGTGCTGACTGATCTCCCGGTAGACGGCCTCACCAATGTCGTAGAACTCGCGCGTGAGAGGTGCGGGATCGGCGAGAGGTGACTTCAGGACGCCGAATGTGTACAGAGCAAGATGGGGCATGCGTCTCTCCCTGGTTGGGGGTGCCTGGTGGGGACCTGGGTCGGTGGCTTACGCATGGGGGCGAGGATTCGTGGGGCGTGACCAACCCATCCCGACACGGGTGGCTCAGCCTGAGGGAACTCCTGCGCGACCGTGGGCGATCGCCGAAGACCAGGTGAAGGTAGCGGCCTCTGCGGGCCATGTCGAAGTTGCGTTTTCCCTGTGCAAGTGGCCTCTTGCACCGGTCATTGCGGGGGCTGGGGCGGTGGCGCTGCCCGTCGCTAAAGTCCGCATCGGCCCAGCAACTGCGGAGGAGCAGCATCGACAGCTCCGCTGAAGCTGGTGTGCCGGGCGACGCCGGCGGCATCGACTGGGTTGGACGACGCAGTGACTGGGTTCGCTGTCAAAGGACAACTGACCCCTTGGAATAGATCATCTAGGCCTTTGTTGGAAGCCTGCATCAGTCGGCGGGCTTCAACTCACCCAGTGCGTCACCGAGTCCAAGGGGCTGAATGCAGAGCGCATGGTGGTGGCCGTGGAATCGGTTTGCGGGAACATGACCGCCGCACTCGCCCTCATGGCCAAGGAGCGCGGTAACGTCAAGTTCGTACAGCAGTCGATGTACTACCCGGTCACGGATGCGCGCTGAGAGGCGTCGAAGATCGGGCCATCAAGCTCTCGGCTAGCGCCCGGCCGCCGCCTGCGGGGGCTCAGGGGGTGGGCAGGCCGCCCGGGCGGGCAGGGCGGCCGAAGCGGACCGGCACGCCGGGGGAGTACAGCACGCTCACCGGCGGTCCGACCGGCGACGGCAGCCCGGCGGCGGTCACCAACTCATCTTCGCAGTGCAGGAGTTCGGCCCGGTGCAGTGGCCAGCGCGGGTGGGTGTTGGGCAGATACACCGGCCGGCCGAAGAAGGCGTGGTGCATCCCCCAGCGGGCGGTCAGGAAGTGTTCGAGGGCAGTCGGTTCCTCGATCCGCTCGCCGACCCGCACCTCGATCCGACAGCGCACCCCGCGCGGCCCCGGCCAGCGTCGGCTGCTGGTGTAGCTGACGGTGTCCGCGTCGCGGTGGATCGCCATCCTGGCCCACATGTAGGGCAGCCGGCAGGCGCTGCGGGCGAAGGCCACCGGTAGCAGCCGCGATGCCTCCAGAGAGCGGAACACCACGCCGCGTCGGCCGTGCCGGTCCACCGAGTAGAGCCGCACGTTGGTCTCTGGAAAGGTGCCGAGGTACGGGATACCCGGCATTCTGAACCAGCCCACCCGGTACATCCGGAACGCCACCAGGCCGACGTAGGTGAGCCCGTCGTGGGTGTCCGGCACGGTCCCGGCCGGCAGCAGCGGCGCCACGTCCGCAGGGTCGGCGGCCCAGTGCAGGAACGACAGGTCGAGCCAGGACTGGGTGAGCAGCGTGTCCGGCACCTCACGCACCGGATCGGGCGCTATCGGCTCTGCAGGGTCAGCGGCGAGCGACATCGCATCAGCGTCGCACACTCTTACCGCCGCCCGCCCGGGCCCCCCGGGCGGCCCGTCGTAGCGCATGCCGCACCGCTCCCACACCCACGCGCGGTACCCCCTCGGCTGTGCGCCCGGAGGCGTGCACCGTCACTGCGTGCTCCGGCAGCTTCACCGCGCGGCGCACGCAGGCTGATGCTCGTCCGGGTCCGTGACCTCCTCCGCCGGGCAGGACAGAACCGCAGAACCCGGGACGAGGGCCGGGACCTCGGTGGTAGAGCTGACTGACCGACAACTTCAAGTGAGACAGCCCATGCGAACGCTCATAAGCGACAACGTCAGCTGAGACTCCACAGAAGTCCCGTCGCAGCCATCCCTGCATCAGCCCACGTCACAGCCTCGACCATCGACAAGATCAAATGAGACGGGACAACTTGGCCCAGAGCTGCCATTGGCGGCCAGGAAGACCAGCCAGAGCATCCCCATCCGACGGCAGCGGGGAAGGCCGGCCAGAGGTTCAGAATCAGCTTCTCAGTGGAGCTGCCGCTCCCAGTCCCCAGGGACCTTGTCCCAGGGGCCCGGAGTGGACTGCGAGG
This sequence comes from Streptomyces sp. NPDC017993, assembly GCF_044328065.1. Lineage (NCBI taxonomy): Bacteria > Bacillati > Actinomycetota > Actinomycetes > Kitasatosporales > Streptomycetaceae > Streptomyces > Streptomyces sp. NPDC017993. The sequence goes on from NZ_JBIRGO010000024.1 coordinate 64,629, forward strand.
CCGGGTGGGCGGTGGGCGGGGCCAGCTCCGGCCCCTCGTAGTACTGATCGGTCTCGATGTTCCAGAACCAGTCCTCACCCGGTTCGAAGCTGGTCAGCAGGGGGTGTCCGGTCTGGCGCGCGTGCTTCGTGCCATGCTGCGCGGGCGAGGAGTCGCAGCATCCGATGTGCCCGCAGGCGGCGCAGCGCCGTAGGTGGAACCACCACCCCGGTCCGTCCCCCGCCGAGCACTCCACGCACCCGGTTCCGCTGGGCGTCGCGGTCGGATCGAGACCAGGGATCTGGTGGTGTGCCATGAAGGATGCCTCTCTCGTGAGACGCCGTTCAGTGGTCAGGTTTTGGTGTCGGTGCGCGCCAGGATGCCCTTCAGCAGGCCCGTGGACTGTCCGACCTCGATGAGGTAGCCGTCCGGGTCCCGCATGTAGCAGCGCAGCTCGGCGCGCCGGTCGATGGGTGGGGTGAGGAACTCCGCTCCCTTGGCCCTGGCCGCCGCGTAGAACCCGTGGATGTTCGCCACCCGTACGTTCAAGAAGCTGGAGACGGTGTGGGGGTCCTCCGGTGTGCGAAGGACGACGTCGGGTTTGTCGTCGGTGGGCCCGCCGCCGGGGTTCATGATGATCCAGCTGTTGGCGACCTTGATGATGCAGGGGTTCTCGTCCAGCACCACCTGCCCACCCAGCACATCGGCGTAGAACGCCCGCGAGCTGGGGACGTCACCGACTGTGAGGAAGTGCGTGAGCAGCAGGCCCTCGGCCGGTGCGGGAAGGTCCTCGGCTGACGCGCCTGCGGAGATGAAATCGGACATATGTCGAGCGTATGGCGCGGGCGGCCGCCCGGCATCCCCACCCGGCAGAGCCCGTCAACCGTCGTCCGGCCCGCGACCGGGGCCGTTCTGCAGAGCCCGCCGCGGGCGGACGGGGACACCGGCCCGGTGGCCTTAGAAGTTCTTTCTGAACCTCTGGCCGGCCTTCCCCGCTGCCGTCGGATGGGGAGGCTCTGGCTGGTCTTCCTGGCCGCCAATGGCAGCTCTGGGCCACTTGTTCCGGAGGAACTTGCTCCCTGCCTCAGCGGCCCCAAGAGCCCCATGCGATCCGTTCGCATTCCCGTCCGGTGACCGTACAGCGAACGGATCCGTTGTCCGCCCCTCCCGGCTGTGTGAGCTCTGACCCGGCCGTACCGGGTTCAGAAGCGACTTCTGAGCTTGTTCTTTTTCATGGTCTGAGAGCCGCCTTGGAAGCGCGTGACGAGGTCCGACCAGACGCTGAGTAGGGTTGTGGCCATGGCCAAGGGAATGGGGCGGTGGCCCCAGGCCGGGGCGGTTGGGTTTCGGCGCACGGGCCGGGCAGCGCAAGTTCGGGCGGAGGTTTCTGAACCCCCGGCGGACTCGGACGGGAGTGAGCCTGCCGGGCTCGGCCGGCTTCTCCCAGGGTCGGCGAAGGTCGACCGCGAGGGGCCGGGCGAGGCGGAGTTGGGTGTGGGCCGCGATGCGAAGACGTTCGCTGACTGCCCCCGCCGGCACGCCTCCGAATCCCACTGCCCGGCAGCGACTTCTGGCTCCTGGACGAACGCGTGGTTCGGTTCAACCTGTTCACCGGGCTCGGCGAATAGGTGGGCAATGAACGCACCGACGATCCGGCCGCGGCTGCATTGTGCGCCGATTCGTTCGAGACAGTGTGGGAGCGCGCCATCACCCACGAGAAGTACACCGGCGCTCCTCGGCCATGTCACGGCGTCGGGGACTCGGCTGTGTCCGGCGTGGCCGTTTTCTGTCTGGTACTCATGCGGATGCGGTCCATGAGGGCGGTCAATGGAGGAGGCTCGAACGTCGCTCGGTCGCCTTCCGCGAGTTCGTGGACGAGGGCGCTGAGCCCGGCGCACCCGAAGGTGCGGTGGGCGTAGTCGATCGCGGCCAGCACCAAGCCCTGACAGGCGGTCATGTTTTCTGTGGCAACGCCGCTGAGGGCGCTGCGGGTGAGGTCGTCGTCCAGGGCGAGCCGGCCGCAGTCGCAGAACCCCATCGGCTGGACCAGGTCGATGGCTTCCTCCTCGGGGAGGAAGCCGGCGATTGCGTCGACCGGCACGAAGCCGAAGTCGATCGTGACCTGGAACGCCTGACGACATTTGGCCGGGTGGGCGGCGAACTCGCCGGTCATCTCCGTCTCTCCGGCAACGGCGCGGCGGAGCGATTGGAAGGACCGGCCACAGGGCGTCCAGCTCCCCCGCGGGCAGGGGCAGCGGATACATCTTGGACGCTAGGGCAGTCCGTAAAAAACAACGCTCGCCGCCCGGCGCCGTGGACGCCGGGCGGCGAGGATGATGGTTAACAGCCGGTGTTGTGAAGACCCGGCGTCTCGAAGTTGCCCTGATCCGCAACTGACAGGAGACCGTAGATGGTGCTGCAGCCCAGGTTCTGGTTCTTGAACTTGTACGTCTTCGTGTCTCCCTTCTTGACCGTGTACGCGTTGCTGACGTGCTTCGTGCTGCCCTTCCGGTAACCGAACTTCACGGTCACCGGGGAGCCACCGGTCTTCCCGTACACAAGGTTTACGGTGCGGCCGCCGTCGATGATGCCCACGCAGAGCGTCCCGTTGGAGAGCGAGGTGCAGGAGGGGCCCGCGTTGCGGACCGCAGCGGCCGACCCGGCGGCTGAAGCCGGAGCCGCCAGGCCCGCGGCGGTGAGGAGGGAGGCGGTGAGTATGACGCCGGCCCGAGTGTGGTTGCGCATGGGGAGAGTCCTCTTCCTGCAGGTCACTGTGTTGATCACCAGCTAGGTTACCCATGCGTAAATGAGAGCAACAAGGCGGATAGGCCCTGAAAAATCGGACTCACATCTTCCGAATGAGTCGTGAGATTCAGACGCGCCCCCACGAGGGCTGCTCCCGCGCTCGCCGCGACTGCGAGGGTTCGACGAGTTCGGTCCGCTCGGGATCCGGTCCACCGGTCCGGGCTGGGCCGAGCAAGGGCGCCCCGACCGATTGCCGGCCACCTACCACCGCACCCATGGAGTCCGGCACTTCCACGGCTGTCACTCGGTCGGCGACGACACGCTGTGGGGCGTGAACCGCCGCAGGAAGGGGGCCGTGAACACGTTGGCCGCGTTGAAGTCGATCCGCGCCGCCCGGCCCGACGGCGCTCCGATCTACGTGATCCTTGACGACCTGTCCGCGCACAGGGCGCCGACATCCGACGCTGGGTGAGGAAGAACCGAGTCGAGCAGTGCTTCACCCCAACCTACGCGTCCTGGGCCAATCCGATCGAAGCCCACTTCGGGCCGCTGCGGCAGTTCACCATCGCCAACTCCCACCACCACAACCACACGGTTCAGCCCCGAGCCCTGCACGCTTACCTGCGCTGGCGCAACGCCAACGCCCGGCACCGAGACGCCCTGGCCGCCGAACACCGCGAACGCGCCCGCATCCGCCGTGAAGGGCATCCGCTGGGGCGGACGCCCCCTCGCCGCCGCGGCCTGACCACCGGGCACACCACGGTCAGCTCAGCGTTGTGCCACCAGCCTTCCCGTCAAGCGGGTGGAACCGGGCGTGCAGGGACTTCAAAGACGAGTTCACGACCGTCCTCCTCGTCCCACTGCTCTCCGACCTCGACGAAGCCGAAGCCCGAGATGGTGGCCAGGGATGCCACGTTGTCAGGGGCGATCGTCGCCCGCACGGTCGTAACTGCGGGTTCGGTGGCGGCCCGGCGCAGCAACTCGGCCAGCGTGGATCGGGCGTATCCGCGGCGACGGAAGTCGGGAGCGATGGCGTAACCGATCTCAACCATGCCGACTCCATCAGGCGGTCCGTGGAATCCGGCATGTCCGAGGACGAGACCCCCGCCGCCGACGACTGCTTGCCGCACCATCCACCGCGCATGGCCCGGATCAGCGGCCATCTGGTCGAGCCGGAACCTCCACAGCCACTGCGCCCTTTCGGTCACGAAGTACTCGGTCAGCGAAACCCCGGCTGCTCTGCTGGCCTTGGACAGGTCTCCATCAAGCAAGGCGGACATCGCCCCACCTGACAGTTCGACGAAACGGACGTGTCTCGGGCTCCGGGTGAAGGGTCTTTGTTGCTCGTCTTCATCTGTCACCGGCGGATGCTCGCCGACCAACCCGAAGGATGTCCAACGATTTTGAAGCAGTCCTGCAGCAGAGATCCCGACGTCTGCCCTCACCACACTCGGCGAACCAACGCGGTCACAGCACCAGCTCCAGCCCAGCGCACCCGATGACCCCCGACCCCGCGGCAGCCCCGGCACCCGCCCGGCCGCCACGGGAAGCCCGTCTACCTGCGCGAACGATTCATGGCACTTGCGGCCGTAAGAGAAGACGGGCTCTAGTGGACCCGTAGGGACACGCGGCGGACGGAAGGCCCCGGAAGGATCAGGAAGTGGGTGGACCTAGTCGAAGGGTCGGTAGGGCCCTGACCTGCGGTTTTCGGAAGATCGAGGCAAGATCGGGTAGGGGTCGGAAGAACCGAAACAGACTCGCCGATCTGTTGACGCCCAGTTCGCCTTGTACGCCCCCGCGCGCCGCTCACGGCAAAGGCGGCGCCCCGGCGGGCCAACTCCCTGTCGGCTAACCCGCGGGGGGGGCGCCCCCCCCGCGGGGTAGCCGTAGCAGCACTCGTTGCTACGAAGTGGTCGACACTGCCTTTTGTGGCGCCGGGCTCCCGGTTCGTCCGTCGGACGCCTGCGCTGAGCCGATGCGGTGGAGGTGGGCCGTGCACACAATGCCGATCGCGGAGATGAGCATCAGGCCGACGGCCGACGGCCAGTAGTGACCGCCCGTGGCAGCCGTGAGCGAGACCGCGGCGAGCGGGGCGAGGCCACCGAAGATCATGTTGCAGACCTGGTAGGAGAGGGAGATGCCGGTGTAACGGACGTGCGGTGCGAACCCCTCGACGAGGATCGACGCGATCGGCCCGTACAGCGCGGACATCACCAGGCGCATGGCCAGCATCATCAGCCAGATGAGGAAGACGCTGCCGGTGCCCAGCACCATGAACTGTGGCAGGGCCAGGACGATGACGCCCGCGAGCCCGGCGATGACGACCTTGTGCGATCCCACGCGGTCGGCGAGCCACGACAGCCAGGGGGTGACGGCGAGTTCGAGGAACGCCGCCAGGGTGAGGCCGTTGAGCAGCATCGACTCCGACAGATGGAGGTCGCCGGTGCCGTACGAGAGCAGGAAGCTGGTCACGACGTAGTAGCCGCCGGTCGCGGTGGCCAGGGCGAAGACGCCGATGAGGACCGTGCGCCAGGCTTTCTGGAAGACCTCGACGACGGGCAGTTTGATCACCCCGCCGTCTGTAGCCTGCTGCTCCTTGCGTACCTCTTCCATGACCGGGGACTCCTCCAGTTTGACCCGGACAACCAGGCCCACGATCACGAGCACGGCGGAGGCCAGGAACGGCACGCGCCAGCCCCAGCTCATGAAGGCGTCGTGACCGAAGAGGTTCATCAGGCTGAAGGCGCCGGTCGACAGCAACGCGCCGACCGAGGAGCCGAGTTGGGCGAACGAGCCGAAGAAGGCGGCCCTGCCCCGCGGGGCGTTCTCGACGGCGATCAGCACCGCGCCGCCCCACTCCCCGCCGATCGCGATGCCCTGGACCAGGCGCAGCACGATCAGCAGGATCGGGGCGAGCGCGCCGACCTGGGCGTAGGTAGGCAGCAGACCGATGGCGAACGAGGCGGCGCCCATCATCACCAAGGTGATGACTAGAGTCTTCTTGCGCCCGACACGGTCACCGATGTGCCCGAAGATGATGCCCCCGAGTGGGCGCAGCAGAAAGCCCACGGCGAAGGTCGCGAAGGCGGAAAAGGTCCTGAGGTACGGCGACATGCCCGGTGGGAAGAACACGTCGTTGAAGACGATCGCCGCGGCAGTGGCGAACGCGTAGAAGTCGTACCACTCGATGGAGGTGCCTGCCAGCGCCGCGGAGGCGGCTCTGTACGGGCTCCGCCTGGTGGCGGGCTGAGGGGAAGAGGAGGGGGACACGGGGCCTCCGGGGGCGGAAGGGGAGGGGCGAGGGTCGGTGGTCAGCGGCCGGGTGCTGCCCAGGCGCGGGTGCCGCCGATCCAGGTTTCGCGTACGGCGATGGAGGAGAGCTCGGCCGGGTCGGCGGTGAGCGGGTCGTCGGCCAGGACGACGAAGTCGGCGAGCATGCCGGGGGCCAGGGCGCCGACGGCGTGTTCGCGGTGCAGGGCGCGGGCGGCCGAGGCGGTGTGTGCCTGCAGCCCGTCCGCCACCGGCATCCGCAGGGAGGCGTCGCCGAGGACGGTGCCGAGCACGGTGCGCCGGGTCGCGGCGGCGGAGACGGCCTCCAGTGGGGCGGGCGGGGCGACGGGTGCGTCCGAGCTGAAGACGACGGGGACGCCGGCGGCAAGGCAGCTGCCGGCCGGGTTGTAACGGTGACCGAGGTCGCCCACGGCGGTGAGGGTGCCGTCGCCGGTGCGCAGGTGGTGCTGGGGCTGCATGACCGGGATGACGCCCAACCGGCCCATGCGGGCGATCTGTTCGTCGGTGGGGAGGCCGGAGTGCTCGATGCGATGGCGGATCCCGGGGCGTTCCCGGTCGGCCTGGGCCTTCTCGACGGCATCGAGGACCATGCCGATGGCGTACGGGGACTGGGCGTGGGTGGCGGTCTGCAGCCCGGCGTGGTGGGCACGGCCGACGAGCTCGGCGTACTCCTCGGCTGAGTGGTAGAGCTGCCCGTGGTGGCAGCAGTCGGCGGCGTACCCGTCGGGGAAGTACGCGGTCCAGCCACCGAGGGTGCCGTCGGCGTAGAACTTGATGCCCTGCACGCGGAACAGGTCGTCGCCGAAGCCGTGCACGACGCCCAGTTCGAGGGCGGTGTCCAGGAGCGCGGAGGTGAGGTAGGCGGAGACGCGCAGGCGCAGTGAACCGTCCGCGCGGGCGCGCAGGTACGTTTCCATCTCGCGGCGGGAGGCCTGGGCGTCGCCGACGGTGGTGACTCCGGCGGCGAGGAAGACCTCCTGGGCGCGCTGGAGATGGTCGGCCATGACGGCGTCGGGCTCGGAGAGATGGAAGTTCGGGCCGTGGTTGCCGATCTTCACGCCGCCAGGCCCCGTGAGCAGGTCGCATGCGGCGTCCCAGAGCCGGCCGTCCGGCTCGCCGGAGGCGGAGCGGCCGATGCTGCCGCCCTCGGGGGAGGGGGTGCCCGCGGTGATGCCGCAGGTGCGCAGGGCATGGGAGTTGACGACGCCGCCGTGGCCGGAGGCGTTCATCACGTACACCTCGCGGTCGGTGGCGACGCGGTCGAGGTCGTGGCAGGTGGGGTGACGCTGCTCGGCGAGGCGGCGGTGCTCGTAACCGAAGCCGCGCACCGGTACCCCGGCGGGCAGTTCGCGGGCCGCTTCGGTGAGGACCGAGACGAGCGTCTCGATGTCCGGTACGCGCTCGGGGCGGCAGTCGACCCAGGCGAGTGCCTGCCCGTACATCACGGGGTGGCAGTGGGCGTCGACGAAGCCGGGGTGGACGAGGCCGCCGTCGAGTTCGAGGGTGTCGTCGGCCCGGCCGCCGAGTGCGGCGCGGGCGTCGTCCGTGGTCCCGATGTGGACGACCCGGCCGCTGCGGACGGCCAGTGCCTCGGCTCGTTCGGTGGTCCCGGGGGTGGCGACGGCGGCGCCGGTCACCAGGAGCGCGCGGCCGGCGTCGTCGAGGGGTTGGTGCATGAGAGGGGCCTGCTTTCGACCTGGACGTCCATGAGGGAGCCGTGCCTACGGAGAGCCCGTGACGGCTGATTCGTTCGCATGGACGATATGCAGCAGACGATGTCTTGCCTAGACCCCAGGCTTGCGAATGTTTCGGAAAGTCGCGTGGGCTTTGACTTACGTATCGTCTGGCGTGGCGCTCAGGGGGTGGGGGTGGTGAGGTCGTACCGCTCCTTGACCAGCTCCAGGTGGACCCAGCTCTCCACGCTGCGCACGCCCGCGCATGCCCGCATTTCCTCCAGTGTGTCGCGCACCGCCGCGAGGGACTCCGCGCTGATCGTTCCGACGAGTTCCGCGCGCCCCATGCAGGCGGACAGGAAGGAGACCCGGTCCCACTTGCCGATGCGCCGCGCGACGTTGTCCCGCTCGCCGTCCAGGCGTACGGCGAATCCGCACAGGAAGCCCAGCCCCAGCAGTTCCGGGCGGACCAGGGCGAGCACCTTGGCGACGCCGCCGTCGAGGAGGCGCAGGGTGCGTGCGCGGGCGGCCCCGGGTGAGATCCCCACGCGTTCGGCGAGTTCAGCGAAGGGGAGCCGCCCGTCGTGCTCCAGTTCGTTGAGAATCAGCCGGTCCGTCGCGTCCGGTTCCGACATATCGGGCCGGCCTGCCGGTAGGTACGGATCCTTCAGGTGCCGGAGGGAGATCAGCGGGTCCACCGCGTCAACGCCCTTCAGTGACCTGATCGATTCGATGGCCCGGTCCAGCTCCGGCAGCCCCGCGGTGCGCAGCTCCGCCATGAGCGCGTGACTGCCCGCGGTGAGGGTGACGAAAGGCGCCTGCGGCATGGCGGCGACCGCGCGGGCCACCGGTTCGGCCGGTCCGCTCACACCGATCGACAGATGGGCCGAAGCGGTCAGGCCCCGTACGGCGGGATGCACGACGGCCACCACGCGGACGCCGCCTCCGGCGAGCAGCCGCTGTACGCGGGTGCGGGTCGCGGGGCGGGAGAGTCCGACGCGTCGGGCCAGCGTCTCGTACGTCAGGCGGCCGTCCGACTGCAGTTCGCGGACGACGGTCAGATCGGTCGGGTCCAGATCCACCTGGCGTTTCCCCTCGGCTCGGTTGTCCGGGCGCGGGCGCGCCCGAGGCAGGGCCCATTCTCGACCACCGGAACGCCGGGGCTCTGGGATGCGGACGGGATGGGCGCATCACTGTCGTACGTATCGCCGCCTCTGGACAATTTTACCGGATGAAACGTAAGTTCAGAGCGGCCCGTACGGTCGAATCGTTATTTCGCTGCCATTGAAGGTCTTGAGGAGCTCGAGGAGGATGGGATGAGTCGTCCCATGGTGGTGTTCACGGACCCCGAGGAACTCGACGTGGGCCCGGGGGTTCGGTTGCTGACCGAGGCGGGATTCGCCACCCGGGTCGTGGGCAGTCGCGACCCGGACGCGATCGCTGCGGCCGCACGTGACGCGGTGGCACTGATCGTGGGCTACGCCCCGGTGGATGCCGCGCTGCTCGACCGCCTCCCCGGCGTGCGGATGCTGGCCACCATGTCCGCGGGATACGACATGATCGACACCGCGCACGCGCGTCGGCTCGGTGTGTGGGTGAGCAACCTCCCGCAGGCCGCGACCGAGGACGTCGCCGTACACGCGCTCGCCTCCGCACTCGGGCTCGTACGCGCCCTTCCTCAGGCCGACGCCACCGTGCGCGGCGGCGGCTGGAACGCGGAGTTCGCCGAACTTCCGCGCAGGGCCGGTGAGCTGACGCTCGGTCTCATGGGGTTCGGGCGCATCGCGAGGGCCCTGGCCAGGATCGCGGGCCCCGTCTTCGGCCGCGTCGCCGCCTACGACCCGCACGCCGCGGCGGCCGGGTGGCCGTCCGACGTCGAGCGGATGGGCAGGGACGAGCTGGTCGCCACCTGTGACGTCCTCTCGCTGCACACCCCGCTGACCGAGCAGACCCGCGGCATGGTCGATACGGAGCTACTCTCCCGTATGCGGCCGGGGGGCTACCTGGTGAACATCGCCCGCGGTGAACTCGTCGAAGCCGCCGCGCTGTTGACCGCACTGGACGGCGGTCGACTCCGGGCGGCGGCCCTGGACGTGTTCCCGGTCGAGCCTCCCGCGCCGGATGACCCATTGCGCACCCACCCGCGCATTCTGCTCTCCCCGCACAGCGCGTACCTGTCCGATACCTCCCAGCGGGCCTACGTGTGCGCGCCCGCCGAGAACGTCATCGCCTGGCACCGGACCGGACGCCCGCTGACCCCTGTGGTCCAACCGACACCCGAAGGAGCCTCCTCATGACCGAAATGCCGGCCGCCCCCGACGCGGACCGGGAGGAAGAGACCCGGCTGCGCCGCGAACTCGCCGCCGTCTACCGGCTCGTGGCGCACTTCCGGATGACGGACCTGATATTCACCCACATCTCACTGCGACTCCCGGGGCCCGACCACCACTTCCTGATCAACCCCTACGGCCTCCTCTTCGAGGAGATCACCGCTTCGAACCTGGTCAAGATCGACCTGTCCGGCAATCCCGTCGAACCCACGCCCCACCCCGTCAACCCCGCGGGCTTCGTCATCCACAGCGCGATCCACGCCGCGCGCGCGGACGCCCACTGCGTCCTGCACACCCACACCCGGGCCGGCTGCGCGGTCGCCGCCCAGCGCGACGGGCTGCTGCCGCTGAACCAGATGTCGATGGAGTTCTACGACCGCGTCGGCTACCACGATTACGAGGGCGTGGCCCTCAACCTCGACGAGCAGAAGCGCCTGGTCGACGACATCGGCAACCACCCGGCGCTGATCCTGCGCAACCACGGTCTGCTGACGGTGGGCGAGAGCGCGGCCCAGGCATTCCTGCGCATGTACTACCTGGAGAAGGCCTGCGAGATCCAGGTCACCGCCCAGGCCGGCGGCGGACCGCTGACCGTGCCGCCGGCCGAGACGTGCGAGTACACGGCCCGGCAGCTCGCGGGCGACGCGGACGCGGACCTTCAGGACGATGTCGCCTACGACCTGGCATGGGCGGCCATGCTGCGTCTGCTGAACCGGGTGGCTCCGGACTACCGGGACTGATCTGTCGGGCCATGGGGCCGGCAGTCGGGGCCGGGGCCGGGGCCAGCGACTCTCGAGAACTCCTCGCCCCGCCGGGGGGCTGGCACCCGACTTGTTGTGACGCCTCCACGGCAGGCGTCACAACAAGTCGGGTGCACTCTTCTGGGCGGGGTCGTTGAATGCCGGGTGATCTGGGCCGCCGGCCGGGGCGGCGACACGCAGCGCCGCTTCGACCCGGCGGTTGCTGGTCATGGATGCCGTGACGGCCGTCATCGCCAGGAGGAGCACGGCGGCGGCGTAGAGCGGGGTGCGGATGTCGTAGGTGGTGGCAAGCCAGCCGCCGAGGAAGGCCCCGATGGGGGCCGCGCACATGGCCAGCATGCGGGAGGTGGAGGCGACCCGGCCCATCAGGTGGGCCGGGACGATCGCCTGCCGGAGGGAGGGCCCGAGCACCATCGTGGCGCCCATGCCGGCCCCGCAGACGGCGAGCGCCAGCCCGGCCACGTACGGGTTCGGGGCAGCGGCAAGGCCCAGGATGGCGAGCCCTTCGACGGCGGCTGTGCAGGTCAGTGCGGTGCCGGTGCCGAGTCGTCGGCCAAGGTAGGAGGCGATGCCTGCACCGAGCAGGCCGCCGGTGGCCTCGGCTGTGAGGAGCAGGCCGAAGCCGTAGGTGTCGATGCCGAGGCCGTCGTGCGCGAAGAGGGCAAGGACGGTCTCCACGGCGAGGAAGGCGACGTTCCCGACCGCCGGGCGGAGCGCGAGTCCGAGCAGTAACCGGTCCCGGAAGACGTACGAGGCCCCGGCCCGCGCCTGCCGAAGCAGCGACTCGCGGACCTCCGGCACGGGCCGGGGCATGGCGGGCAGCGTACGTACGAGCAGTGCGGAGAGCATGAACGACACCGCGTCGGCGAGCAGCGGAACCGCTCGCCCGAGCGCGAGCAGCGCACTGCCCGCAGGCGGCCCCGCGAAGCCGGACATGGCGGTCTGGGCGCCGCGCAAGCGGGAGTTGGCGCGCTCCAGGAGTGCGGGGTCGCGGCGGAGCAGATCCGGAAGATAGGCCGTGGCGGCCGTGTCGAAGAAGAGTCCGCCGAGGCCGAGCAGGAAGGCGACGGCCGCGAGCAGCGGAATGCTCAGCACGTCGAGCACGGCCGCCGCCGCGGGTATCGCGAGCAGCACCGCGCGCGCCGCGTCCGCGACCCACATCGTGCGCCGGCGGTCCCAGCGGTCCACCAGCGCACCGCCGAGCACCCCGAAGAGCAGCCACGGCAGCGTCCCGGCGGCCGTGACGACGGCGAGCGCCATCGGATCCCGCGTCAACGCCAAGGCGAGCAGCGGCAGCGCGGCATGCGACACCCCGTCACCGAGCGAGGAGATCGTCTGCGCGGTCCACAGTCGTCCGAACCCGGCCGGCAACTTCTGAACATCTGAGGTCACTTGGCGCCTCTCTCGGTCTGCTCGGGCTGTGCCGGGTGGAACAGGGCGAAGACGAGTGACGCGTCCGGCAGCGATGGATCGGACAGCTCCCGGTACTCGTCCGCCAGTGCCTGCAGCCGTGCCCCCAGCTGCGCGAACTGCTCCTCGGTGAGCCGCAGATGCGCCATCCGTACGTGCCGCTCGCCATTCACCGGCGACGCCTCCAGATCCGCCACCGCATGGCGCATCAGTACATCCGGCCCTCCCTCGCCCGGGTCCGGCAGCGCGATCGACCGCGCGGCCATCGCGTAGTACCGCTCGGTGACACCCCGCACCTTTCGTGTCCGTACCACCTTCACCAAGCCGGCCCGCTCCAGCAGCCGTACGTGATAGCTGGAACTCCCCTTCGCAAGGCCCACCCGCTCGGCGATCTGCGTGATCGTCGCGGGCTCGAAGCGGAGCGCGGCCATGATCCGGTGGCGCGTGAGATTGGAGACGGCCCGCAGCTGCTCGTCAGTGGTGACGTGAAACGTCTCGGGAAGATCATCGGTAGGCATGCGAGAAATGGTCAACGATTCTTGACCATTGAGCAAGGGGATTTCGGGGGGACGGCCAGAATCTGCCGTCCGGCGCGCGCGGAGTCGATGTACATGGAGTGGCGGCGCGCCTGCACCGCGACGGGATCCGCCGTGCGCAGCAGGGAGGTCTTCCCCCGCAACGCCACTGCGCGGGCGTGCCGGTGGCGCGTCCCCTTTGACGCGACCGGGGCTGACGGAGGTTCGCCGCGGGCGCCGGCCGCGTGTTGATGTACCCGCACGATCGTGGAGTCCACCGGGACGTCTCAAGCGACCCGCCGCCCTCGTCGTCCGCGGCCTGGACCTGCTGGAGCAGCCCCTCCCACCTCCCGTCCGCCGACCGCAACCGGCGACGTTCGTAGACCGACCGTCTTCCATGGACGACCGAAACGCTCGGGCAGATCACACCACTGCGCATCGGTCCGCACCCAGTGGGCCGGCCGACCGCCGGCCGGCTCTACGTGGGCGGGCGCACCGGTTCGTGCTGGGTGAATGGCGGCAGCACCACACCGTTGAAGCCGTCGGCATCGGAATCATTGGCACGAAGCCCGCCACGCAGGCGTTCGTCCTCGGCCGGTCCGAGCAGGGTGGATGCGTGCCGTCGGAGTCAGCCTGCCTGCCGGCTCCGCGCTACGCCGTGCGGCTGCCCCGCTCTGCACGCTGTCGGCAGCTGGTTGCTTGAACTCCCCGGAACCGTCGGGGGCCTGCCCGACCCCGGGGCCCGTGCGGACGGGCCCCGGTCGGGCGGGTGGATCAGCGTAGTCCGGCGAAGAGATCGTTCTCGGGTAGGGCTGCGCCGGTTGTGTCCTTGACACGTACGAAGGTCTCCATGCCCATCAACTCGCCGAACCTCTCCTTGCCCATCTTGAGGAAGAAGATGTTCTCGCCCTGACTGGCGTGCGCGGCCAGCGCATCGAACTTCTGACCCCTGAATGCGGTGGTGTCCACCCACGTGGTGATCTCATCGTCGGGGAGGCCGATCTCGGCCAACGCGGCGGCCTCGGCAGGATCCGGCTCCGGCATGTCTCCGAGCTCGTGCATGGTCTCCCCGAACCGCTGCATCATCGAGCGGGGCATCGTCGTCCAGTACACCTTCGGTGTCAGCTCGGTCATCTCCAGCGCCGCCATCGTGATGCGGTGGGCCTGGATGTGATCGGGGTGACCGTAGAAGCCGTTCTCGTCGTAGGTGACGACCACATCGGGTCGGTAGTGCCGCATCAGTTCCGCAAGCCTGGCGGCGCCTTCCTCCACGGGCGTCTGCCAGAAGGAGCCGGGGGCGTCGTTGCTCGGCCAGCCGATCATCCCGGAGTCGGCATAGTCCAGCATTTCAAGATCGCTGACCTTCAGGACGTCACAGCTCGCCTCGAGTTCTCGACGGCGCATCACGGCGACGGCCGCCGGATCGTGCGCGGGATCGCTCGGCTTGAGGCCCCCCGGTCCGTCACCGCAACCGCCGTCGGTACAGGTCACGAGAACCGTGCGGATGCCTTCCGCCGCGTACTGCGCGAGGACTCCTCCGGTTCCGGTGGCCTCGTCGTCGGGGTGGGCGTGCACTGCCATGAGCGTCAAGGGCCGGTCAGTCATGAAAGAGTCCTCTGCAGAAATACATCGTGGCCGAGCGCGCGGCGGGCATACCGCGATCCCTGGGGCCCGGATCCTGGCGGGGCGGACGACCTCGTGGTCTCCGTGTTCCCCGCCCGAGCAGCGCCGGTCCCTCGGACGATGCAACCGCGCCGACCGGCCGGCTGTTCCCGGCGCAGAGAACCGTGCTGTAGGACGTGAGGGGTTCGCCGGCTGTGTGAGGCATTCCTCTCCCGTCGTCGTGGCGCTGGTGGCCTGGGAAGGCTGACCATGTAGTCATGACCTCCTCGCCCCGCCCGCCGCACGTCGGTGGCCGACCAGATCCGTTAGACGGGACTACCGCGCTCGGTGGAGAGTCCACTCCCGCCCGCGGGTACCTGCTGGACAACGCGCGCGCCGAGGCGGGCGAGCGATTCGTTTGGCTGGCCGAGCTGTTCGACGGTGTGACGCGCGGGCACTTCGATCGACTGGGGATCAGGGCCGGCTCGCGCTGCTGGGAAGTGGGGGCCGGTGGCCCCAGTATCCCGGAGGCGCTCGCGGCGGCCGTCGGTCCGACCGGGCACGTGCTGGTCACGGACATCGACCCGTCGTGGCTGAAGGCAGGCGTCGGGTACGAGGTGCGCCGGCACGACGTCGCCGCTGATCCGCCCCCGGAGCCGGGGACATTCGATTTGGTGCACGCCCGGCTCGTGCTGGTCCATGTACCCGACCGGGCTCGGGCGTTGGCCACGATGGTGGCGGCGCTGCGGCCTGGCGGCTGGCTGCTGATCGAGGACGCCGATACCGCTCTGCAGCCACTGGCATGCCTGGACGACAGCGGCCCGGCGGAGCGGCGGGCCAACCGGCTGCGCGACGCGGTCCGGGAGCTGCTGGCGCGCCGCGGCGCGGACCTGCGCTACGGCCGGACACTGCCGCGGGCATTGCGTGAGGCCGGCTTGGTAGATGTCGCCGCGGCGGGCTCCTTCCCGGTCGGCGGGCCGGCCTGCGACCGGCTGGAGGCGGCGACCATCCGGCACGTGCGCGGCGAGCTGCTCGCGGCCGGTCTGGCTGACGACGCCGAGATCGACGCGCACTTGGCCGCCATCCACGCGGGCCAACTCGACCTGACACTCGCGCCGCTGATCTCGGCCTGGGGACGCCGTCCAGCCGAGCACCCGCCGGCACTCGGCTAGGTGCGGATCCAGACGTTGTCCGACCAGCCCATAGCGCTGTTACGGACGTCGTAGCGGGGTGCCGGGCATTTGTTCTTGGCGCCGGGTGGCCGTCCGGGGTCGGCGCCTCTCCGGCCGCGCAGGCAGTGGTGCGAGCACTCCGCAGTACCGAGAGGCGTCTTCACGTCGCCACAGGGGATTGTATGAGCACGGACAACCGGATAGGACTGTCCGCGTGACTGATCAACGCAGCTTCGCCCGTACCGTCATCGCGTTCTCCCTGGCCGTGATCTCCTGTTGTGCGCTCACCTTCACCATCATGCTGCTGGCCGGGAGTCCTGCCGTGCAGCCGCAGCGCGTCCTGGACCAGGACGCGCTGGCGCGGGCCGTGCTGAACGACGTCAAAACCTCCGACGACTTCGCCAAGCCCCCGACCATCGACGATGTCAGCTGCCCCGCTTCCGTCCCCGTCGAGGCGGGCCGGGAGTTCGAGTGCAACGTCGACGGCGTCGGCGACGGCAACAGCAGCGGCCATGCCTGGGTCAAGGTGAAGATCAAGGACGATCAGGGCGACCTGTCACTGGGCTGAGGAACGGCAGAGGGAGCGGGACCGCAGCCGTGGCACCGGGGCCGTCCCGGCCCCTGCTTGCTCTTGATAGATAGAGAACAAGCTGACCTTGATTCTTCATGGTCTGAGAGTCGCCCTGAAAGCGCGTCACGAGGTCCGACCAGGCGCTGAGTAGGGTTGTGGCCATGGCCGAGGGAATGGGGCTGAGGCTCAAGGTGGACCTGGACAGTGGCGTCGAGGATGCGACCTTGCTCATCTTGGAATGGCTCGGTGAGCAGGGGGTCGGTGCCATGATCCGGGTGGACGCGGAGCGCATGCATGACGGTCAGCCGGCGTGGACGTTTGCCGCTTCTGGTGGGCCGTTGGACGGTGGGATCAGAGCGAACGGGCCTCGGTCGCCGAGTGTATGGGCAGGGCACTGCTTCGACTGCGAGAAGCCGGGCTGACCGTCCCCTTCTGAAAGCTGTGTTCAGCTCGGGGCAGCGTCTGGTGGTCTTGCCCACGTCGTAATGGGTGGTGGGGTGCCGGTTCTTCGAGCCGGGTGAGCGTCCGGGGCAGGACGGTTGGGGTTTCGGCGCACGGCCCGGGCAGCGCAAGTTCGGGCGGAGCATTCCGAGGACTCGGCAGGCTTCTCCCAGGTCGGCGAGGGCCAACCGCGAGGGGCCGGGGCAGGCGGAGCGGGGCGTGAGCCGCGATGACCAGCGACGTCCACCGGCCCGCCGCCTCCGGGGTGCGGAGCCTCGGACGGGGCGGCAGGCTTCGACTAGGTGAGCGGGTCCATGCGGGATAGTCGGCCCGCTCCGTGTTACGGCGTGAGGGGCCGCTGTGGGGAGCGGAGTACGAGCAGGGTGATCTCGCTGGGAGCGAAGACGCGGAACGGCGGACCCCAGAATCCGGTGCCGCGGCTGGTGTAGAGGAGGGTGCGGGTGCCGTGGCGGCTGAGGCCCGCGAGGGCGGGCTGGTCGATGCGAACGAGGTGGTGGAAGGGCCAGATCTGGCCGCCGTGGGTGTGGCCGGAGAGTTGGAGGTCGATGCCGCCAGCTACGGCCTGGTCGACGAACTTGGGCTGGTGGGCCAAGAGCAGGATCGGCAGGTCTGGGTCGGCGCCGTTCAGGGCTCCGGCGAGGTGGGCGCGGTGGCCGGCCAGGCCGGAGGATTCGGCGGTGACGTCATCCACGCCGGCGACCACAAGGGTGTCTCCGCCGCGTTCGAGCAGCAGATGACGGTTGCGCAGCGGCTTCCAACCCAGCTCGTCCATCAGGTCGACCCAGCCCTGGGCCTCGCTGTAGTACTCGTGATTTCCGGTGACGTAGACCCGGGCCCGGGTGGCTCGCACGGTGCCGAGCGGAGCGGCCTGGGCGCGGCGGCGTTCGGCCGTGCCGTCCGCGATGTCGCCGGTGTGGCAGACCAGATCGGCCTCCAGGGTGTTGACCGTCGCGCAGACTCGCGCCGACCAGCCGGCGCGGTCGAGCGGGCCGTAGTGGGTGTCGGTGATGAGGGCGACGCGGGTGCCGTCCAATCCGGCGCCCAGGCGCGGGAGTTGTACGTCGAGGTGGCGCACCCGTGGCACCCGGCGGGCCTCGGCGTACCCCCAGGCGAGCAGCACGGCGACTACGCCGAGGACCGCCCAGGTGACGATCCGGGCCCGGTTCTGCCCGTCGCCTGCGCCGGCCACGGTCAGGACGAGGCGCAGCAGGACGCCGAGCAGGACGGACCAGGTGAACAGCACCCAGCTGGCCCCAAGGAGGGTGTCCCCGACGATCGCCGCCCAGTCCTGCTGTCGCCGGCCATGGCCGCGCACCATCGCGAGCGGCATACCGATCAGACCGAGGCCGAAAAGGGCGGTGCCGCCCAGGGCCACGGGGAGTGGCCAGTGCTGGCCTGCGTACAGCAGCACCAAGCAAGGCACGGTCCACAGCAGTACGGGGGCGATCATAGGGATGTAGCGCATCAGGCGGCGCAGTCGGCTCTGCTGGGTCGCATGCGCAGACTCGTCCGCGGATCGGGCTTCGCTGGTGTCGGTCACGCTTCCCCTCCTCAAGTAGCCAGACTGTCGGCGCGCAATCTATCCCGTTGTCCCAGGGGACGTCTTGCCGATCATTGATCGAGCCGGATGAGTCTCCGCCGCTCCTGGACATCGGCACAGGGGCCGGCCTCGTAGCCGAGGCACTGCTCAACCGCGTCCACGACATCATCGCCGTCGACAACGACGCTGACAGGCTCGCCGCGGGGGAGGCTGCACTGGGACCCAAGCTCCCCAAGGCAGCCACGCTGTCCCTCACCCAGAGCACGCCGAAGACTTCACCATGCCAGCCGGATCGCCAGATGGTGGTCCAGCCGGCGCAGACCGACATGGCGGTGTGCGTTGACGGCGACCAGCGCCTGCTCGGCCGCATCCGCATCGAGATCCGGCAGCGCGGCGCACAGGTACGCGACGGGGCGGGCGCGGAACACGCCCTGTGTCTGCGGGCGGCTCATGACGACGAATCGGGACGTCTGATGGTGCTGCGAATCAGTCAACGACACACATCAACCAACGGTTGGATGATCCGAAGAAAACGGCCAAGGGTCTGTTGCAGAAGCGGATCTTGGTGGTGGGTGATCACGTTCAGACGCCGGCTGACGCCCGCTGGTGACAGCGGCTCGCGGGCTCCCGCCACATGCTGCAGCCGGTCAGGTGTAGCACGGCCGACAAGGCCACGGCCGCCACGCCGATGCCCGGGCCGGCCTGCTGGGCAGGACCGGGCATCGGGAGTTTTAGGAGGGGGCCTGGATCACGCCTCGGCGACTTGGAACAGCCAGCTGACCGGGATGTCGTCCTCGCTGTCGGTAGCGCTCTTCTTGACGCGTCCGATGGCGGTCTTCTGCGTACTTGTGGGGAGCTTCGCGCCGTTGTGGACGCGGCCGCCTGCGTTCGTGACGTTCAAGTCCACGGCGGCGCTCCAGTTGGTGCCGTCGTGCCAGTTCACCTTGATCTTTGCATCCGCCCAGGCGGAGGCGAAGCTGATCCACATGTCGCCTGACCATCCGGCCTGGTTGGCTGCCGGGACGGCCAGAACGATGCCGTACTTGCAGTGGATGAGCCCGCCGCTCTCAGTGAACGCGAAGCCGGGGGGAACCTCGCCCGTCTGGAAGTTCGCCACTCAGCGCTCCTTGTCTGTCACTGCTCAGGTGCGCCGGAAGCGACACCGCACGGCAGCCCGCAGACCACGGCACGAACCGCGTTAGAGACGTATTCAGGACGGGCCTAGGGTCTGCTGCGGAAGCGGAGCTTGGTCGTGGATGATCACGCGTCGTGGGGCATGGTGATCTGACGAGCGGGCGCGGGCGGCAAGAACAGCGACGACGGCGCCGTGTGGGTCCTGCGCGGCTCCACCGGAGGCATCACGAGCACCGGCGCGGTGAGCTTCGGTGCCTCGTCCGTCGGCATCGGGAACTCGGGGGACGACCCCATGTTCGGGGACGCCATGTCGGGCTCCTGAGCACGCAGACAGACAGGCGGAAGGGGCGGCACCGGAAGATTCCGCCGCCCCTTCCGTTGTGCAAGCGTCACACGCTCCAGAGACGGGATCGGCGTCCTCGCTTGACACCGACGGTACGCGCCGTACGTCTCGCACCTTTCGTATGTACTGCATCGAAGGATGTAGTGGGATGTCGTCGCTGCGGACGAAGAAGCCGGCTCCGAGCGCCCCGACCATGGTGGAAAGCGAGCATCAAGGGCGGGAGTTGGGGTGGCCGAGGTAATGGGGACGCAGTCGGTCGTGGCGGCGGAGGGGGCCACCGGGAGCGCAGGCGCCGGGGCGCGGGCGCGCCTGCCGTTGCTGGATGTGTTGCGTGGGGTGGCGATTCTCGGGACGTTGATGAGCAACGTCTGGATCTTCGCCGGGCCGGGCGCCGAGTGGGGCGTCCTCAGCGGGAACGCCGGCACCTCGGCGGGGGCTGACTCGTCATCCCTGGCCGGGGTGGCGGAGACGATCTTCCGGTCCCTCGCGAACGGCAAGTTTCTGTCGATGCTGACGATCCTCTTCGGGGTCGGCCTGGCCATCCAGTTCAAGTCGGCCGCCAAGCGCGGGCAGCCGTGGCCGGGCCGGTACAAGTGGCGGGCGCTGTTCCTCTTCGCCGAGGGGGCCGTGCACTTCGTACTCGTCTTTGCCTGGGATGTGCTGATGGGGTACGCGGTGGTCGCGTTGCTGGTGGCCTGGCTCCTCACGCGTTCCGCGCGGGCCCAGCGCGTTACGTGGATCGTCATGGGCGGACTCCACCTGGTGGCGATGACGCTGCTCGCGGCTGCCATGCTGCTCGCCTCGGGCGGCGAGACGGATGGCGGCCCCGACGCCGATGCCGTGGCGCTGTACGCCGAGGGCGGTTACGCGGAGCAGATCGCCTTCCGGCTGTCGCATGCCATGGTGCTGCGCATGGAACCGGTGCTCTCCTTCGGGCTGTTGGTGTTCCTGTTCCTGCTCGGCGTACGGCTCTTTAGGGCCGGGGCCTTTCAGAGCGATGCAGCGGGGCGGCGCATTCGACGTCGGCTGGCCGGGTGGGGAATGGGGATCGGCCTACCTCTCACCACCTTTGCCGTGCTGGGCGGTTCGGACTTCTTCCTCCTGGAGCGGTACGGGGCGGCGCCGGTGCTGGCGATCGGCTACCTCGGCCTCATCGGCATGGTGATGGACCGGCTCCGCCACCCGGGCCCACTGACCTCCGCCCTGACCTCCGTCGGCCGTACGGCCCTGTCCTGCTACGTACTGCAGAACATGCTCGCCATGCTGGGCTGCTACGGCATCGGCCTGGGCCTGGCGTCCCGTTGGGCGGACAGCGGCCCGTGGTGGGTGATGGGTCTGTGGGCGGCGATCTGCCTGGTGCTGGTGATAGGGGCACGCCTGTGGCTGCGGCGGTTTGAGCACGGGCCGCTGGAATCGGTGCAGAAGCGACTGCTACGGCGCTGACTCCAGCAGCCAGTCTCAGCCGGGAGCCTCAGCGGACGCAGGCGAGCGGTCGGGCGCTGAGAGGATCTTGGCGCCCACGACTCTCACCTCAGCTGTGCCATTTGGCGTGCACACGGACGACGCTCAGGTGGATGTCGGCTCTACCTGCTCCAGCCCGCGCTGGTCCACGTCAACGCTCTATTGTTGCAGCAGGTCCTCGCCGAACGGGCCTGGGCGAAGAAGCTGTCCGACGAGGACAGGCGCGGACTGACCGCGCTGTTCTGGTCGGACTTCAACCCGTACGGCACCTTCGGTCTCGACGTGAGCAAGCGGCTCGACCTGCTGCTCCCGACCGTGCCCGGATCGCGACGCTCGACCAATACCGCCCGGTGTGAAGGTGCCTCCGGACAGGGGCAGGGGCAGGGGCACGGGCCGGGTGGCGGAGGTCGGCGGAGGCCCGGACGCTGACCCCGGCCTGGCCGGGGGCCAGGAGGCTGAGGGGCCGCTGGAGCGCCACAGTTCTCCGAGATTGGCCGCGGCCTGTGTGGCGGTCTCTTCATCGGCCGCGGTGATGTCGATGACCACCAGACCGGGTTCGCGAAGGTGCCTTTCGGCCCGGGTCAGGGCACATCATCGAGCATGCCGGGTGTCAGGTCGCCATGGATACGGAGTGCCCGGGGCCGGTGGCGGTAGCGGCCGAATTCGGAGCGGAGTTGTCGACCTGCAGCTCGACCACGACCTCGGGGAGCGCGGGCAAGTAGAGGATCGGGTCGGCGCCAGGCAGGCCGCCGACGGGCTCCGGGCAGTTCGATCATCGTGTTGCCGGCCGGGTGCAGCAGCAGCGCCGCCGCCCGTCGCAGTTCGGCACCCACACGGAGGTTGACGCCAACGGGGCGGATCCGGCCCGCGCGAGGTCGCCCCAGAATCAAGGCCTGCATGGCGGGGTTCGTTCCGGTCACGCCGATGACGGCTGCGTCGACGGCGTGGGGCTGGCGCCACCTCACGCACCCCGAACCCCGCCCGCCCCCACAGACCGCGAGCTGCGCGTGCTTCGCCGCGACGCCCTCCACGCCACCGAGCGCGCCGACCCAGCTGGTCGCCACCTCCACGTCGCCGGTCGTTGCGGTCAACACGCTTACGCTGTCGCCCCCACTGCTCGTCCCCTTACTCCGGTTAATCCGGCAACGCTCCGCCCCACGGCCCGGTCGGCAAGCGGCATAGGTCGAACCGGTCACTCACGCTCGCTGAACCAGAGGGGGCCGCGCCCGGGAAAGTGGCAGTTACGGTCCGCGCCTGAAGTGGGCGGGGGAGTGGGTGCCGACGCGCGATGTCCGTCCGTCCGGCTCCCTCGCCGTCCCCTCCCCACCTGCATGAGCACACCGGAGGGCGCGTTAAGGTGTTTGGCATACCGGACACGGGGTGCCCCACCAGGGGGCTGAGATCACACCCGTCGAACCTGAACCAGTTCGTACTGGCGGAGGGATGTCTTCATGTCGTGGACGCATGTTTCCAGTGGGCTGACCGCCGACGGCAGGCCGGCCGCCTTCGACGGGCGCATGCCCGCGGCGCCCGGCGATCTGACCGTCGAGGCGCACGGCATCGAGCCGATTCCGGAGAGTAACCGCTACGGCACGGCCGGACGCCTCTTCACCGTGTGGTTCGCCCCCAATCTGACCATGACCGGCGTCTTCACCGGCACGGTCGGCGTCGCGCTCGGCCTGGACTTCGCCACCGCGCTCGCTGCCGTCGTGCTCGGTACGCTCCTCGGCGCGGTACCCACCGCCTACCTGGGGACCTGGGGGAGCCGGACCGGAGCAGGTCAACTACCCCTGGCTGGGCTGGCGTTCGGCCGGGCCGTCGCGCTGCCCGGGGTCCTGCAGTGGCTGTCCTCCATCGCGTGGGACGCGCTGATCGGGCTGTTCGGCGGGGACGCGCTGGCCCGGTTGTGCGGCTGGCCCTTCTGGCTCGGCGTCCTGGTCATGCTGGTCGCCCAAGGTGTCCTCGGAGTCTTCGGCTACGAAGCGATCCACCGCCTGCAGATCGTCATGACGTTCGTGCTCGGCGCGGCGTTCGCGCTGATCGCCTGGCGACTGCTGGACGGCGTGCACCCCGTAGCCCACGGCTCCGTACACGGTGCGGACCGCGTCGGTGCTTTCGCCCTGACCAGCACCATCGCGGTGAGTCTGGCCCTGTCCTGGGCCCCGTACGCCAGTGACTTCAGCCGGTACCTGCCGGCCTCGACCTCGCGTACGCGCATGTTCTGGTACACGCTGCTCGGCCTTGTGGTGTCCTTCGTGGCCGTCCAGACGCTCGGACTGTGGGGCGCCTCCGTGCTGACCGACCAGACGGCCGGCGGGGTGGACGAGCTCCTCGGCGGTGGGGCGCTGGGTGGCTTCGGGCTGCTCGCCGTGGCGCTGGCCGCGCTGTGCAGTAACGCGATGAACGACTACAGCGGTTCGCTGGCCCTGCAGACGGTCGGGGTGCGCATCCCGCGCCCCGCGGCCGCCGCCCTCGCGGCCGCGCTCGGCTTCCCCCTCGTGCTGTGGATGCACGCGGCGGACACCACCGCGCGCTTCCAGAACGTGCTGCTGTTCGTCGGCTACTGGATTCCTGGCTTCGTCGCGATCGTCATCGTCGACTGGCGCGCGCGGGCCCAGGCGCGGGGCGGAGCGGCGCTCGACATCGCCGCTGAGTCCGAGCGGCGACAGCCGGCCTTTCCTGCCCTCCTCGCTTTCGCCGCCGCCTTCGCCTCCGCCATACCGTTCATGAACACCAGTCTGTACGTGGGCCCGATGGCGGACGCGCTGCACGGCGCCGACCTGTCGTACTACGTGGCCTTCCTCGTGGCACTCACTGTTTACGCGCCCTTGCGGCTTCGTCCCCGCCACTGACCCCAACCCGAGCCACGGCACCACCTGTCCCGAGGGCGCCTACATAGATCAGCAGCGTGACCAGAAGCGTTCCGGTGCTTCAGCACGAGCTGTCCGTTGGGCGAGCAAGACCACCGCCATCATGGAAGTCTCGGGACCTGAGGAACTTCCGTGTCAGATCGTGCGCTGGGCTGTTTGGCGCTTTGACCTGGGGTGATTGGCAGTCCCTGGGCCTGGTCCACAATGCACTCGTGCTGTTCAACACCCGCTACATGGACGCCGCCGTCACCCAGCTGCGCAGCGACGGCTTCGAGGTCCGCGCGCAGGACGTCGCCCGCCTGTCCCCGTTCGTGCGCCACCACATCAACTTTCTGGGCCGCTACCTGTTCAACATCACCGGCCCCGGCCCGGGCCGGGGCCTGCGCCCCTTCCGCAACCCCGACGACGCCGAAGACGGCGAGGACGAGGAAGTCTGAGGGCCCAGGCCCCGGCCGACGTCGTGGCCGGCCCGCACGGGGGGCTCAGTCGGCCCGGCTGTTGGCCTGCTTGGGCAGGCAGAACATCAGGGCCCACATCAGGGCGAGGAGACCGCCGACCCACCACAGCACGCTGATGAACGCGTCGCGGTTGAGCCCGGCGTTGGGGGAGCCGCCGGTGGCGGCGAAGAACACCAGGGCGGTCAGCGAGGTGCCGAGGGCGATGCCCAGGTGGATGGCGGTGTTGAACAGGCCCGAGGCGGACCCGGCGTCCTCGTGGGGGACCCTGGCCAGCGACATGTCGGCGAGCGGGCCGCCGACCATGCCGAGGCCGAACCCGATCAGTACCACCGGAGCGGTCATCGCCACGAAGGTCAGGCCCGCCTGAAGCCGGTCTGCCTGGAGTCCGTAGGCGGCCATCGAGGCGAGCGCGATGAGGGCTCCGGCTTGGGGCATCCGGCGGGCGAAGCGCCCGCCGCTCTTCGCCGCGATCGTCGCACCGGCCAGTTCTCCGAGGGAGAGCAGCACGAAGGCCAGGGCCGCGTGGAAGGGGCTCATGCCCAGTCCGCGCTGGAGGTAGAGGGTCCAGGTCATGAAGAACAGGCCGCACAGCAGGCCGTGCATCAGCTGCGCGGACAGGCCGCCGGAGAACTGCCGGCCCCGGAAGAGGGACAGGGGCACGAGCGGGGCGTTGACCTGCTTGCGCTGCTGGTGGCGCAGGAAGACACCGAGGACGATGAGGCCGGTGGCGAGCAGGGCGAAGCACCACAGCGGCCAGTGGTGGGTGTGGCCCTCGGTGAGCGGGGAGACGATCAGGACGATGGCCAGTGCGGACAGCAGCATGCCGGTGAGGTCGAGCCGGTCGGCCTTCCGGACGGTCGACTCGGGGACGAACCCGCGTCCCAGGAGGAGCACGGCGAGCCCGACGGGCACGTTGACCAGGAAGATCGGCCGCCAGGAAAGCCCGAACAGGTCGGCCTCGGTGAGCAGGCCGCCCATCACCGGGCCCAGGACGTTGGCGAACGCGAGGACGGCCCCGTAGAGGCCAAAGGCTTTGCTGCGGTCCTGACCCTCGAAGGTGACGTGGAGGGTGGCCAGGATCTGCGGGATCATCAGGGCCACTCCCACGCCCTGGAGGACGCGGGCGGCGATCAGCACGCCCGGCCCGGCAGCGAGGCCGCACAGCAGCGAGGCCGTGGTGAAACCGACGGTGCCGATGAGGAGGATCCTGCGCCGGCCGTAGAGGTCGCCGAGGCGCCCGCCGGTGATCAGGCCGACGGCCACGGGCAGTGAATAGCCGGTGGTCAGCCACTGCACCGCGGCCGGTCCGGCGCCGGTCGACTCCTGGATCGCGGGCAGGGCGGTCAGAACGACCGACTGGTCGAGCATGTTCATCAGCTCGGCGCCCAGCAGCACCAAGAGGGCGATCCAGGCCCCCAAAGCCATCTTCGACGGTCCAGGTGTTGGGTGGGTTGGGGGCTGAGTGGTGTGCTGCGGCTCGTTGCCGAGCGCGGAGGAAGACACGACGGGAACTCCTGATCCGAAGGAATCGGGGAGCCTGCCGACAGCCGCACCGAGGCCGGAAAACACCAAACCCGGGGCAGACGGCAGAGCTGCACCCGGGTAAAGACAGAAATCTGCGGGGGAGGGTGACGCAACTCAGGCCAGCGCGACGTCCGCCCCCGGACACGTGCGACAAAACAGCACGTGGGGAACACGGACGACTACATGGCCTGGTTAATAGGACGTCACCTCAAGATCGACACAGAAGGAACAGGAAATTCGGATACTGCCACCGACACCTCGGCACAGGAACTCGCCCACGATACGACACCCCCAGGCCCCGCCGCACACCAGATGACGACATCCCGCGCCCTCGCTGAGTCAGCATCCGGCGGCCGGACGACCCGCTCACCTCCTTGCCGCAGGTACTCCCAGATCACAGGCTGTGATACGGAGACCGCTTTCATGCGGCACAGCGGCTCGATCCATCCAGTCGAGTGGCCACCGCACAACAGGGGTTGCGCATGCTGAACTACTCAGTACTGCTGACCTAATGCTGAGATTGCGGCTCGATTTACCGCCGGCGCCCGCACCGGTACTGGCGCCCTTCGCCCCGCCCGCGGCTCCGCTGCCGCCCATGGACGGCACGGCCCGCAGACCGGGTCACCGCATACGCAGTCGCCTACGGAGGACCTGCCACGGTCTACGCCGTGGCCTCGGTGCCCGCGGCCGCGCCGGTGACACCCAGCCCCATGCGCTGGCCGCGCGGCGCTCCTGGCGTAGGGCAGCCGCAGTGACAGCAGCCTTGTGGCGGGCGGCTTTTCCGACACACCCACAAAGACAGGATTGCTGACAGATGGCCGAGCAGGCACGTCAGGTGCAGACCCACGGTCAGTGAGGCGTCCTGACGGTGATCGTGATGGCAGCAGACCCCCCGTAGGTGGCCACTGCTCTCGTCCGCTGGTGATCATGAGACTGGCACACGCCAGCTGAGCCCTGCAAGGGTTTCCGCAGCGATTTGAATTTCATGCAGCTGATTTCGTTGAACACTGGCGCCATGGCAGCGATATCGGTAGCGTACGGCCGCACCGGGCCCCAGCTTGTCTGTCGGGCATGCCCCTGCATGAACGGCGGGGCGCGGGCCTGAGCAGCCGACAGACGGCTCGCCCCGCGCCTGCTTCCCGCGGGCAAGGGGGCGCCGGATGCCGCCCCCTCCGGTCGTCTACGGGGGGACCAGCCCCGTCATGCATGGGTACCGCGCATGCATGGCTTGCGGCTTCGAACGCACCACAAGCCCTCAGCTCAAGCCCACCACGTTATGAAACCCCCGCAACGCCAACGTACTTGTGAAAGAGCTGACGTGAACGACAGCCAACTCTCCACCACGCTCCCGGATACAGACCGCACCCGTCACCGTCGTCTGCGAGAACAAGGAAGTCAGGACCGTGCCGAGCTCAACGCGATCCTGGACGCAGGCTTCATGTGCCACTTCGGGGTGGTCATCAACGGGCACCCCATGGTCGTCCCCACCGTCTACGGAAGCGACGGACAACACCTCTACTTCCACGGCTCTGTGGCCGGCCGCAGCCTGGTCGCCTCGCCCGACGCGACGGTCTGCGTCACCGTGACGCACGTGGACGGCCTAGTGCTGGCACGGTCAGTGTTCGAACATGGTGTCAACTACCGCAGCGCGATGGTCTACGGCGTACCGCGTCTCGTCACTGACCCCGAGGAGAAGCTGGAGGGGCTGCGCTGCTTGACCGAGATCGCCACACCCGGCCAGTGGGACTACGCGCGGCAGCCGAACCGCAAGGAGATGGCGGCCACCGCCCTGCTCGCCATCTCGCTCGAAGAGGCATCGGTCAAGATTCGCACCGGCGGCCCGGACGACGGTGACGGACCCGACGCCGCCCTCGGAATCTGGGCGGGCGTCCTGCCCCTCGTCTCCACCTGGGGCGAACCGGAAGCCGACCCCCTCCTCGCCGACGGCATCGCACCCCCCAAGCACATCAGCTCCCGCAGCGGCACCCGACTCGGGTGAGCCGAGGCTCCTCGAGGCGGCTCGCCGGCGCCCGAACCATCGGTAGAGCACCTCCCCGAAAGCAGTGACGTCCCACGGAAAAGGATGAAAACCCCGCGTGCCCTCCGCTCTGTGGCTCCTGGCCCTCGGCACCTTCACCATCGGAACCGACGCCTTCGTCGTCGAAATGCGCTCAGAACGCGACGAGATGGCCATGTGAAGATTTGGCCTGCGTCAGGGGTTGTCCACACCACGGGGCCTTATGGATCCCCCGGAGGCAGGTACGAGAGCCGGTCGGGAGGCCCCTGTCTGCACGATCACGCCTGTTCCCAGACGTCAGGTAAACGCCGTCCGGTGCGCAAACGTCTCCGTCGCCACTACCACATATGATTAACGGAAGTCAGCTCTCCGTTTCTCCGGTGTGGCTGGTTATGATCGGCACCCCACATCGCGCCAAAGCCGAACCGGGCTCTCCCCAGTCCTGAACCCAGGACTGCGTCTGGTCTCGGCTGTTGGACCGTCCCCAATGTTCCCCGCTTCCCCGAGGACTGATGTCTCCCATAGAACCCGAAGGCGCACGAGGGCAGTCGACGACTCGTCGGCGGCGTACCCTGCGTCTGCGTACGCTGCTCATTTGGCTGGCAATCGTCCCTATTTTGGCGATGAGTGCCCAAGTGGTCATGACCGCACAGCGGCTGGTGCACCAGTCGGAGAACCTGCGCGCTGATGTGGCAGTTGGTGAGCGGATCGACGTACCCCTGACCAAGCTGATGGTCAAAGTGCAGGCTGAGCGGACGATGACCGCCACACGGTGGGCGGGCGGCTCCGTGGCCGAGAACGAGCTACGCGAGCGGCGTGCGGCCACGGACCGGGCCGCGGACGAGTTCCGCCGGTCGGCGGACGGAGCTCTGGCGGCGACCGGGCGCGAGGACGAACCTTACGTCGCGGAGCTGAAGCACAGCCTGGCGGATCTGGCCTCGTTCCGCGAGCGGGCGGACTCCCGCAGAGGAGGCGTGGAGCGGACGATCGGCTATTACTCCGACCTCGTCGACCGCATCATCGGGGTGTACCAGAACGAGTTCAGCCATGCAGAAGACGCCGAGCTCATCCAGGAGAGCGGCGTGGTCGTCACGATGTTCACGGTGTCCGAGATGGTGGCGCGCGAGACCACCATCCTCGCCATGGCCGGGCCGTCCAGGCGCCTGAGCTCCTCCGGGTTCGCCGAATTCGTCAACTCCGTCGGATCCCAGCGGTACCAGTACGACGAGTGGGTCGCGCCGTATCTGACGGCCGAAGACAGAGCGGACTACGACCAGGTCTTCGCCTCGGACGGCTGGAAGACGAAGGTCCGCATCGAGGACGCGGTCATCTCCGACCACCAGAACACCGCGTCCGGCATCAAGCTGCCCATGGTGGCCGACGCCTGGCGGGCCGCGTATGACAAGTTCGCGGCGCGCCTTGCCGCGCTCGACGCGAAACAGGCGCGAGCAGTACTCGTGCACGCCGACGCCAAGGCCACGCAGCTGGAGACCGAGGTCATCTGGCTGATCGTCGGAAACGGCGCAGCCGTCCTTGCCATCGCGGCCGTCATCGTGCTCACCACGCGCTCCGTGCTCCGCCGCCTGCGCGGTCTGCACCAACGCACGGTAGCCATTGCTGAGGACACGCTGCCGGATGTCGTGGCCCGGCTCCAGCGGGGGCAGCCCGTCGACGACGATGCGCTGCCGGCGGTGAGCGGAGACCAGGACGAGGTCGGACGTATCAGCGACGCGTTCGCCCGGGTCGTCTCCGTATCCGTCGACGGGCATGCGCAGCTCGCGGCCGAGCGTCAGGGCTTCGGTATGTTCGCCGCGGGCATCGCCTCGCGCACCGGAAACCTGGTCAGCCGGCAGCTGACCCTCACCGACGAACTGCAGGACGCCTTCGGTCACAACGAGGAGCTTCTCGCCGGGTTGATGCGATCCGACCAATTGACGGTAGGTATGCGGCGGCAGGTCGAGAACCTGCTCATCCTGGCAGGCGGGGAGATCCCCGATCCGCACACCGAGCCCATGCGCGTCGCCGACCTGCTGCGCGAAGCCGCCGCGGAAGTCGAGGACTTCCGACGGATCGAGCGCCAGGCCCTGGACGAGATCAGCGTGGCACCACGGGTGATCAGCGAGATCAGCCACCTCCTGGCAGAACTCCTCGACAATGCCACCCGGTTCTCCCCGCCGCAGTCGAAGGTGGTCGTCCGTGCCGAACTGGTGACAGACGGGCTGTTGGTCGACATCGAGGACCGCGGGCCGCGGGTGACCGCCGCAACCTACGAGGAGATGAACGGGCGTCTGCACTCGGCCCCGCCGTACTCCGTCCTGGCGGAGAACGCGCACCGGCTCGGACTCTTCGTGGTCGGCCACATCGCCGAACAGCTCGGGGCCACAGTGACGCTGCGCCGCTCGGTATACGGGGGGACGTCGGCCGTGGTGATCCTTCCCGAGGAATGCCTTGTGCCGACCGAACCGGTCCGGGCAGGAAAAGAAGCGCCGCGTGCGGCGACGACGCCCGCCCCGGCACCGGGCACGCTCAACGAGCGCAAGCCCGAACTGGTCTTGGAAGAGAAGACCGCGCCGGCCGGCCGTAGGACGCCGGAGCGCTCACCCGAGCGACCGGTGGAGAGCAAGCCGCCACTTCCCTCCGTGACACCGGACGGTGACGCGAAGCCGGCCCTCCCCGAGCGGGTCCCGCAGGCCCACATCGCCGAGCGGCTCCGCGCGCCACACGCACCGGAGACTGCCGTCGATCAGGACGCGGCGACACCCGAAGAGGTGGCCGACGCCTGGGCAGACTACGAACACGGAACTCAGACAGTGGAAGAAGAACTCCGACAGGATCAGCCATGACGACGCCAACGAACGACATGATCTACAGCGTCCTGGACAACAACCTGAGCAGGATCGCCGGCATCAAGGGAGCCGTACTCCTGTCCAACGACGGGATCAAACTCAGCTCGTACGAGCTGGAACGGGACCAGGCGGAGCGCATAGCCGCCGCGTCCTCCGGTATCGCTTCCACGATGAAGGCGATATCCAGGGAGGTCGACGGCGGCCGGGTAATCCGCCAGCTGGTCGAGATGGACGACAGCTATCTCTGCATCGTCGGGTGCGGGGAGGGCAGCACGCTCATCGTGGTGACCTCCCGCAAGGCGCGGCTGGGGGAGCTGGGCGGTGAAGCCGTGCGCACCGCCCAGGCGCTCGGTGAGTGGCTGAGCACGCCTGAGCGCGGCCAGGCGCAGCGCTCGTAATGGCGGACGAGCCCGGGCCGCGAGAGGGAGGCCGCCGCCGGACGCGGCTGTACGCGCTGACGGATGGACGTACGGCGGCTGCCCACGCCACCCTCACCATGGACACCACGGTCACGGCCGTGGCCGTCGCGGACGGCCACGGCGGTCTGCCCAGCGAGTGGCAGGCCATCCTCGCGATGTGCTCGCCGCCGGGCGGCCTGGCGGTAGCCGAGATCGCGGCGCGCATGCACATGCGCCTCACTCCCATGACGCTTCTTCTCGGCGAACTCGCGGATCGGGGGCTGATCGAGCACCGGTCGCCCCTTGAGGGGACCGAGACCACCAATGTCCACCTGCTCATGAGAATCAGGGACAACCTTGCCCGGATATGACACCCCTGCCCAGGAAGCGGCCCCCGTCAAGATCCTCATCGCTGGGGGATTCGGCGTCGGCAAGACGACCCTGGTCGAGACGGTCTCCGAGATCGAGCCGTTGCGCACCGAGGAACGGCTGACGAGCGCGGGCATCGGCGTCGATGACCTCGACGGCATCGAGTCCAAGGCGGTTACCACCGTCGCGATGGACTTCGGCCGCATCACCCTCACCGACGCACAGGTCGTGCTCTACTTGTTTGGCACACCTGGCCAGGAGCGCTTCTGGTTCATGTGGGACGACCTGCTGAACGGGGCACTCGGCGCGATCGTCCTCGTCGACACACGACGCCTCGACCGTAGTTTCCCGGCCATCGACTTCTTCGAGAACCGAGGGCTTCCGTTCGTGGTCGCCGCGAACTGTTTCAACGGCGAACAGCCTTACACCGCCGAGGAGATCAGGGCGGCGCTGCATCTGCGTGACCCGAACACACCCATCCGTATGCTCGATGCCCGCTCCCGTGAAGAAGCTCGCGGTGCCCTGCTCGCGCTTCTCGACATGCTGATCAACAAAGCCGGGGTCGCGGCGACGGGCTGACACCGGCGACGCCCCGAGACGCCGCTCAGTCGCCCTGGGCTGTAAACGGGCCGTCGCCGCATCCCGCGGGCGGGGCCGTTCAGGTTCTCCGGCTGCGTGGGCAGCCGCTGTGCGTAGCGCGCCGCCGATGTGCGCCCGCCCCTCTTCTTCGAGTCCGACGCAGCCCTCGGGTACGGTCCCGGCGAATATTGGGGTTTGGCTCCCAGCGCGGTGACATAGATCAACTGAGTACGATGATCCGCATGAAGATCGTTACGCAGGTGAAGCTGATGCCGGAGGCCGACCAGGCCGCCGCGCTGTCCGCGACTCTGCGCACGGTCAACGACCTGGCGTGCTGGGTATCCGAGGTGGCGTTCGCCCACGGTGTGCCGCGTGAGTACGAGCTGCGCAAGCACACCTACCCACGCCTTAAGGCCGAGGGGCTCGGGGCGCAGGCTGCCCAGCACACCATCAAGAAGGTGCGCGACGCCTACACCACATTGAAGGCCAACATCCGGGCCGGGAACCTCGGCAAGGAAGGCTCGAGGCGTCGCCGCAAGGCGGAGTCCAAGCCGGTCATGTTCCGGCCCGACGCAGCGCAGCCGTATGACGACCGGTGTTTGAGCTGGCAGTACGACCAGCAGACCGTGTCGATCTGGACCACGTCCGGCCGTGTCAAGGACGTCCGCTTCGTGTGCTCCGCCGACGCGCTGAAGGTGCTCCAGCAGCACCGGCAGGGCGGATCCGACCTGATCGAGCGTGACGGCGTGTTCTACCTCGTCGCCACGTGCGAGATCCCCGAGTCCGAGCAGTACGAGCCTGACAGCTTCATCGGCGTAGACCTCGGCATCGCGAACATCGCGACCACGTCCACCGGCTACATCTCCGCCGGGCGCGGACTCAAGCGGTACCGCAAGCGGCAGCTCGACCTGCGCAAGAAGCTCCAGAAGAAGCGCACCAAGAGCGCGAAGCGACGGCTCAAGGCCCGTTCCCGCAGGGAACAGCGGCACGCCGCCAACCAGAACCACATCATCTCCAAGACGATCGTGACCGAGGCTGAACGCACCGGGCGTGGCTTGTCCCTCGAAGAACTCAAGGGCATCCGCACTCGGGTACGGCTCCGCAAGCCCCAACGGGTCGCAGTCCACTCCTGGGCCTTCGCTCAGCTCGGAGACTTCATCGGCTACAAGGCCAAGAGGGCAGGCGTGCCCCTGGTCTTCGTTGATCCCGCGTACACGTCGCAGACCTGCGCCGAGTGCGGCCACGTCGACAAGCGCAACCGTGTCGACCAGGGGCTTTTCATCTGCCGGGGGTGCGGGGTCGTTGCCCACGCCGACCGGAATGCTTCCCACAACATCGCCACCCGTGGCGAGAGCGTGTGGAATGCGGGGCGTGAGTCACGCGTCCCTGCCACCCCATAGGGGTGTCTGGACGGAGGAGTCCACCCCAGCAGCCAGTTGGGCACTACCTCCAAGCCCGGTCCTTTAGGGCCGGGTCAAGTTGACAAGGTCTTGGACGTCCTTCTGCTGCGGGTTGATCAGTGCAATCACCTTCTTTGGGCGCTCGCCCCGCAGCGCCCTGGGGTCCAGGCCGGACGCGACGAGGAAGTCCCGGCTGCGGGCGAGGGCCCGCTTGTCCTCGGCCGCGCTCATCCAGCCGACCGCTCCGGCCTTCGACACGGCGACCCCCGCCGCCCCGCTCGCCCAGCTCGCCGCTGGCGAACTGCGGAACGGCTCGTCCACGGTGGGGCGTTGAGCCGCCTCCGCCGGGGGTGCCTGGGCCGGACGGTACGTCCCTGGCCAGAGAGACGGGGGAGTGGATGATCGTCGCCCGCCGGTATCCTGCCCCCCCATTGATCGGACGGTGCGGATACGGCCCCCACTTCGCCCGCACCGCACCTCAAGGAGCACGCAGGCGCCCGTCGGCGCTGCGATACCGGCTGCCGGATGGGCGCACCGTGATGGGGCCCGCCCACCGGCAGTCCGAGAACAGGTGGATGCCTCCGGCTGAACATGTCCCTGAAAGAGCGCAGTTCACGCCCCTGGTTCCGATTGGGTGACTCATTGCCTGGTGGCGTGAGGCTGCTCAGTGATCTGCCGAAAAGGCTCCAGCGTGCGGGCCTACTTCGCCGGGTTCGTCAGCTCCGTGCCGAAGCGGCCCTTCGTCGCCGGGGAACCCAGGTCACTCGGGTCGATGAGTGCGGAGTCCTTGGGGCTGAGCCCGTCGGTGCCCGCGTACAGCAGGGCCGCCGCGCCGGCGCCCTCGGTGCGGTTCGGGATGCCCACGGCCAGGTCCGTCTTGCCGTCACCGTTGTAGTCGGCCGGCGAGACGGACGTACCGAACTTGTCGTTGCCCTCCATGGAGCCAGGGACGCTCTCGGTGTCGAGCGAGAAGGTCTGCGCCTCCTCGTCGGTCAGCCAGTTCTCGGTGCCCTTGAGCACGTTGATGGCACCGGCGTCGTTATAGCCCCCGGGCGCCTCGGCGCCGGTGTTGCTGACCACCAGGTCGTCGTGGCCGTCGCCGTCGAAGTCGGCGAGCCGGATGGCCTCGCCCTCCTGGGCCTTGCCCTTCCAGTCCACCGGCTTGTCGGAGTCGAGCCCGCCGGCGGTGCCGGGGTAGGTGCGCAGCTTCTGCTCTTGCGGACCGTCCGAGAAGCCGGTGTCCGTGAGGACGTCCTCCTTCCCGTCGCCGTTGATGTCGCCGACCACGGGGCGGTACTGCGCGAACGGCAGTGGGATGTTCTTGCCCAGCGGCGTGCTCTTCAGGCCCCCGGATGAGCCGGGCAGCACGGCGAGCGTGCCTTCGTCGGAGGGCGAGTCCTGGGAGGCGACGGTGACGAGATCGGTGTAGCCGTCCCCGTTGATGTCGCCGGAGGCCAGGTGCTCGACGCTGACGCCGCCGCCGGGCGGGGTGACGCTGGTCATCTTCGGGGTCGCGGTCTCCCGCAGGTTCTTCGCGCCCTTGACGAGCTGTACCTTCACGCCGTCGGAGATGGCGATGTCGCTGAGGCCGTCCTTGTTGTGGTCGCCCACGGCTATCTGGTCGCCGAAGTGCGCGTTGGCGGCGACCGTTGGCGCGTGGAAGGCGATGGCGTCGCCGGACAGGCCGCTCTCGGAGCCGAAGACGATCGTGACGGAACCGGCCTGCGTAGTGCTGCCGATGGCCTCGTTGTTCGCGGCGACGACCAGGTCGGCGTAACCGTCCCCGTCCACGTCGCCACGCACCACGGTCGAGCCGAAGCCGTCGTTGGCCTCCGGGGTGCCGGGCACGCCCGTGCTGGCCTGCGTCAGCGTGCTGTGCCGCTTGGTGTCGACGCCACCCTTGGCGCCGTAAGTCACGCCCACGTAGCCCGCCTTGGACTTCCCGGAGACGGTGCCCTCGGGGGCTCCCACGCCGAGGTCGGCGTGGCCGTCGCCGTCGAGGTCGCCCTGGGTGATCTTGCTCCGCTCGGCGGCATTCGTCGAGGGCTGGTCCTGGCCCCGCCCGTTGCCGTCCGTCACTGCTGCCATGGCCCCGCCGGCCACGGCCGCGACCACGGCGGCGCCCACGGCGCCTGCCACCATGCTTCTGGTTCGGTTGCGCACAAATCCTCCAACGGGTAACACCGGTCGCCCCTCGGCTCCGCCCCCTGAGTTGTGGGCCCGGTGGAACGGAAGGGGTTGCAGAGATAGACAGAAACAAAAGCGGAACGGTTGCAGAGTGAACAGAAAAAAACTCGGTCCAACACGTTCACGCAGCCACGGCAACTCCGCTCCGGGGCATCGCACTTGGCGCCTACCGTCCGCCCCTCGACTTGCTCCTTCACGCCGTACGGCGAGTGGTCGACCGGCGTTCCGGTGATGCTCAACCGCCTGCCCCGGCGACCGGTCTTCGGTGGATGCGGTACGAGTCGTGCCCACTCATCGTTCGTCAGACGCGCTCTCCGCTGAGCGCGAGCACCGGGCGGGTCCGGGGCTCACCGCTCGCGTCCCCATGCAGCCGCAGCCATCCCGCTATCCGCCCGGACGCTGAGCGCGCTGCGCCGCGGTGGCCCCCGTAAAATGGTTGACGGGGCCACGCACCCCGGTGAATACTCACGCCACCGAACTTAAATGAGATTCAAGTTTATGCGGCCGGGGGCAGGTCCAGTTCCCCGGAGGCATGGGTGAGCGCGGTCCGCACGGCATCCGTACGGTCGAGCCGCCCGATCAGCACATGCACCGCCAGCCCGTCCAACAGGGCGTTGAACGAGGGCAGGAACTCCTCGGCGGTCACCGGGCGGAAGACCCCGCTCGCCGCACCGTCACGGAGGATCGCGGACAGATCCCGCATCCACCCCTTGTCGAGCCCGTCGGCCGTCCGGCTCATCTCGTCGTTCTCCACCGCGCGCAACCACGCCTCCAACCAGAGCTTCCATGAGACGTCGTGCCTGCCCGAGGGCAGGTAGAGCCTGACGTACCGCTCCAACCGCTCACGAGGATCGACGACCCCCGCCAGCTCCTGTGTCCGGCGCTCGGTCAGCTCCCGCTCACTCCAGCGGAAGGCCTCGGCCAGGATGTGGTCCTTCGAGGGGAAGTAGTACAGGACCCGTGCCGGGCTCATCCCTGCCCGCTCGGCGATCTGCTGTACCTGGATCTCCCCTACGGGCCGCTCCGCGATCAGCGCGAGCGCGGCCGCGACCACCGCACGGCGCGCCTGCCTGCCGCGCTCCTGCGTTCTGCCGCTGCCCGGTCGCTCAGCCATGCACCAATTCCCCTTCACCCGTTCCCCCGTCCACCTGTTCGTTCGCATCTGGAGGAGAGTCCTGTGGAAAGTCCCGTGGAGGGTAACCCGCGACGTCGGACCGTGCTGGCGGCTGCCGGCGCGGTCGCGGCAGTGGCCGCCGTCGACAGCTGCTCCGAGCCCACCGCCGAGGGCCACCAGCCGGCCGAGCTCGTGCTGACCGGCGGTTACGTCCACACCGTCGATGCCGAGGACAGCGCGCATCAGGCGCTGGCCGTCAAGGACGGCAGGATCGTCTACGTCGGCACCACCAAGGGGGCCTCCCGCCACATCGGGAAGGGAACAAAGGTGATCAAGCTCGGCGGCCGTATGGTCATGCCGGGCCTCCACGACGGGCATGTGCACCCGATGTCGGGCGGCCAGGGGCTGCTCGGCTGCGACCTGAAGTACGCCCCGCTCACCGTCAAGGAAGTCCAGGAGAAGATCCAGGCGTATCTGGACAGGACGAAGGCGCAGGAGCCGGACGGCTGGGTGCAGGTGGAGCACTGGTACCTCCAGGCCATGCGACCGGAGGGCACCGCGCTGACCAAGGCCGACCTCGACGCCCTGGACACCAAGCGGCCGATCGTCGTGAAGTCCAGCGACGGCCACACCACTCTGGTCAACAGCCGCGCCCTGGAACGCACCGGCATCACCTCCAAGACCGACGATCCGGGCGGCGGCCGCATAGCGCGTGACGACAAGGGCGAGCCGACCGGCGTGCTGGAGGACGACGCGGGCGACCTCATCGCGCGGAAGATCCCCGAGCCCTCCGCCGGAGAGAACCTGAAGATCGCTCGCACCGCCCTGGCCGCCCTGGCCGAGCAGGGGGTGACCACGTTCATGGACGCCATCGCCTCGGAAGGGGGGCTCCGGGCCTTCAGCACTCTCGCGGACCAGGGCAAGCTCACCGCCCGCGCCCACTTCGCCGCGCCGGTCAATGTGGACGACAAGGACCCGCTGAAGGAACCGACCCGGCTGCGCCGCGCCTTCGACAGCGGAAACCGGATCACCGCTCGGCCTCGTATCGCCGTCCGGAACACGAAGCTCTTCCTGGACGGTGTGCTCCAGCACCCCGCCCAAACGGCCTCGCTGATCGACCCCTACCTCGTGCACCAGCACGACCACTGGATCGCAGGAAAGAAGAAGGGCGAGCAGTACTGGGAGCAGGAGAAGCTCAACGACACAGTTCTGAAGCTCGTCGACGCGGGCTTCGACCCCCATATGCACGCCATCGGTGACCAGGCGGTACGCGCCGCCCTCACCGCCTATGCGGCGGCACGCGAGGCCGGGCACAAGAGCAACCGCCTCACCGTGGCGCACGCCGAACTCGTCAACCCCAAGGACGTACCGCGGTTCGGTAGGCTCGACGTCGTCGCGGCCATGGGCTTCCACTGGGCCAAGCCCGCCCCCGACTCCGTCGACTCCGTCAAGCCCTACCTCGGGGCGAAGCGCTGGGCCCACTACGAGCCCGAGGGCGAGATCAACGAGAGCGGCGGGCGCATCTCCCTCGGGAGCGACTGGCCGGTCGATCCGCTCGACGAGTGGGCCGCGATCAAGACCGTGATCACCCGCACCGCCGCCCCCGACGGCCCGTTCGCCAAGCACGGCACGATGACACCGCACCAGCGGCTCAGCCGCGCCACGGCCCTGCGCGCCGCCACTATCAACGGCGCCTACCAGTTGCGGCAGGAGAAGCACACCGGGTCCCTGGAGAGGGGCAAGTTCGCGGACCTGATCGTGCTGGACCGCAATGTCATGAAGGTCCCCGCGGAGGAGATCGCCAAGACGAAGGTGCTGTTGACGATGGTCGGCGGCGAAATCGTGCACGGCAGCGCCGAACTCGACTGACACCGGAAGGGCTTGTGGGCTTGTGGGCCGGTTGGCTCACGAGCCCTTCGGCACGTCGAGGTGCTGCCCCGGCCCGCCTCGGTCCCCGCCACCCCGCCGACGTGCCGGCCGCCCTTCCCGGCTGACAGTCCGGAGCCCCCCTTGTACCGCCGAGCACGACGGCAACCTGGAGGAAGCACGGCAGCTCGCCCTGGCGGTACGGGGCCGGCAGCCCGCGGGGCGGCCAGGCAAGGTCGGCGTCGGCAGCCCCGGCGCTCCGACCTGACCTACCCGGCCCAAGGTCGAAGCCCGTGTTTCCAGGCTCCAGTTGTGTTCCCGCACCGTTCCCACAGAGGCGGCTCCGGTCAGCAGGTCGTGCAGCAGCGCCGCGCACGCTTGCCCGTACTGCGCCGGATGCAGGCTGGTCGAGTACCCAAAGTGCGGTTGGCCGAAGACGCCGGAGTGCACCCTGTCCTTGTGCTGGCCCGGGTCTTGGTATGTGGTGCCGGCGGCGGAGCTTCTCGCGGTACTCCCTGGCAATGTTGCAGCCGCCGTCCAGCCACCTGTGTCAGCCCGACTTCGGCGGCTTTTGCGCGTCGAAAGCGAAGAGAGTGTTCTTGGCCGCGGCCACGATCACCGCACGCCCTGCAAGAGTCACCCGCGGGCTTGCGCCCTGCTGGCCCGTCAAACCATCGACCTGCGGATCTGTTGTCCATAGGGGTTTGCCATCGTTCGGCGACAGCGCGACCACCCGGCCGGTGGCCGAGCTGAAATACAGTGCGTCGGCTCCCGCAACAGGACCCGCCGCGCCCTCCACGGCAGTCTGCCGCGACCACTTCTTCCGGCCGGTCGCCGGGTCGAGTGCTGTGACGAGACCGGTCTGCCCGCTCACGTAGACGGTGCTGTCCGCCACGCCGGGCGTCCCTGCGTATGCCTTGGCCAATCGGGAGTACGTGACCTTCCGTGAGGCCGGGTCGACCCGCGTCACCCCGTTGTAGCCGGCCGGATCCGTTCCCTCCATGTGTACTTGCAGGAGTACGAGCCTGCCGTTGGCGACGCCCATCGGCACGGCGGGGCCGTTGACCTCGATGGGCCTGCCCAGTGCCCCCGAGGCGCGGTCGACCGGGTACAGGGTGGGGTGGCGCACTTCCAAGGCATCCACCTCCGCATCCTTCGCGCACATCGCGACGAGCTGTGGGCCCAGCGGGACGGGAGCGCACTGCGTACCCGCAGGGAATGGCGACGTCCATGTGACCTGACCGCTGTGCGCGTTGCGGGCCTCGAAGCGGGAGTTAGAGGCGTCGACCGTCACGACGTCGGAACCGAGCACGATGGCGTCCTGAGTCCGACCCGTGACGGCCGTCGACTGGGCGCCGGACGGCACGGACCACAGCTCCCGTCCGTTGTTGGCGTCGATGGCCACCACCTCGCTGGGAGGGTCCTGCGGGGCGTCCTGGGCGGCGAAGCGGTAACCGAGCACCGTGTCGTCGGTGGCGCCCACCAGGTGCATGCCGTTGGCGGGGACGCCGGGGCTCTTCGCCGTCCACACCCGCGAGCCGTCCCTGGCCCTGATACGGGTCGCGACAACACTGCCGCCCCCGCAGAACAGCGCATCGCCGTGCGCGACGCAACGCAGCTCGTCGGGGATGTCCGGGCGACCGCCGGGCACGGCCTTGTGCCACGGCTTGAAGCCGTCCGGAAGTGCGGCACCCTGCACCGCAGGGCTGTTGC
Organism: Streptomyces sp. NPDC017993; assembly: GCF_044328065.1. NCBI lineage: Bacteria > Bacillati > Actinomycetota > Actinomycetes > Kitasatosporales > Streptomycetaceae > Streptomyces > Streptomyces sp. NPDC017993. The sequence goes on from NZ_JBIRGO010000024.1 coordinate 104,959, forward strand.
TCTTGTCGCCGCCGCTGTGGCCCCCGAAGCCGCCCGCCGTCAGTGCGGCGACTCCTCCACCGATCGTTGCCACCGTGACCGCGACCGCGGCCGCGATCACGGGACGCCGGCGGCGACTCAGTCGGCGGCCGACGGGGGTGTCGGCGCTCCCTGTATCGGGAGCGGCCGGGGTGGTGGTCGGGGCCGCCGGCGCCGGGATAGCCGGCTCCGGAATGGCCGGCTCCGGGGTAGCCGGCGTCGCGAAGTGATGCTCGGTGACCATGTCACGGGTGCGGCCCGCGCCAACTCCACTCGCGTCGATCTGGCCGAGGTCGGCCGGCAGGTCCCGTAGCAGCACGAGGAGTTCGTTCGCCGAGGGTCGCCCGTTGGGCTCCTTGGCCAGGCACGCCTCGACGACCGTGCGCAAGGCCGCCGGCACATCCTCCAGCGACGGCTCCTCGTGCACCACCTGGTACGCAGCTATGTATGGGCTCTCCGCGTCGAAGGGCCCGCAGCCCGTCGCCGAGTAGGCCAGCAGCGTCCCCAGCGAGAAGACATCGGACCGCGGCCCCACATCGCGCGGCGCCTGCAACTGCTCCGGTGACATGAACGGCGGCGTACCGATGACCCGCCCTGTAACCGTCAGCGTCTGCTGGTCCACGGCGCGCGAAATACCGAAGTCGATGACGCGCGGGCCCTCGGGCGAGAGCACGACGTTCGAGGGCTTCAGATCACGGTGGACGACCCCCACCCGGTGGATGTCCCGCAGTGCCTCCGCCAGTCCGATGGCGAGCTTCCTCAACTCCGCTCCGCTCAGCGGGCCCTTCGTGCCGATGCGCCGGGCGAGCGTATGCCCCTGGATATAGGTCGTCGCCATCCACGGCTGCTCGGCCTCAGGGGCAGCGTCGACCACGGCGGCGGTGAACGCGCCACTCACTTGCCGCGCCGCCGCCACCTCCTGCCGAAAGCGGATGCGGAACTCGTCGTCCGCCGCGAACTGCGGGTGGATCAGTTTGATCGCGACAGGACGCCCCGAACTCGTACGGGCCAGAAAGACCGTGCCCATGCCACCCGAGCCGAGTCGCGCCTCAAGCGGATAACCGCCGATCTCGGCTGGATCACCTGCGCGCAGCGACACTCTTCCCGACCTCCCGTCCCTCGTGCACATCTACCACCACAGCCCTGCGTACCTCTCCTGCACACAAATTAGCCGCAGGGCAGTACAGCAGAGCACAGTGGGTGAGGAACAGGACTCCAGGGCTGCCCCCCCCCGTGCCGCACCCGACGAAGCCTCGCCAAGAGGAGGGCGGATTCCAGTCCTTGTTGCAACACCGTGGTCGGTTGTCCATCACGCTCTTAGAGAGCCCATCCCGGGAGCGGGGATGGTCCCACGCGCTTCGCCGCCTCCCGGACGAGGTCTCTGCTCCCGCCCCCGAGGGGGATGGTCCCGTTCCTCCCGCCCGACCTGGCGGCCGCCGCAGGGCAACGCTTCACGTGACCGAACTGCTCCAATCCCCATGCGGGCGCGTCGTCCCGGCGATGGTGGCACACCGGCACCTACGCGGCGGCCGTCACCGACGCCGCGCTTGTCGCGTGGCGGCCGGACGCTTGGTCGGCTACGCGGAGCGGGCGGAGCCGGGCGCCGGCGGCCCGCTCCATGGCTCCCGCCTCGGCGGGAGCCGCGGTCAGGGTCTTGTCGGCCCCTGGGACGCGGGGGTAGCTACCAACGGTGCGGACGTCAACGGGGAGGCAGGCGTGGGCCATTTGCCACGGGGGCGCCGCCGTTCGCTGGTCGTTTGGGGGCGCCGACCCCGGCGGCTCTATTGTCTGCGTCCGTTGACTGGATGCCGGCCCGGGGGTGCATCCTGCGGGAGAAGCAGGCAGGGTTACGGCATCGTGAGCGTGGGAGCGAGCTGGATCAAGTCGCCACGACTACACGTGACTTCTATGGCAGTGGTGAGATCTACGGCAGCAAGCAAGCGCCGTAGCGGCGCTTGCGCCGGCGCGCCACACGCGCGCCGGGGCATCGCGCGTGAAAACGAAGGGCGGCGGCACGGAGCACCCTCACCTGCTTGGCGCACGGCGTGCGATGGAGGGCACGGCCGTAGCGCACATAATGCCGCCGCCCTTCCTCCGGGATTTCAGCGTAGGAGCGAGGCCGGTGACCGGCATGCGCAGCAGCCTGGCTCCGCAGGGGACGGGACTCCTCCCGCGCCTCGACGACGCGCCCCAGGCCGCGGGCCCGCCCCCTTACCTACGCAGTCCCGTGCTCCGCGGCCCCCGGCATCTGCACATCGAACACGGCTGATGTGTTGAGACGGCGGACGTGATCGGTGCGAACCGGGCGGTGCCGAGTTGCGTGGCGACAACCGGCCATTCACTTCGGTCTTTCGCTTCGGCTGTCGCTGCGTAGCCCCCGGGAGCCGGTCAACGGTCGTTCTTTCTCAGCCTGGTGGTGAGCACCTGCCCAACCGGCGTATGGCGGCGACCAAAACGGAGCGAAAACAATAGGTATGCCGCCGCCATGTGGCCCAAGGTGTCCTTATGAAACAGCCAAGACGTGCTTATGGGCGCGTGTCCCGGGCTATTCGTGTCACGAGTGGGGCACCGGCACAATCACCGCTACCCCCGCCCGCGACAAAACGCCGTGCTTGCCCGCCCGCTTACGACAGGGCGCTGCGGAGCGCTGCCCAGCCCAGCAGTGCGCATTTGATCCGCGCGGGATGCCGAGCCACGTCCCGGAATGCCACGGCATCACCCAGCCGGGCAGGCCAGGCAGACGCCTCCGTCGCGCGTTCACGCAAGAGCGAGGCGAATTCCGTATGCAGGGATTCGGCCTCCGCTACGGGATGCCCCAGGACGAGCCCGGCCATCACCGAGGCCGACGCCTGACTGATCGAGCAGCCCTGAACCTCGTACGAGAGGTCGGCCACGACCGCCTCGGCGCCCGAACCGGTCAACCGGACGCGCAGGGTGAGTTCGTCGCCGCACGTGGGGTTGGTGTGCTGCACCTCCGTGTCGTACGGCTCGCGCAGCCCGATGTGCCGGGGGGCACGGTAGTGCGCGAGGATGACCGCTTGGTTCTCTGCCGTCAGCTGCATACCACGGCCTCCGTTTCGTCCCCCGTCGCGAAAAGCGCCTGGGCCGCCTCGATGCCCGCCGCCAACGCCGCGATCTCCTCGGGACCGTTGTACAGGTAGAAACTCGCGCGCACGCTGGCGGGCACGCCCAGCCGGCGGTGCAGCGGCCAGGCGCAGTGATGCCCCACTCGTACCGCGATGCCGCGGGCGTCCAGGACCTGGCTGACGTCGTGCGGATGCACCCCGCCGACGACGAAGGACACCGCGCCACCACGGTCTTCCATGGTGGACGGCCCCAGGACCCGCACCCCCGGCATGGCCGTGAGGGTGCGCAGCGCCAACTCGGTGAGCCGGTGCTCGTGCGCGGTGATCCGGTCCATGCCGACGTCGGTCAGATAGCGGATCGCGGCCGCCAGCCCGACCGCCTGCGACACCATCGGCACGCCCGCCTCGAAACGCTGGGGCGGCGGCGCATAAGTCGCCTCCGTCATCCGGACGACCTCGATCATCGAGCCACCGGTGAGGAAGGGCGGCATGATCTCCAGCAGTTCGCGCCGTCCGTAGAGGACCCCTACGCCGAACGGGCCGAGCATCTTGTGCCCGCTGAAGACCGCGAAGTCCACGCCGAGGGCATGCAGGTCGACAGCAGCGTGCGGTACCGACTGGCAGGCATCCAAGAGCGTGAACGCGCCGACCTCGGCCGCGCGGGCCACGATGCGGCGCACGGGATTGACCGTACCCAGCACGTTCGACTGGTGGGTGAAGGCGACCAGCCGGGTCCGCGGGTTGATCACCTCGTCCAGGCCGGCCAGCTCCAGCCGCCCGTCGTCGGTGACCCCCAGCCAGCGCAGCGTGGCGCCGGTGCGCCGGCACAGCTCCTGCCAGGGCACCAGATTCGCGTGATGCTCCATCTCGGTCACCACGATCTCGTCGCCGGGCCCGAGGCGGAAACGGGCGGCCTCCGGTCCGGCGGTCGTGGCGTTGTTCATGGCGTAGGCGACGAGGTTGATGCCCTCGGTGGCGTTCTTGGTGAAGACCACCTCGCCGGGGGCGACCCCGACGAACGCCGCCACCCGGGCGCGGGCGTCCTCGTACGCCTCGGTCGCCTCCTCCGAGAGCTGGTGCGCCCCGCGGTGGACGGCGGCGTTGGAGGTCTCGGTGAAGGCCCGTTCGGCGTCCAGGACGGTGGCGGGACGCTGGGCGGTCGCGCCGGAGTCCAGGTAGATCAGCGGCCGACCGTCAGAGACGATGCGGGCCAGGATCGGGAAGTCCTTGCGGACCAGGGCCGGGTCCAGTGGAGCCGCGCCCCGGTCCTGGCCGGGCCGGACGGGGCCGGTTGTCGGCGCCGTCATGCCTGGGCACCGGGGGCGGCCTCGCGGGTGGCGGCGGTCTCGCCGCCGTGGGCCGAGCCGAGGCCCGCGAGCACCTTATGGGTGGTCTGCAGGCACAGGCCCCGGGCGCACACGGTCACCGTGTCGCTGTCGGCCTCGTCAGCCAGGCCCAGGAACTTCGGGTTGAAGCTCTCGATGCGCTTGGTGCGCACACCCTCGGCGTAGTCCGCCGGCGACGTCCAGCAAAGGTCCTTGTACGAGGAGGTGTTCTCGGGGATGAGGGCCGGGTCGTCCAGTTCGAGGACCGCGCCGAACATCAGCAGCGGTTCGAAGAGCGGTTCGGGCGACTCGGGGTCGGCCGTGGGGCGGTCGGCGACGTAGCTGAAGCCGGCCCCGATCATGGAGAACCGGCAGGTACCCAGCGGCTTTTCCCGGGAGGCGGCCTCCATGGCGGCCTCGCAGCCGAGCTTACGGGCGAGCAGATCGCCCACCAGGAACGAGAGGGCGGAGGACGGATCGGGGACCACGTTGCGCTGCCCCTCCTCGGGGAAACGGGCCACGGTCCGCAGGTCGTCCGCCCTCAGCTCGGTGAGATGTACCGGGGCGAGCTCGGCCGCCGACGAGGCCATGCCGTCGGCGTAACATCGGGCGAATTCGAGCGGCAGCATGCTGGTCGGCGTGCTGATCACGTTGGGGTGGGTGGGGTTGCTGTCCGCCCGGCGGGTGCCCGTTAAGACGCTCATGCCGTCAGCGGTGTTTGCCATGATGGTGCACTGGAATACCGGCTGCCAGAGCGTGCCGGAAGCGAGGCATTCGGAGAGTGTCGCCGGGCCGCGGGAGCGGAATCCGGTCAATGTTCCATCTAGTTCCGACGCGGCGTAGAACTTTGCCATACGAGTTCATTCCCTCGCTGTTGCTTGTTGACAATAGCTTTCACAGGAACGTAATAACTTGCCTGGAAAACTGTCAACGATCATTTCTGGACACGGAATCGCAATGGTCCGGGGCGGAGATGGTGTGATGGCCCGGCGGGCGCACGAATGACCCGTCAACTGTCCTGAAGCGAACGGTCGGTACACCGGTGCTAGAGTCCGGCTCGGCGATCACGCGGTCGCATCAACAATATGTAGAAGATTGGGGAAACGGCATGCCGGGAGATCTCCGGGCGGTATTCGACTTCATCGCTTTCAGCGCTCGCTTACGGGAAGTTGAACGCCACAACAACGCCACTGCCGACCGCAAGGAAAGCGTGGCGGAGCACTCCTGGCACCTGGCCATGGTCAGCTGGCTGCTCCACCAGCAGTTCGAGCGGGAATTCGGGCACGCGCTGGAGCTTGAGCGGATGCTCAAGATGTGCCTGATGCACGATCTCGTGGAGATCGAGGCGGGAGACCCCTCGGCGTGGGCCACCCAGCACAGCGCCGAGCACACCCACGACAAGGCCCGCATCGAGGAAGAGGTCGCCCAGCGCCGCTTCACTCCTCTCCCGGGCACGCTCGGAACGGAATTCCTCGACCTGTGGCACGAGTACGAGGAAGGCGTCACACCGGAGGCGCGGCTGGTGCGCGGCGTGGACCGCCTCAACCCTGCGCTGATGCGACTCCTCACCGGACAGGGCTGGCAGGACGTTGACGCGGACGCCACCGCGCTCGACCGCCTGCAACTCCCGCGGGTCCAGGTCAGCGAGACCCTCACTGCCCTGTACGAAGAGGTCCGGGACGCGGCGGTGGAGCGGGGGCTCCTGCCGGCGGCGTCCTGACCGTCGCGCGCCCTGCCTTGCACCGCGGGCCCGACCACCAAGAGGAATCGATTCCCGAAACCCCGACGCTTACGGCAGTCGAAGTCACCGCCTGAGCAGGCGCGCTCGATTCCAGAGGGCCAGGAATCTGTGGCCGATCGGTGCACGGATCGACTCTCTTGCCCTGTTCCTCGGCACATAGTCCCCATACCAGCTCAGCACCCACAACGGGTGGGGGAAGGCGGGGAATGGAGGCTTCGGAGTTAGCCGCAGCGGCGGTGCACCTGCGGCGGTGCGTCGAAGTCGATTTCGCGGATCTGCTCCCGCTCGCCGGGAGCAAGCCGATCACCGACGGGAAGGGCTAATCGGTCGGCGAGCGCGTGTAGCCTGCCGTAGTCCTGCTCGAGCTCGGCTACGCGCAGCGCTTCGAAGGCAGCGTCAACGTACGGGAAAGGAACCACAAGGTGACCCAGCGCGGGCCATTCCCGCAGTCGAGCGTGACCGTGGCGTACCAGCGGGAGGCCCGGACGCTGATCCTCCGAGAACGCGGGTTGCGTGGATCGGGGTCGAGGTAGGTGGTTCGCTCGGTCATGCGCTCCGCTCCTCGTCGTGCTGCGCGATTGGACCCTAGCGCCGCAGTCAGCGGCTTGTTCGGTGATTGTCGATGCGGGCTGAGCTTCAACAGGTGTTCCCTGCGAACCAGGTTGCTGCAGGGAACTGGTCCGCATGTCCACACAGCGCCAGCGGCCGGATGCCGGAGCGGTCGGCTGACAGCCCCGGGCCGCCAGTCCGGCGAGTCCTGCCCGTTGACAACACCGTCGGCGGTCCCTTCTGCTCTCTTTGGACCCGGTGGAAAGCCCTCATCAACGATGCGGAGTCCCTATGCAGAGCGTCACCGTCGACCCCCGCGAAATCCGCGAAGCCGTCACCATGCGCGAGGCCATCGAGGCTGTGCGCAGCGGCTTCCTCGATCTGGCTGCCGGCGAGTTCGAGATGCCCACCCGTACCGCGCTGCGCGACGGCCAGTTCCTGGTGATGTCCGCCCATCACCGCGCCTCCGCCTCAGCCATGATTAAGACGCTGAGCCTGAACTTCGACCGCGCGCCCGCCATCGCCGGCACCGTGGTGTGGACCGAGACCGGCCGCACCGACAGTCTGATCGCCGACGCCGGAGCCGTCACTACCCTGCGCACCGGCGCCGCCGTCGGCGTCGCAACCGACCTCCTCGCGCCCGCGGCCGCCGGCCGCCTGACCATCATCGGAGCGGGCGGCCAGGCCCCCGATCAGGTCCGCGCCGTCCACACCGTGCGCCCCCTGAGCGAACTGACCGTGGTGGACACCGACCCCCGCCGCGCCGAAGCCCTCGCCGAAACGCTCGCCCCGGAACTCAAGGGGACGCAGATCCGCACCGCCACCGACACCGAAGCCGCGGTCGGCGACGCCGAGATCGTCTGCTGCGCCACCTCCGCGACCAGCCCGCTCTTCGCCGAACAGGCCCTGCCCGCCCAGGTCCACGTCAACGCCATCGGGGCCTTCCGCCCGACCATGCGCGAGCTGCCCGATGAACTCCTCGCCACCAGCACCGTGATCATCGACGAGCGCGAGGCGATCCTCGCCGAGTCCGGGGAGATCCTCCATGCCCTCAATTCCGGGGCCCTCACCCAGGACGACCTCACCGAACTCGGCACCGCCCTGACCGCAACCGAAGCCGTCCGCGGCAAGCGGACCGTCTTCAAGACCGTCGGTGTCGCCATGCAGGACTGGGCCATCGCCCGTCTCCTTGCCGACAAGTTCCTGCCCTGAACTGAATGCCGCAGCCCGACGTTCGTACGAGCGCGCCGCTGCCCGAGCTGAGGCGGCTGGATGCCGGCCACGCCCCGGCGGTCCTGGCTTTCGAGCTGGCGAACCGCACCTACTTCGCTGCCTCGATCTCCGACCGCGGCGACGACTTCTTCGACCAGTTCACCGACCGGTACGACGCTGCGCTGGCCGAGCAGGAGGCGGGTATCTGCGCTTTCTACGTGCTCGTTGCCGAGGACGGCTCGGTCCTCGGCAGGTTCAACCTGTACGACTTGGAGGACGGCACTGCCAGACTCGGCTACCGGGTCGCGGAGCGGGTCGCCGGCCGCGGCGTGGCGACCGCGTCCGTCCGGGAGCTGTGCGGGATGGCGACAGTGATGCACGGCCTGCGCACACTGCGGGCGGCCACCTCCCACGACAACGCCGCGTCCCAGAGGGTCTTGGCCAAGGCCGGGTTCGTCTCGGTTGGCCCTGCCACCCCGGCCGATCTCGGCGGGAAGTCAGGCACTTGGTACCAGCGCGACCTCCAGCCATAGGGACCTTGGTCTCGCTCGTGGGTCGGCTGCGAAGGCAACTCCACACGGGGAACGTGCTGCCGCCCGGGCGTGGGTGGATGCGCGTGCCTGAACCACGACGAGGGACCGAATGTTCCTTAAGCCCCGTGGTGGCCAGGATCGGCGGGCCGGTGTGGCGCAGTTGGGCTGACCGCTCATCACCCGCGCACCGGAGGTGCTCGGGCCTTCGGCGCGGGGCTCGTGGTTGGTTCCTGCTCGGTCCCCGGTGTTGGTGCCTGTGCCGCGTTGTCGCGGTTGTGTTCGATGAGGCCGGGTGGTCGTGGAGTTCCTGCGCCGCGCAGGCTCGCGCCGACGGACAGCCCGTCATCTCATCTGGACGTGGGTCGGCGGCCTGGCTGCAGCATGTGCATCAACACCAGGGCGCTTCCCGTCGCTGCCCCTAGGGCGTGTCCGCAAAGTCATGGGAGCCACAGTCGGAGGCAGGCGAGGGTGACCAGGGCTTTGTAGTGGTGGGCTCGTTTGTCGTAGCGGGTG